>JBAWYL010000022.1:0-45084 GCA_037143555.1 Chlorobiaceae bacterium
CCTCACGGCACTAGTTCCTAAGACTAGCGTGTATACCAATTTCACCACTCTCGCATTACAGAACAAGAATATACGTGGTTTTAATTTTAATAAAAACTATATTTCAAGATACTTTTGCTGCAACTTCTCAACAATCTTCATCTTCGTTTATCGTTTTAAGCCCATGCAGTTTGACCTAAGCCGTTTTGCAAACTTTCTTTCATGGGTGATCAGTCCGGTTGTGGTTGCACCGATAGCGTATTATGCAATAGTAACAAGAGGGTACGGTGATGATGCCAACAGTATATCATACCTGATGGTTCTTTTTTTTGCCAGCACTCTTGCCCCGATCTTTCTGATTTCCGGCCTTAAAAAAATAGGGAAGATTTCTGACTTCAACATCTCCTTTCGCGAGCAGCGGTTCCTTCCGCTTCTTGTGCTTGTTGCTGTCAATGCCCTTGGGTACGAGTTTATGAAGCATCTTCATCCCCCGAAACTCTTGACCGGTATTCTGCTTTTCAATGCAGTTAATACGGTCTTTATTCTTCTGATCACCCTTCAATGGAAAATCAGCATTCATCTTTTCACCTTCACATCATCCCTCGCGCTGCTTTTTATGCAGTTCGGTTCTGTTTCGTTATGGTTGCTGCCCCTCGTGCCACTGCTCATGTGGTCGCGAATTTTCCTGAAAGCACATAATTTCATGCAAACCCTCATAGGCGGAATAGTTGGTTTTACAGTTATGTATGCCGAGTTAAAATGGTGGACCGGACTGTGAACAGGAAAAAATATGCTGTTGTTGTTACGACCTACGGAGAAGTTGAAAAGCTTACAGTTAGAACCCTGTGGCCGAGTTCGAGACGAATTCTCAAGGTTGTCACTCGTCAGATTGTAAAAATACCGACAGCAATGATCTATTTCATTGCCGATTACCGCTCAACAAAGCACTACATAAACTGGAAGCTCAATCGTTACAGTTCCTCTCTGCTTGCAATCAATCGCTCTCAAACAAAGAGACTGGCAGGATGTATTGCCGAAAGCGGGAATCAGTTTCTTTCTGATGCTGATGTCAACGTAGTAGATGCCTATTATTTTGTGCCACCCTACCTCGACGATATGCTTCAGCAGTTGCAGCGCCACTATGACGGGGTTGTGGTGGTGCCGATGATTCCTGTTGAATCCGCCTTTTCATGTGGTATAGCCTGCCAGATGGTTATTGATGTCTATGCCGACAGCGCCTTTGCCAAGGTAAAAGTCTTAAGCAGACTCTGGCAGGACGACCGTCTCCATCGCCTCTATATTGACTACCTGTTCGGGCAGCTTTCAGCGGCAATGCGTTCAAAAACAAGCCGCAAAATCGGTCTTGTACTGGTCATACACGGCACACTGGTCAAAGATCGTAAAGGAAACCCTCCCAAAGTCTTTAGTGGACTCGAAGAGACCATAGCGTTTTTCGATGTTATGAAACGCAAAATCATGGCTGACCCCCGAAACATATTCTGTGATGTTCGCCAGGGCTGCATGAATCACTCCACAGGAGGCGAGTGGACATCCGACACCATTGAAAAAGCCCTTACGGAGTTTAAGCAAGAGGGCTATGAAGGTGTCGTCATGTTTCCCTACGGCTTTTTCGCCGACAACAGTGAAACTGAGTATGATGCAGGCAACAAGCTTGCCGCTGCCGGATTTCCACTCTCCCAGTATGTTCGCTGTATTAACGACACTCCGGCATTTGGCCACTGGCTTGCCGAAAAAGTGCTCGAAAACCTTCAGGCGCTCAGTAACCTTCAGAACGCCTTTGAATCTCTTGACCGTAAACCGATAAAATAGTTCACCCTTGACAGCTGCAGACAACACACAGAGAGATCAACTGAAAGCCGAACTTCAGCAGGAGCCCGACAATCGCGACACCCTCTATGAACTTGCATTGATCTATATTGATAATCAGCAGAACACCGAAGCACTTGAGCTGCTTGATCACTGTGTCCGGCTGAACCGTCGCGACTCAGCGGCCCTCTATGCCAGGGGCGTAACAAATCTCTCAATGAGCAACTTTCGTAAAGCCGGATGCGATCTATTAAAAACAATCGTACTCGATCCCGATTGCACGCAGGCATACAAACATCTTGGTTTCGTTCAATTTACCCTCGGCAAAGAAGAGAAGGCTTTGAAAACCCTTAAAAAAGGGCTTGAAATTGATCCCGGGTATACCGGTATATACTGTGTTCTTGGTGATGCCTACCTTGATCTCGGAGAGGTTGACCAGGCAAAGGAAGCTTTTGATAAAGCAATAGAGCTTGAACCCCATAACCCTGAAGCACACTGCAAGATGGCCATGTATTATCTCTCCAGAGGTGATATGAAAGGTTTGAAACGCGAGTATGAACTCTTGAAAACGCTCGACGCCCAACTCGCAGAACAAATCGGAACTCTCTTTTTTTAATAATACTATGAAACTATTTTCTGATTCTGACCAAAAGAAACGGTTCATGAAAACCGGTCTTCCCATTATGCTCGGCATTGCGTGGGCCCCGATCATCTGGATGCTGCTTATAGCCATACTCGGCCCCCCATTATTTTCTCTTACAGGCTCATGGCTGGTTACGCAAGGAGCAAATCTGCTTATAGCGCTGATTGCAACCGTTCTATTGTTAAAGCTCTTTATCCGTCTTGGTGCTGAATTTTATAAAAACAACCAGTAATCGCCACAAAAGTGTACTGTATATCTTGAAACAGGTATACATTTCCGATGAACTGATAAAAAGTTTCAGTAAATAGTTCCGCTCATGATAAAAAGCAGGTTTTTTTCTGTGTCCAAATGAATTTTTTTTTATATTTGCGCACCTGCACGGAAGATCGTTACAGGATTGAAAAATTTTCTGTCGTAAGACCGGGATTAACTCAAATTGGCACTACATGGATACTACACTGAGTAATTTTGGCAATGTTTTTGCTTTCCTTGCCCTCGGCGTTGTCTTTGTTGCCGGAGGATACCTCACCGCCCGTCTTTTACGTCCCCAAAGACCTAACCCTGCCAAAAACTCAACCTACGAATGCGGCGAAGAAGCTGTCGGCAGTGCCTGGGTCAAGTTCAATATCAGGTTTTACGTCGTCGCCCTTATCTTTATTATTTTTGACGTTGAAGTTGTTTTTCTCTTCCCTTGGGCAACAGTGTTCAAGCACCTTGGAGTGTTTGCTCTTGTTGAGGCTCTTGTTTTTGCGGGTATTCTGATACTTGGTCTTGCTTATGCCTGGGTAAAAGGTGATCTGGATTGGGTAAGGCCTACTCCGAATATTCCAAAAATGCCTGAAATGCCGTCAGGAAAATCCGCCTCCGAAAGGGCTTAAATACTATTCACCATATTCTTTTTTCGTTATGGGTTTACTGGATGCCGGGATCAAAAATCATAATGTGCTGGTAACATCGGTTGACAACGTCCTTAACTGGGCCCGTTTATCGTCACTATGGCCAATGGGTTTCGGTCTTGCCTGTTGCGCAATCGAGATGATGGCTACCAATGCATCTAACTACGACCTCGAACGCTTCGGTATTTTCCCCCGTTCCTCTCCTCGTCAGTCCGATCTTATGATTGTAGCCGGTACGGTAACCATGAAAATGGCCGAACGGGTGATACGTCTCTACGAACAGATGCCCGAACCGCGATATGTTCTTTCAATGGGAAGCTGTTCCAACTGTGGAGGTCCATACTGGGAGCACGGATACCATGTACTCAAGGGTGTTGATCGGGTTATTCCGGTCGATGTTTACGTTCCCGGCTGTCCGCCAAGGCCCGAATCCCTGATCGGTGGTCTCATGAAAGTTCAGGAGCTGATTCGAATGGAGCAGATCGGTATTTCAAGAGCTGATGCACTGAAAAAACTCGCAGAAAAAAGTGTTGATCCTCAGTTTGTTATTGAGCGGGAGCGTAAGGCTTCCGGCGCATAATTAAATAAACAGGCGTACTCTCAGATGGAAGAAGGACAAGTTTTATCGCAGTCGGTACAGCAGAGCGCTGCAGCATACGCGATTATCCACGATAAATTTGGTGAAGCCGTCTCGGCTTTTGATGCCAATGCAACCATGCCGTTTTTCGAGGTTCTCGAATTATCGCTCTGGCCTGAGATAGCTCTTTTCATGCGCGATCATTCGAAGCTTCAGTTCAATTATATGGCCTGCCTTTCAGGCGTTGATTATCAGGCTGAAGAAAAGGTGGGTATTGTCTGTAATATCGAATCCCTCGGTCAGTTCAATCACAAGATTGCCGTCAAGGTCAAGTGTGCCCGTCAGGGCGGATCAATCCCGAGTGTTGCCTGTGTCTGGCACACGGCGAATTGGCATGAAAGGGAAGCTTATGATATGTTCGGTATGCTTTTTACCGGTCATCCGGATATGAAAAGAATACTCTGTCCTGACGACTGGGAAGGTTACCCGCTTCTTAAGGACTATAAGGTTCAGGAAATCTATCACGGAATCAAGGTACCCTACTAACAGTGTTTTCAATAGTAAAAGCAGCTCACGTATGCAGGAATTAGATATAGCTGGACAGGGTTCAATAAGGGTTACCCGAAAAGACAACAACGTCGTTGTGCTTGAAAAGGACCTTGTAACCGAGCAGATGGTTCTCGCAATGGGCCCTCAGCACCCTTCGACACACGGCGTTCTCAAGCTCGAGTGCCTTACTGATGGCGAGGTTGTTACCGAGGCAGTTCCATATCTCGGCTACCTGCACCGGTGTTTTGAAAAAATATGCGAAAATGTTGATTACCCCGCAATCGTCCCTTATACCGACCGTCTCGACTATCTGGCAGGTATGAACAGCGAATTTGCATACGCCATAGCGGTTGAAAAGCTTCTCGACGTCGAAATTCCCCGTCGTGTCGAATTTATCAGGGTTATAGTTGCCGAGCTTAACAGAATAGCGTCACATCTTGTTGCTATCGGTACCTATGGAATTGACCTTGGCGCCTTTACACCCTTCCTTTTCTGCTTCCGTGACCGCGAAATCATTCTCGGTCTCCTTGAGTGGGCCTCCGGAGCACGTATGCTCTATAATTATATATGGGTCGGCGGTCTTGCCTATGATGTCCCCTCCGATTTCAACAAGCGAGTCGTAGAGTTCGTTAATTATTTCAGGCCAAAAACCGTTGAGCTCTACAAGCTGCTCACCGAAAACGAGATCTTCGTCAAGCGGACAAAAGGAATCGGCATCATGCCGGCAGATGTTGCCATTAACTATGGCTGGTCAGGTCCGATGCTTCGCGGTTCTGGAGTCAAGTGGGACCTGAGACGCAACGACCCTTATTCAGTCTATCCTGAGCTTGCTTTTGACGTTCCGGTACCTGATGGTAAAGTATCCGATGTCGGCGACTGTTTGTCACGTCACCTTGTCCGTGCTCTTGAAATGGAAGAGAGTCTGAGGATTATCGAGCAGTGTATCGACAAAATGCCTTCCGCTGAAGGCTTTAATCCGAGATCTGCTGTCCCCAAGCGTATTCGGCCAAAAGCCGGTGAAGTGTATGGCCGGGCTGAAAACCCTCGTGGTGAGCTTGGCTTTTATATTCAGAGTGATGGAAAATCGACCAAACCCCTTCGCTGCAAAGCCCGTTCCTCCTGCTTCGTAAATCTTTCAGCGATGAAAGACCTTTCAAAAGGTCAGTTGATCCCCGACCTTGTCGCCATTATCGGCAGCATCGATATCGTTCTCGGGGAGGTTGACAGATGATTTTAACACCATTGTCGCACATCAGTATGCCTCTACTTATGGGTAACACTCTCAATACATGGTCCGAAGCTCTTGTCGGATTCAATCCGATGGGCATGCCTCTCGGTCTGGTTATTCTCGCCGCCATACCACTTGTCTTTATTGCACTCTACTCGCTTACCTATGGCGTCTACGGTGAACGCAAAATTTCGGCTTTCATGCAGGATCGTCTTGGTCCGATGGAAGTTGGTAAATGGGGTATTCTCCAGACAATTGCCGACATTCTGAAGCTTCTGCAGAAAGAGGACATCGTCCCCACCTCAGCCGACAAGTTTCTTTTCGTTATTGGTCCCGGCGTTCTTTTTGTCGGTTCTTTCCTTGCTTACGCTGTACTGCCTTTCAGTTCATCCTTTATCGGAGCAAGTCTCAACGTCGGACTCTTTTTTGCAATCGGCATTGTTGCAATTGAAGTCGTAGGTATTCTTGCCGCCGGCTGGGGTTCAAACAACAAGTGGTCTCTCTACGGGGCTGTAAGAAGTGTTGCTCAAATCGTCAGTTATGAGATTCCTGCAGCCATAGCCCTTCTTTGCGGTGCCATGATGGCCGGTACGCTCGATATGCAGAAGATCATCCTGCTTCAGACCGGCTCCTATGGATTCGCACACTACTTTCTTTTTCAGTCTCCGATTGCCTGGCTCCCTTTTCTCATCTACTTTATCGCCTCTCTTGCAGAAACCAATCGTGCCCCGTTCGATATTCCCGAGGCAGAATCAGAGCTGGTAGCGGGTTATTTCACCGAATACTCAGGTATGAAGTTTGCCGTTATCTTCCTTGCTGAATACGGCAGCATGTTCATGGTTTCCGCAATTATTTCCATAGTCTTTCTTGGAGGCTGGAGCTCGCCGCTTCCCGATCTCGGATCCTTTGCCCTCAATGCCTGGACAAACGGGCCGGTCTGGGGTGTATTCTGGATTATCATGAAAGGTTTCTTCTTTATTTTTGTGCAGATGTGGTTGCGCTGGACTCTTCCCCGTTTAAGGGTCGACCAGCTGATGTACCTCTGCTGGAAAGTTTTGACCCCTTTTGCCTTTATAAGCTTTGTGCTTACGGCCATCTGGGTAATATATGTTCCTTAAGAGAGTTCAATAGTCAATTAGAGGAAAGTAATGACCAATAGATTATGAGTGAGTATTTCAGGAATATAAAAACCGGAGCAGTAACCATTGCGACCGGCATGGGAATCACCCTGAAGCATTTCTTCAATGCTGTCCATCGCAAAGGCGATGCCGGTGTTGATGATGTCGACTATTTCCGTCAGGTTGATGGTCTTGTAACCCTGCAGTATCCACGGGAGGTTATCCCCACGCCACAAAACGGCCGTTATCGCCTCTACAACGACATCGAGGATTGTATCGGCTGCGGCCAGTGTGAACGGGCATGTCCTATATCCTGCATAGTCATGGAAACCATCAAGGTTGCGCCCGATGATCTGGCACTCTGCGGAAAAACCTCGGACGGCCAGCAGAAAAAATTCTGGGTTCCTGTTTTCGATATTGATGTGGCAAAATGCATGACATGCGGTATCTGCACAACCGTCTGCCCGACCGAATGTCTTGTACATACCCCTGTCAGTGACTTTTCTGAATTTGATCGCAGCAACATGCTCTATCATTTCGGAAACCTCACCCGCCTTGAAGCCCAGGCCAAGCGCAACAAGCTTGCCGAAATTCAGGCCAGGGCACAGGCTGAAAAAGAAAGAAAGGCTGCGGAAGCTGCTCAGCAGGCACCACAGGAAGCACCGAAAACGGATGGAGAATAACGGGAACATTATGATGAATAACCTGACATACACAGTCATTTTCTATATCTTTGCAGCTATTACGGTCTTTTCAGCCGCATTTGTCGTTCTTTCGCGGAATGTTATCTACTCCGCCTTTTCGCTGCTCTTTACTTTTTTTGGTGTAGCCGCACTCTATGTCTTCCTGAGTGCCGACTTCATTGCTGTTACACAGATTGTCGTCTATGTCGGTGGTATTCTTGTGCTCCTTCTTTTCGGTGTCATGTTCACCAAAAGCATCATGAATCCCGGTCTGAAGAGCGAAGTCCTGCATGTCATACCCGGTACCGTTATCCTTGCCGGCATTATCGGGGCTCTTCTTTATACCTTTTATACCACGCACACCTGGATGCCCTCCGAAAAACAGCTGAACGGCAGCATTGTTGAGCGGATAGGCTATGAAACCATGTCGCACTATGTGCTGCCATTTGAAATGGTCTCCATACTGCTGCTTGCAGCGCTTATCGGAGCAGCATTCCTTGCACGCTTCGACAAGCCTGACAACAATAAATCATAAGGTTAATATACAATGGAACATCTTGTACCCATAGGCCTCAACCACTACCTGACCATATCTGCATTTCTGCTCGGATTCGGCCTCTTTGCCGTCATGACCCGCAAGAATGCCATCGTTGTCCTGATGGGCGTTGAACTTATACTTAATGCGGCAAACATCAATTTTCTTGCTTTTTCCAAGTATAACGGAGGAATGGGCGGGGTGATGTTCTCACTTTTTGTTATTGTTATCGCAGCAGCTGAAGCGGCAATCGCCCTTGCAATCGTCATCAATATTTTCAAAATATTCAAGAGTGTCGATGTCTCAAGTATAGATACCATGAAAGAGTAACAGAGCGTAGTGTCAAAAAAGAATCCCGGGTTTTCAATTTATTTCGCGTAAACATCTCAAAGAACATGCACAGTTTAATTCAGTTATCAATAGTCGTACTGCTGCTGCCGCTGCTCTCGTTTGTCATTCTTATCTTTTTTAATCGCAGGCTTCCGCGACGTGGCGATTTTGTCGGGGTGGGAATCCTTGGTTCAGCATTTGCACTATCGGCCTATATCTTCTGGACCGTTATTGTACAGACGTATGATCCTGCATTCAAGGTCGCATGGGATTTCACCTGGATTGATCTCGGCAAAGTGCCCGGCATCGGTCCTCTGCAAATCAGGATGGGCATAGTTATCGACAACCTTACAGCAATCATGCTGGCAATGGTTACCCTGATAAGCCTGCTTGTTCACCTCTACTCGACCGGATATATGGCCGGTGACAAGAACTACGGAAGGTATTTTGCCTTTCTTGGCATCTTCACTTTCTCAATGCTCGGCATAGTACTATCCGACAACCTTTTCTCTATCTATATCTTCTGGGAATTGGTCGGCCTCTCATCGTACCTGCTCATCGGTTTCTTTTTCGAAAAAGACAGTGCAGCCGATGCACAGAAAAAGGCCTTTCTTGCCAATCGCGTCGGCGATATCGGCATGTGGCTCGGCATTCTGATTCTCTACTCCCAGTTCCATACCTTCAGCTTCACCGAAATATATGCCAATCTGGCAGCAGGGAAGTTCACAATGTCCAATGCCTGGCTCACCGCCGCAGGCCTCCTGCTTTTTATGGGCTGCGTTGGAAAATCAGCACAGTTTCCTCTGCATATCTGGCTTCCTGATGCAATGGAAGGCCCGACACCGGTTTCAGCCCTCATCCATGCAGCGACCATGGTTGCCGCAGGTGTATACTTTGTCGCCCGTATATTCGTACTCCTTACACCCGATGCGCTCCATGTCATAGCCTTTATCGGCGCATTCACAGCGTTTATGGCAGCCACCATCGCTATTACCCAGAACGATATCAAAAGGGTACTGGCTTACTCTACCGTTTCACAGCTCGGCTACATGGTGCTCGGTCTCGGTGTCGGTGCATACTCGGCCGCGCTTTTCCACCTGGTCACCCACGCATTTTTCAAAGCATGTCTCTTTTTAGGTTCAGGTGCTATCATCCATGCCATGCACCACGAACAGGATATGCGCTGGATGGGTGGTCTTCGCAAGCACATGCCATGGACCTTTGCAACTTTTACTCTCGCAACGCTCGCTCTTGCCGGATTGCCTCTTACCAGCGGCTTTATGAGTAAAGATGCTATTCTAGCTGGCGCAATCGGTTTTGCCAATGTCGAAGGCGGTGGCGTTTACTATCTTATTCCGCTTCTCGGATTCTTTTCCGCCATGCTCACAGCCTTCTACATGGGCCGTCAAATCTGGCTGGTCTTCTTCGGCGAAAGCCGTACGCATATGAAACCTGCAGACGACCACCATGGCCACGATGCACACGCAGCTCACGGAGCCCACGACGCTCACGGCGAAGATCACGGTGCCCATGAAGTGCACGAAGTCTCTTGGAACATGAGAGCCCCTCTTGTCATTCTTGCAGCACTGTCAGTATTCTTCGTCTACTCCCCGAACCCCCTCGACGGAGCCCAGGGCTGGTTCATGAAAATGATCAAAACCCCGACAACAGTAGTCGGCAGTTATCAGTCTGCAGTCGGCAGTGAAAAGTCGGCAGTCAGCAGTCAGCAGTTAGCAGTCGGTACCCAACTGCCAACTGCCCACAGCCCTCTGCCAACTATTAATGAGCGCCAGGCCGAAATCGCTCACAAGGCCCACGAAGCCCACTTCCCGGCAATCTATATTTCCAGCATCATGGTTGTGTTCGGAATCAGCTTGGCAGGTATAGTCTTCGTCTTTAGAATCATCGATCCCGATAAAACAGCCGTTGCCCTTCGTCCGCTCTACCTCTTCTCTCTCAACAAGTGGTACTGGGATGAAATCTATCAGGCAACATTTATCAATGGCTCCGTCCTTCTTTCAAAAATGCTCTCCTGGTTCGACACCAATATTATTGATGGTATCGTTAACGGTGTAGCATTATTTGTAAAGAAATTGGCATTTGCCAATAACAGCTTCGATAAACATGTCGTTGACGGTCTGGTGAACTTTACAGCATTCTTTGTCAACACCACAGGTGCTGTTTTACGGAAACTGCAGACAGGAAAGGTTCAGACCTATGTTGTCATGCTGCTTCTTGTTGTCTTCGGTTATTTTGTCTTTTATTTTACACGACTGATCTATTAAAAAGGATCTACTTTTAATCTGAAAACTTACAGATACGGAACATGCTGAGTTTAATTGTTTTTCTGCCTATTATTGCCGGTCTGATTATTCTTGCCGTGCCTTCATCGCAAAAGCAGATAATCAGAATTGTTTCATTGCTTGCGGCACTTGCCCAGGGAGTGCTGGCAGTTCTGATCTGGCGAGCCTATGATCCATCACTGCCTGGAATAACTGCAGGTCCCGGAGGGAGTCCCCTCGGTTCGTTCCAGTTTGTTGAAAAGCTGCCATGGATCAGTCTCAAGCTCGGCGGATTCGGTGCGTTGAACATCGAGTACTTCCTCGGCGTCGATGGAATATCGGTGACCATGATCATCCTGACCGCTCTTGTTTCGGCCATCGGCGTACTCTCAAGCTGGACCATCCAGAAGCAGGTAAAAGGATATTTTATCCTCTACAACCTTCTCGCATCAGCAATGATGGGATGTTTTGTAGCACTTGATTTCTTCCTCTTCTATGTATTCTGGGAGCTCATGCTTCTTCCGATGTACTTCCTGATCGGTATCTGGGGTGGTCCGAACCGCGAATATGCCGCCATCAAGTTCTTCCTCTACACCCTGTTCGGCTCAGTCTTCATGCTGCTTGTCATGATCGGTCTCTACTTCAGTGTTATTGACCCGGTCACCGGCAGCCACACCTTCAGTCTTGTGGCAATGGCAAACCAGGCAAACTATATCAAAGATGCCATTCTGGGACCTCACAATGTCATGTGGCGTTACATAGCCTTCATTGTTCTCTTTGTCGGCTTTGCCATCAAGGTTCCGATGTTCCCGTTCCATACCTGGCTGCCCGATGCTCACGTTGAAGCGCCGACACCGATATCGGTAATTCTGGCCGGTGTGCTCTTGAAACTTGGTACCTATGGAATGATGCGTATCAACTTCCCGCTTTTCCCGGAAGTCTTCCATGCCTCAATGTACGTTATCGGTATATTCGGTGCCATCAACATTATCTACGGTGCATTCTGTGCCCTTGCGCAGCAGGATCTTAAAAAGATGGTTGCATACTCATCCATCAGCCACATGGGCTATGTTCTCCTTGGTCTCGCAGCAGGAAACAGCGAGGGAATGGTTGGAGCACTCTACCAGATGTTCAACCACGGCACCATCACAGCCATGCTCTTCCTTCTTGTCGGCGTCATCTACGATCGTGCTCATACACGCCAGATCGAAAAATTCGGAGGCCTCTCCTCCTACATGCCTGTCTATGCAGCCATTGTTACCGTAGCATGGTTTGCTTCACTCGGTCTTCCAGGTCTTAGCGGCTTTATCTCCGAGGCCTTTGTCTTTGTCGGTGCCTTCAGTTCTGTAACAACCCGTCCCATTGCCATGGTATCTGTACTTGGTATAGTTTTCGGTGCAGCCTATCTGCTCTGGTCGCTTCAGAGGATGTTCCTTGGAAAACGCAAGCCCGATGCAGCCTACGATCTTGAAGTAGGTACCGACGGTCACGAGCACATTCACTTCCACGACTGGAAAGGCAAGATCGACCTTGATGCACGCGAACTCACCATGCTTGTGCCACTCGTTGTTATCACCATCTTCCTCGGTATCTATCCGATGCCTATACTTGGTATGATAACCACAAGCGTTAACAAACTTGTAGAAGTACTCTCACCCATCGCGATGAGATAGAGGTCATTTATTATTGTTTGAATGAGGTAAAAGAATAAACGAAGAGAATTATGTTCGAGCTGCCATCAGGTGCTGAAATTCAAAGTATCATTGCAAGTCTAAGACTGAGCGTTGGATTCTTTATACCTGAAATCTATCTGTCCGTGCTTTTCATGCTCTTGATCGTCATCGATCTCGTTGCAAAAGGCAAAAAAAACAATCTGCTCTCCATAACAACCCTTCTCGGGCTTGCGGGCAGCTTCTTTTTCATCTACCAGCAGCACAACCTGCCGGCAGGAGAGCTCTTCTTCGGGATGTATGTCCTCGACGAATTCGCCATCTTCTTTAAATACTTTTTTGTTCTCTCCGGTATGCTCGCCGTCATCATAACCATGGCCGACGAACAGTTTGAGAGTGAAGTGAAAAGTATGGGCGAATACTACGCGCTCATTATCTCGATGGTAATCGGTATGATCATGATGGCATCCTCCTCCGATCTTATCATGATTTTCCTCTCGATGGAGCTCGTAAGCTTTTCAGCCTTCATTCTTACAGGCTATTTCAAACGCAACCCCCGTTCATCGGAAGCCGCGCTTAAATATCTTGTCTATGGCGCAGTATCATCAGGTCTCATGGTCTACGGCTTTTCTCTCATTTACGGCCTTACAGCCCAGACAAACCTCATCAACATCTGTACAGAGCTCTCACAGCACGGCTACGACCCCCTGTTGATGATTCTCGCAACGCTCCTGATTCTTGCAGGATTCGGCTACAAAATAGGCGCAGTACCCTTTCACTTCTGGGCTCCCGATGTCTACGAAGGTGCACCGACCCCTATCACAGCCTATCTCTCTGTAGCCTCAAAAGCTGCCGGCTTTGCTCTCCTTATGCGTTTCTTCTACATAGCCATACCGCATGGCGGTCCTGTCTATGAAGATATTATTGGCATCAACTGGGTCTCGCTGCTCATGCTTCTCTCCGTTGCATCCATGATCTACGGCAACGTCGTCGCACTCTGGCAGAAAAACGTCAAGCGTCTGCTTGCATACTCATCAATTGCACATGCAGGCTACCTTCTGCTCGGTATCATTGTTATGGATGCCTTTGGCACCCAGGCAACACTCTTCTACCTGCTCTCCTATTTCCTCATGAACTTCGGAGCCTTCTATGTTGTCATCCTTATCGCCAATAAAACAGGCAGCGAAAATCTCGAAGACTACCGCGGCCTCGGCAAAAAAATGCCACTCGCCGGAGCAGCACTCACAGTATTTCTCATCTCCCTTGTCGGCCTTCCGCCAACACTCGGCTTCATCGGCAAACTGATGATCTTCTCCGCCCTGCTTGCCAAAGGCTCACTCTACATCTGGCTCTCACTCATCGGCATCATGACCAGCGTCATTTCGCTCTATTACTACATGTTGATCCCCCTCAACATGTACCTCCGCGAATCACCGCAATCAGAAGAAAAGAACATGAACCCGGGCATCATTGCCAACCTTATCATGGCCGCTCTTATGATCCTTACAATCTACTTCGGTCTCTTCTTCCAGCCCCTGTCCGACTTCGCCAAATACTCATCAGCCCTGTTCGGCCTGAAACTGTATTAAGACTCAATCTCATCACTCAGCACTAATAAAACCCCGTATCCCAAAAGGATAACCGGGGTTTTATCGTTACCCACTGCCACAAAATCTCTCTCTTAACTCAGCACTCAGCAACTATTGCTGTTCTTCTTACTCTATAATCTCAAAATGATCTCCATAGCCATCGGATGCGGTAGATTCCATCATCGATACTGCTGTAGCCCGACTGACCGTAATCCACAAGAGGCTGCAAAGCACTAGCGGCCCCACCTGCACACTCACAGCTGCAGCTATTGGGATCATTAGTATAGGCAGTAGCCAGGCAGCTACAAGCACTTCGCGCTCACAAGGCTGCCAACCGTTACGTAACCCGGCCAATGCCATCCATGCGATCGGGAAGGCTAACCATGCTAGGTCGTAATCAAATACGTAAGGGCTTTCCAGAAACGTTGCTGTCATTAGGGCTGCGCCGCGCAATTTCCAGTCCTGGCAACGCCGCCACACATACCATACGACAATCACAGCCCACACAGCAATGACACAATGAACAACGTATGCCCCTGCGACAGAAATTCCGAGCATTCGCGCGAAAGCAAACATAGAAGGCATTTTCGACCAGGGAAGCGATCCGTTTTCCAGAATTAGTCTCGCATAGCCAAGACTCGCGAACCATCCCTTTAGCACGGCGGCCCCCCCCAAGGCTACCGTACCAACGGCCGTAAAAGTGATCGCAGTCACGGCAGCAGTTATCAATGTACGCCACGCTCCAATAGCGATTAACGCTACTGGAAAGAGAAGAGCAAGATGAGGTTTGATAGCAAGCAGGCCGATAAATAGCCCAGCCAGGAGAGGCCTTCGCTCAACGCAGAGTAATGCTGCGCCAGCAAGAGCTGCGGTCAGGAAAGCGTTCTGGCCATGAAATAGATTCATCCATAATCCGGAGAAAGCTGTTAGACACCACATCGAAGTATTGCCTCGTACTATGCGGCGCAACACCAGAAGATAGGCGCCCAGAGTTGACAACATGAAGGCCCAGTATGCTGCAATGTACGGTAGTAAAGCCAAGGGCAGAACAACAAGGTAGAACGAAGGCGGGTAGAACCATACGATAACGCTTTGCGATGTTCGTGGTACAGCAATTTGCTCAGCCTTGAATAATAAGGGAGTGTAGGCGTCTTGAGCATGTCCTGTTAAGGCTATATGCGATGCGGCCCAGAATGTAATAAAGTCGTAACCAAGCGGTTGCCCCTCTTGGATATTTTTCGATATCCAAACCAACTTTAAGCCAACCGTAATGAATAGAGCCAGAATGATGCGGGGATACATTGAGAGTCGCTCCGGATTCAGCCAATGCGCGTGTGTTTTCATGATATCTTCCCTATATCCTGAATTGAATTTTCAAGCTCATTAAGCAATACATCGTCATTTGACATTTTCTACTGCCGATGAATCAAGAGAATAAAGTGAGCGTGGGATAAAAATAAAAAACACCCGCACTACGAAAACCTCGTTTTGAATTGAAATGGCATTTTCAATATCACTGCACACAAAATCGCACACCTGTGCGCACTGCAGTACTGAATTTCCGATTAAGAATCACACTCCCGCTAATAACATCACTCCTAACCCCTCGTATAGAGAACAAAAAGATGATAAGGGCTTTTCTTATTACTTTTATGGTACAGCAATTGCAGCTACAAAAGCGTATTGTTTAAGGAAAATGTAATAATCTCGATAACTGTATTTTGTGTGTGCATAATCGATAACAAAAAAATAGTCAGCTGTGACTGAAGAATGCGAAGCTTATTTGTCCATCAATAAGTGATATGAGAACAGTGACCATGAAAAATCACCAACACCCAATCTATAAGGTACTGTTCTGCAAACTGCTCTGCCATCCATCGACAATCCAGTTTGCAGTTCAAACTGTTTTTCAAGTGGATCAAGTTCAAGAAAGAGGGATCCTCTCCCTCAGTTCGCATTATGTTAACGGTATAGTAGTGATCCCGCACACAAAATCGCACAACTGAGGCACTGCACACTACTCAATGTACCAGTTATGAACACGACTCCCGGTAATAACATCTCTCCTAACCCCTTGTAGGTATAACAGAAAGAAGATTGGACTCTTTATTATTGCTTTTATGGTACAGCATTTGCAGGTCTAATAGCGTATTGCAAAAGGAAGGTTTAACAAGTAACTAAAATAATTTTGAGGTGAAACTATGATGAACACTATGATAAATAAAATAATAGGCAAAATATTTGCCATCAAATCACAAAAAGGAGTAACCATGATTGAGTACGCCTTGATTGCTTCTTTAGTCTCTGTTGTTGCGATTACGATTCTTACTACTGTTGGAAGTAATTTGATCACTATTTTTACATCAATCGCAACCGCTCTTTAATTAAACTCTTTTACAAGCCTAAACAGTGAAACTGCCACTTTTCTCTCCCGCCATCGCTCTCACTCTGGGGGCGATGGGAGCTTTTATCGACTCCTTTTGGATGAGCATCGTCCAGACACTACAAAATCGAATTGCTAAGAAATGTTTAACAAGTAACAAAATAAATTTTTATTCCTGAGAACAAATTAGTGTGAGTATATATAAAAACATTATAAAAATAAGCGAATTATTGTTATAATATACGAAATATATAAATCTTCTTAATGCTGTAAAATAATCAACTTATTCGAATAAAATCTTTTATGTAAAAAATTCAATGTGAGTGAGAGAAGCGGAGCATATTTTTCTAGAGGTTATTTTCAATGGCACTATAATTGAATTTAATAAAGTGTATTGCTATAAAGAGCTATTGTATAACGTCCTTTTAGTAAGTCTGAAGCATCTAATCTTGTTTTTAGTCAAACTGGACAGAATCTGACTCAGAAAAGATGCTTTTTGAGTCGGGACAATTAAGGTGTAGTTGTATCTCATATATTATGCCAAATGAAATAAAAAAAATTACGGCAAGGTGAAGCTATGATGAGTATAATAATGGGCAAAATATTCGCCATAAAATCACAAAAAAAGCCGTAACCATGATCACGTACGTCTTGATTGCTTCTTTGATTTCTATTGATGCGCTTGCGACTGTTCAGCTTGTTGGATACCACTATTTCAGTCGCCCTTTAGGAATTAATAACTCTTTTAAGCCTAAGCAGTGAAACTACCAGTCATCGTTCTCGCCATCGCCCTCACTCTGGGGGCGATGGCAGCATTTATCGTCAACCGCTGGATGAGCGTCCCTCAGACTTCAGGGGCCAAGGTTGTCATCGTTGCGCAGCCCATCGAAGCAGGCAAAGCTATTACGTCGGATCAAATTAAGACCGTCGATTGGCCCGGTTCGGCCGTTCCGTACGATGCATCCACTCGTACCGCCGACGTGGTAGGGAGAATTGCCCGTGTCTCCATGATCCCGGGTGAGATTCTTTTACCTGGCAAAATGGCCTCAAAAAATTCGACTGGCGGCTTATCCTCGCTTATCCCACAGGGCAAACGTGCCATTACAGTTCATGTAAACGAGGTGATTTCGGTTGCAGGATTTGCCCTCCCAGGCAGCTATGTGGATGTTTTGGTTAGCAGCAAAGACGCAAACCAACAGCCTTTTTCGCGTACAGTGCTGTCGCGCGTCAAAGTATTGGCCGTTGCCCAGGAAACCACAGCAGACCCCGCTAAACCAAAAGTAGTCAATGCCGTAACCCTTGAGCTTACTCCGCCCGAATCCGAAAAGCTCGATCTGGCCCGAAACATCGGGGTTCTTTCTCTAGTTTTGCGCAACGAACTCGACACCAGCGTAATAAACTCAGCAGGTGTACGTCTGTCCGATATTATAAATCTACAGTCTACTGCTCCAGCCACCTCTTCGCCGGCGGCACAGGCGGCACCTTCGCTTCAAAGCCGTGGACCCGAAGAAATCCGCGGCACCAGCCGCCAACCTGTTAATACACCATAGCCAACATGCACATGAATTTCACATGCCTGAAGCGTTTGGTTTGCAGTATGAGTGCTCTTCTCGTGGCGCTTGCCGGAACCCTACCCGTAACCGGAATGGCCTCTCCATCGGCCTACCTTGTGCCTGTGGGCGAATCCAGAGTCTACCGGCTCCCTCGACCCATTAAACGTATTGCTGTGGGCAACCCCGATGTGGCCGACTTTATTTTGCTTAACTCCTCTGAGTTCTATCTGCTGGGTAAAAAACCAGGTGCAACCAATCTTATTCTCTGGGACCAAAAAGGCAACGTCACGTCCATACCGCTGCAAGTCAGCCGCAACATCAACTCCATAAAAGAGTTGTTGAAAGTCGTCTTGCCCGGTGAGACCGATATTCAGATCTTCGCCTCGGGACCCGCATTGGTACTGGCTGGTTCTGTGTCGAACACTCTGGCTGCAGACACTGTCTATCGCTTGGTGAAAACGTATTTGGGTGGCACGGTTCCGGGTGTCAACCCCGAATCCACCCTGACAAATAGTGCCCCTGCCTCTGCGGCACTTCCCGGCATGACTGGAGCCACAGCATCTGGCTCTGCGGCACCTGCCTCTAGTTCTGCGGCACCTGCCAGTGCCTCTGCCCATGAATCTGCGGCAACTGTCGGCATACCTGGAGTCGTCAACCTCCTTAAAGTCCGCGACCCGCAGCAAGTCCGGCTCGAAGTCCGCATTGCCGAAGTTTCCAAGTCCTATATCGAAAGTTTGGGTTTCAGCTGGACGCAAATGCTGGGTAATACACAAGGCAGCTTTATGACAGGGTTTGTAAGCACCGCCACGCTCAACCTTTTGCTGCAGACCGGTGGCGTGCCCAATGCCACAGTTGGCAATAACCTCAAAGTGGAAGCCCAGAGCCAGCCCACTACGATTAGAATCCTGGCTGAACCCACCATTGTTGCCATGAGTGGACAAGAAGGGTACTTTCTGGTCGGCGGCAAAATGTATACGCCTACCGTCAGCTCCCTCGGAGCAACCGACTACGTTGAACGCACCTATGGTGTGGGTTTGCGATTTACGCCAACCGTGCTGGATGCTGGTCGTATTTCGCTCAAGGTTACACCAGAGGTATCTGAGCCAGTCACACAGGCTGTCACGGCCGGAACCTCAAACAATTTGCCTACCTTTAAAATCAGCACCGCTTCCACCACCGTCCAAATGAACGAGGGTGAAAACCTGGTTATTGGCGGCCTGATGCTTGACAATCTCACAGAAATCATACAGGCTGTGCCATTGCTGGGTCAAATTCCCCTTCTCGGCACGCTATTCCGACGCACCCAGAAGAATTCTGAAACGACCGAACTCTTGGTTGTTATTCGTCCCACTCTGGTCAAAGCCAGCACATCCGTGCCAGAGCTCCCAACCGACAGGTTTGTCCCGCCTACTCAAAAAGAGCTTTTCATCGACGGAAAGCTTCAAGGCTCAAGGGAAAAATGACCACCATGCGCGCAGATGTTGCCATACTTCAGGCCCCGACAACAAAGTACGCTCAATCCCAAAAGGGCAGTGTGTTGGTCGAATTTGCGTTTGTCCTGCCCTTGTTTCTGGCTCTTCTCTTTGGGGTGATCTCTTTTTCTATAGCTCTCTACGACAAAACCGTGCTCACCATGGCCACCCGTGAGGGCGCGCGTGCTGGAGCCAAGTATGATGTAAACCGGACCAATACTCGCATCAAGAGCAGTGCCACCACCGTTGTCACTAATGCCTGTCAAAATAACCTCATCTCCTTTGGGACTGGCATGACCCCCACCATCACCTATAATCTTGATCCGATTGGTGACAATTTCCTCAAAGTCTTGGTCAGCGTCAATTACACCGGACTCTACGTTTTTTCGGGCATTTCGATTTCGGCCCAAACCACCATGAGGCTCGAATAACTATGGCACGTTCAGACCACATCATCAAACTGTCACACGGTCAGCGTGGCGGTATCGCCATTTTGTTTGCCCTGTGCTTGCCTGTGCTCTTGGGCTTTGCCGCTTTGGCTATTGACCTTGCCCGCCTCAACCTGACCAAGGTCGAACTTCAAAACGCCGCCGACGCTGCTGCTATTGGCGGTGCTCGTTCACTCACGGACCCTGGGGCGTTACCTTTCAACTGGGCTAAGGCCAACATCATGGCTACTTCGATGGCCCAACAAAACGTCGCCAATGGTAGGAATATTACTGATGCGACCATTGAAGATGGTTACTGGAACATTCTAACCAAATCGTGGATTCCGGTTCCCATCCCCGATGTACAACCTGTTGGATATGTTCCCGCCATCCGCGCCACGATTGATATCTCCAGCACCAAAAACAACGGGCCCTTGAAGTTGTTTTTCGGATCCTTTTTAGGTAAGAATACCCAAGCCGTTTCTGCCAGTGCTATTGCCTTGATAGCATCACCCGGGGGCGGCACTGGCTTTTTTCCCTTTGCCATCAACAAAGAAATGTTCGACCTGTTTTGGGACTCAACTACCAACTCCCCCAAGTTTGACCCCAAAACAGGTAAACCCTTTTCCCTTCAAATGGGTTCCATATACGACAATACTGGTAAGGTTGACGCCAATGGAACCATCAACTCGGGCCAGTGGACCCCATTAAATGATCCGAATACAGGCACCAGCACCATGTCGAACTGGATCTCAAGTTCGGGTACAAGCAACACTCTTTCTGTAAATATCGGCGATAAAATTTGGGTCGCCCCGGGCGCCAAGGCGACCTTGTACGGTGACACAAAAACCTTAGTCAATAAAAATGAACCTAACAGCACATTTGTTACTATATACGTTGTTGACAAAATTACCGTTAAGACACAACAAACGGTCGTCGCGATAGGCGGGTTTCAAATTACTAGCGCTGATCAAGCAAAAAAGATAATATATGGTAATTTCATCGACAACGTCACCGCCAGTGGCTCCAACCCAGGCAGCGGCATAGCTCCGATATACGGTGCTTATACTCCTCCATTACTTGTCCAATAAACACACATGAACATTGTTACCTACTCTCACAAGCCCTGGGAGGTTCCCGATACACAACTTAAACTTGGTCAGCACCAACTGGTCCGACTGGTGGGCGATTTAGGGGCAATGGTGACCCAACTCACAGCCAAAAATCCCGACCTTGTATTTCTCGCGGGCTTTGACCCCGCCGAACCCCACTACATGCAAGAGGTAGAGAAACTCTGCCTCGCCCTTCCGCATGCCGCTATACTGGCTCTGCTCCCACAGGTACAGCCTGAACTGTTGTTATCTCTTATGCGTGCTGGTGTGCGTGAAGTCATTGTCGACAGCACCCCCGAAACCCTGCATCAAGTTATCGAACGCACTCACCTTCGTGCCAAAGGTTCTAGCACTAGCCGGTGTCGGGTTTTTGGATTTGTCTCTTCCAAAGGGGGTGATGGTAGCTCTTGCATCGCGGCCAACTTAGCCTTTGCGCTCTCTCAACTGCCCGCCACCCGCGTGCTGGTGGTCGATGTCTCTTTACCCTTTGGCGACCTCGACATGTACCTCACAGGACTTATTCATCCTCAAGATTTGGCCGACATCTCCAGTCAATCCGACCGGCTCGACCAGTCGCTGCTCGACAGCATGGTGCAGCACCTCAGCCCCACGCTCGATCTCATTCCCTCGCCCGGCACCTTCGAAAAAATCGTTCATATCGATCCCAGGCGCGTGAGCGAACTCATTCATATTGCCACAAACTTTTACGACTACATTCTGGTGGACGTTGCCTCATCTCTCGACCAGGTCGGCATGCTGGTTTTCGAGCATCTTGACGAACTCTGCATCGTATTCACCCCATCGCTGCCATCGCTGCGCCGGGCAGGCCAACTGCTCAGACTCTGGAAAGAATTTGAAAAACCCATGTCGCGCATCGAAATCATCCTCAACCGTGCAGACACAACTGTTCCCATCTCCAGTGCCGAAATCGAAAAAGTCATCGGCAGGCCAATTAACAAACGCTTCCCCTCCGACCCGGAAGCAGTGCAGGAATCTCTCTTGATTGGTAAGCCTCTTTTGCAAGTGGCCCCCAAATCCAAACTTTCCAAAACCATCGTTGACTGGGCCGAGTTCATTACAGGCAGCAGTCACCATAAACACTCGCTATGGCAACGCTTAAAGATCAAATAGCAAGCTGGAACCTCTCCACCAAACGGGTAACAGTTCCCCCTGCATTATCGCCTGCAGTCACTGATGTGCCCGCGAAACCTTATGTCGTTGAGGCTCCACCTTCGCCTGTACCGGCACCGGCGATAAAAACCCAGGCATCCCTGGGGGGCGACTATTACACGACCAAAATGAAGTTGCACCAAAAGCTGCTCACCCGCATCGACCTCAACACCATCGAAAGCCTGACCCCCGGGCAGCTGCGCAACGAGCTTGGTGTCTTGCTTGTCGCCCTCATCGAAGAAGTCGCCATCCCCCTCAATGATCAGGAGCGCGTCAAATTGGTGAGCGACCTCAAAAACGAAATCATGGGTCTGGGCCCTTTGGAGCCCTTGCTGGCCGACCCTGCCATTTCTGAAATCATGGTCAACGGCTACCAAAATGTCTATGTCGAAAAAAGCGGACGCATTCAGCTCACCGACATCCGCTTCAACGACGACGCACACCTCATGAAAATCATCGACAAAATCGTCTCTCGTGTGGGAAGGCGCATCGATGAATCCACCCCCATGGCCGATGCACGCCTGCCCGATGGGTCGCGCGTCAACGCAATCATTCCGCCATTGGCTCTCGACGGCCCTGTTCTCACTATTCGGCGCTTTGCGGTTGTGCCCCTGCAAGTGCACGACCTCATTCAAAAAAACGCACTCACCCCCGCAATGGCCGAACTCTTGTCGGCTTTGGTTAAAGTCAAGTGCAACATCATCATTTCCGGAGGCACTGGTACGGGTAAAACCACGCTGCTCAACATTCTATCGAGCTTTATTCCCCACAACGAACGCATCGTCACCATCGAAGACACTGCCGAACTGCAGCTTCAGCAGGATCACGTCATTCGGCTCGAAACACGCCCGCCCAACATCGAAGGTAAAGGCGAAATCACCATGCGCGCACTTGTGAAAAACTCCTTGCGCATGCGGCCCGACCGCATCGTGATGGGCGAGGTTCGTGGCGGCGAGGTGATGGATATGCTCCAGGCTATGAACACCGGGCACGAAGGCTCGCTCACCACCATCCACGCCAACACCTCGCGGGATGCCCTGAGCAGGCTTGAAAACCTCGTGGGCATGGGTGGCATCAGTCTACCCAGCAAAGCCCTGCGCCAGCTCATTTCCTCGACAATTCACTTTATCGTCCAGGCTACACGATTGGATGACGGCAGCCGCAAGATCACGAGCATCCAGGAAATCAGCGGCATGGAAGGCGACGTCATTACCACCCAGGAAATTTTTTGCTACAAGCGCACCGGCACTAACCCGGACGGGTCCGTGCAAGGAATATTCAGTGCTACGGGCGTGCGTCCCAAAATGTCTGAAAAAATCCGCACCTACGGCATCGATCTCAGCAACGGCATGTTCGACTCCGTCGCCAACGACTAACCTCAATGCATATCATGAACACGCTTTTGATCCCCTTCTTTTCTTTTGTGGTAGTCATGTTGATCATGTTATTGTTCTATGGGGTTTGGATTCACTTTTTCGACCGCCGCAGCAAAGCCAAAAAACAGCGCTTGCAGGCCATCCACAATACCGTTCAGTCGAGTGCTCAAAGCCTCAGCACCATGCAAACCATCCGGCAGGACAGTGTGCTCGAAACCTGGTTGCGCTCACGTTCCGGAACATTTGAGCAGCTCGAAAACCTGATCCAGCGCGCCCACAGTCCGCTCACTTCCAGGCACTTAATGGGTCTCATGCTCGCCTTGTTTACGGTGGTTCTGGTGTTGGGTCTTCTGCGCCAAACCAACCCCTTGCTCCTTCTCGTCCTGGCAGTCGCCATCGCCAGCACGCCGGTTTTTTGGTTATCTCGGCAATCCAACAAGCGCCGTCAAGCCTTCGGAGACAAACTACCGGAAACGCTCGACTACATCTCGCGCGCAATGCGCGCCGGCCACAGCCTGACCTCGGCCATCGGCATGGTTGGCAAGGAGTTTCCATACCCCATAGGGTACGAATTTAAAACAGTCTTCGATGAACTCGCCTTTGGCATCCCATTCAAAGACGCGATCGGCCGGCTCGCCGATCGCGTTCAAAGCTACGACCTCAATTTCTTTGTCATCGCTCTCATGATCCAGCACGAAACTGGCGGCAACCTCACCGAACTGCTCGATGGGTTGGCCAGTACCATGCGCGAACGCATCAAACTGCGCGGCAAAATTCGCACGCTCTCAAGCGAAGGACGCGCATCAGCCTGGGTACTGGGCAGTATGCCGTTTGCGCTCGGCGGTATTCTCGGGCTCATAAACCCCGGCTACATCTCGGTGCTCTTTACCACTCCCCAAGGCCATACCCTCCTCCTCATCGGTGGTGGGCTTATGGTCGTTGGCATCTTTCTGCTCAACAGCATCATCCATATCAAGGTTTAACCCTGGCCACGCCTGCCATGCAACCCACACTGCAAATCCTTACCATCGTGCTCTCGGGGGCCGCTGTCGCCTCGGTTGTGCTCGCGTTGTACAATTGGGTGGTCGACAACTCCCTCAAAAAACGCCTCACCCAATTCGTTCGCCAAAGCGGGGCTTCGGCCGCCCCCCCCTCAACCAGGACGGCCAACACCAACAAACTAGCCTCAGTCATCAACATTCTCTCTAAACTCTCAATCCCGGAAGAAGGATGGCAAAGCTCCAGCGTTCATATCAGGTTTTTGCAAGCCGGTATTCGCAGCAAAAACGCACCTCAGTACTACTATGCCGTCAAAACCCTGCTCTCAATGGTGCTGCCGGTGGTGCTGGCTTTGTTCCTGCATTTCACCCAGCCCGATATTCCCCTAGTTCGTGTCATGATTTTGGTGCTGCTTACGGCCGCAGCAGGCTACTATCTGCCTGAAATGCTGCTGCGCTTCATCACCAATAAACGTATCGAACGCATGCGCAACAGCCTGCCCGACATGATCGACCTCATGGTCATCTGCACTGAGTCGGGTATGGGCATCGACGCCGCCATTGCCCGCATATCGAACGAAATGATGCTCACCAACCCCGACCTGGCCCAGGAGTTTTACCTCTCGGCCGTCGAAATGCGCGCCGGCGCCACCCGCATCGAAGCCTTGCGCAACCTGGCACTGCGCTCACGACTCGAAGACCTGAAAGACCTCGTTTCCATGCTCGTACAGGCCGACAAATTTGGCACCAGCTTGGCCGAAGCGTTGCGTGTGCAGTCAGACATGATGCGCTCTCGCCGCACCCAACGTGCCGAAGAGCTTGCCGCCAAACTCCCCGTCAAAATGCTGCTGCCGCTCATCTTGTTTATTTTCCCGACGCTCATGCTGGTGCTGCTGGGGCCTGCAATCATTCAGGTGATTCAAGCCTTTTCCAATAAGCCCTCGCCATGAGCCTCTGCTCCAAGTTGCCTCTTGTGTGGGCACTTTGGCCATGGTGGTTGACCGGTGCGTTGGTAGGCCTGTGGCTGGTGCCCTTGGCCCGCATCATTCCGCGCAAGGTGTTGCAGTGCGCCAAAGCCTCCAAGCTCGTATGGCAGGGCCCTGGTGTCGGCCTAGAGCAGCCCCTTCCGCTGGCCCGCCGCATGTGGGTGCCGGTGGTCAACGGCGGCTTGTGGGCCTATGCGGCCCACACCTCCAGTCACCCAGCATTTTGGGCCGCGCTGCCAGAAGCCGGTTTGGCCAGCACTCTGGTGTTGCTCGCTCTCATTGACTGGGACACCACCCTCTTGCCGGACTTGGTTGTCTTGCCGCTGGGGGTAGCGGGCTTGGCCGGCAGCTATGCCGGGTTTACCCCGCAAAGCCTGCTCGCGAGTGCAGCATCTGCCGCCGTGGTGCTGGGTTTTATGGGTGGACTTTCCTGGGTGTTCCGGCGTATCAAAGGCGAAAGCGGTGTCGGCGGTGGCGACCTCAAACTCCTTGCCGCACTATCCACCTGGTGTGGCTTTGTCGGCGTGCTATATATAGTGTTGTGGGCCAGTGTGCTTACCGTGGTCTGGTATGTGGTGTGGCGCCGTTTCAAAGGACTTAACCCCGAAGTCGAATGGCCATTTGGTCCCGCCATTGTTGTGGCTGCACTGGTATGGGGCTTGTAGACTGCCGGTTTCGGGAACGCCGGGCTCCAGCTCGGCATAAGCATTCCAAAAATCAGTACTGAGAATGATTGAAATCAATGGGCATGAAAAAATGACAGTGCTGAAGGTTTGTGCTCAATCAATACGTAAGCGATAGTGTCCGCCATGCGTAATACTTCCGAGATTCGTTGGGCGTGGGGCTTGATTGCCGTTTTGGCTGTCGCGGACATGCTGGGGCTGGCGTTGACGGGCATGGATGTGAGGATTGTCTCGTGCCTGCCTGTGGCGGCTATGACCGCCATTCTGTTGCTTATCTCATTTATTTACTCAACAATAAGGCAGGAGACTCGTCTTGTCTATTTCGCCGTGACCGTAGCGCAATTGCTGCTTTATACAGCTCTGGCGGGCGTGTTGAGTTATCTTTTGACTGCAGGAAATCGGCCTGCAATAGATGCCGGGCTTGTTGCTGCCGACCGCTTTCTGGGATTCGATTGGACAACGATGTATGCGTGGGGCAAGACGCACGTTGCCCAGCATTTTGTGCTGATATGCGCCTATAAAAGCCTTCTTCCCCAATTGACCATGATGTACGTCGTCCTGTTTACAAAGGGGTTGTTTGATCGGGCGCGCGAGTTGTTTTGGCTGTTTATCCTGACGAGCCTTGGTTGCGTGGTTGTTTCCGGTCTGTTTCCGGCGGCGGGTGCTTTTGGCACATTCAATGTGCAAACGGCGGATCCTTCCCTCCAGCATTTTCTGGCTCTACGCGATGGTAGGATGAAAAGCATTGATTTACTGTATCTTCAGGGCCTGGTTTCGTTTCCTTCCTTTCATTTGGCTCTGGCGGTTATCTTGGCCTATGCTGCGCGCGGCATTCCCGTTTTGTTCCCTTTTTTTCTGGCGTTGAATACTCTTGTGATTGCGGCGACGCCTCTTGTAGGAGGCCATCATTTCGCGGATTTGTGGGGCGGCGCTTTGTTGACGCTTGGGGCTATCGCACTGATGCGGCGTTTCTCCAGTTCCTTCCTGCAAAATTCGGATTCATGATAAAAGATAACAGGTGATTTCAAGTCGGCGACGGCAAAAAACCACCGCATACGATTATTAATTACAGTCGTTTATAGGATATAATTATTTCAATAGCCGGAAACCATTGAAAAATAAAGAACAACGTTATGCTTTCTGGCGGAATTTTATAATCCGATGTCTGGTCGGGGGTTATTACGCCTTTTCAGCAGTGGTTTGTCTGAAATATGGCATAAAACACCTGAAAGGTTTTGATCCGAACCTTCCGCCAATTTACTTTATAAGTAATGCGCTCTCTGGCTTTTCAATGGGTCTGTTTTCATTGACAATTGCAGGACTTTACGCACTGCGTTTACCTGCAGTCAGTAAATTTGCTGGCACTTTCCCTGCAATAGCTTCATTCCTGGGAGCCTATATGATGTGGCCTTTAATTTTCATAGGGCCATGCAAAGATTTGCCGTTATGGGCGCGCATGGTGTCTTGTTTTCTTATTATGGTGAGCAACATACTCGCCGTGTGGATATTGTTCTGGCTTGGGCGTTCTTTTTCGATTCTGCCAGAAGGACGAAAGCTTGTGACGCGCGGTCCTTATGCCCTTGTGCGTCATCCGTTATATTTTGTAGAAATGGTTGGAATTTTGGGAACTGTAATCAATTTTCTTTCATGGCAGGCGGTACTTCTTTTTATGCTGCAGACAGCGATGCAGTTTGTGCGTATTCATTATGAAGAACGGGTCTTGAAGGAATCGTTTCCCGAATATGAAGCCTATGCGGCGCAAACGTGGCGGGTTATTCCATACCTTTATTAGGACACCAGCTCCATCACCTCATCATTCCCCTAAGACATCCCGCTTGCCAGCTGCCCAAACAACGCAAAAGCCTGATGGACTGAGGGTGTCCTAAGGAAATTTACAAAACGAACCCACCCCGATCTTCCAGTATTCGTTCAGCACCTATGAAAATCCCCACCTCCCGCTTGCCAACTGCCCACTCCCCACTGCCCACTGTTTTTTCATGGCATTTTAAAGAACAATTGTTATTTTCATGCAATAACTCATTTTAGGTACATGGTCGATCTCTTTTTTCGGTATATTTCTTTGTCTGCCTAAAAAAATTAGCAAAATCCGCATTCTGATAATCTGATTTTTATAAAACGGAGGTAAAATGCAAAGCAATCAGTCCTTTGCCGATGTATTCAGGGCCGGGGGAGTAAGCCGCAGGGATTTTCTGAAGTTCTGCTCACTTACCTCTGTTTATCTAGGACTCTCTCCCTCGATGGTGCCAAGCATTGTTGAGGCCATGGAAAAAAAACCAAGAACGCCGGTAATATGGCTCCATGGTCAGGAGTGTACCTGTTGTTCTGAATCGTTTATCCGCTCTTCACACCCCACCATTGAAGATATTATCTTCAACCTGATCTCCCTTGATTACGATGACGTTCTGAGTGCAACTGCCGGCCATCAGCTTGAAGATGTTCGCCGCAAGACCATGAAAGACTATAAGGGAAAATACATTCTTGCTGTTGAAGGCAATGTTTCTATTAAAGACGATGGTGTCTATTGCATGGTTGGAGGCGATTCATTCCTCAACACCTTGAAAGAAACAGCAGCAGATGCTGCCGCAGTTATCGCCTGGGGAGCCTGCGCTTCATTCGGCTGCGTACAGAATGCCGAGCCGAATCCCTCCGGAGCGGTTCCCATATCAGATGTTATCAAAGACAAGCCCATCATCAAGGTTCCCGGATGTCCGCCAATTTCTGAGGTAATGACCGGCGTTGTCACTCACTTCCACACCTTCGGCACGCTTCCTGAACTTGATCGTTTTGGCCGTCCCAAAGCATTCTACAACACAAGAATTCACGACAAATGTTACCGTCGTGCATTCTTTGAGGCAGGCATGTTTGTCAGAAGCTTCGATGATGAAGGGACCAGAAAAGGGTGGTGTCTCTACAAAATGGGATGCAAAGGTCCTACCACCTACAACTCATGTTCAAAGATACAATGGAATGGTGGAACCAGCTTCCCGATCGGTTCCGGACATCCATGCATCGGCTGTTCTGAGCCGAATTTCTGGGACAAAGGTCCTTTCTATACCAGACTTGCCGAAGTTCCATTCCTCGGCAGCGACAGTAATGCCGACAAAATCGGTGTCATTGCCGTTGGTGCAGCAGCAGCAGGCGCAGCCGCGCATGCAGCAGTCACAGCGGTAAAAAAGGCAAAAGCAGGCAGTGAAGATAACGACAAAGCTTAACCCAGGAGTAGCTAATGGCCAAAAAAATAGTTGTTGATCCAATACCTCGTATCGAGGGTCATCTCAGAATAGAAGCAAAGCTGAACGACAGTAACGTCATTGAAGATGCCTACAGCAGCGGTACGATGTGGCGCGGTATAGAGGTCATTCTCAAAGGGCGCGACCCGAGGGATGCCTGGGCATTTACCGAGCGTATCTGCGGCGTCTGCACCACGGTGCACGCTCTTGCTTCAGTCCGCTGCGTTGAGGACGCACTCGGTATCGATATTCCAGCCAATGCCCGCATCATCAGAAACCTGATGAATGCAACCCAGGTGACACAGGATCACCTTGTGCACTTCTACCACCTTCATGCCCTCGACTGGGTTGATGTTGTCAGCGCCCTCAAAGCCGATCCAAAGCAGACCTCTGTTATTGCTCAAAGCCTCTCCTCATGGCCCAAATCATCGGTTGGCTACTTCAAGGACCTGCAGCAGCGCCTTGTCGGATTCGTTGAAAGCGGCCAGCTCGGTATTTTCTCCAACGGTTACTGGGGCCATCCAGCCTACAAACTGCCGCCGGAAGTAAACCTTATTGCTGTAGCCCACTATCTTGAAGCGCTCGATTTCCAGAAGGAGATCGTCAAGATTCAGACCATTTTCGGTGGCAAGAACCCTCATCCAAACTACCTCGTTGGTGGTATGGCCTGCGCCATCGATCCAAACAAAGATACAGCCATCAATATTGAACGTCTCTCGATGATTAAAAAAATCATTGACGACACCACTGCCTTCATCGACCAGGTCTACATCCCCGATCTTATTGCCATTGCAGGATACTACAAGGGATGGCTGCACGGCGGCGGACTTGGCAACTACCTCAGTTACGGAGATTTTCCCGAAACCTCTCTTGCTGATTTCAAAACACTGCTCTGGCCAAGAGGCGCTATTCTCAACAAGGATCTCAAGACCGTTATCGATGTCGATCCACGCGATGCCTCCCAGGTAACTGAAGAGGTCAGCCACAGCTGGTACACCTATTCGAAGGGTGACGGCAAGGGACTACACCCTTGGCAGGGAGAGACAAGCCCGAAATATACCGGTCCCAAGCCTCCGTTTGAGCACCTCGATACCGACAAAAAATACAGCTGGCTCAAAACCCCCCGCTGGAAAAACCACCCGATGGAAGTCGGTCCGCTTGCCCGTGTTCTCATTGCCTATGCCAAGGGCGATCCAATGATCAAAGACACTGTTGGTCTTGTACTTTCAAAGCTTGAGGTCGGCCCTGAGGCGCTCTTTTCAACTCTTGGCCGTACTGCCGCCAGAGGCATTGAGTGCAAACAGACAGCCGGTTTCATGCGCCACTACTACGACCAGCTTGTGGCCAATATCAAAACCGGTGACTATCGTACCTTCAACAGCGATCGCTGGGACCCCTCAACCTGGCCTGCAGAGTGCAAGGGGTTCGGTTATACCGAAGCCCCGCGCGGCTCTCTCGGTCACTGGATTCACATCGCCGACAAAAAAATCAAGGAGTACCAGATTGTTGTGCCTTCCACCTGGAATGCCTCCCCAAGGGACGCTAACGGCAATTCAGGTGCATACGAATCGGCACTCAAGGGTACACCAATGATCAATCCCGAACAGCCGCTTGAGATTCTCAGAACGGTGCACTCATTCGATCCGTGTCTTGCCTGTGCATCTCATCTCTTCGATATGAACGGTAACGAGATAACATCGGTTAAAATCGTTTAAAAGGAGTCTGTCATGGGGAGAATAATTGAAGAAATCTACGTATGGAGGCTGCCCGTCAGGCTGTATCACTGGATCAACGCCTTATGCACAGTAGCTCTCTTTGTAACCGGCCTCTATATTGCCTATCCCTTGTTCAATCCGCCTCTCGGTGAGGCGGTTTTTTACAAGGGTATGTCCTGGTGGAGGTATCTGCATTTTGCAGCAGCGTTTATTTTTGTCGCCAACTTCCTTTTCCGCATGTACTGGGCGGTCTTCGGTGGCGATAAATATGGACGATTCGGCGGTTTCAGGCCATGGTCGCCTTCATGGTGGGGCAGACCCTTCCGTGAACAGGTTGAGTCCTATCTCTTTCTGCGCTCCGAGGAGCCGAACTATGTCGGCCATAACCCTGTCGCTGCCCTCGCTCACTTTTTGTTCATATTCTGCGGGTCAAGCTTCATGATCTTTTCCGGCCTGGCGATGTATGGCGAAAACAATCCCGGCGGATTCAACTCTGTCTGGTTTGGTTGGATGATACCGCTCATGGGTGGCAGTTACACGCTGCATTGGGCTCATCATCTTATGGCATGGATTTTCCCGATCTACCTTATCATGCATCTTTACGCCGTCTTCCGTCACGACGTGGTCGATCGTACCAGTGTTACCTCATCGATCGTTACGGGATACAAACACAAGGTCGAGGAAGAGCCAGTCTGATTCAAACACTGTAGGGGCGACCCTTGTGGTCGCCCCTCCGTATCAACATTCTGGCCTTCGGCAACGTTATCTATACCCATTGCAGGTGAGAGTTGCTCCCGCAATGGGCTTTTTCTTTTAAGTCAATCATTAACTTTGAGTAGTGAAGTACAATCCTATCAATATTATAGGTCTCGGCAACGTTCTCTACGGCGACGAGGGATTCGGTGTCACCGCCCTCAACACTCTGCAGGAATCCTCAACCTTTTCCGACTCGGTTAACTTCATCGACGGCGGAACCCAGGGAATCTACCTGCTCGACTTCATCGAATCAGCCGAAGCCGTCATCGTTTTTGATGCACTGATTCCGCTCGACTACGACCGTCGCGTCTATGTTTATCGCAACGAAGAATTGCCCGATTTCATCCATCGAAAAATGTCCTCTCACCAGATGGGCTTCAGCGAAATGCTCGGCATAGCCAAACTACACGGCAAAATGCCAAAAGAAATAGTCATGATAGGAGCCCCCCCCAAAGACCTCGAACTGAATATAGGCCTGAGCCCCGAACTAGCCCTCCTTCTCCCCGAAGCAGTTGAACAGGCAAGAGCCATCATCGAAGGATGGCTGGCCGAGTAACAACAAAGCGGAATGGCATATACTCACCATTCCGCCCCCTCTAGACGCCATCAACACCTGAGCCCTCAGTCCTCAACCTTCCCAACTGTCATTTCGAACCTCCAGTGAGAAATCTTCCTGTTCATTAATGCATAAGTCCTATAAGCCCTATAGGTCCTATTCCCCAACACTCCTCAATGCTTAATAAGCCGTAAAAACTCCCCCCTCGTCGACTGCGAACTGATAAACTGCCCCGACATCGCCGACGTGGTCGTAATAGAGTTCAGCTTCTCAACACCGCGCATCACCATGCACATATGCCGCGCCTCAATCACCACCCCGACACCTTTCGGACTCAGTACATTTTGAATGGCATCCCTGATCTGCTGCGTAAGCCGTTCCTGCACCTGAAGCCGGCGTGCAAAAACCTCCACGACACGCGCGAGTTTTGACAGTCCGACAATTTTTCCATCAGGGATATATGCCACATGCGCCTTCCCAAAAAAAGGAAGCATATGATGCTCGCACATGGAAAAAATATCAATATCCTTTACAAGAACCATTTCATCATAGCTCTCTGTGAATAGTGCATTCTTCAAAAGTTCTTCAGGATCCTCTCTGTATCCTTTAGTGAGAAAACGAAGCGACTTCGCCACCCGCTCAGGAGTTTTAAGCAAACCTTCACGCCCGGCATCTTCACCGATCCCTTCTAGCATTGTCGTTACTGCATCCGAGATCCCCCCGATAATCAAAGGATCGTCTTTTGTCATATCGACACAATCATCATCGTCGCAGCAGCTGCCACGGCCGGAAGGTAACGTGTTACTCGCCGAGATAGCGGACGGCATTTTTCCCTGTTTCATATAGTTTGACTTCATGGAGAGCAAGCTCCCTGTTATTGATGTTACGCAGTCGTTGTTCAAGTATATCCCAAATCAGCACAGCAAGCACTTCCGTTGTAGGTACACACTCCTGCAGTTCCGCTACGTCATGATTCAGATGCCTGTGATCAAATCTGTTGATAATCTCCTCTTCAAGAATAGTTTTAAGCGCTTTCAAATCGAATAGAAAACCTGTCTTCCGATCAACAACTCCGCAGATCGTAATGTCAAGCAGATAATTGTGACCATGTCCATAGGTATTGCTGCACTTTCCGTAAATTTCAACGTTTTCACTCTCTGTTAAATTGTGGTTGAAAAGACGGTGAGCAGCATTAAACTCAATCTGTCGTGATACGTAAACTTTCCTTGGTTTCAGCAAAAGATCATTCATAAAGCGGCTTTGAGTTTTTTTCGCTGATTGGTTAATCGTAACAGGCAAAAAAGTGTACTCAGAGAGAGACTTTTCGACTTCGTGACCTAATGTACTCTTTTCGATTAATTATTCATTTCGTTCAATTAACCGGTCCCGTTTGTTATAAGTTTCATGATCATAGCATCATGATGCTTGATAACCTGGGCAGCATAATTCCAGCCCCTTTCGAAGGGGTTTCTTTGCTGACCTGCATTTCGCGAAAGCATTAAGGTCTGCTGTTACTGCAGCGCGCGGATTTTATCGATAACCTCTTTATAGGTATGCATGGCAGGATCTGTTCCATATTCCGGAAGTTTGACATGCTTTGCCACAACTTCAAGGACGTTTCGATTGAGATGCTGAGCTATTTCAAGCATACGGGATTGATGGTGCTCGAGTTCGTAGTTAATAAACTTTTCGACATGATGCTTTTTCATCTTCTCAAGAATACGGGCCATCATATCAGCATCAATATGCATTGAAACCTCACTGAAGTATACAAGCGGAAGATCGTTGGCGTAACCCGTCGCTTGATCAATATCCATTTTTCGGCAAACTCCGGCAGCTATCTGGGGGCGGATATACTCAACCATCAGCGGAATCACTATAAAATGAGGGATAAACTTGACAATCATGCTTATGGCACTGTAAAGATCTTCAAATCCTTCCGTTTTATGGCTTACCAGACTGCTTGCCCATGAGGCTACCTGCTGTTGCTGGTGAAAAGGCAGCTGGCGCAGTACATCCGGTACAGGAATATTGGTCCATGCCAGCAATTGTTCAAGGTCAATTATTTGCGCGTCACTCATAGGGACTATTTCTGCCGTGTTTGAAGAGGAAAACCAATGCTAAAGTCAATACTTAGTTTATCAAAAAAAATAGAGAACAGAAAACCACGAAGAATAAAAAATCCGTATTTTTCGTTAACTGAAATACACTGACAACGGTAAACGCATCGTGAAATCAACACAAATGAACAAAACCAAAGCACTCTCCCTCCTCAAAGCCATTCCGGAACCCATGCTTATTGACGGTGGATACTCCAGGTTCGGTCATCAGTTTTTCATTGCAACACAAGCAGGCCTCATCACCCTCGACTTCCAGGTATACGATCCCATACTCGGCCCTATAGAGTACACAGAAGCAGAGTACAAAGAGATCACACAAATAGCCCGGGAGAGCGGCACCATCGACAGCAACCCTGACCTCGCCCCCGACGAACAGCTCTTCCTCTTTAACAATGCCAGACCCAACACAAAATACTGGGCCTTCCAGCCCCACGACAACGCCCCCCTCGAAGCCTACACCTTCTCACCGGATAAAGCGATAATCGGGCAAAAGTTCCTCGAGCAATATAGCAGCACCACCATCAAACCCTGGGAAGCCATGGACGAGCCCTCACTGATAAACTGGTCAAAAAAAATTCAACAACCGTAACCCTCTTCTCCCCCCGGGAACGCCGAGCCCCAGCTCGGCATTTTATCATAAAAAAGGATTCACCCCTCACCCCCTCGACCAGCTCCCATCTTGAAACTCTTTACAAAATAAATCCTTCGCTCAAGTAAAGCTTGGCTATGGCTTTATTTTCGGCACGTAATTAACTCCCTTTTTTCCGGGTTAACAGGTAACAGCATCGGTTCTTGTTGATGCTGTCAATGATATAGACCTTAAAGGTGTCCGGCAGTTGCACAGCAATTGATTTCTGGTCCCGCATGATATAGACAGGTCTTCCCCAGTCATCTTTTTGAGGAGGTATCTGCGTCTCTTGGCGATTGATAACAGTGCCGAATGTAGTATACACAACGTTTTTCTGCACTTCATAAGCGGGAGGAGGCTCATTATAATAACTCCCTTTTGAGCGAAACAGCTCATTGCCCGACTCATCCGTTATGAGATATGTCCAGTTAGGCCCGTTCGCCATCCTCCATTCATCTCCCAGCAGTTCAAGAAAAATCCCCCCGCCTTTTGGCACTGAAGCAAGCAAGGCAGCCTCCTGATCCCGCGGGAGCATCTCATTTCTTGCCTGATCCTGTACATCAGCATAACACTCCTCGTACGATTTATATACAAAACTCCTTACCCTCGCATGATCCTCAACAGTCTTCACTTCATACGCATAAGGATTGCTCCTTCCCACCGCTGCTCTGGCCGAAACCACCATAAGAAGCGCAATAAAAAACACCTTCATTTTCATTATTCATTCCGTTTTAGGGGTGACAAATATCCATATAATGTAATCAATCCCCCCATTTATTTTACCCCCCCTCGCGAGCCCCGGGAGCGCCGAGCCCCAGCTCGGCATGATATTCCCTGCAACATTTCTCTCCTTCCCGCCATTCAATCTGCATGACCAGAACATAGCAGCGATCGTGTTCCTAAACTATACGGTTGGATAAAGTTTCACTCTTACCCTGTGGAGTAGTATATTAAAAAAGCTGACACAGAGTGAACGGAATCCACCCCGTATACCGCAGATGCATTGAACCGATGGGGCGTGTTTAAAGTCAGAACGTAATCGCCCGGAATTTACCGGGTTTTTTTGTGAAATTTTTATGGTATTGCGTCGAAATAATGGTTTCGATAAAGCCTTTATATATAATCAGATAGGATAAGGAAGAGAAAGAGTATGGTGCTGTTAACGGTTGAAGGGTTAGAAAAAAAATATGGTCTGAAGCACCTGTTCGAGGATGTCTCGTTCGGTATTGATGACCGCGACAAGATTGGTATTATCGGTGCGAACGGAAGCGGTAAAAGCACGCTGTTGAAAATTCTTGCCGGTGTTGAGACTCCCGACAAGGGAAAAGTCATGGTGGCAAACCAGAGGACAATTGCCTATCTCCCCCAGGATTCACCCTTTGACCCTGAGGATACGGTACTTCAGGCCATTCTGAAGTCAAGCGGCAAGGTCATGGACCTCATCTACGAATATGAGGTGGTCTGCAAAGAGCTCGAAACCAAACATTCCGAAGATCCTTCGCTCATCGACCGCATGAGCAATCTCGCTCATGAACTCGATGTCTGTGGCGCCTGGGAGCTCGAGTCAAACGCAAAGACAGTGCTTGGCAAGCTCGGTCTCTACGATCTTGAGGCAAAAATGGGTACACTCTCCGGCGGTCAGCGCAAGCGTGTTGCTCTTGCACATGCGCTTGTTGTCCCGAGCGACGGGCTTATTCTCGATGAACCGACCAACCATCTCGACGCCGACAGCGTCGAATGGCTTGAGAACTATATCAGGCGCTATCAGGGTGCCGTGATTCTCATTACGCACGATCGTTATTTTCTCGACCGTGTTGCTACAAGGATGATAGAAATGGACGGTCGCACAGCCCTCACCTTTACCGGCGGCTACTCAAGCTATCTGGTTCAGAAAGCCGAACAGGAAGAGCAGGCCATACGCGACGACCGAAAGCGCTCCGCCCTTGTGCGTCAGGAGCTCGACTGGATGAGGGGAGGCTGCAAGGCCCGCACCACCAAACAGAAAGCCCGAATGATGCGTGCCGAAACCCTTGTCTACGCCCCTAAAAAGGAGAAGGCGAAAGAGCTCGAAATCGGCTTCGGTGCAGGCCGTCTTGGCGACAAAATCATGGAGTTTCACAAGGTTTCGAAATCCTACGGCGACAAGGTACTGCTTCACAACTTTGAATATCATCTCCAGAAGGGAGACCGTATCGGTATTATCGGCCCGAACGGTTCGGGTAAAACCACCCTTTTCGATATGATTACAGGGCGCATCAAGCCCGACAGCGGCCATATCGAACTTGGCAAAACCGTCAACATCGGCTACTACGACCAGCAGAGCCGTGGCCTCGACGACTCCAAGCGCGTTATCGAATACATTCAGGAACATGCCGAGCAGATCAAGACAAAGGACGGCATGGTATTCTCTGCCGCCAAAATGCTTGAGCGCTTCCTCTTCGCTCCGTCAACCCAGTACAGCTATATCCGTACCCTTTCCGGAGGCGAGCGCCGTCGGCTCTATCTGTTAAAGCAGCTTATTGATTCCCCTAATGTGCTGCTGCTCGATGAGCCGACAAACGATCTTGATATCCCGACACTCAGGGTGCTCGAAGACTACCTCGACACCTATCCGGGCTGCCTTATCGTAGTAAGTCACGACCGCTACTTTCTTGACCGCACCGTTGAGTACATTTTCGCCTTTGAGGAAAACGGTGTCATCCGCCGTTATCCGGGAAACTACACACTCTATCTTGAACTGAAGGCATCAGAAAAAGGGGAGAACGAAAAGAAACCGGTAAAAAAAGCTTCGGAGGCACCAAAACCGGCGGTGGCTCCCTCAGCTAAGTCCGGCAGCCTCTCCAGTAAAGAGAAGCGTGAACTCGAGTCTCTTGAACGCAAAATCCAGGAAGCTGAAAGCCGTCAGTCGGAGATAGCCGGACGTCTTGCAACGGCCGGCAGCGATTTTGAGTTGCAGCAGAAACTTGGTGCTGAGCTTCAGACCATTCAGCAGCAGCTCGATAAAGAGATGGCCCGATGGACTGAACTTGCCGAGCAGGCATAAGGCTCGTCAAGTCATGGAGCATACAGCATCAACCATTCGAAAAAGGCTCGAAGCACTTGCCGACCCAGATGCGGCACAGTTTGCACAAAGGTTTTTCAAGACAGGAGCGGGGGAGTACGGCGAAGGTGACCTTTTTCGTGGAATTCGCGTTCCGGTCTTGCGAAAACTCTCTGTGACGCTGGATAATACCTCTTTGCCTGCGGTTATCCGCCTGCTCTCATCCGACTATCATGAAGACCGGCTGCTTGCTCTTCTGCTCTTGATGCGCCGCTTTCAGCGTGGCAAAGAACAGGATCAGGAAAGCATTTACAATCTCTACCTTGCCCATACTCACCTCATCAACAACTGGGATTTGGTCGATATCTCTGCCGCTCATATAGTCGGCCGGTTTCTCTACTTCCGCGACCGCTCACCGCTCTACACGCTTGTCAATTCCGGCAGCCTCTGGGAACGCCGGATTGCCATAACAGCCACCTTTCATTTCATCCGGCAGGGTGAGTTCACCGATACCATTGCCCTATCGGAAATTCTTCTCCGGGATCCGGAGGAATTGCTCCATAAGGCAACGGGCTGGATGCTCAGGGAGGTCGGTAAGCGTGATGTGGCAGTGCTCGAAAGCTTCTTGCTGAAGCACTGCCGTTCTATGCCGCGAGTGATGCTCCGCTATGCCATCGAACGGTTTCCCGAAGAGAGACGCCAGCAATACCTCAAAGGTTTTCTTTAGGCTTTACCTGAAACTCAGGGTGCCCTGTCTGCCATAGTCCAAAGCTCAGGACGTCAGCAAGGCTCTCAAACTCCTTCGTTTTGCTGTTTCCCATTCCATGACCTGCTTTATCATCCGCAAAAAAAAGTATTGGTTTGTCTGACGAAGTCGCCTGCTGCAGTCGGGCGGCAAACTTTGCCGGCTGCCATGCAATCACTCTCGGATCGTTCAGTCCTGTCGTAACAAGCACTGCAGGGTACGGCACGTGATCCCTTATGTTGAGATAAGGATCCATGGCAATGAGCGCCTTGCACTCTTCGCGGTTCTTGACGGTTCCAAACTCAGGGGCGTTGACCGGCCCGTTGGGACTCTCTTCGCCGCGCAGAGGGTTCAATGCCCCTACTTGCGGAATAACGGCAGCAAAAAGGTCTGGCCGCTCATCCATGGCCATGCCGACCAGAATTCCACCTGCACTTGCAGCATTGATCGCGATTTTCCCCGGTCCGGTATAGCCCTTTTTCTCAAGATATTCAGCGCAGCTGATAAGGTCTTTCCACGTATTGGGTTTTGTGGCTTTCATTCCCTGACTATGCCAGCTCTCGCCGCACTCTCCGCCACCCCGTACATGGGCAAAAGCCAGAACCCCTCCCTTATCAGTCCAGAGCAGCATCCCCGGGCTGAAAAACGGGGTGATCGATTTTCCGTATGCTCCATATCCGTAAATAAAAGCAGGGTTTTTGCCGTTCTTGTGCACCCCTTTTTTATAGACGATTGAGAGCGGCACCATCACTCCGTCATGTGAGGGAATCATAACCTCTTCAACCATCAAGTCCCGATACTCCGGATATTCAGCAGGGGAGGAGAGTGTCTCCTTGCTGAACCTGTTTCTCTCCGAATCAAAACGGAACCGACGGTAGTCATTGCTCCAGCCGGCAATAATCACCCACACATCAGCAAAGCGGAACCCTTTTGAAGAGAGGCCTATCGTACCTGCCTTGAACGGCAGTTCCAGCTCTCTCTCTTTTCCCTGGCCATACCCTTTCCGGAACAGCTTTGCTTCAACACCGTTCAGTGATTGTGTGTAATAAAGGGCATCTTTAGTGAGCGTAAACGATGTCAGCATCGCCTTGGGGTCTTCAGCTACAACGGTTTTGGCATGCAGAATATCCGGATTCCTGAGCGAGGTCTTTACCACCTTGAAACGCCCTGCATTCTTTGGCGTATAGAGATAGAGCTCATCCTTGGTAGCGGCAAAATCGTGAACCTCATCTTCAGGAGAAAAGAGCTTTTTCCATTGTATTTTTTTGTCTGAAAGCATGGACACCGGGGCATAATAGATGGTCAGCCGAGGGTCAACATTTGAGACCAGAGCAAAAAGGTACCCGCTATGTCGGTCGTAATCAACAGAAGGAATATCTTCACTGCGTATATGCAGTTCCGGATTTGTGGCATTTGAAAATATTTCACGGTCGGTTGAAGGGTCATTGCCTATCCGGTGCAAAAAGGTTTTACTGTCATATTGGGGATTCTGTCCAGCGTGAGTAATCGGCTGCAGGCGGTTGTACAGAAATGAACCTCCGTCCTTGACCCATGACGGGTTGGCAAACCTGCATCGGTCGATTCTTTCGGGGTAGAGTTTTTTTGAAGCAACATCCATGACAAGGATGACGCTCTCTTCAGAGCCGTTTGCTGAAACAGAAATAGCGATTTTTGATCCATCTTCCGATGCCGAAACTCCACTGATCACATACTCTTTTCCGCTGCCTGCAAAAAAAGCCCGGGCATCAAACAAAAGACTCTCTTTTCCCTTGAACGTGTCGCGAAAAAAAAGCTTGCCGGTTTCGTCCTTCGGAGTCTCTTTAAGATAGAAATACCGGTTGTTATCAGTGATGGAGAGATTATATGCTTTTGAGGCTTTCCGTTTATCGAAATCACGCATTTTTTCAATAAGAGCGCTCCGGCCGGGGATGCTCTTCAGGATTGATTTTGCATCTTCCGACTGCTCTTTCATCCACTGCTGCACCTGAGGATTGCCAAGGTTCTCCAGAGAACGGAATGGATCTGACACTTTGGTACCATAATACTCTTCCTCCACAGGCAATGATGGCGGTGCCGCATGTCGCTTTGCAGTGATACTTTGTTCAGCACTGACGGTAAAGAGGGGAGAGAGCAGAAAAAGGGAACTTAGCGCAATGAGTGAGTAACGTAAATTCATAATGTCGGTTACGAAAATGAATATAAAAATCTCAATACTGAGGATACTCTTATCGAACAAAAAAAGCAAGCCGTCAGCAGTCAAAGAGCCAGGCTTGATGTCACAGAGAAGCCTGCTTTACGGCAGAACGGATTTTATCCAGAGCACCAAGCATGTCTTCCGGCATCGGAGCCGTAAAAGAGAGTGGCTCATGACTGGTTGGCTGGTGAAATGAAAGGGTTTCTGCGTGCAGGGCCTGGCGCGGCAGCAGTTCCAGAAGGTTCTTGACAAAGCCCTCGCTCTTGCTGAAAGGGAGGGTGCGCACAGCTGCGCCACCATAGGTTTCATCACCAAGAATCTGGTGGCCAAGGTGCTGCATGTGAGCTCTGATCTGATGGGTCCGCCCCGTATGCAGAGTCAATGAAAGCACCGAAAACCAGTGAAGGTCTTCACTGACCTTGTAGTCCGTAATCGCAGTTTTACCATCCTTCCCTTCAAAAGCGAAGTTTGCCATCACCTTACGGTCTCTTCTTGATCGCCCTATATTGGTTGTTATGGTTCCTGATAAAGGAGTCGGAACTCCCCAGACAATCGCCTTGTAGATTTTTACCACCTTGCGTTCAGCAAACTGGCGGGCAAGCCGATGCAGCGCAACCGGATTTTTTGCAATAATAATGAGCCCTGAAGTGTTCTTGTCAAGCCGGTGCACAATACCCGGACGAAGTTCTGATTTGTCCAGCTCCTCGGCATCTTTGCCGATATGGTGCAGAATGGCATTAGCCAGTGTGCCGGTCCAGTTCCCGAAAGCCGGATGCACCACCATGCCGGGCTCCTTGTTGATAACCATCAGATCCTCATCCTCATAAATGATATCAATCGGGATATCTTCGGCAGCCAGTTCAGGTGCTGGCGGACGCAGCAGGGTGAACTGTATCAGATCGCACGATTTGATGCGGTAATTGGATTTAATTGCCTTTTCATTCACCAGTACACGACCCTCCTCAATAGCCTCCTGAACCTTGTTGCGCGTGGCATTTTCCACCTGTTGCGTCAGGTACTGGTCAATACGCATCGGGGTCTGCATTTTGCTGACCTGCAGGATAATTTTTTTAGGCTCAAGAGCAGCTTCATCCTGTTGCTCTGATTCGTTTTTTACTGGCTGATTTTGCATTTTATAGAACTTGAATACTGCCGACACTCCTTTTTACCCGATAAGTATAACAAAACCATACCATATCTATGCATTCCATGCAACAGTTGTCCGAGGAGCTCGATTTTATCTTCGACCTGGCCGTTATCGGTTCCGGCCCGGGAGGCTATGAAGCTGCGCTTCGGGCCGCCAAAGCAGGAATGAAGGTTTGCCTTATCGAAAAAGGAGCACTGGGCGGTGTCTGCATAAACTGGGGCTGCATTCCCACAAAAGCCCTTCTCAGGAGCGCTGAGGTATTCGATCTAAATAAAAAAGCTGCTTCCTTCGGTCTGAAGGTTGAGCCTGGCACTATTGATTTTGCGGAAGCCGTTAAACGCAGCCGCAACGTGGCAAGCAAAATGTCCAAAGGCGTCGGCTTCATGCTTCGGCGTGCAGGTGTTGATGTCCGTCAGGGCGAGGCGGTATTCCGTACCCCGCACGATCTCGATATCTATCGTGACGGCGTGCGTGTTGATGGTGTCAATGCCCGCTATATTATAATAGCTTCCGGAGCCCATCCGCGGACTCTGCCCGGTCTTGAGCCAGACGGAACCCGTATTGTCACCAGCAGGGAAGCCCTTGCCATGAAAAGCGTTCCAGCCACAATGATTGTTGTCGGTGGAGGCGCTATCGGATTAGAAATGGCCTGGCTTTACGCCATGGCGGGTACAGCAGTGACGCTTGTAGAACTCCTGCCCCGTCTCCTTCCGCTCGAAGATGAAGAAATTGCCGAAGCCCTGAAACGCTCCCTCCAGAAAGCAGGCATAACTATCGCAACAGGCGCAAAACTTGAGAATGTAAGTATAGAAGGAGACCGGGTAACCGCCCATCTTTGCATGGAAGCAAACGACTGCCCCCTGCCCATTGCCAACTGCCCCCTGCTAACTGCCGACTGTCTTCTCGTCGCCGTCGGCGTATCCCCCAACAGCACCAACCTCGGTGTCGAAGACGCCGGAGTAGAGACCGCGCGTGGTTTTATTGTCACAGACAGTGAGTGCAGAACCTCTGTCAATCATATTTTCGCCATTGGTGACGTCCGTGGAGGGATGCTCCTGGCCCACAAGGCTTCGGCAGAAGCAGCCATTGCTGTCCAGGCTATGCAGGGAATGACCGCTACCCCCATCGACGACTCCATGATTCCCCGCTGTGTATATGCTGAGCCATCTGTTGCAAGCATCGGGCTGAGTGAAAAGCAGGCAGAAGAGCGAGGGTATATGGTTCGTGTCGGCCGGTCGATGTTTGCTGCTTCAGGCAAAGCGAATGCCTATGGTAATCTTGAGGGCCTGGTAAAGCTTGTGTTCAATGCTGCAGATGGTTGTTTGCTTGGTGCTCACGTTTTGGGACACGGAGCTGTGGAGCTGATCGGGGAGCTGACACTGGCACGTCGTCTTGCTGTTACCGCCGAAATGCTGGCCGGCACAATTCATGCGCATCCGACCCTTTCTGAAAGCATAAAAGAGGCCGCAGAAAATGCCCTTCAGTCGTAACAGGCCAGCCGGTTAGGCAAATGGCTTGTCCCCTGATAAAAAAAACGTCTCTTACTCGTGATCAGTTTTGGAAAACCATTTTCTATTGTCTTTCTAAAAGCATAAATTCAATGTCTATTATTGAAAATCTTTAAAACAGTAAGCCTTTTTCGGTGAATGACTTTCAAGGTTCCCGGGGTTAAGGTATCAACTAAACGATCAATTATGACTCAGACTGAAACAGCTGCAAAAAAGAGTGCTGCAAAGAAACCTGCTGCGGTAAAGGCAAAGGCTGATGCAACGGTTACAACAGCTTCCGAACCAACAAAAGCAGTAAAGCCTGCTGCCAAAAAGAAGTCAGGTCTTGCTTTTCCGTTTACAGCAATTGTAGGTCAGGAGGAAATGAAGCTAAGTCTGATCCTCAATATCATTGATCCGAGGATTGGTGGAGTGCTTGTCATGGGTCACAGGGGTACAGGAAAAAGCACCACTGTCCGGGCGCTTGCAGAAGTGCTTCCCTTGATTGAAAGGGTAGAGGGCGATACCTACAACCGTACTCCTGAACAGTATCTCGAAGCTGAAGATGGCAAAAAAGGCGCCAAAGCTCTCGATCCAAAATCCATCAAAACTGAGAAAATTCCCGTTCCTGTTGTTGACCTTCCGCTTGGCGCTACCGAAGACCGTGTTTGCGGAACTATCGACATCGAACAGGCGCTTACCAGCGGTGTAAAAGCATTTGAGCCGGGTCTTCTTGCCCAGGCAAACCGCGGGTTCCTCTATATTGACGAGGTTAACCTGCTCGACGACCATCTTGTAGACGTTCTGCTCGACGTTGCCGCAAGCGGTAAAAACGTTGTTGAACGCGAAGGCATCAGTATCCGCCACCCTGCCCGTTTCGTTCTTGTCGGCTCCGGCAACCCCGAGGAAGGCGAGCTTCGTCCGCAGCTTCTCGACCGTTTCGGTCTGCACGCGCGTATCATCACCATTCTCGATATCGCAAAAAGAGTTGACATCGTCAAGCGTCGCCGTGAGTTCGATGAAGATCCTGATGCATTCATGAAAAAGTACAGTCGCGAACAGCAGAAGCTTCAGAAAAAGATCCAGCAGGCCAAAGATCTGCTGCCTGAAGTTACCATGACAGATGCTGTCCTTACCGATATTGCCAAGCTCTGCATGAATCTTGGTATTGATGGTCACCGTGGTGAACTCACCATAACACGTACCGCTTTTGCTCACGCAGCTTTCCGCGGGGAAACTGTTGTTACCATGAAGCATGTTAAAGAGATTGCAGGTCTCTGTCTTCGTCACCGTCTGCGCAAAGATCCTCTTGAAACCCTCGACGCCGGGGAGAAAATTGATCGTGAACTCGCTAAAGTCCTCGGAGAAGCAGAAGCAG
>JBAWYL010000023.1:0-42739 GCA_037143555.1 Chlorobiaceae bacterium
TGATTTTAATCATTTTTTCCACAACCAAGTGGTCCCGTTTTACGGGCTCACGTCCCCCACAGTACCGGGAACGTGCCCCCGTTTACTGTAATACCCGGATTTGGAAATTCTCTTCAAACTGAGCGGCAAAGTCATCCGGTAGGTCAGATCTATATAGCAGATCACTCAATTCTTTGTATTAAGGGGATTCTGCCGATCCAAAAAACCTGTAATAATGACAACTTCTTTTGTTAAATCTGTACAATAGTATCTCCGAATATTACTTCTCTCAAAGTCGTCTCTCCAAGATATGCACACTTGAGATCAGCCTCACTAAGGTCTGCACAACTAAGGTCCGCCTCACTGAGGTCAGTATAACTTAGATTGGCACCGTAAAGGTTAGCTCCTTTAAGAACAGCATTTCTCAGGTCAGTCGCTGAAAGATTGGCGTATTTAAGATTAATATTACTGAAATCTATTCCCCGGAGATCTGCTCCACTCATATTTACCCTCTCCATGATGGCGCCTTTCAGGATTGCGCCGACGAGGTCAGCCCCGCTAAAGTCAGACCCGATAAGAATTGCAGCACTAAAATCAGCATTTCTAAGATCGGAGACCCTAAGACTAGCATTAGTAAGGTTCGCATCTCTAAAACTCACTTCATTAAGGCGTGCATCCTCAAGCTTTGAGGCCTTAAGATTTGTTCCACTAAGATTTGAGCCGATAAGATTTGCCCACCTAAAATTTGAGCCAGAAAGGTCGGCACCATGGAGATTTGCTCCTTGTAGATTTGCTAATTCCAAATTAGCCCCGTTAAGATCAGCTCCTTGAAAATTTGCACCATTGAAATCTGCTACTAAAAAAGGGTTTAATGCGCGCGCCTCATTCCACTTTTTAACAGACCTTAATAAAATCTCAATATTTGCTCCCATTGTAAATCCAGTTTATTGGATGATTCTGTTATTATTGGCCCAGACTATGATAATAGGTATGGGGCGTCAATTCAGAATGTTTATTAAAACTTTACTTTGAAAAGGTTTATCCCTTTAAGATTTGCTCCTTTGAGATTTACGCCTTTTAGAATTGCCTTACTAAAGTTAGCGTCTCTTAGGTCTGCCTCATAAAATTCAGCATCGGTAAGATCTGATGAACAAAATAAAGCTCCTCGTAGATCTGCATTTCGAAAATCCGCACTTTGGAGGTTATGTTCCTGAATACCAGCCCGGCTCAAATCAGCACCGCTGAAGTCCACCCCTGCGAGTGAGGTTTTGTAGGGGTTCGAGAGATTAACGCCATGAAGACATGCCCCTCTAAAGCATGCACCGTTAAGAATTGCAAAGTTAAAATTCCCTTTTTTAATATCAGCTTCACAAAAATTCGCTCCACTGAGATTTGCATCTATAAAATAGGCACCTTTAAGGTATGTTCCAGTTAAATCAGCCCCTCGGAGGTCTGCATGTCCCATAAAGTCTGCATGTCTCAGGTAGGCTCCATGGAGATTTGCTTCTTTCAGATTTGATCCACCAAAGTCGGCCCACCCTAAATTGGCCCAACTGAGATTAGCTAGTGTGAGATTTGCCCCATTGAGTTTTGCCTTATAAAAGTTGGCCATTTTTAGAGTGGTACGACTGAGGTTAGCTCCGCTTAGATCTGCTCCTCTAAAATCAGCTTCATTAAGGCATGCCTCACTAAAATTTGCCGCCTTGAGATTTGATTTATAGAAATCCGCCATCACTAGAGAAGCATCTGTAAAATCAACTTTTTCCATGTGTAAACCTCTAAAATCAGCCCCATTCAAATTTGCTCCGGCAAGATTCGCGTCATTGAAATCTACAAACAGCAATTGATTCTTGGCGCGCGCCTCGTTCCACTCTGCAACTGACCTTAAAAGCATTTCTATATTAGGAGGGTTTATACAATTCTCCCTGTCGTTCCCGTATTCTTCAGCGAAATTGTCTTCTATATCACTGTCAGAAGCAATGAACGAATCATTTTCTTCACTATTAAAACCATCCTCCCCCCCACTTGTTCGCCTTGATTGAAACACTTTAAAAGATTCTTCTGTGAGGGAGATATTATTAACAACCGCATCTCTTATTTTCATAACCGTCGGATCATATTTCCAACATCTTTCAAGTTCACGCAAAAGAGCAAGTTGGAATGGTCTGTCATCTGTTTTTGGTGCAAGCTCTTTTATCCAATCCAACACACTGGGATCATCTTTCCATCCCTGAACTATTTCGAACAGTGCTGTTATTCGAATCCTATAATTAAAATATTGCCGGTAATCTTCATCCGAAGGATATAAATTAGGAATGGAACTTTCTGCTATTTGAATAAGAAATGGCAATGTTTCAGGATCATTTCTCCACTTAACAGCTATCTCATGAAGTGCAAATAATTGAATCTCATAGCATTTAAAATCCTCATAAAAACTGTCCTTTCGGCAAAGCATTTTTAAGGAGTCCAAACGATGAAGGTCAAATTCTCCATTGTAATATAGAAATTTCCATACCTCCATTGTTTCGTTATGGGTCAAACTCAAAACATTATCTTCGTCAACATCGAAAGCCAACCTTTTAATCAATGAAAGAGTGTATGGGTCATCTTTCCACCCTCGAATAAGTTCCTTGAGAATTTCAAACTCGGTTAGCCCATGGTTTCGAGTTAGTTTTTTAAGAATAGGGAAAATATCAGGGTCTCCGGTCCATCTACAAATAAGCTCCTGCACTGCAATTAAACCATACCAATGACCCTCCGCAGCAATTTTTTTAAGTAAACTAAGAGTTTCAGGATGGTCTCTCCATCCTTCTGCGAGCGTACGTATCGCAATACCACGAATCTGTTTATCAGTTAAAGCTCTTTCCTTAAGAATGGCGAACGTTTGCGAGTCCTTCTTTCTGGTCATAACAAGAGCTTTTAGTGCCGCACCCCTTACACCGCTATGCCTATCGCTCTGAGCTTTCTGTTGTAACACCAGTATTAAAGCAGGATCATCAATATCCATCTTAATAATAGCAAGGATTGCTGCCTCCCTGACTATGCCAATTTTATCTTTTTGGGCCTGATGCTTGATGATTCTAATAGTTTCAGAATCATTTCCCCCATTAACTAAAAGACTCTCTATTGCCACAACCCGCACATTCGGGTCTGGGTCAGCTTGAGCTTGTCCCTGAAAAATTATCAATGCCTCTATATCGTCCTTCCAAAATTTCGCAAGTTCTCGAAGGGCTGCTATACGAACCAAGGAATCTTTATCATTTTGTGCAACGTTTTTTATTATCAACGCCACATCGTCATAATCATACCAATACCTTACCAGTTCATGAATTATAACAGCACGAACGTTAGCATCAGAATCTTTTTCCAACCTATGCTTGAGAAAAGAAAACGTATCAGCATTAGCTTTCCAGCCCCGCACTATTTCCCGTATCGCAACAATTCGAAGCTCATAATCATTAAAATAATCACCATCGCGACCTCCTCGTTTGATGAACGCCACTTTTTTAAGGAACGCAAGTGTATGTTCATCTCTCCTATTACGAGAAAGTGTCCGGATCGCTATGATCCGACGTCTATAATCATAACCTTTATCACTGAGTATCTCTTCTTTAAGAATATTCCAACTGTCAGGATCATTTTTCCATATACAAACAAGTTCAAAAATTGCATACCAATAGAAATCATCCCAAGTCTCATGATTTATTGCTTGTTTCTTTATTAAAAGATGAATAGCAGGATCTTCCCGCCATCCCAATGCCAATTCATGTAACGCCGTCATCCTTATTCTACTATCATCTCTGGCGTCCATAGAGATGTACTGAAGAATTTTCTGTACATACGGATCTTCTCTTTTTTCTCTCGCTAAAGAATGAATTGCGGCAATCCGCACCTCTTCACAATATCCATATAATGCCTCTTGCTTGAGTAATTCGGTATGATATTCAGTCATAATGCATGTTAGTTTTCTTTTTTTTAAATAAAGTACAACACCTATTTTCATGACTCAAACAATGTCATGAATGCAAAATATTTTCCGCTCAATGCAAGATCAGAACACTCGCCATCCAATAACTGCTCCCAGTTCAAGATAATCTTAATCCCATCGTCTCCCTATACGGTTATTGATATATGAAGGCAACTTTCCCCGTTTACGGTACTACCTGGATTTGGAAAATCTCCTCAAATTGAGCGGCAAATTCTGCCGGTGTTAATCCTTCCAATGTACTATGCTGCCGTTTTGCATTGTAATCAATCCGCCATGTTTCAATGATCTCTCGGGCATGCTCAAGGCTTAAAAACCAATTATCATTCAGGCATTCTTGCCTTTCTGTCCGATTGAAATTCTCGATGAATGCATTGTCTTCCGGTTTACATGGTCTACTGAAATCAAGCTTGACGCCGTTACGATATGCTCAATTATTAAGAACCTTGCTGCCGAATTCCGGCCCATTATCAACTAAAATCACTTCCGGCAACCCGTGTATCCAGCCAAGCCCATCAAGAACCTGAGTGATTCGAGTACCATTTATCGACGTATCGACTTTCATCGCTGGGCTTTCTTTCGTAAAGACATCGACAATGTTCAATAATCTGATCTTTCGACCAAAAGCAAGATTGTCGCTCATGAAATCCATTGACCATCTCTGGTTTGGCTTTTCCGGATACGGCAAGGGAACACGAAGTGTTGCCGCTGTTTTTTTGCGTCATCTGCTATTTATCTGCAGGCCTTCATTTCGATAGAGTCTCTCCGTTCGTTTATGGTTGATGATAATGCCTTCCCGGATAAGAATTTCATGCATTTGCCGGTAACCCCAGCATCGTCTTTCTCCGGCAAGTTCCCTCAATCGTTGCCGGATATAGTCATTCTCATTCGGCTTTGGCTTGTAATGCCAAGTTGATGTCAATTATTGCCGATAAATTTCAGGTCTCAAGAATTCTCTGATTGATACTTGAGTTTAATATACCCTGCTTGATAGGACAAAGGTCGTCCTATATGGATAAAAATGTGTACTTCCTCAAGCGAAAATTTCTCAGTGTTTTTCCCCTGGCCTCAGACAGATTATGTCCGTGCGGGATGCTTATATTTTAAACGTTTGCAGAGTTCTCCTTCATTACAAAGCGAGCTCCAAGATTTTTTTAAGTGATTAAACTACGAGGAGGTTTCCATGAGGCTTGCCAGACTTATTGAAGAATTTATCGCCGAAAAAGAGTGGGACGATGAAATTGAAAAAGATGTGGAAAATGGCATGTGCCAGTTATCCACTTCACTGTCCATCAACAATCAGTCGTTTCGCCTTTATATCGAAGGGGATGAAAACCGGAATTTCCTTTTTCTCTATCTCTATGCTCCATTCAGCATCATTGAAGGGAAATACGTTGATGCCTGCATGCTGTTCAATTTTATAAACAACATCTATGTCTATCCGGGAAGACTAACGGCCGGTGATGACGGAAGCATCCGGTACATCGACATTATTGATGTTGAAAATTTTGAACCATCCATCGAGATAATACAGAACATGCTCGGTAATGGGGTTAGTCTTTTTAATAACAATACTGAGGAGATTGCCGCGGTTGCCCTTACCCAGAAAACGTATGAGGCGATTCGGGGAGAGTTGGAGAAAAACACAGCACTCAAGGAAGCCCGGAACAAGGACAAGGAATAACGATCATGAAAGCCGTCAATCCATCGGCCAAATTGTGGACAAGGATAAAAAAAATCCTGGCCTCACCCGCAACTTTGACCGACAACAGAAAAAAAGAGCCCATGCCTCTTTCCGACTGTCTCGAAACTTTCCGTAACGAGACAGTCGGAAAGAGGCGGAAATAGAATGGGATGAGGATAACAGGAAAAACGTTTTGTCGAGTCATATCAGAATCAATAACCAGAAGTTTCGGGTCTATATTGAAGGAGATGAAAAACGGCAGGTGCTTTCTCTCTACCTTTATCCCCCATACAGCGTCATGGAAGGAAAATTTGTCGATGCCTGCATGCTCTTCAACTTCTTCAACGATGCATATCAATTTACCGGCAGGATTTCAGTCAGTGATGATGGAACAATCCGTTACAAAGAGTTTATAGACGTTGAAAATATTGAGCCGAAAACAGCAATGATTTTTCACATGCTTGACTGCGGCATTGTTCTTTTCCAGGAGAATAACGAAGCTTTCGCCGCGGTTGCCCTTACCAGAAAAACCTATGAGGCGATCAGGGATGAACTGGATAAAAAACATAATGAGTTTGTTTCGCAACGCTCAGACGAATCCGGAACCCCATGAAATTAGACAATGAGGAAATAAAAGACCGCGCAGAAGGCTGCCTGCTCGGCCAGCTTGCCGGTGATGCACTCGGAAGTCTGGTCGAATTCCAGCACCCTGATGAGATAAAGAGTCAGTATCCTGATGGTGTCAGACACATGGCAGATGGTGGAACATGGAACACCATTGCCGGACAGCCGACTGACGATTCCGAAATGGCGTTGCTTCTCGCCCGCTCCCTGGCCGATCATGGAAGCTATGATGCTGAAGTCATGCGCAACGAGTATCGCTGGTGGGTTGAATCAAATCCTTTTGATATTGGCAATACTATCTACCTGGCTTATCTCGGAAACCCAAGTACCACAAGCCAGGCAAACGGCGCCATGATGCGCATCAGCCCGCTCGGCATATACGGGGCAAAGCACAACCTGCAGCAGGTAGGACAATGGGCGATAGAGGATGCAAAACTCACCCACCCGCATCCAGTCTGCACACAAGCCAATGCACTCTATGCCATGGCCATCGCTCATGCTATCAGGACAGGACCCAAACCGAAAGATATCTATGCATTGGTTGTTTCCAGGCTGAATGATATGCTTATCGAACCTGAACTTAAAGTCGCGGTTTACGGAGCTATTGACGGGCCTCCGGAAGACTATTTAAACTTGCAAGGATGGGTACTCATCGCTTTCCAGAATGCACTCTTTCAGTTGCTTCATGCTCCGAATCCCGAAGAAGGGATAGTAAATACTATCATGCAGGGAGGGGATACAGACACTAATGCGGCCATCTGCGGCGCACTTCTCGGTGCAGTGTATGGGCGAAAAGCCATCCCCGAACGATGGACCACCACGCTCCAGAACTGCAGACCCAAAGCTGGCAAACCAAATGTCATGCACACTCGTCCAGAATGTCTTTGGCCGATTGATGCCATTGATCTTGTTAATCGACTTTTATAAAAGACACTTATCTAATAAGCTCTTTTATTTACAGTAATATCGTATTTTTACCGCTATCAATAAAAAATCACATAGCATCATAAAGGGAACCTCGAAAAATTGAGTTTTGCAATATTGCAAAAGTTGGTCGTACCAGTAAAGATCGTATCTGATCAAAAAAATCAACGTTCTTTGACAAATTTCAGGCAAAAATATCCTGTAACAGCTCTTATGGGGCGTACTTATCCCAGGAAAAAAGCATAGACTTTTTTCTTGAGCTGTACACACCTCATCAGGTTGTAGGTCAGGTTGGCCAACCCGATTTTAGCTGTAGCCCTCACATAGCCAATGGTTTTGATAGTCATGCCTTTCATTGTGTTGGTCATAAAGCCGAAGATATGCTCTACCCTGGCACGATGGCGTGATTTCTCCCGGTTCGAGGCCTTCTGCGTTTCGGTGAGCTTATGGTTCCTGGTGCCTTTCTCATGGACTTCGTTCGTCATGCAGCACCCTTCGATGCTTTCTTCCTGTCCGATATAGGCGGCATCAGCATATAGGCTCTGGCCTGCATCAGCTTTGTCGAGAAGGATTTCGAGCTCCTGAGAGTCGTGAACTGAAGCGTCGGTTACCATGTAGTCATTGATGAGCTTCGTTCCCTTGTCGGCCTTGATGTGGTTCTTATAGCCGTAGAAAGACATCTTGTTTTTCTTGGTCCAGCGAGCATCACGATCTTTCTGGCGAAGCTTGTTGGGCTTGGCTTTCCAGGCTTCAGGGATCTCGCCCTGCTGGACCTGCGTGTTCTCTTCCCGAGTGTTGCGTTGCCGGGGGACTTCAACAAAGCTGGCGTCGACGATCTGGCCTGTGTTGGCAAAGATACTCTGATTGATCATCAAGGGCCTGGTTGAACCGGTGGAAAAGGGCTTCAATGCCCCCTTCCAGAATGAGCGTCTCACGAAACTTCCAGATGGTCTTGCTGTCCGGAACCCGGTCACTTGATTTGAGCCCCAGAAACCGCTTGAAACTGAGTCGGTCATTAATCTGGAATTCCATCTGATCATAGGAAAGATTGTAAAGACTCTGGAGAATGAGAAGCTTGAACATCATAACCCGATCAAACGGTGGACGACCAGCATTACTGTGGTTCTCTGGCTTGCTGAACACGATATTGAGGATCGGTGCAAATATTTTCCAGTCGATGTATTGCTCCAGTTTCACCAGCGGATCTTTGAGCTGAGTAAGCCGTTCGAGCTGGAATTGTTCATCGAAAAGACCGGGTGGATTGGTGTTTTTCATGGCAACAGGATAAGGATGATAGGATTTCCTGCAAAATACCATTTTTTAGCAAATTATATATACCTTAAATTATTGTTTTATATACTGATATATCATTCCAGAATTAATAGAGATCCCAAAAAAACAATCCATATCAAATAATGCAGGAAGTCACTCAAAAGTCTTTTTAACAGGCAAGTTTGGGCATGCAAGAGTTTTTTTTAGCGGAGCCGACGTTTTGAAATCATCTGACATTCTCAAGTTAACCTGCATCCAAGACCTGTCCAGTAGAGCTCAATCTGCGGCAACCGGGACCGGATATCCTGCTCCTACCTCTGGTTTGAGGGGTTATCTGAATCTGAGTGCTTATCCTTTCCTTGAGGGCCTGAACATGTGAAATCACACCAATTAGCTTGCCGTTCTGTTGCAGGCCCACAAGTGTTTCCAGGGCAGTGTCGAGGGCTTCATCATCAAGTGTGCCGAAGCCTTCATCCAGAAAAAGAGAATCTACCCTGACATTCTTACTGGCCATATTGGACAAACCTAAAGCTAGGGACAGACTGACAATAAAACTCTCCCCACCGGAAAGATTCTTCGTGGACCGAATCTCCCCTGCCTGGTAGTTGTCTACCACATTGAGTTCCAAGGGCTGAGCCTCATCACGGATCAGTAAGTAGCGGTCCGTCATGTTCTGTAATTGCCGGTTAGCATAACCAATCATTATTTCGAAGGTCAGCCCTTGGGCAAAATTGCGATATTTCTTACCGTCTGCAGAACCGATCAATTCGTGCAGGTTTTCCCATCTGCGACACTCGATTTTCTGGGCATCGATAGCCGTTTGCTTTTCTTTCACTCGCTCTTTTGCTGCAGCATTCTCATTCAGCTTGTGCCTGCAACCGGCAATAATATCTCGTAATTCCTTCAGGGATTCTTCATAGTCCTTGAATTGTTGTTTGAGCTCTTCCATAGATTTATCAGTAACCTCTCGAGCAATTTCCAGAGCCAAGCGCGTTTCCCGATCCTTTTGCCTGGCTTTCAGGTCTGTTTTGCGCTCAGCCAGTTCCATGTCCTTAGTCGCCAGCTCACCCCTCCGTTCAGAGGGCAATATGGCCGCCAGGAACTGTTCTTCTTTTGAAAAACCGACAAGCTCAAGGGCTGCAGAGAACTCAGTTTCCAGCCTTCTTAGTTCTGGATCTCGTTGGGCGATGCGTTTCATCAGAGATTCGATATTGGCCTTTGCGGTATTCCATTTTTGCTGGAGTTCATTATTCCGCTCTCTTACCTGCTTTTCGGTACCTTCGGCATCAGAAACCGCCTTGTTCAAACGGTACTGCTCATTGTCAGGATTTTTGTCGCCGTAGAGAGCTATACGCTCATCACTTACGGTGGCAAATTCCTTTTTCAAAGTATCCATGCGCACCTGCTTTTCGGCCAGTGAGGTGCTTTGAGTTTCGATAACCGCATCCAGACGCTTCACCTCACTGTCGAGGTCGGCAATCAGTTTCTCGATGTCAGCCTTTTTCTTGATTTGGGCCAGCCATGCTTTCAGTCCTACTCTGAGTGTCTCGAGCAGTGATGAAATTTCCGTTTCTGGGATCTCCGTAATACCAAGCGGCAGAAGTTTTTTCGATACGGCCTGTTTGCGCTCTATAAAATCAACACGGAGTTTTTCCAAGTCATCCTTCATCTCAGCAAGGGTTTTCTCGGCCGCCTTTTTGTCATTAGCCGCTGCTGACTCCTGCTTTTCGGCATCCGAGAGGTTTTTACTGGCCAAGTTGTCTGCTTCTTCCAGTCTTTTGATGGCGGCTTCCTGATCTTCAGCCTGACAGATCAGCTTGGTTAGCGCCTCGATCTTCTGTTCGGTTTCATCGGGAATGGGAATATTACCTTCAGCAAAGGGGTGTTCGATTGCGCCACAGAGCGGACAGGGTTTTCCATCTTCCAGTTTAGCCCGATGATCCTCGAGCTCTGCTATCTTTGTCAGGAAAGCCATTTCACGAAGAAGTGTATCCTTTTCGGCGCGGTATTCTCGCAACAAGCGATCCCCCAGTAGCTGGTTTAAAGCATCTTTGCCTTGCTGAAGTTGTTCTAATGCTTTATCAATTGCCTCTTTCCGAATCTCGTATTGCTTATGGCAGTCGTTGAGTGACTTTAACGTCTGTTCGAAGGCATTCGCGACCTTTTCTTGATCAGTTTCTTTTTGAAGGATTTCTTGCTGCCTTAAGAGCAGTCCGCTCAACTGTTCTTCAACACCAGCCAAACCGCTTACAAGCCATTCATCCTGTTCATGTTCCTTAAGATACCCGTCTACAATTTCCAGATTCAAATGATCAGTGGAACGTTTTTCCTGCACTTTGAGTCTTGCTTGTTTATCTGCCTCGATTTTTACCGTATCTTTCATGTACTCCTTTTCACCTTCCGTAACAGCCTTTTTCTGATCGCCAAGTTTCTGATCGAGGGAACGAACCTTCTGCAATGTATGCGCGGCAGTTTTCAGATCCTCTTTGAATCGAGTGGTTTTTTGTTCAGCCGATTTCAGAGTCTGGGCCTGTTCCTTAGCGGAGAATTCCAATCCAGGAAAAGTTTCTTCCTCAGCTTGCAAAGTGGATGTGTCATCCCGTTGCAGTTTGCGGGTGGTTGTAAGCGTTGCATATACACCGTCCAGTGAGGCTGCACTCACAGCCCGGTTGAGCTTTTCACGATCCGGATTGAAAGCATCGATATCGCTTTGCAGCTTGCTTGCCTGATCGGCCAGATTGACGATTTCCTTCTCAAGCTCATTGATGTTGGTGAGCCAGGAAATGGCCTTCACCGTGTCGGCAGACTTAGCGGTAACGTCCGCATCTTCCTTTAGTTTTGTCTCAAGTACCTGCCCGATCTCTTTTTCCTGCTCCGGCTCAAGAATCACGATTCCTGCCGTTTCTGCCTGAAGCATGTTCAGTTTTTCCCGCTCGTCGCGCTGTCGCTCATGGACACGGACGGATATCCGACTATAGATTTCCGTGCCCGTTATCTGCTCCAAAATCGGTGCTCGATCATCCGGCGCCGCCTGGAGAAATGCAGCGAAACCTCCTTGGGCAAGCAACATGGACCGGGTGAAACGGTCAAAATCCATGCCGGTAGCAAACTCGATTTGGCCAGCAACCCCTCTGATTTTAGATTCGAAAATCTCACCGGAATCGGCATTGGCGATTTCGTGTTTCGGCGCTTGGAGTTCACCTTCTGTCTTCTTGCGTGACCGGTGTTGGCTCCAGTGACACCGATAACGTCCCGACTGAGTTTCGAAGGTCACCTCAGCAAAACACTCGCCAGTCTGGCGGGACATGATTTCGTTTGCGCTCTTGGTGACTTTGTTCAGGCGAGGCGTCCGACCGTAAAGGGCGAGACAAATGGCATCAAGGATCGTTGTCTTACCTGCGCCGGTGGGCCCGGTGATGGCGAAAATACCATCAGAAGTGAAGGCCGGGTGCGTCAGATCGATTTCCCATTCACCGACCAGTGAATTCAGATTCTTGAAACGTACTTGCAGTATTCTCATAGATTGCCTCCCTATTCCGCTTGCACGTCGTCTTCATAGAGAGACGAGAGCGTTTCCTGATAGGTACTAAGTAGCTCCGATCTTTGGTCTTGAGGCACATCATGAACCGCGAGGCATCGTTCGAACACTTCGTTCACGTTCAGATCGCCGAGTGATTCCTCTTCATGAATCTGTCCCATCACGCGGTCGATTATGCGGTTGTTTTTTATCCTGAGGATTTCCATGGGCGTCCCAGAAATGGAGGCCTCCAGACGATCACGCAGATCACCAATGATCTCGTCACCATCATAGATCACTTCGAGCCAACTATTTGAGTCTGTTGCAGACAATTCGAAAATTCGATTTGATATTTCCTGCCAGTCCCCTTTAACTCGCTCGAGCTTTTGAAACACCGGAACATCGATCAGTTTTACGGATGCTTCCGTACTGTTGAATTCAATCTGGCAAACACTCTTCTGCTGTTTTGCCTCTCCGAACCCCATGGGCAGAGGAGAGCCACTGTACCTGATGGTCTCAAGATCATTCACTTTCTGTGGCACATGGAGGTGCCCAAGTGCCACATATTCAAAGCAGTTTGGAAAAATCCCTGCCGTCACGTGAGCCAGGGACCCAATATAGAGTTCTCGCACACCATCACCATCGACGGTTTGTCCGTCAGCGGCAAACAGATGTCCCAGGGCGACGATGGGAATATCGGCCCCGAGTTCCGCTCGTTTCTTTTCGGCCAAAGCCGCAATAGTGGCGTAATGATTGTGGATACCATCAATAAGTTTCCTTTCCTTATCCTCAATACTTTCACCAGCTTCCGCCATGCGGATATCCCGATCACGGAGGTACGGCACTGCGCAGACAATCAGTTCCGGAACATCATGCTTATTAAAAAGCACCAGCACTTCATCTTCCTTGTCTTCGGAGCTATTTCCGACTACATGTACATCAAGGGCTTTGAGCAATTCCTTAGGGGCATTGAGAAAAGACGGCGAATCATGGTTACCCGCGATGATGACAACATGCCGGCATGATGATCTGGCCACCCGGTACAAAAACCGATAATAGAGTTCTTGGGCACGATTACTCGGAGCACTAGTATCAAAGACATCACCTGCCACCAGCAAAACATCGATTGCTTTTTGCTGAATTGTCTCAGTCAGCCAGGGCAAAAAAGCATCGAACTCCTCATAGCGTTTTCTGCCGTAAAGATTACGCCCTATGTGCCAGTCGGATGTATGCAGTATCCTCATGTAGACGTATCTTTTCTTTATTGTTTTAAGTATTCTTTTTGAATGCATTTTCCATTGCGTTGCAGTGGTCCGCATCAAGAAAATTCATCAAGGATAGTAAGTCAGATAAAACGGCCGGGGACTCACTCAGGATCGACAAATCATTACCTGGTTGATCCTCCACATAACGATTATGTGACAACGTGTTAGTGAACCTCAAAATGCGTCCTGTCTTTGCTTCGTTAAAAGATATATCCTGCATTCGCTTATCAAGAGACACTGAACTATTATATTGTGGTTGTCTGAACGACAAGAAACTTTCAAGAAGCCTCCTTGCTATATTGGGCATTTGATAAAAATCAGAAAGACTACCGGCTCCACCGTTAGCACATTTCCATACAATTGAATACAAATATTGGTACTCCGATTCATAGTTTTCAAGGAGTGAATCCAATAGCTTAATATTCGAATATCGTCCGTTTGTATCCGCCTGAGCTTCGAGCATATAAAAACAACGCTCATTTTTCTTGTAAAATGAAAGCCATTTTTTCACTTGCTGAAAGAACGTAAAGTTATGTGTCAGGACAAACAATTGGCCTGCATTCTTTGTCCTTTCTTTCATAAAACCGTAAGCATGATAAATTGAATTTGAATCAAGGCTTGATATCGGGTCATCAATGACGACAATACCGTTCTCCAAGGAAAAAGACTTATCGCTGAGCGATTTCAAAAAATATAAAAAAGCTATAGCCGTTTTTTCGCCTTCACTCAAATTTTTGGCTGGAGCACCATTGCGGCTAATCTGGTAACCATTACCCTGAATTTCAAAGGCAAGCTCGTCTCTGCCAAGGTAAGAATAAATATCAGCATTCAATTCATCAGCAGGTCTGCGGTGTTCCTCAATGTCCTTTTCAATCTCGAGAATTTCAGTTTTTAATGCAGTTGCCTTATCTGATGCCTTCTGAAGAGCGGCAGCTACCTCATCGACATCATTGTTTTTCTGCTGATACTCCATCAAACTTTGCGCAACCAGAGAGTCTTCGATAGCTGTCCTCGCCGCACTGATCGCTGGCTGAAAATCATCGGTTTCTTGGTTTTGCTTGCTGATCACCACGTTTAAATCGGATATGACACTTACGTTACCGATGACGACATCAAAACTTCGTTCAATTGGCTGAAATGGCTTTTGTGACTTGTCTTGAAGAGCAGTAAGGAGGTTTTCCAGATAGCCATTGAGCCCGCTGATTTCGTTAGAAAGATCTTGGCATTTGCTATCGAACTCATTTTTTAAATGGTCATACACCCCAAACCGGTTTGGCGGAGTGCATAATTTTAATGAATCAATTGCCGATTTTACGACTACAGACAAGCTTTCGATCTCGCCTATAAAGAGGTTGTATTTGTCATTGAAGTGAGATTCCAACTCATCAATACGGCCTTCAGGCAAGGGCTGCCCACAAAACAGGCAATCAATGGAATGATCCTTTTTATGTTTTACCAGACCGGTCTTCACCCATCCAGAAAGTTCCTGGTCGTTTTTAAGAGTCTCTATGACTAATGAAACTACTGTTTTTTTAAGTAAAGCAACGACTTGATCCGTCAGTTGCAGGGTATCAGGGTAGCTAAACTTAAGAAGCTGTAACTTATCAAGCGGGGTTGACTCTTTTTTCTTTTTCTGAGCATCGAGATCGGACTCGTCTAATATCTTTGCTTTTTGCTCAGTATCAGAAAACTTGAGCATCTCATCACACCTCACTTGGTAGGAGCGCTTGTCATAATTATTGTACTGATTGTTTCCGCCAGATGAACTCAAAAGGTCCTTGATCGACTTAGCACGTTCCTTTTTGAAATCATCAAGAGTCTTTTCTGCTCGACGCTTTTCTGTCTCTTTATTGCGACTTTCTATCTCGACCTTGTCTAAGTCACCCCTGAGCTTTTCAACCTTTTTTTGTTTTTCGATATTCTCTTCACCTAAAAAGAAAATTGGAGCTACAGAACCATGGCTGGTGAATACATTGTCAAAAATAAAGTCTTTATTGAAGACGCGAACTTGAGGAAGCCCTTGAGTAGTTGAGAGAGCCAGACCATCAACCTTGTTGCCGGATATGACAAATTCGACTTCGCCCTCTGAGATGTTTGTTCTTTTTTCGATTGACCTAAAAAGATTGGATAACGTTGATTTTCCAGTACCATTCCATCCATAAAACAGGTTCTTCAAACTGAAATCAAGCAGATCAGAGGGCCAGACAAATCCCCGAAAAATTCGATGTTTTTTGATTTTGCTTATTCGCTCTATGGCCATATGGCGCTCTCCTGTTGTTATTTTATGTGTACTCATTTCACCATCCCCCTCAACTTGCCAAATAGCTTGTCGATATACCGATCACGGTCGTCAGTCATGAACAGCACGTGCATGCTTTCAAGCTCTTCCTGGCTGTTGTTCCATTTCAGTTGCGGGTATTTCGTCCATGATAAAATGAAGCTGTTCAGAATAACATCAGGATCGTTCAAACGCCGTTCGACATCCTTGATGCGTTTATGGAAAAGAATTTTGTCACTGCCCGGACCTTCCAGCATTAGACCATGAGGTTCAATGAAAGTCACATATTGTTTTCCTCCAACCAGAACCCATAGAATGAAGTCCGGATGAAAATTGCCGGCTTCAAAAAAGCCTACTCCCTTACCCCGGCTCATATTCCTCAGGAGAAACACTTCCATACCGTCACGCTTAAAATCAGCGTTGTGCTTCTCGCACCATGTTTTCAGGTCAGTAACGAATTGGTACTCGCTTTCATTCAGTGTCACCGGAAGTATAGTTATCTTTCCGCCTCGCCGGACATGAAACAATGGCTGGAAAAGATGCTTACCAAAATTGCAGGCATGCAAATCCCCTGCTTTCAACAGATCATCTTTTTTCAGCTCCAAGTCCTTTCCGATTTGCTGGATGCCCTGAATGACTTGCTCCTCATCGCCATCTACGATGAGCTGATAGAATTCATCCTGAGGTATGTTGTCATCGTCCTCGGTCAACTCCCGAAGCTCAAGACGCGGTTCAATATATTCCCGCTTTCGATAGTTGTAATAGTGATCACAGTAGCGTTTGAGCAGTTCTCCCGCAACCTGCTGCAGAAGCATGACACCATCAAAGCTTGTTGGATTCAATCGGGTTACCGGCAGGTACAGTGTGTACCAAGTGGGATTTTTCAGCAGGCGTTCAATACCCTCTTTCGAAACATTGAAATTATACCAGCTTCGTTCCCGTTTGAATTGCTCAATTTCAAAAAAGAGCGCATCATAGTCCAGAAGAACCAGATGCTGTTCACGAAGGGATACCCTGTCCTTCTGCACTGCAAGTGCAGCTCCGCGTGACTGCATGGCATGAATACGAGGATACCAGTCAGCTACGATCGTATTATGAGTCATATAAGCCGGCACATCGCCTACTGATGGAACTGGAGCATCCTTTTTAAAATCATATTCCTTCCCGTCTGAAGCCTTGCGCTTAGGCCGAAGAATTTTGAGTTTCTTGCCAAAATCATAGGTAACATTCAGTGGAATGGTAATGATCTTGCGGCGTTCATTACCCGGAAGACCTTCGTCTTCAAGGAACTTTCGGAACTTTTCCATAAAGTCAGCCTCGATTCCGAAAACATTCAGGGTTTCCTGTTCTTCAATAAATGCGGGCCAAACTGGAGCATAAGTATGGCCACTTCGCTTGAGACTCCACTCATAACCTTTTAAACGAACACCACGGCCAAACAACTGAATGATTTGCGATCCTTCGGAACGCCCGACATGCATCAGGCCCATGGTGCTGACCCTCCAGCAATCCCAACCTTCAACAAATTTCTTCGATCCGATCAGGAGGTTAACCGGTGAATCAGAATCCTTCACTGAGGCAAACATTGCTTCTGTGAAGTCACTGTCTTCAACAATCAGATTGGTTCCATTCTGAAGGGCAACTTCCTGAACATGATCACAAAGGCTTTTAGCGTCACCTACGTTGATCAAGCCAAAAGGCGTCTCGGAAGTGCCAACCTTCATTGCCACTTCGCCAGATTCGCCCTTGATCCTCTCAAGCGAAAGATGACCGCCCCCTGCGTTATGGAAAAGTAGAGAAAGAATGTTCCGATAAATATCCTGAGCACGCTCACCGGCATTCATGGCTCGTGCCAGATAAGAGAATGCGCCGGCAAAGATATCATTGGCATCTTTGTCCAGAAGCCCTGTATCCTGCCCTTTTCCCGTAAGGATTTCCTCAATCCGACTAACCGCAACTTGCTGTTTATCCAGAAAATCAGCGATAAACTGAATGATCAAACCAATATCGGAGAGCATTACCTCCCCCGGGGTTTCTACTTCCTTCTGACCGCTTTTTTTGACAACGGTACTACCCACAAAGACCCATAGCGGTTTTTCAAGATTGAAAAGATCGAATTCTCTGGCCTTTTCTTCGTAAATCCGGAGCTGCTGATAGAATTTGAGCAGGCATGCCGTCAGGTACATTTCCTGATTCTCTTCATGGGTTTTCGGCAAGTTCAGAATCTGATAATCCTTACCAAATCCATCCTCATAGAACCACCGGTATGAATAATCGAACAGAATGGCTTTTGCATAATCGTCCTCATGCCCGGTGTCAGATACAGCCTGTTCAAAGGTTGCCGAATACTCGAAAGTGAATCCCTTTTCGCTCAACATGGCTCTGTTTTTAAACCATGCATTTTCATTTTTCTTCGCGTCTTTCCCTGAAAGTCCCCGGTGACCTTCATCGACAAGCAGCAGGTTCTGGTCGCCCAGGCTCCGTGTCGCAATTGTATTAGGGCCTTCCTGATCGCCCAGTTTGGTAATTTCAAGCACGTCAACCCGCTCCAGCCCTTTTGCCTGTGTAAAGAGGTTATGGCCTTCCTGTGCAAAGTGACCCGAAGGGATATCACTCTCACGAAACTCGGCAATATGCTGTTCCGAAAGGCGCTCGTTAGGCGTCAACAGCACAACACGTGAAAGCTCATTCTCTTTGCCATGCTTTCGTGCATAGTGCCGATACTGGAGCATATTGACATGCATCAAGAGCGTCTTGCCGCTGCCGGTGGCATTCTGCAGGCATATCTTGTTGAGATCATCCTCTTCGTATACCGGTAAATCAGAAAACTCAACCCAGCGGCGATTGAAACGCTCAATAAAAGTATTCAGCTCTATGAGCAGTTGCTCGCGGTTGCTGAAAAAGCGATCAATGTAGATTTCAACAAAGAGAAGCGTCAACCACTGGTAATACTTCCATGTCACCGGACGTTGCCGTTTTTCATTGATCTCCTGGGTATGCCGGACGATGTTTTCTTCGTACAACAAAATCTGTTCCTTGCTGAGTGCACACGAATCATTCCAGAACAGGTTGCTGCTTACCAGTGCATGGTAGAAGTGATGCAGATTGTCATGATCGAGCCCTTCCGTTCGAGGATCCTTGATGGGATCAGAAAGAAGATGAAACGGTCGAACAACCACACCATGCAGTTTATTCTCAACCAGTGGATCGATGCCAAAAAGGCTGATCAGCCACTGGTTGAGCAAGAGCTTGTTACGGAAAGCATGTCCCTTGGGTCCATTTGTTTTTTTTCGCACAGCCATTATCAGTGCCCCAAATTTTCAAGTGTTGTTACCCAGTTATTGAACAAAGGACAAGCTTCTCGCATCTTCGGGATGCCAATTGCTGCGGCAATTGCAATGCCGGTTGAAGTTTTTTTGAACCGATCCGAGAGTTTTACAAGCCTTTTAGACGGAGCTGTCGTAGAATGATCATTGATCTTCTCAGGTTCTCCACACTCCGTGAGAATCTCGTCGATTTTTCTTTGTTGCACACCTAACTTTTCGGCGAGACAAGGTGGGTCACTGAAGTACAGTGCCTCAAGTTCATACATGGATACATAGGGAATAAAACGGGAGTCAGAATTATGGCTTGGAAAAAGCTTTTTAACCTCATCATGAGTAGCCTCGTTCATGATTTGAGCTTTACGGGAATGCTCTGGTTGCATTTTTGATTCCGAATATCCCGGCCAATCCCCCCGTATACCATAATAATCGACAAGAAGGGTCAACCAAGTATCACGACGTTGTTTCAGATGTTTTTCGATGTCATTTTTAGCCCGTGCAAATTTCACATCCCCGCCCTTTTCACCCGGCTTATCCAATATGACAGGGGTAAGATATACGCCTCGTTGCGCCAGATACGGTGTAAGTAACTGCTTTACAAATTGCTGTTCTGTTGGCCCCTCTACCAGAACAACCACTTCTGCATGATTATTCATAGCTCGTACCTCCCTGGATGACATTCTTCGACCAGAGCTCGCCCACAGAATAATTATTCAGCCATTCATTGAAATCTTCACGATTTAATCGTTCAAAAGTGGATTGACCCTCTTTGCGATTCACGACAACAATATCCTCAATGGAAAACTGATCAAGCAACAGAGGAGATTGCGTGGCAACAATGATCTGAGTCCGCTTAGCCGCATCCTGAATAAGTTCACCAAGAATCCGGATAGCCTCTGGATGCAAGCCAAGTTCCGGTTCATCAATCACAATGGCTGATGGTGGAAATGGCTGCAGAAGTGCTGTAGCAAGACAGATGAAGCGAATGGAGCCATCAGAAAGATGATAAGGCTGCATCGGAAAATCGGAACCTTTTTGTCCCCAACTGAGCTTGACTTTTTCCGCCTCACCCATTTTGAGCACATCCAGGCGAAAATCGTAAAAAAACGGGATGACAAGTCGAACTGTATTAACAATTTCCTGATAATAAGAACGGAACGAGTTCTCATTTTTTAATCGCAGTAGAAAAGGTGCAATATTGCCGCCATTGCTCCTGAGAAGTTTATTATCCTCGACAATTTCAGATCGGCGCATAGGGGCCGATGAACTGGTATCATGAAAGTGGTAAACCATCCAGCGCGAAATGGACTCATACACAAAATGGCCAACCCCGTTGGAGTTATTAACAACAGATTTTTCATTTCTCTCGTCATATAACCCACTTTCCTGAAATGGGTGGCCATAGGAACGCCAATTGGTAGTCACATATTTCCTTTCTTCACTGACAAGAAATGTTTCTTCCACGGTAGGGCTCAATTCAAAACGATAGAAATTCGATCCTTTGCTGAATTCACTATGAGACTCGAATTCAAAACCTATCTTTATTGCTGAAGTGCTTTTGGGACCATTGTGAAGAAAATTGTCCGCACCGCCATTTTCGCCAATAAACTTCTGGAGCCCTTTTCGCGTCATCGCCATAAGTAACTGAAACACCTGAACGAAATTACTTTTTCCGGAACCATTCGCTCCGATAATGATATTCAGATCCCTGAGTTCAAATTCATGTAATTCACGAATCGATTTGAACCCGTTGATACTTATTTTCTTGATAGCTCCTTTCATGACAAGCCCTCCTCGTTCCACATACGTTTCATAAACTCTTCCTCAATGAGGCGAACCTTCCAGTTTTCGTCATCAAGCTTCAGGTTGGGCAGGTTGTTGCTTCCGTTGACATAGATGGTATTGAACTCGAAATCACGGGTACTGATCCGATACTTCTGGAACCATTCATCAAGCATCAGGTTATCCTTTTCAAGATCTCCGGTAAGTTTGCGCCAGACAATCAGCACATTTTCGCGCTGACCATTGTTTGGATTCTGTGGATCCCTGGGCACCCACCCTTCAATCTTTCGGAACCACCATGCTCCATCTGGATCAAGCTTAATCTTTGCATCAACAGTCAGCTTTGTGTGTTGATCTTCCGGCAGTTCCGAATCAGCGATTCGTTTAAAAGCGGCATTGAAGGATTGCGGAAAAGCGATATGCAGAACGCGCAGGCCGATGAGGTAACTGAACGTCTCAATTAGATCAACCGTTTTTACTGCTTGCTCATCCGTACCCGGTTTCTTGACCTGTAGGGTATAACTGCAAGGATCGACAAAGGCATCGATATTCAGAAGCGACTGACTGCCCCGCGTCTCGACATCGAGCATATAGCGCAGCATGTAGTCTTCTTTCAGGGAAGGATTATTCAGCAATGCACTGCTTCCGGGCTTTTCGTCGAAAAGCAGGTTATTCAGGGTATCTTCGTAGGATTCAAGTCTAATGTATTTGAAGCAGTGGGAAACGCCACTATGGCGAGAAGTCGGTTTACCAGCTTTCCAGTTTTCGGAATAGACTACCTTTTCGATGCGTGGCTTAAGGACATTTTCAAAATGATCTCCCATTTCTATAAGAATCACTTTCCTCCGTCCATTATCAGCTCTATTACAAGAAATAACAGCATGTCCGGTGGTGCCAGATCCTGCAAAATAATCTAAGCATTGTGAATCCTTACTTCTAAACGCCTCAATTGCAAACAAACACTCTTGAACTGTATAAAGAGACTTTGGAAAATCAAATCTTTTTTCACCAAAAATATTATTTAATAATTTCGAACCATAAATGTTTGCATAGTATTTATTGCCAGTCCAAACGGTTTTGTAGCTAGTAATAGTTTTTATTCTGGTAATATTAATTTCTCCATTACGATTCCGGACATTTAGCTCCTCTTTTATCCGTTCTACAGAATCTCTTGCGAAAACCCATTTTCGTTCTTCTCCATCATCAGCAACAGGATAAACATAAACTTTATCTCCATGCCTTATATTGGATGCATGAGGATGAAAGTCATCTGAGCAAACATCTCCGAAATCAATTATCTGACTGTCTTGGACTATAATTGGATAAAAACAATTTTTGGCAAGAGCGCGAGCAGATGTACCTCCCCAATCTCTAAATGCCTCTTCACTATCTTCATCTCTTTTGGCTTTTCCTATCAAATTCTTTTGTTTCTCGAATGTGAAGATCGCATATTCATGGGAGTATGAAAAATTGTCTCCTTGCACTCCAGCAGGGTTGTGCACTATAGAAATACAATCATTTTGCCATGCTGAAAACGTATTACGCAAAAGTTGACTTAGATTTGCATGTTCATTTTCATCAATAGCAGTTATTAAAGCTCCATCTTTTGTTTTAGTTTTTGACGCTGCATCAATACGATCAGCCATTAACGAAATCCAAGAAGAATGTTTATACGAATTCTTATAAATAATTTCACTGCTTTTAGCATTGTAAGGAGGATCGGCATAAATACACTGAATTTGTCCTCGGTATCTTTCCTCTAAGAGATTCAGCGCCTGAAAATTCTCCGAGTGTATCAACAGCCCGTCACACTGTTCATCGAAATTCTCAATTGAAGAAAGTAGCCTCTCTTTGAAAGAATCACCAAAAAAATGAGTATCCAGCACCAGCTTATTGTTGGCCTTGAGAAACCCCTGTGGCAATGGCCTGGAATATCCTTCGCTTTCAAGGTCACTCTGTATCTCATCAATATCGAACAACCTGACCCATTCTTCAATCTGGGCATTGTTGAGAGCAATTTCGGGATAGAGCTCTTCTGGAACACGGTCAAGCGTGATGCAATAGTTTGTTTCGACCACAAACTTTTTCTTAAGCCAGAGCTTTTTCTGAAAATCCTCCAGTTGAGCAAGAAAGCTGATCAATTTACCGGCTATTTGCCGCAATACCTTGATTTTGGCAAGATATGACTCGACGGCAGGTGCGTCGGCGTTTTCAATATCATCAAGACGCATCACTTCATTCTTGATGTAAAAGTCCAGCTCACGACCCAGGAAGCCGCCTAAATCTTTATGGATGAAGTAATCCATAGTGTTGCGGGCTGTGTACTGATTGATGTAGCGGTCGAGTATGGTGCGGCTCTTGTTGCTTTCGGTAGGAGCCTGAAGTTTCAACATGGCGAGATAACTGTGCAGCATCTGATGCTGTTCATCTCCTGCCTGAAGGATTGAAGCAATCGAATTCAGAATGGTGTCAACGGCTTCTCCATTTCGTTTGTCTCTCCATGTGCCTTCCTGACCGGTTTTTTCAGGGTCAATCCGATACTCGAAGTTGATAACGAGTTCACCATGCTCATTAATCTCTACCGGGTTACCCTCGTGAATGATGAAAAACCGTTTATCTGACTCAGCAGCCTTGACGTTACCATGCTCGCCTTCAGTGGCGTCAACAACCCGAAAATGAACCTTGAGTGGTTTATCTTCACCGAAATCCAGACTACCTTTAACAGCTATGACCTCTTTTGCCTGCCGGAGATCGAATGAATAATTAGAGAAGTATTCGGCCGTTTTAATGTAGTACTGATCGGCATTTGCCCAGTGCAGCTTCACCTCCTCACCATTATAGGGAACAGCGAAGGGTGCCGCTTTTCCGGAAGTCTCCCGCGTGTAGTAGCGACGGGAAATGAAGTCGCCGTTATCATAGTAGCGTTCAAAAAATCGGTAGAGATGATCATAGACATCCGCCTCTGAACCTGAGGCATCCTTTATGGCCGCATACGCCTCCTTGGCCTCTTTGACCTTTGGTGATTGTTCAGGATCAGCTACTCCGTACTCTTTCGCTGCTGTGATTTCGTGATCGATCTTTGTCTGCAACTCCGCTTTGCGGTTGTCATCAACCTTTCCAAATGAATCCGAAACAATGTTCAGGAGGTCTGTTTCGATAAACGCCTTCACATCCTGCGCTTTGGCATGCATGATACGGTAAAACCCGAAATCGAGATCGGGCTGATCAAGCTGAAACAGCTCCGACAGTTTTTTTATAAGACGGTTGCGAAGTTGCTGGGTTGTAGGCATAATTATTCATCTCCTTAATCCTTATATCACTTTCCAACGAATAGTAAATACAGGTGTGATTGTTGTTTTTTGTTGCAGTCGCTTTTCGAGTAATTCCACCAGCTTGTCACGCTTTGCTGCAATTTCGTCCTCTATCTGAAAAATTCTCGACCTCAGATGACGTTTTTTTCGTTCCTGAGTGGCTATCTCTTCCTGAAGCTTATGCTGTTCGTCCATTGTTGGGGCCTGCCGGCTTCTTCGTTGCAGATCACGAATCTGCCGCTTGGCATCATCCAGCTCTTTTTGTGCTGCCATTTCCATATCCTCAGCCCATTTATCAAGCTGATCCCGAGCTTCTGAAAAATGCCGATGATTCTCTTCAAGGTTACGGGCAATAACGGCTTGAGCGTGACGTGTCTGATCCTGGTTGATGCGCTGCCCCAATGCGTGCTGCACATGAGTGCTTCCTGCGGTATGGCCAAAGCAGTTGAAAAGTTTTTCGCAGGTTTCCTGATCGATGTTATTACCATCATCATCTATAGCAGAAAAAAGCAGATGCTCTTCGGATTCGAAGGAATCGATGCTCAGCTTTTGCAAACAGAGCCATCCACTTTTTCCCTTGAGGCGACCCACAACGGCAATGCGAGACGTATGACCGCTAATATCGAAAACCACTTCAGCAGGTGGGCAATCCAGGTTCATCGATTCAGCAAGAACATGTTCGCCAAGCGGATGACTAAGCCGGTATAGAAATTCTCCGGGAGTGTTCACCTGTATTTTGGAGATAAGATGATATCGTCCAGTTAAAACATTGTGTGCCGGGCTTTTCTTCAGGATGAACGAAAGAGTGTTTTCATCAAAATCCGCATAATCCTGAAGGAGATGCCTGCTGACCGACCAGAAAAGCTGGCCTATCCGGTCGAGCCGCTCTTGTGTTCCAGCCAGATTGACTCTCAACCGTGCATGAACATCCTCATCAAAATGCTCCAGCAAAAGCTTGCGGGTGTCGAGCATTTTCGTCTGTATCTGTTCATCAAGATCACGCTGCAAGGTTTCGAAAGCAGACTGGATTTCGGCTTCTGTTCTGCATTCCTGATAGATTTCAAGAACGCGCCGTTCGAAATCAACACCGGATTCAATGGAGCCCAATATCTCATCGCTTGCACCGAAAACGCCGGTAAAGAGGTTAAACTTCAATTCGAGTAACTGATGAACTCTACGGTCGGCCTCATTCCTTTCGTTGAGGAAGTTGATGACGACAACATCATGTTTCTGGCCATACCGGTGGCAACGACCTATGCGCTGTTCAATCCTCTGAGGGTTCCAGGGAAGATCAAAGTTGACAATGGCTGAACAAAACTGAAGGTTGAGTCCTTCCGCACCTGCCTCAGTGGCAATCAGCACACTGGCACTATCCCTGAATCGGTCAATTATTGCCGCTCTGAGATCGATCTGCCGTGACCCCGATACCTGGCCAGTATCTTTATTCAATGCCAGCCACTCTCGATAAATCTGACCTGAGGAATCGTCTTTGTTGGTGCCGTTAAATGTGAGTACTTGCCCAGCAAAACCATTGCCTTCAAGAAACTCTTTAAGCCAATTCTGGGTACGACGTGATTCAGTGAATATGACAATCTTTCTTGCTGCACCCATCTCTTCCATTTTGGCAAACCCAATTTGAAGAGCTTTCAAAAGAGCCCTTGTTTTCGTATCAACACCTATGCCTCTTGCCCATCGGATGTAGTCTTCAAGCTCCCTGATCTCCGCATCGAGTTTCGGCAGGTTTATCTCTTTGGAGCTTGATTCCTCTGGTAAAAGAGGTACATCCTGATCAGCATCACTCATGCTGTCTTCCTGATCTTCAAGAAGTTCGTCCAGAAGATCATCGTCCAGCTCCTCTCCTGATATCAGCAGCTCAATAGGGTTTGTCTGCTGCTTTGCCGCTTCCTTGAGTTTGAGCAGACGGTTCCGTATGATTTCAAGTGTACCGGCAACGGCATAAGGGGAAGAGGCGAGCACTTTTCGAATCAGGAGAATGAGCAGATGCTTTTGCCCTGAAGGCAGTGCATAGGATTCATCCCGTTGCAGATATGTTGATATCGCCTCATAAAGGTTATGCTCCTGTTCAGTCGGCTTGAAAGGGCGGGTAATCAGTTTGCGTTCAGTATAACGGACAAACTCAGTAACCTGTTGACGGAGAGTTCTCCAGCAATATGAACGCAACCGGTCTCTGAGCCCTGCAATATCTCCACCGTAATTGACATACTGGGTTCTGAATGTGGCCAGGTCTCCGAAAAGTCGTTCATCTATGAGTGTCGTCAGACCATAGAGTTCCAACAGTGAATTCTGTAACGGTGTCGCTGTGAGCAGAAGTTTTTTCCTTTCTTCGGTTGCCCACTTGATACGCTGACCGATCCGGTTGCTTTGCCGGTAAGCGTTTCGTAGTTTATGCGCCTCATCTATAACGACAAGATCCCAAGGTATTTCCTTGATTTCTTCTGCTCTGCCAGAAGCGAAGTGCATAGAGCAGATAATGATCTTGTTATCACGAAATGGATTTGAAAGGCCACTTTTCTGCTGATCTTTGAATGTCTTGGCATCCAGAATAATCGAAGGAAGATTAAATTTTTCAGAAAGTTCGAGCGACCATTGTTTGCGAAGAGATGCCGGGCAAATTACCATAATGTTGCGTTTACGTTCAGCCCAATATTGGCAAAGCACTATACCCGCCTCAATGGTTTTACCGAGGCCAACCTCATCGGCAAGCAGAACACCTTTTGAAATCGGAGAACGGAGTGCAAAAAGGGCGGCCTCTATCTGATACGGGTTCAAATCTACACACGCATCAAAGAGAGCGCGACCAATACGATCAACTCCGCTGCCACCAACCCTGCTGAGTTCATGAGCATAATATTTTGCATGGTATTCAGTTATCATCTGTAATCATCTTTCTTGTTTGACTCCGATGCTCCTCCAGCCTTCACCCATTTATCTACCTCATCCTTTCTGAATTTCCAGAGACGACCCATACGGTGGGCCGGCATTTGATTTTTATCAATCCACTTATAAACGGTGTCCTTGCTGACACCAAGATGACTGCAAATCTCATGGATCGATAACCAACGGTCTTCAATCTCGACCATTTCTCGAGCTCCTCAATAGAGTGGGTAATTGGAAACTGAACCCGGACAAAAATAGATTATACAAGGTAAAAGATACGATACTTTCGCTCCCTTTTTAAACGTTTTCACCTGATTTAAGACGATATCATCTAAAAAACGCGTCTGCGTTCTCATTTGACGCATCGATCAACAGGATTGTGCAGGGAATCTGAAAAGAGGGCTGTTTACAGAAGGGTTGAAGTATCGAAATAAGCAATTTTACATGCTGCAGGAGGGTACCAGTTAGATTATTAGAGGCAAGGTAATGGGCACTTCTTCAAGGACTTCCCTGACTCTGATGCTCACGCTGCTGCATCCAAGCCCGAAAGCCCTTGTCCCTCTTGAGAAGATTCCTCAGAATCGCCTCAAGTACCAGAGATTCATCGGCGCCTTTTGTTTTTTCCTGTGCGGCCTTCACATAGAGATCAAACTCCTCCGAAACCTCCTTCCTGAGCCGGAATCTTCGGGTAACCGGTTCGCTCTGCACCTGAATATCGAGATCAATCATATTCCGAGTTGTCTTCAGTTTTCGTATGGATCAACAATCATGTCCTTGTTGACGAGGATGTTCAAGGTATTGCCTGCCCTGATGTTCAGTGTCGGCTGAATATCCAGATTTTTTCTTGTAATCTGACTTCCTGTGCTGCTGATCTCTTCGCCGACATTGGCAGCCATGCGCTGCTGGGTGGACATGCTTGCTTCGTCGGTATAGGTTCCCTGCGATACCGTAGCTCCCATCGAGAGGAGCGAAGAGAGTACCACGCCACCGACCAGCCGGTCAAAATGGTTATCGACCTTGCCTTTATATCCCGCGTTGCCAGCCAGATCAACACCCGGCATATTTTCCAGCACGATAGACGATCCATCCGGGCGTAACATCCTTGTCCAGCTCACCTGCACCCGTTTCTGACCATAACTCACCATACTGTCGTATCTGCCCAGCACCCTTGTTCCCTGCGGAATCAGCAGATAATCGCCGATCACGGTATCGTACACGTTCTCTTTCACCATGGCGATGACATTCCCCGGCAGATCGGAGACAATCCCAGTAACCAGAATAGCCGGAATCACCGATCCCGCCTTCACTTCATAACGGCTTGCCGCTTTTCTCATGGGTTTCGAAACATACTCCTTCTCCTCCCCTCCGCCGTTTGCAAAGAACTCATTCTTGCGTGCCTGGTTGTTCTGGTCACGCCCGTAGGCAGATGCCTGAGTAGTGCCTTGTGCAGCGTCACCACTGCCAGCAGGAAAGCTGCTACCTGAATTGACCGGTGTGGTAGCATTTGCCGCACCGCCAAAGAACGGACTTGAAGTCACTGCAGCGTGGTGCTCCTGTTCGACCGGATCGGGTTGATTGTACTGCTGCGATGAACCACTCCCCTGATACCGGCCGTTCTGCTTATTCACCATCGCATGACCGAGATCACCGGGCAATGGTTTGCCCAGTTCCGGCACGTTATCGGGAACCGAAGCGGTTATCGAAGTGTCCGGCAACGTCACCGGTTTATTGTTGTCGGGGCCCTGCCTGATGATATCCGGTATCGCAAGCTGGTTGGATACTGAAGTCTCATCCTTTTTCTCCGCCTTCACGGCTTTTTTGGGAGGCTGCACGGCCATCATGATCGCCAGAAAAATCGCTCCGACCAGAACCACGGTCAGGGCGATCACCGGCCCTTTTTTCAGGGTACGGCTCCTTGTTTTCGGTATTTGGAGCCGGGGATCATCGGACGGTATTTTCGATGCATGCGGATCAACACTCTGCTGCTCCTCCAGCTCTTCTTGACGTTCGTTGCTCATGGGTCGATCCTTTTACTGTTTCGTTATCCGGACAATCATATCGCCCTTCTCCCCGGCTCTCAATTCAGCCTTTTCGAACAGCCGGTCAACGATGTAGTAATCGTTTTTTACCCGGTAGTTCACGAGCTGAACCTCTCCAGACCTCCCTACCACAAAGAGCACCGGAGCTTCGCGCGAGAGCATGGCTTCCGGAAACTGCACAAAGGTCTTTCTGCCGTCATCGAATACCTTTACCGGCAGCCATGAGGGTCTCGATCCCTTTTTCACCTCTATCCTGTACCCGAAATCCAGCGACGCAAGGTTCACATGGGATTCGGTGGCGCTCTTTTCAATAGCCTTGAGCTGGCGGAGGTTGTACTGCTCGTAATTCCAGGAAACCGCTGCCATATAGGTGTTTTCATAGCTGGTCAGCTCGATATGGTAGGTTCTCAAACTGGTATTCAGACTGAGCGTGGTATGCAGTCCCGGTCTGGTAGGTTTGAGTCTTGGCCAGAAGCATGATTTCTTCAAAGTAAAGGTATTTTATTTCCCCTTCATGCTCAGATATCTACTGAACCAGCTTGTTCGGATTATCGACAACATATCCATCCTGCTCAGATTTTGAAATGGCCTGCCGGATTTTGGTCGAATAGGTCCGAGCAGTATTCTGTGCATGTGCGTTGAGAAGATAACCCTGATAAGCCTCCAGCCACTGATGACTCAGATCTCTGAATCTGATGCCATCGGGAGCAAATCGGGAAAGACTCTTAATGGCATCCTTCCAGTTTTGCCGGGTATTTTTATTCAACGTTTTATCGGCGAGCTGCCCGCAATAGGAGAGGAAATCACCGCTGTCATACTCTTTTCAAACCGGTGGACAATCCCTTCAGCTCAAGCTGGCGCTTGGCCATAACATCCTGACAAAATTGAATCGTCTGCCGGTAATTGGCCTTGTCTTTTGGATCTGCAACAATATCCAGAGGCTCATATGAGCGCTTCCCATTATGATAAATCTCAAGATAGAATGAATGGCAACCTGGTTGCTGCCTGCCAGTCATAACCCGATGTCTTAAAACAAGTCTCATAATAGCCCCCATGAAGTTAGAGGTACGTTTTCGCGTGGCAATGGCGTAACAAAAACAATATAAAAAAGGCTCAACAACGATAAAAAACGAAGTGATTTCGAGCGCTTTAAAGGGAAAGAAAAAAGCCTGCAAGTTATTAATTTGCAGGCTTTTATGTGAGGTGTGGACGATAGAAGATTCGAACTTCTGACCTCTACAGTGTAAATATCATACTGAGGCTATATACTATTGATATATAATACTTTACGGGTCTTTTAAAATTTTCGTGTAACATACGCGTAACAAAATTTGTATCACTATCTATCAAGAAATAAAAACAACGATTATGCTCCCACCTCTGGTTTTTCATGACTACTCCGCCATGAATCCGGAGCAATCCAATTGTCCTGAAAAAATCGCTTTGCCCTGAGTGCGTCCACAGCTGGAGATAGAAATACCTGCACCTGCTGCACCACATCGGCAAACGAGGCCGGCAGGTATTCAAGACCAATACGTTTTCTGAAGGCATTCCATTGCACCTGCTTCTCCTCAATGAACTCTCCGGAAAAGATTTCTTTCATCTGGACGAGCGTTGTTCCCCGTTGCGCAAACGTCTGCCTGATGGCTTCTGCGAGACTGGCACCTTCGAAATCATACTGGCGTGAGAGCATCCAGATATCATAGAAGTCTTTCATCCTGCTGTTGAGAATCCCAAGCTTGGCCATAACCTCAAACTTTTCGGCAATCATGCTTTCCCTGCTGTAACAGTACATCTCAGCCTGAGGGAAATTCAGCAATGATGGTAACGATTCCTGTACTGGATCAGGGTAGACCTTGTCTCCAAATCCAATATCAAGCTGGATAGTCAGTCGGGCGGCATCGAGATCACCGCGAAATCGTATGCGCAATCCTTCATAGTCCGCATCTTCCGTTATCGGCTCAACGGTGATTGATTCCGGATCGAAAACGATCCCGTCTCCTTGTTTTTCAACGGCTAAAACCTGACTGATAATGGTCGTGATACTCTCCGGGGCGTTTCCTGTTTTGCCGAGCATATCGATATCCATTGTCGGTCTTGCCAAGGGAGCATGCCAGACCCTGAGCAACAATGCCCCCTTGAGAATGAAACGATCTGCGAATGAGGAAACCGACAGACGGTAGAGAAAGCGCTCCATGGCATAGTATTGCAACAGCTCCTGAAAAGGCCTGTTTTCCTGTCGCGCCTTGTTCAACAGCCGTTGCCTGATCGAGGCTCCGATATTTTTGATCGCTTTTGCGCTCACAGCGTTGCCTCCAGATATGGTTTCATGATCGAGGCAACACGGCACACCTCTGCATACTGCATGAGCGCATGCAGATTCTTTTGCATTCTCTGCCGATACAGTTTGAGCGCTTCGAGCACGATATCCATTCCGATCCTGTTTCTGAATTTGAAGCAGTCTACAAGCGTCTTTTCCGGACTATAGATCTTCACCGGGACACCATCTAGCTGATGCGTTTCAATACCGACCTTGAAACAAGAGGGTGAAAACCGGAAAACCGTAACCGGAGGATACTCGATTCTTGGTTGTTCGGCACCTTTTTCAAGCGCAAGAGATACTCTGTGTGGAACCTGGGTGGTCATCTCGTGAAAGGAGAGTGCCGAAACCAGGCAAAGCACACCATTCGGAACCCTCAGTGCAACGGTGACAAAATCAGGATATTCGAGCTGCTTCCACCCTTTGAGCTGGTAAAGCCCTCGAGAAAGCACTTCAAGCTCACCGCTGTCACGAAGACTGTAAAGCGTCCGGGGATGAATACCAAGACTGATCGCTTCCCGTGTACGGATGAGGCCGCCCCGGGCAAGAATAAGAGCTTTGGCCTTATCTGCAACTGTTCTTTGTTGTGACATTTTTCATGCGGATAGAAATACCATACATTATGCATAAGTATAGGTATATTTATCCTAACCAACAATAGACCAGAGAAGTATCGAAAAAGACTGAGAGAAATTTTATCTCTCCTTTCTCAAGCTTTCAGCGACGTTTGAGCTGTTCACTGCAAATTGCCTGAACTGGCTTAACGACATTGTATTGTTATTGCGAAACCGTATCGTTACAAGTGGAGCTAAGGTCTCCCGTCACAGTATCATAAACCTCAACTTTAAGCACTGATGCTTTTCAGAGTCATGTCCGACATCCATAACGAGTTCTGTCGAGAAGAGAGCAGCGAGGACTGGCAGGTTCCTGAACTTGCCGAAGACAATGAGTCCGTGCTCATACTTGCTGGAGATATCGGGCTGCTGAGCAGAAAACAGACATGGTTCGGTTTTCTTTCGCAGTGCTCAAAGCAGTTCAGAGACGTTTTCGTCATTGAGGGCAATCATGAATGGTATCAAGGCAACATCGAGAAGCACTCCTGGCGAAACGCCACCGCCGAGCATGGATTTCAAAACTTACATACCGGTACGCTCATTCTGGAAGAGGAGAAAATCGCCATCATCGGTACCACTCTCTGGACAGACTTTTTTGGCGGCAACCTCCTCGCCATGTTCGATGTCAGTCAGGGCCTCAATGACTATCGGCTGATAAAAGTCGGAGCCGATTATCACCGGTTACGGCCGGAGTACCTTCTCGCTCTTCATCACAAGCAGAAAAAAAGGCTTTTTGAAGATATCGATCACTATACGGGACTCGGATATACCATGATTGTGGTCACCCATCATCACCCCTCACTACAAGGAATCGCCCCTGGTTACCGAAACGACCTCCTGAACGCGGCATATGTGTCAGACCTTGAAAAAGAGGTGCTCTCCCATAAAATAGCCTACTGGATCTGTGGTCACTGCCATACCGCCATGGAGTATTCAATCGGCGAGACCAGAGTGATCTGCAACCCCAAAGGATATCCTCACGAATACGGCAACGGTTTCGATCCGCTCAAAACTCTTAACGTTTAGTGATTTAGCATTTGGAGATTGTAGCAGTTATCGCCCTCTTTTATAAGATTAGCCACCCCTCCTTGAAATCCATGATAAGAGTGAATACTGGCTCGTTTATACCAACTTATAACTGGTTATAACAATTTTACTCTATAAAAAGCTATAATCAGACGACACTCCAAACCGGCGACCTCCTCATGTAATTGGCTTGATTGAAGAAAGTAAGAGTTGCAGGGATACTTCGTGCAGAACCGTAACTGAATAGAATGAATACCATCCCTTGTCACACTTGTTGGATACTGACTTCAAGCTTTACCGACATTTCTGAACTTGTTGCAAAATTCGCAACAACTGCTTGAAGTTACCGTGGTGGAGACTCTTTCGGCTCTTCAGAATCCCACATATCTCGGTAGGTGTACACGTAGCTCGCCGTTGCGTTCGGATCAATATCGTAATAATAGCGGCAAAGTCTGCGAAAAAGCTGAACCATCGGTTCGAAGAAACAAAAATCGAGCAGGCGGTCGAGTGTATGCTCGATGTAATGAACATCCTTGCTGTTACTGCCAATAATTTCGTCAACAACTGGGGTGTATTGCTGCAGGGCAAGCTCCGCAAGCCTTTGCATCTCTCCAGCAAGTGCCCTTATAGACTCAAAACGTTCGTCGAAACGATTATTCATGGATCAAACGATGCTATAATCCTGTTTTTTGGGAAACAAGTTTTATCTCAAGCTCGCAACCTACAGCCTCCGCATATTTCCTGAGGGTGGTTATGGAGGGTATATGTTTTCCGCCTGACTCTAACCGGGATACCGCGCTCTTTGCAGTGCCGATTTTTTGGGCAATCGACTCCTGAGTCAACCCCGAGTGCTGACGTGCGAGAAGCTGTTCCCTGATAAGGGCATAGGCAGGAGCCAAAGCTTCATATTCATTCCGGATCACCTCGTCATTTTTCGATTCACGAAGAAACTCTTCATGATCGTGAGAAACCGGTTTGTAAGTCATTTTATCCATGATGAACCTCTTTCATGCGTTTTCGTTCTATTGTCACGTGCGCGCGCTGTAATTGTTTTCAAACCGAATGGTAAGGTTACCGAGTATTAACTTTCGGCTGATTCGACGACAACCCGTATTGAAGGTTGACTGGACCGGAACCTGAGTGCTCTTTACTGAAGCATAGTCACGTTGTGCCTGACCCGGTTGTGCATCGATATGAAGACGCCTGAGTGCTTCCTCTGCAAGAACTTCAAGCGGTTCACGAGGAACCGGCTTGCCGGTGAGCGAGCTGACTCTGGCTTTGGCAAACACTCCGTGCCCAAGACGAACGAGACGCCCCTCTTTGACAAAATCACTGAAGATCCGGCTGATCTGGCTCTGGCTCCCCATTTGCTCAAAATCAGAGCGTAAGACAATTTCACCTCGCCTCATGGTAATGGAGCGGATCATCCGGTCTCTGATGCTTAAACGGGATTTCATGGTACGATGATGCAATAATTAACCATTGACTTCTCTTTATAGTAATCAAAAGAATAAAGTATAGCAGGGCTTTTATGATGCAGATAATACCCACTTTCCAAAATCATATAGCAGGATTTTTGGAGCCCTAAACGCCTTGAGAGGGCTAAAGAAGCCAAAAACGTTCGGGCCATTTGGCACCGAAAAATGCCAGAAACCTGAACAAAAAGATTGTAGAGGTAGCGCAGGCATTACGCATACAAGCGCAATACTCAATTATGCAATGAGTTATCAGGTTTTTTCAGGAGAAGTAAAAAAACTCGTATAACAATGGCGTAACAAAACCATGGGTAAACGACGTTAAATCGGATAAAATCGGAGTATTTCAGGGGCATAAGAGCGGGAGGTAAAAAGCCCGCAAGTTATTAATTTGCAGGCTTTTATATGGGACGTGGACGATAGAAGATTCGAACTTCTGACCTCTACAGTGTCAATGTAGCGCTCTAACCAACTGAGCTAATCGTCCCTTTCGAATGGGTCGAAATATAGAATATCATTTATAAAATGCAAAGGGTGGAATCCCCTGTTTTGCAGTTTATGCGGTTTTTTTTTGTTTGCGAGCGCCTGAAACATATTCCGGCGCTGCTTTATGTTCAATTGTTTCGGGTGTAATGATGCATTTATGGATGCCTTTCATCGATGGAAGGTCAAACATGATGTCGATCATTACATTTTCAAGGACGGATCGCAGTGCCCTGGCTCCTGTGCCTCGGTCAATGGCTATCCCTACCACTTTGTCAAGAGCCTCTTCGGTAAACTCAAGCTCAACGCCATCCATTTCGAACAGTTTCTTGTACTGTCTGGTAATTGCATTTTTTGGTTCGACAAGGATGTTGCGCAATGCTTTCGCGTCAAGCATATCAAGGGTGGAAATGACGGGCAGCCTACCTATGAATTCTGGAATCAGACCATACTCATGAAGGTCGTCCTGGGTGACGAGGCGAAGAATTTCCGGATCGTATCCTGTCTGTCCGTGCTTAACCTTTGCACCAAAGCCCATTGAGGATTTTGAGACTCTCCGGGCAATAAGACGATCAAGACCTTCAAACGCACCTCCGCAAATAAAGAGAATGTTTTTGGTATTGATATTGATCAACTGCTGCTCGGGGTGCTTTCGTCCACCTTTAGGAGGGACGCCTACAACGGCACCTTCCAGTATTTTCAGAAGAGCCTGCTGGACTCCCTCTCCGGAAACATCGCGAGTAATAGAGACATTAGCGGATTTGCGGGCAATTTTATCAATTTCGTCAACATAGATAATACCGCGCTCTGCACGTTCAAGATTAAAATCCGAAGCATGAAGCAGCCGGGCAAGAATGGTTTCAACATCATCACCGACATAACCGGCTTCGGTCAACGATGTAGCGTCAACGATGGAAAAAGGAACTTCGAGAAGATTGGCAAGCGTCTGGGCAAGGAGAGTTTTTCCAGTACCGGTAGGTCCAATAAGAAGAATATTGCTCTTTTCTATCACTACGCCGTCGTCATCGCGTGTCCATTCCTGTGATTCGATCCTTTTGTAATGGTTGTATACAGCTACTGAGAGCGACTTTTTTGCAATCTCCTGACCGACAACATACTGGTCGAGGGATTGCATGATGGCTTTCGGGCTTACCAGACGGGGCTGAAATGGCTTCTCTGAAGGTCGCTCGGGCTGCTGTATCGCGCTGAGCTCCTTGCGAAGGATTTCATAAGATGTTTTAATGCAACGATCACAGATAAACGCTCTCGGGCCGGCAACCATGCTGGTGGACTCTTGAGCACTTCTGCCACAAAATGAACAGTAAACCTGATCATTACTATCCCCGCTGCCACCTCTTGTTTTTCCTTTTCCCGGTTCTCTTTCTCTTGTCATGAAACACTCAAGCCTTCAATATGTTAATAAGGTAGTTCGTTAAAATCCCATATTTGCCAGACTATCCAGCACATGCTGAATGGTCATGCTCAGTTTGGGATGGCCGGCCTCAAAATGATCAACAGCCTCTTTCATGCGTTCCATAAGTGATTCGTTCTCATGAATAGCCGCTGCGTTTTCAGAAACAAGTTTGCTTATATCTTCTCTGAGATTTGTTAAAACCGCTACCGTGGTTGTATCTACGGAATCAACCTTTTCAAGCTCCCGATGAAGCGTTTCGAGGAGTTCCCTGAGTTTTTGCTGTTCCATAAGCCGACTTGATTAAAAAGACATTTTTTAATGTAAGGGTATAACACCTAAGATTCCTCAATCGTTTAGGGCAAGCTTGTTTCTCCCATCAAAAACCGATCACACTCACGCGCGGCGGAGCGACCCTCATGAATAGCCCAGACTACAAGACTCTGGCCACGACGGGCATCGCCCGCAGCAAAGATGCGTTCGCGATTGGTAAGAAATTTTTTTTCGGCAGCCTTGATGTTCGAGCGATCGTCCTGTGTAACTTGAAGCTGCTGAAGGAGGTGCTCTTCGGGACCGATAAATCCCATTGCAAGGAGTACAAGCTCAGCGGGAATAATCTGTTCAGTACCTGCAACCGGGAGTGGCGCATATCTTCCGTCAGTTTTAACCCACTCCACTTTTGAAACTTCTACAGCTTGCAGAACTCCCTTTTCGTCAGCAAGAAACTTTTTGGTCATCATGGAATATTTTCTCGGATCATCACCCTGCACAAAAGCCGCTTCTTCCTGTCCATAGTCGACTTTAAAGGTTTTTGGCCATTCGGGCCAGGGATTGTCGAGCTGACGTTCAAGAGGCGGTTTCGGCATAATCTCGAGCTGTATGACGCTCTTGCACCCTTGGCGCAAAGATGTAGCAACACAGTCTGTGCCGGTGTCACCACCACCAATGACGACAACATTTTTTCCTTCAGCTGAAAGAACTGGATCACTTTCCGCAAGAAGTGCTTTGGTGCTTGAACGAAGGAAATCCATGGCAAAATGGATACCTGAAAATTCGCGACCTTCTGCTGAAAGGTCACGGGGCCTTGTTGCTCCTGTACAGAGCACAACTGCATCAAACTCTTCGAGCAACTTGTCGGCAGGATAATCAATACCTACCTCTGTGCTCTCCATAAAAATGACGCCTTCCTGCCTCATCAAATCAATACGACGTTCAATAACCAGCTTCTTGTCCAGCTTCATGTTCGGTATGCCATACATCATGAGGCCGCCAAGACGGTCATCACGCTCAAACACGGTAACACTGTGACCGGCCTTATTAAGCTGGTCAGCGCAGGCAAGTCCGGAAGGACCTGAACCAATAACAGCTATCCTTTTTCCTGTTCTATAGGCAATTGTTTTCGGTTCTACCCAACCTTGAGCAAAAGCATGCTCAATAATAGAGTACTCTATGTTCTTGATGGTAACCGGCGGTTCAATAATTCCGAGGACACAGGAACCTTCGCATGGTGCAGGACAGACCCTTCCTGTAAATTCAGGAAAGTTATTGGTTTTCATTAAGCGGTCATAAGACTCATGCCAGAACCCTTTATAAACGTAGTCATTCCATTCGGGAATAAGATTGTGAATCGGACAACCGCTCGTCATCCCGCTCAGCATAAACCCGGTATGGCAGTAAGGAGTACCGCAATCCATACAGCGTGCACCCTGTTTCTGCAAATCCGCTTCAGGCATTTGCTGATGAAACTCCTGCCAATCAGTTATTCTCTCCAGAGGCGCCCTGTCAGCAGGCAACGCTCTCTGGTACTCCATAAAACCTTTAACTTTGCCCATATCAATAGTTTAATCTTTTGAAAACAGGACCTTACCGCCCTTTTTCGATCTCAATTCCCTGAAACACGCGCAGGATCATTAACATTTTTCTCGAAAGATGCCATAACGGCCTCTTCTCCCGTGATTCCTGCCGCCTCAACTTCAGCCATCGCTTCAAGAGCTCTCCGGTAATCATGCGATATAACTTTGACGAAACGCTGGCGAAGAGCCTCCCTGTCATCAAGAATTGCCTGACCAAGTTCGCTTCCGGTATACTCGATATGTCGTTCAATCATAGACTGAAGCCCTGCAAGCTCCATAGGATCATCAATCGAATAAAGGCCAACCATGTCATGGTTGCAATTTTCGACAAACGTACCGTCCTGATCGTATACATAAGCTATTCCTCCTGACATGCCTGCGGCAAAGTTCCGTCCGGTTTTTCCGAGAATAATCACGCTACCACCGGTCATATATTCGCAACCATGATCACCGATAGCTTCAACAACAGCATTCAACCCGCTGTTACGCACACAAAAGCGCTCTCCAGCCATTCCCCTGATAAAGGCTTCTCCGGACGTTGCTCCATAAAAACCTACATTACCAATAATAATGTTCTCTTCGGGTACAAAAGAAGAGCCTTTTGAGGGATAGACTACAATGCGACCACCAGAAAGCCCCTTGCCTACATAATCGTTGGCGTCACCTTCAAGTTCGAGTGTCATGCCGGGGGGAATAAATGCTCCGAAACTCTGGCCGGCAGAACCGGAAAACTTCAAATGAATAGTGTCATCAGGCAAGCCCGCCGCCCCATGCGCTTTGGTAACTTCATAGCCAACAAGGGTTCCTACAACCCTGTTGGTGTTGCGGATCGTAAGCGTGCTTAACACCTTTTCTTTTCTTTTAATCGCAGGCTCACAAATTGACAGCAACATGGTCCGGTCAAGACTTTCGTCAAGACTATGCTCCTGAGCAATGGTGCAGTATCGGGTTTCCTGTTCATCTGCCTCTGCCTTGTAAAGTAACTTGGATAGATCAATGCCTTGTGCTTTCCAGTGATTGACAGACTTTTTCATGGAAAGCATTTCGGTATGGCCAACCAGTTCGTTAAGTGTCCGGACACCGAGACGGGACATATACTCCCGAACACCCTCAGCAAGGAAGCGCATAAAGTTTTCAACATGCTCCGGCTTGCCTTTGAAATGTTTGCGCAGTTCAGGGTTCTGGGTGGCAACACCGACAGCACAGGAATCGTCCTGACAGCAGCGCATCATTACACAACCCATCACAACAAGTGTGGTGGTTGCAAAACCAAACTCTTCAGCACCAAGGATTGCGGCAATAACAATATCCCTTGCTGTTTTAAGCTGACCATCTGCCTCCACAACAATCCGGCTGCGAAGATTGTTGAGTACTAAAGTCTGGTGCGCTTCTGCAAGACCGAGTTCCCAAGGCATACCCGCATGCATAATACTCGAAACCGGGGATGCTCCGGTTCCGCCATCGTGACCACTGATAAGCACAACATCAGCATGTGCCTTGGCAACGCCAGCCGCAATAGTGCCTACACCAACTGTAGAGACAAGCTTGACATTGATACGTGCAGTATGGTTTGCATTTTTAAGGTCATGAATAAGCTGCGCAAGATCCTCAATTGAATAAATATCATGGTGGGGTGGCGGCGAAATCAAGCCGACACCTGGTGTGGAATGACGAACCTTGGCTACCCATGGATAGACTTTTGAACCTGGAAGCTGTCCGCCTTCACCAGGCTTTGCCCCTTGGGCCATCTTAATCTGTATCTCATTGGCGTTGGCAAGATATTCACTGGTAACACCAAACCTCCCCGATGCAACCTGTTTGATGGCAGACATTCTCGAGTCGCCGTTAGCTTCTTTTTTGAAGCGCACCGGATCTTCACCACCTTCACCGGTATTACTCCTGCCTCCCAGCCTGTTCATGGCAATAGCAAGTGTTTCATGAGCTTCCTGACTGATTGAGCCGTAAGACATTGCTCCTGTCTTGAACCTTTTGAAAATGGCTTCAACCGTTTCAACCTCATCAAGGGGCACAGGCTGCTCGCTGAACTTGATGTCCATCAAGCCGCGGATAGTGCAGAGATGCTCACTTTGGTCATCTATAAGGTTCTCATATTTTTTAAACAACTTATAGTCAGCTGTTCTACATGAGTGTTGCAAAACATGGATTGCCTCGGGGCTGAACAGATGGTATTCACCATTGTAACGCCATTTTCTTTCACCTCCTGCTTCAAGACCGCGATTAACCTTGTTGCCTGTTGGAGGGAAGACTGATTCATGACGTTTGCGAACCTCTTCTGCCACAATATCAATGCCAATGCCCTCAATACGCGTAGGAGTCCGGGTAAAATAGGCGTCAACAAGCTGGGTATTGAGACCGACAGCCTCAAATATCTGGGCACCTCGGTAACTCTGTATTGTTGAAATACCCATTTTCGCCATGGTTTTCACAACACCTTTGACGGCAGCCTTGACATAATTTTTGCTTGCGCCCTTTTCATCCAGTTTTATCTGGCCTGATGCGACAAGGGAATGAATTGTTTCAAAAGCCATATAAGGATTGATTGCACCTGCACCATAACTGATCAACATGGCAAAGTGGTGCACGGCTCTTGGTTCTGCCGATTCAAGAACGAGACCGATTTTTGTCCTTATGCCTGCATTAATAAGAAAGTTGTGCAAACCTGAAACTGCAAGCAAAGCAGGAATCGGAGCACGGTCTTTTTCAATCTCTCCCTTGTCAGAAAGAATAATAATATTGACACCCTTGGCGGAAGCCTGTTCTGCATGACGATAAAGATCCTGCATGGCAGCTTCAATCCCCTTGCCGCCTTGTGATACATCGTAAAAAATTGGGAACGTGACTGCTCTGAAACCAGGCTTATTAATACCTCGAATTTTTTCAAGGGACTGGTTGGTTAAAATCGGATGAGGCAACCTGATCCTGCGGCAATTTACCTCCGATGGCTCAAGCAGCTGGCCTTCGGTGCCAAGCATCACCATGGTGGACGTTATAAGCTCCTCCCTGAGTGAATCAATAGGGGGATTGGTTACCTGGGCAAAAAGCTGTTTAAAATAATCGTACAATAACTTCGATTTATTTGACAGCACGGCCAATGGGGTATCGTTACCCATAGAGCCTACAAGTTCTACCCCTTTCTCGCTCATTGTCTTTATCTGCAGGTAGATATCTTCCTGTGTATAGCCGAAAACCTTCTGGCGAGCGGTCAGACTGTACTTGTCCTCATCGGGATTTTTAAGCTGAGGGTGATCGTCCAGAGCCTCAAGATCAATCATATTACGTGAAATCCAGTCACTGTAGGGCTGATCACTGGCAATGGTCTGCTTGATTTCTTCATCGGAAATGATGCGACCTTCAACAGTATCAACGAGAAACATCCTGCCCGGCTGTAGACGGTCCTTTTTCAGAATCCGTTCCGGGGCAATATCAAGCACCCCGACCTCTGATGCCATAATAACAAGGTCATCTTTGGTGATGTAGTAGCGTGAAGGGCGAAGTCCATTGCGATCGAGTACAGCACCAATCTGTACACCATCTGTAAAGGTTACCGATGCAGGTCCATCCCATGGTTCCATGAGACAACTATGGTATTCGTAAAATGCTTTTTTCTCCGGCGACATCGCACTATTGCCAGACCAGGGTTCAGGAATAATCATCATGGCGGCATGTGCCATAGAACGACCTGACAGCACCAGAAACTCGAAGGCATTATCAAGAATGGCCGAATCGCTGCCATCCTCAAGAATAACCGGTTTGATATCCTCAAGTGCATCACCGAAAACTTTAGAGCAGATGTTTTTCTCTCTTGCGTTCATCCAGTTTACGTTGCCCCTGAGCGTATTGATTTCACCGTTATGGCTCAGATATCGGTAGGGATGCGCCCGGTCCCAGCTCGGGAAAGTATTCGTACTGAAACGGGAGTGCACCATTGCAATTGCGCTTTCCAGATCAGAGTCATGCAGTTCAGGGTAAAACTCCCCGACCTGCTCTGGAAGAAGCATGCCTTTATAGACAATAGTTCTGCCTGAAAGGCTTGAAATATAGAAATAACTGTTACCAAGTAGACCTGCGGAATACTTTACCCGTTTCGTGATACGGCGACGAATGATATAGAGCTTCCTTTCAAATTCCAGTTCTGAAACAATATCCTTTCCCCAGCCTACAAAGAGCTGCTTGACAACGGGTTCTTCAGAGCGGGCAGTTTCACCCAGAGTGTCGTTGCAAGTCGGTACTTTTCTGAAACCGAGAAATTTCTGACCCTCAGCCTGAATCATCTGGCGACAGATATCTTCTATAGCGCGCCTCTGTGATATATCCGGCGGAAGAAAAAGCATTCCAACGCCATACTGTTGTTCAGGGGGAAGCTCAATATTCCTTTCAGCACAAACCTTACGAAGAAACTTGTCTGGAATCTGAAGAAGAATTCCTGCACCATCTCCGGTATTCTTTTCACATCCCGAGGCTCCACGATGTTTCAGATTCTCATTTATTTTTAAGCCTTGCTCGACAATTTCGTGGGATTTGACACCTTTGATATGGGCTACAAACCCTACACCGCAGGCATCATGCTCAAACTGAGGATCATAGAGCCCCGTTTTTATCTTAACGTTCATATTTTCAGGCACAACTTTTCAAACAGTTTCAAAAAAAAGGCAACC
>JBAWYL010000024.1:0-41670 GCA_037143555.1 Chlorobiaceae bacterium
TCTGGATTTAGACATTTTGGCTTTAGGATTGGCCATAGCGGTACTCTTTATTTATAGTCTGTTAACGATACTTATTTTTCAGCTGTTCAAGAGACTCCTGCCAGGCGCTTATTTCCTCGGCATGAGACCCTTCATTTTTTTCATCACTTCCAAAAAGCTTGCAATGCGGGTTATCAATACAGGTTACCTTCAGAGGCAGGGACAGCAGCAAGGTTTCGCAAACATCTCCTGTAATATCAATTGACTCTGCATTTTTGTCAAGGAAGCGGTACTCTTCATTCCAGTCTTGAGCCTCTTCGACAGGTCCAGTAAGAATATAATAGAGCTTGAGCGATCCTGAAAGAGCTCTTGATATCGGAGCAAGACATATATCGCAGGTAAAATCTGCTACTGTCGATGTCTTAATCGTGATCGTTACCTTGTCATCGCTTTTTTCAGCAACCACACTGAGCTTTATTTCCCTCGAAAAACCAGCCTCAGCTAATTGCCAGTCTTCAAAATCTGAGGCTTTGCAGGTAAAATCAAACTCATGGATTCCCGGCATAAGATCCGATATTCGGATCAATATTTGAGATTTTTCTTTATGCATATACCTGCCTTTTCAGTAAAAGAACATCAATGTACAAAAATTATTATGGAAAATGAAAATGGTTAACGGTTCAACTTTTAATACAATTCACACAGAAAAAACGGTGAAGGGTTTGTATTTAAAAAAAACAGGTTTATATTATCAGCCCATCAGCAGGAACAATGCTGATTGAATATTCCGCGGTAGCTCAATGGTAGAGCATGCGACTGTTAATCGCAGGGTTGTAGGTTCGAGTCCTTCCCGCGGAGCTTAATAAAAGAGGAAGTACTATTGTAAGGAGTGCTTCCTCTTTTTGCTTTACAGTTACATTGCTTTTTTTCCTCCCTCTTTTTGGCTTTCTGCCGCTCGACTTTGCTATCCTTTAGCTTGGTTGCAATGATCAAAAGCGGGCCTCTAGATTTCCGGATGATGTTCAGTTATGTCAAGTTCTTCTGTTTGGTAAGGGATGTTTTAGGGAAAACCTTATAAATTTATACCAATGTGATCTTGAATGTTTATATTTTAAGGTGAACGGCGCTTTGCATAAACAGTTCATGCATCATATAATACTACTTATCTTTCACGTTTATTATGGCAGTTAATAAAGCATTCAGGCAGATAAAAACATTTTTTCTTGGAGGCGCTCGCGATTTTCGGGATCACAACATTTTTCATCAGCTTGCCCTCTCAGCTTTTCTTGCATGGGTAGGACTTGGTTCTGATGGTCTTTCTTCTTCCTGTTATGGTCCGCCGGAAGCGTTTAAAGCACTTCAGGGGCACCCTACTCTTGGTATTTTTGTCGCTATCAGCACGGGAATTACCATCCTCATTATTGCTACAAGTTATTCGCATATTATTGAACTTTTCCCTCATGGAGGCGGAGGCTATCTGGTTGCCAGCAAATTACTCTCTCCGGAGATGGGAGTTGTTTCGGGCAGCGCACTGCTTATCGATTACGTCTTGACCATTACCATATCGATCGCCAGTGGGGCGGATGCGATTTTCAGTTTTTTGCCTATAGGCTTCATCGGTTATAAACTGTGGTTTGCGGTTTTCGGAGTTTTAGCTCTGCTGATATTGAATCTTCGGGGAATAAAGGAAGCCGTAATGCCTCTGGTTCCGGTTTTTCTTCTGTTTGTTGCCACGCATCTTGTTGTTATCGTCTATGCAGTAATGTCCCACATGGGTAACTTTGGTACGCTCTATCATGAAACCGGACGTGAGCTTACCCATTCATTCCACACTCTTGGTTTGTTTGGTGTGCTTTTTCTTGTCTTGAAAGCCTATAGTCTTGGTGCCGGTACCTTTACCGGAATTGAGGCGGTCAGTAACGGTCTTCCTGTATTACGGGAACCGAAAGTTGCTACGGCAAAAAAAACGATGAAGTATATGGCGGTCTCTCTCTCCTTGACCGTAATGGGACTTATGCTGGCATACATTCTTTTTGATGTTCATGATTCCCCTGGAAAAACGTTAAACGCTATCTTGTTTGAAAGTGTAACTGCATCCTGGGGTGGATTTTATGGCGTTGGTTTTGTCTGGGTTACCTTGTTTTCTGAAGCTGTTCTGCTCTTTATTGCAGCGCAGACCGGCTTTCTTGATGGACCGAGGGTTCTTGCCAATATGGCACTCGACAAATGGCTTCCAACGCGCTTTGCCATGCTGAGCGACAGGCTGGTGACTGAAAAGGGCATTCTTTTTATGGGGTTAGCCTCTCTTGTTATGATGCTGGCTTCAAATGGATCAGTTGATTTTCTGATTGTGCTTTACAGTATCAATGTGTTCATAACCTTTTCCCTCTCACAACTTGGTATGGTCCGTCATTGGTGGGAACAAAGAGGGACGGAAAAGGAGTGGCTCAAAAAACTCATGATTAACGGAATAGGTCTGACGTTGACCACCTTTATTCTGATATCCGTACTTGTTCTCAAGTTTAATGAGGGTGGGTGGGTTACCATGGTGATAACCGGTGTGTTGGTTTTAGGTGCTTTTTTTATCAAAAACCATTACAACAAGACCTACGCTACCTTGAAACGTCTTGATATTATTGTAGAAGCAGCAGTACTGTCAGGCTCGGATGTTGATGAGAGTACCTCTCCAGCTCCGCTTTTTGATCCAAAGGCTAAAACGGCAGCAATTCTTGTAAACGGCTTTAACGGACTTGGTCTGCATACTCTTTTCAGCGTGTTCCGTCTTTTTGGAAGTACCTATAAAAATTATGTCTTTGTTGAAATCGGTTCAATTGATGCCGGCAACTTCAAAGGGGCTGATGAAATAGATAATCTTGGAAGCTTTGTCCGTAACGAAACATCCAAGTATGTGGACTACATGAACGATCATGGACACTATGCCGAAGCATATTATTCACTTGGAACTGATGTCGTTGACGAGGTCAACAAACTTGTTCCCGATATCCGAGAAAAATTTCCGGACATTGTGTTTTTTGGCGGGCAGCTTGTCTTTACCAAAGAGTCTATGATGGATCGCTGGTTGCATAACTACACCGTTTTTGCCATACAGCAGAACCTTTATGTTCACGGAATTCCCTTTGTGATTTTGCCGGTCAAGGTATAACTGCGGCTTAATGGGTTAGCAGGCGGACAAATGGCCTGGCAGTTCGGTGGAGGAGAAAATGTTTACAGCCGTATTGGAAGCGCCAGCATTTTTTGTATTTTTATGACATAATTATTGATTTTTGTCGGCGGAATTATTTTATGACCATGCGCGCAACGAATCCGAATAACCTTCTGCTTACCCTTGGCCTGCTTCTACAGGCGATATGGCTCTAAGGGGAGGTGCTTTTTAGTTCGTTGTTATCGACAGAAAGAACATTGTTAAAGCCGCCAGCCTCTTAGGGTTGGTGGCTTTTTTCATGTAAAAGGAACCAAAGGAGAGTGAGGTGCAATGAAAAAGATGAATTATCAAAAATATGCCGCATACCCTGCGGTTGATCTTGCCGGAAGGAGCTGGCCGGACAACACAATCACTAAAGCGCCGATGTGGAGCAGTGTTGATCTGCGTGACGGTAATCAGGCCCTTCCGGTTCCAATGAGCGTTGAGGAAAAGGTCTCAATGTTTCAGCTTCTGGTCTCTGTGGGTTTCAAGGAGATTGAGGTCGGTTTTCCATCAGCTTCGGCTACTGAGTATGCGTTTGTCCGGAGATTGATCAAGGACAATCTTATTCCGGACGATGTTACAATCCAGGTGCTGACCCAGGCTCGCGAACACCTGATACGAAAAACGTTCGATGCCATCAGCGGAGCGAAACAGGCCATTGTCCACCTCTACAACTCGACCTCACAGTTACAGCGGGATGTGGTGTTTCGTAAAGACAAGGAAGAGATAAAGAGTATTGCTGTTGAGGGAACAAAGCTTGTTCGTCTCCTGAAGGACCAATCTGGCAATGCAGGTATTCGTTTCGAATACAGCCCTGAAAGTTTTACAGGTACAGAGCTTGATTATGCGCTTGAAGTGTGTCACGCTGTCATGGATACATGGGGAGCATCTGCGGATGAAAAAATTATTCTCAATCTGCCCTCGACGGTTGAAATGTCGCGGCCAAATATTTACGCCGACCGGATAGAATGGTTTTGTCGCCATATCAAGGATCGCGCCGCGGTTCTGATTAGCGTTCATGCCCACAATGATAGAGGTACTGCAGTTGCTACTGCTGAATTAGCCTTATTGGCAGGGGCTGACCGTATTGAGGGAGCGTTGTTTGGAAATGGAGAGCGGTGCGGTAACATGGATATTGTGATCATGGCGTTAAACCTGTTCACGCAGGGTATCGATCCTGAACTCGATTTTTCAGATCTGCCACGGGTTCGCGAGATTTATCGCCGGTGCACCCGCATGGATATTCATCCTCGCCATCCTTATGCAGGCGACCTGGTCTATACCGCGTTTTCAGGATCTCATCAGGACGCCATCAGCAAAGGGATGAAAGCGCGTCTTCTTTCGCCTGATGGCTTGTGGGCTGTTCCGTATCTGCCGATCGATCCGCAGGATGTCGGTTGTACCTATGAGGCGATTGTGCGCATCAACAGTCAGTCCGGAAAAGGAGGCATGGCGTACGTGCTTGAGAAAGACTTTGGTATTCAGATACCGAAATGGATGCAGCCTGATTTTGCCGAAGCTGTTCAGGCAGTTGCCGACACTTCAGGCGAAGAGCTTTCCTCTGAGCAGATTCATGAACTGTTTCATTCGGAGTATGTGAAACTCAAGGAACCTGTTACCCTGAAAAAGTGCCATTTCAGCTGGGATGATGAGGATCCTGTTCGCAGTGATGAAGAGGCTACTGCTATCAGCTGCATCGTGCAGATGAAGGAGAGGGAGTTTAACTTTGAGGCCAGAGGAAACGGGCCTCTTGATGCATTTGTCAAGGGTTTTATCCATGAAAGTGGCCTTGAATTCAGTGTTGATGAGTACGCTGAGCACGCAATCGGCCATAGCGCCAGAGCTCTTGCCATAGCGTATATCAAGATCGGTTGCGCCGATGGTCGGGTTTCTTTTGGAGCCGGAATTGATTCAAATATCAGCCTCGCTTCGATCAAAGCCACGGTCAGTGCGTTGAACAGGCTTCCCTGACACTATTTTTTTAGCGGTAACTCGATGATCTTGATTTGTTACCGCTGTTTTTTTTCCATTCTGGAACTCCTCATCTTTTTTTATATCTTATAAATAGAAACTATTTCCATTTAGATCATGAGCGAAGCGTTCACCTTGATCAAGGAGGCCGGTCTAAAGTTGACACCGCGTCGACTGAAGATGATAGCATTGTTCATGAACTCTCCTGGGCCACTTTCGCCGTTGGAGGTTCAGGAGCATCTGAAGCGTCAGTTCAGCCGATGCGGACTTCCTGGTGTATATCGCAACCTTGAAACTCTTGCTGATTGCGGGGTGTTGTTCCGGGTTGTCGGTTTTGGTCGTGAGCGAAGCTATGCGCTCTGCTGCATGCCTTTCCGGGAAAATCATCATCACCATCATATTATTTGCTCATCCTGCGGCAAGGTTGGTCAGGTTGAGGTATGCGGCTATCATGAGGGGATGATGATCGGGGGGTTCCGGCTGGTGAGTCATGTGGTTCAGCTTCAGGGAATCTGCGCTTCCTGCGAATCAAAGGAAAAGGAGATTTTCTGTTGAAAAACATGGTGAACAGATCTGTTGCTGGTTATGTGCTCCTGTTTGCTGTGCTTTTGAGCGGTTGTGTTCAGCAGAACGAAACAACAAAATTGCAGGTTGTTGCGTCCATTGAGCCGCTCTCCTACTTTGTTAAAAAGATTGGAGACAGTCATGTTGACGTATCGGTAATGGTGCCTCCCGGAGGTAACCCGCATAGTTATGAACCTGCACCACAACAGATGGTTCGGCTGGGGCATGCGACACTTTTCATCAAGGTTGGATCAGGGGTAGAGTTTGAACTCGACTGGATGCGGCGATTTTTGTCACTGAACCGAACTCTGAAGGTCTGTAATGCTGTTGAGGGAGTCCGACTGCTTTCGATAAGGAGTGAAGAGGCGCATGAGTCATCTTATAAAGAGTCTCATTATCACGGTCGATATGATCCGCACTACTGGCTTTCTCCGTCAAACGGTATTGTTATTGCAAAAAATATCGAACTTGCCTTGGCTTCAGCTGATCCGGCACATAAGAACGATTACGAAATGAATCGTGTAAAGCTTGAGGCTGAACTTCAGTCACTCGACAAGGAAATTCAGCGAAAACTTTCTGTAGTAAGGAACAGGCGGTTTCTGGTATTTCATCCTGCATGGGGCTATTATGCTGCAGCATTCGGCCTTGAGCAGATCGCTGTTGAAGAAGAAGGTAAGACACTTACTCCGAGGCAGATGCAGCGAGTCATCAATAAAGCCAAAGCAAACCATATAGCGGTAGTGTTTGTTTCACCCCAGTTCAGCAGATCTCAGGCTGAAACCATTGCCAAAGAAATCGGTGGAGTAACTCGAAGTGTTGATCCTCTTGCAGGTGATTACCAGGAGAATCTGCGACGTGTCACGAAAACATTTATCGAAAGTATGCAATGAAGGAGCCGATTATAGAATGCGACGGGCTTTCAGTCTGTTTAGGTGGTCTAAAAGTGCTTGACGGGCTGACTCTGTCGGTTTATGATGGTGATTTTCTTGGTATTGTCGGCCCGAATGGCGGGGGAAAGACAACATTGCTCCGGGTGATTCTCGGCTTGGAAAAACCCTCGACTGGCAGTGTCAGGGTTTTTGGTGGTCTACCGGGAAGTTTCCCCGGCCGGATTGGCTATGTCCCCCAGCGACTGTTTTTTGACCGTGAGTTTCCTATAAGTATCCGCGAGCTTGTGCTGATGGGACGGCTGTCGAAAAAAAAAATCTGTCAGCACTATAACAAACGTGATCGGCAAATCGCCTATGAGGCAATCTGTACAGCTGGTCTTGAACGTCTTGCTGAGCGCCGCATCGGTGACCTGTCCGGAGGAGAGCTCCAGCGGGCTCTTATTGCGCGGGCACTGGCTGGCGATCCCGAACTGCTCCTGCTTGATGAGCCAACGGCAAGTATCGATCCACAGATGAAAACTACTATTTACGATCTTTTGGAACATCTTCAAGAGAAGCTCACCATTGTTCTCGTCACTCACGATACTGGAACCATAAGCCGTTATGTGACAAGAACCGCCTCTCTGAATGTAACACTTCAGCTGTATGAGTCAGGATTGACTCCGAACAGTGAGAGTCTCAGTGTAGCGTATCGCTATCCGGTTAATCCTGTTGTTTATCACTCTCCGGTTTCAAGAACTATTGATCATCCTTAACGGTATGCTGCAGGAGATTCTTGCTTTTGAGTTCATGCGCAATGCTTTGTTTGCTGCAATTCTTTCCAGTGTAGCCTGTGGTATTATCGGCGCCTACGTTGTGGTGAAAAAGATCGGTTTTATCAGTGGAGGTATCGCGCATACTGCGTTCGGAGGTATTGGTCTCGGTTACTTCCTCGGAATCAATCCTCTTTTCGGTGTTATACCCTTCACTCTTTTTGCTGCTATCGCTATAGGTCTGTTGAGCAAAAAGGCCAAAGTTGCCGAAGATAGCGCCATCGGGACGTTCTGGGCGGTCGGAATGGCGATCGGGGTGATATGTATCGGCCTCAGACCTGGTTATGCTCCCGATTTATTCAGCTATCTTTTTGGTAATATCCTCACCGTTCCAACCTTCGATCTCTGGATGATTCTTTTGCTTGATATGTTCATCATCGGGATGGTATGGCTGCTTAATAAGGAATTTCTTGCCATTTCATTTGATGAAGAGTATGCGAGGGTTTCGGGACTGAAAACAACAGCCATCTACCTGCTGATGCTCTGTCTTATTGCATTAACTGTAGTGATCATGATGCGGGTTGTGGGAATTGTGATGGTGATTGCGCTTTTGACAATTCCTGCAGCTATTGCACGGATGTTCAGTCGAAGTTTGCCTGGCATGATGCTGCTCGCAGTGGTGCTGTCAACGGTGTTCAGCCTTTTTGGTCTCTGGTTTTCCTATCAGTTGGATATAGCCTCCGGAGCGACAATTATTGTTGTTGCCGGGGTTACTTTTCTTCTGGTCCATGCATGGCGGCTGCTCAGTGCTTTATTGACGGAACAATAATGACAGGGCAGGTTGCTCGACGCGTTACCCCCTCGGATACACTGCCGATGATGAGGTGAAAGAGTGCTCCGTGTCCTTTGGATCCAAGCATGATCCAGTCAGCGCCAATTTTTTTACTTTCTTCAATAATTGCGGTAACCTCATCGTTTTGTGCTACAATAACAGAGGTATTTATGCCGCTTTCCTGCAGTCGATTGGCAATCGGAATAAGTTTAGCGGATTCAGGAGTATCGAAGTGAGCGGGAAGGCTTTTTTTATTAAACAGTTCTTCCGGGGAAAGCAGTGCTTCTTCATCTGGAGGCACGTCAATGATAGGTGAGGGAGGAACTATTACATGAAGCAGAAACACTTCAGCCGGAAGTGATTTGGCAAGTTTTTCCGCTTCAGCAATAATCCGCTCGGTAAGTTCCGAAAAATCGATGGCGACAAGAAGCTTCATAACAGGGGTTTCCTTGACGCTGTGGCAGGGTAGCAGATCCACAGAATTGCTTCAACAATAACCGCTTTGTTTGCCTAAAGAGAGTGTCAGGCTTTCACTTCGCATTTGCATTTCTCCTGAGATATCAGGAAAAGCGCAAAAACAACACCTGGCAACCATCCGAGCAGAGTAAGAAGTCCTGTCAGCATAATCGTTCCGGCTTCCTTGTTCATCACTGCGGCGGGTGGAAGAATAATTGCGAGAATCAATCTGCGAATATCCATATCAATCTCCTTTTTTTTGAAATAATTAAAATTTAATACTTAAACTAACAACAAGCAACGTAAAAACATAATCAGGAATTTCGTCATTATTTGATTACAGTAACACTTGCATTTTTAAGCAAAAATTGTAAATTGCTTTCCCTTCAGAATAATCGCGAGTAAAAGAATGCTCTTGATTTGTTCAACATAAACTGAAATAACTTGCCAAAAAAAGTTCATCCCGAAGTGGTTTTGGATGATGTAGATGAGGTCATTGAAGAGCCGAATTTTAATAACTACAATACCTCGCCAGAGCCTCCAAGTCCTTACGCCGACCTTGAAAAAAAGTATCGAAAAAACCGGTTTAACAAAGGGCGAAGCAAAAATCCTTCCGAATTTTTCAGTGTGAGCGGTACAGGTGTACGGTCCTCGTCGAAAAGTGCCGACGGCAACAAGCTGCAGCAAAAAAGAAAACCGAAAAAAAAGACATCCTCCAAGGTATATCGCCCCACTTCCGGCAAACGTAGCGCGTAAGCAGCTCTGCTGAAACAGTATCACCCATCCAGCGTTCTCAGATTATTCTGAGGCCGGGATTGTGCTGTGATATTTCAGCGTTTGAACTCTTCAAAGAAGATTCGTAGCTTAAGCAGGTTGTGACTTCATAATTACATCTTATGCACTATGCTGCTAATCAATCGATTCATTCGTCTTATTGAAGATCATGCGGAATCCCTCTCCCTGCAATGGGTAAAGAATGTCCGTAACAATCCCCTCACAGCTGGATACGGCAAACTATCAAAAGAGTATCTTCACGATATTGTCTATAGCCGGTTCAGAACACTCGGACAATGGTTAGGCAAACAAGAGGGTCGAGATCGCCATATCGCAGAGCAGTTCTGTGAAATAGGTGCTCAGGGGGCGAAGTCGGGTCTTAAAATCAGTGAAATGGTCTATTCGTTCATGCTTGAACGGGATCTTCTTTGGAACTATCTGCTTGATGAAGGTATCGTAACCGAAGGGGTCGATTTGAACCGGGCTATCGAATTTTCCCACCAGTTAAACTACTTTTACGAAAAGGCGATTTATTTTGCAATTGTCGGTTATGAGGACCAGCAGCTCTCTTCGCCTGATATGCAGGTCCAAGGGGTTTTTGATAAAATTTTTGAAGGGTTCAAACACTGGATTGTTGTCCAATAAATTTGCGAAAGGAACGCTGATAAGTCGCTTATAAGGTTTTTTCCTATAGTATGGCTTTTGAAATACAGGCACATCGAGGGGCAAGATCGTTCTTTCCTGAAAATACTCTTCAGGCATTTTTCAAGGCAGCTGATCTTGGCGTCAGGGTAGTGGAGCTCGATCTTGTGGTTTCGAAAGATCACGAGATTGTAGTATCGCATGATCCCTGGCTTTCCGCCCCCCTTTGTTCCGATCCTCTTGGTCAGCCATTATTTGCTGAAGATCGGCTGCAGTATCTTATGTATGATATGGCATATAGCGATATCGCTGCATTTGATTGCGGGTTGCCACATCCATCTTTTCCCCTTCAGCAGCGTATTGCTTCGTTCAAACCTCTGCTTTCCAGCGTCTTTACAAGAGTTGATGCCTATATGGCTTCGGTTGGGATGCATGGGCAGATGATCTATAATCTTGAAATAAAGTCATGGCCTGATAAAGATGGAATCTATCATCCAACTCCAGATCGGTATGCAGCACTTGTTCTTCGTCTGGTTGAAAAGGCGGGGTTATCGGATCGTGTCAGGATACAGTCTTTCGATTACCGAGTGATTCGGGAGGCATGGAAGATTAACTCTCAACTTTGTTATGGAATGCTGATTGAAGAAACTATAAACACAGAACGGTTTCTGAAGATACTCGGCTTTTTACCGCAATATGTCAATCCCCATTTTTCTCTTGTGGATCGTGAACTCACTGAATATCTCCATGCAAAGAAGATCGGAATGATCCCTTGGACGGTGAACAGTAAGGATGAGATGCTGAAAGTAAAGCAGATTGGCGCTGATGGAATTATTACCGATTATCCTGAGCTTGCTCTTACCCTTTTCAGCTTGCAGCAAGAGGGTTCAGTATAGTGGTATTGGGTCAGTAAGAGTGTGCGGCACATTTTTTTTCAGGAACCGGCCTTGGCTCTCAATGCCGGCAGCAGAATGTTCACTTTCTCAGTAATAGCGTCAGGCGTTCTGGCTTCTATTGCTCCCGAAGGACTGTAAAGAATTCTGTCCAGTGAATCAAGAACTGCCGGTATTGCAGACTGAACGTCATCGGGGAGACCGATTTCCTGCAGAGCATTTTTCAGTTCCATTCTTGTCAGGCCTCCAGGACTATTTATTCCTGCTTTTTCCAGCAAAACAAAAAGTTGCTGTTTAAGGTTTGTTGCAGATGTGTCGCTATCAGCTTGAACTTTTTCAGGGTTCTTCTTTTTTCTTTTTACCAGTAATAAAGCTTTTCGGATCACGAAAAAGAGTAATGCAATTATGGTCACTATGAGCAGCAGAGATAACCAGGGATTATTTTCATTGACAGTACTGACAGGTGACACTCTGCTTGTTGTTGTTATTTTCTGTGCTGGCGGAGTTACTGTAATGGAAAGTGGTCTTGAATAAAGAGCAGTGAATTGTTTCGTTTCGGGGTTGAAAACAACAGTGCGAAGGGCAGGAATCTGATAGTCGCCTCCTGATTGTGGCCAGGCAGTAATTGTTGCAGTTATGGAGCCGGTTGCAGGTACTGAGTTTGTTTTTAACGTTGTTGTTATTTCAGGCGGATTTTGTCGGAAACTTTCGGGAAGTTGAATATCAGGCATTTTAAGGGTAAGCAGGCTTCCATTGCCAGTGATCGAGAGCTTAAGAGATAAGGTCTCACCGACTTTGAGGCTCTGTTTATTTGCTAAGAGTTCCATTTGAAATGAGCCGATGGCACCGGAGAATCCCTCAGGAATCGGCTCGGGCAGGGCACGAGCGGTGACAACAACGTCTGGAGCTGTAATCCGTACACGGGTATCAGTTGTTTCTTGTCCCTCATGAGGCTCTTGTTCTTTCGGTAGGTTACATAAAATGCTGTATCCTGAAACTGTTATTTTTCCACTTTGGAGAGGCACCACCCGGAATTGTTTGACAACAGCGAATCTGAACGGCTCTCCTTGAATCGATATTGGTGTGCTTTTAATGTAACGTTCGGGCAAAGTTTCTTTTGCCCATACCCCCCTGAGCAATGGGTCGGTTTCATTGGATATTTTTGGCGCAACGTCTTTGAAATAGAGTGTGTAGGTCAGAAGTATTTCCTGACCTACATAAGGGAGGCGGTTGTTTATCGAAGACGAAAGGAAGATTTTATTTTCTCGCTGTTCTATAGCTCCAGTCATAGCCGGAGCACAAATAGATGCTATCACGAGCATAAACAGGGCCCGGTATAGAGTTCGAACAACGTTTCTCGTCATAGTCCTTATTTCATAAGTTCCCTGGATCGTGCGGCAGCGGCGGCTACTGTGTCGAGCAGTATCTGCTGAATATTATTTTCGTCAAGAACTTTCAACCCGGCTTCTGTGGTTCCACCAGGTGTTGTGACTTCCCGCTTGAGTTCTTCAGGACTCTTTCCTCCCGTCAGTACCATTTTTGCTGCTCCAAGCATCGTTTGTGCGCTTAAAAGGAGAGCTTCATCGTTTGTAAGACCGCACTGAACCCCACCTTTGGCAAGGGAGTCAAGGATCTGGAACATATAGGCAGGACCGCTGCCGGAAAGTGCAGTTGCAGCGTCCATCTGCGATTCATTGAGAACAGTTACTTTCCCGATCGCGCTGAAAAGATCGCAGGCAAGGGCAATATCATCGTCTGAAGCCATCTTTCCTTTGCAGATAGCGGTCATTCCTTCGCCAACAAATGCCGGAGTATTGGGCATCACCCTGATAATTTTCAAGGTATCTATTGAGTTATTCAAGATGAACTCTGAGGAAATTCCAGCAGCTACACTGATCAGCAGATGATCAGAGCTGAGAGAGGGTTTAAGATTTTCAAGAACCTCTGCAATCTGGTATGGTTTGACGGCAAGTATTATGACCTTCGCTTTCAGGGCAATTTCTTCAATGGAGCGACAGGAATGAACGGGGTATTCGGCAGAAACGGCAGTCAGAGCAGCCGTGTCTTTATCAAAGCCTGATATGACAGTATTTTTTTTCCCACTAAGTCCTGCGATAAGCGCCCGGGCAATTCTTCCTGTTCCTATAAAGCCGATTTGAAGATACTTCATTGAATGCCTCATTTTTTGATGAGAATAGTTTCTGTTTAATATTTACTCATTTTCAGCAGATTTCCCATTAATGGGGTGAGCTTTAGATTTCTATTTATAGCGTATTTTGCAGTAAAAAATAATCATGAGCAGAACCAGTGTGATGCTGTTGGCTGCAATGATAGGCAGATCGGTTTTCACGATACCGTAAAGAAGCCAGAGAATAATCCCGATGTTCATGGAAAGCGCCCAAAGAAGACTGATGTCGCGGGTACGTCTGGTTCTGAAAATCCTTACAGTCTGGGGCAGAAATGCCAGAGTGGTAATGATGCCGGCTGCATAACCAAGATATTCTGTTGGGACTGTCATGATTTGGTTGTGGAGTGTTTTTTAGCAGAAAACCAAAAAGGCGGGAGATTGTCCCGCCTTTCAGCCTTGAGTGCTAAAGCTCTTACTTGCTCTGCTGGACAATATAGGCAACTGCATCACCAATCTGTGCGTCAGTGAGGTTCGGATGACCGCCTTTTGGCATCATCATTCCTACTTTACCCTTGAATCCTTTGATTGAATTGCTGTTCAATACAGCAATACCCTGCTTGATGCGTGGTGTCCAAGCAGCCTTGTCACCTAATTTCGGTGCACCCATAACGCCGTCTTTGTGGCAGGCTGCGCAGTTAGTGTCATAAACAGCTTTACCTGCTTTGGCATCACCGGCAGCTTTGGCATCGATAGAGGTCATTGAACAAACAAAGAGTGCACACAGTGCAGCTGACAGAAAACGAGACATGGAAAATCCTCCCTTATAATGGTTTTTGGTTTGTTGGAACGGGTGTGGCATTGAACGAAAAAAGCCTTTGATATCTAACATTTTAACACGATCAATCCAAATCATTTTGGCAAAAGTACCGTAACGGTATGGATGACGGTTTTAGGGAAAAAGTGTCTTTTTAATGCAAAAAGAGGGGAACTGCGATCCGCAGCTCCCGTTTATAAAAAAAAGTTTTGCACCGGTTATTTCGACTTGTCAACCATGAAGCTGACAGCGTTGGTTATTGCTTCGTCGGTCAGAGAGGCATTTCCTCCTTTTGGCGGCATGGCACCTACCTTGCCCTGGAATCCTGAGATTGATTTTTTTGCCATTGTCTCTACACCTTGAGGAATACGTGCACTCCATGCGGTTTTGTCGCCAGGTTTCGGGGCTCCCATCATGCCAGCCTCGTGGCAGGCTGCACAGTTTGTGTCATACACAGCTTTCCCTGCAGCAAGTTTCGGATCTGCCGGAGCTTTTTCAGCAACTGCTGCTGCAGCAGGAGCTGCGGTCGTGGCAGGAGCTGTGGCGGGGGTTTCTTCCTTTTCTTTTGGAAATTTAAGGCTGGCGGGAGGTTTTTCCAGGCCGCAAGCGCCGAGGAAAACAAGGCCTAAGGTCAAGCAAGGCAGGAAAGGTTTCATGTTCATATGCTTAATACTGGTTTAGTTGTTGTGCCGGGTGTATTTTGGAAATTTATAACCTACAGTTTAAAAATTATTCAGCGTATGGCAAAATGCTTTTTTCCATTAGCTTTTTTTACGCTGTTGTTGCAAGTCATGGCGGGAAAGGCTGTAGAGATGAGTATAAAATAGATTAAAGAGCAGAACGGCAGCTTTGGCTCTGGGAGCTTCAATCCCTCTTCCTATTGAGTTTTTCATAGTGAATATCTTTCTGGTAAGAGCGGAGTAACTTTCTATAAAGGAATCGAGAGGAATATTTTTTGGAGTGTAAAGCATTTCCTGGCCAAAAGTGTAACGGTATGCTGTAATGTCGAGGGGATCAAAAAGCAGCCGCCCTTCTTCCTTGAGGCGTTCGAAAACTCTTGTTCCGGGAATGGGTCGAAGGATGTTGATTCCAGGGACATCAAGTCGGGTATCGCTGATGAAATCAAGGATTGCTGCTGGAGTTTCGAGCGTGTCGCCATCAAGTCCGTATATAAAACTGCCATAAAGGCTTATACCTGAATTTCGAATGGTTTTAATGGCCACAGAGAGATCTCCGGCTTTGTTCTGGTTCTTTTTGTGAGCGTTCCGGCTTGATACTTCTATACTTTCGATGCCGACCAGCAGGGCCTGGCATCCCGAACCGGCGAAGATTTCAAGCAGTTCATGCTGAAGCCCAAGGGCTGTGGTGGCCTGGCCGAACCATCGGATTTTCAAGGGTGTGAGCTGCCGAAACAGTTCGATGGCGTAAACAGGGTCTGCGTTGATAGAGTCGTCAACAAAAAAGAATATTCTGCGGTCATCCTTTTTGAATCGGGCGACTTCAGTGACAATGTCGGAGATTGCGCGTCTGCGCAGAGTATGGCCGTTGAGCACATGCACATTACAGAAGTCGCAGCTATGCTGACAACCCCTTCCTGTCTGGATCAGGTTGGTCGTAAAGTAACGGTTTTTAATCAGTGAAGTTTTCATGACTGGCTTTGAGAGTGCCAGATCGGGAAAACTATCTGATTGATAATGGGGCTTAAGAGAGTCTGTTGTTAGGTCGGTAAGCACCTCTTTCCAAAGGTCGTCAGCCTCTCCAAGAACCAGAATATCGGCATGAGGTCTGCACGATTCAGCGAAAAGCGTAACATGGGCGCCTCCAAGCGCTACAGAGATTCCTCGTGAACGGAGAGTGTCGGCAAGTGCGAAGGCCTTTTTTGCCATTCCGGTCTGAACGCTGATACCCACCAGATCCCACGTTTTGCTTAAGGGAAACTCTTCGAACCGCATGTCGCAGATCGACTGCTCAACGCCCTCCACCTCTATAGAGCTAAGGATCATGAGCGAAAGAGGAGGAATAGCGAATTGGCTTTTCTTGATGAGGGTTCTCAGCGTACGGTTGAACCAGGAGAATATGATGCTTTTATCCTGCTCGCTATAGAGAGACCGGGCACCATCAACACCGCTTTCTGAAGGCAGAAAAACCAGTAGGACTTTTTTTGATGAATGCATGCTTTACCAGTCCCTGTTGTTACTGCCGCTTTTTGTTGCTCTTGAAGAATTTCGGGGAATTTCTCTCATCAATGAAGATTCATCCTGTTGTGCTTTTTGAAGCAAACGTTGCGCCATATCCTGACTGATGCCGGATTTTGGCTGAGCATTTTTTTTGTTTTCGGAGCTTGACGAAGAGGATCGATGAGGTGTGTCAAGTTCACTAAGGTAACGTCGGACAATCTCGTAATTAATTTTTGCATCGCCATCATTCGGGTTGTTGAGCAGAACTGACTTGAGACGATCAAGTGAGTGTCGAAACAATAATATTTTGCGGGATTTCTCAGTAGTTCCGATAGCGTTCATGGCTAGTGAGCTGCCCTCGTTGAAGAGTGAATTTATTTCGGTTTCATACCGCCCGTTTGCAGTCTTTGATTTCCGTGCAAAGATGGATGCAGATTCCGCATATTTGCTTTGCATGTAAAGTGTGCAGCCAAGATTGAAGGTAGTTGATGTGGCTTGTTCTCCATCAGGGATGTTGTTCAAGAGTTGTCGCAAGGTGCTTTCGGCGCGACTGTATTCGCGTTTTTCATAAAAAGTATTGGCTTGCTGCTGCAGACGATAATCCCTTAGCAATTCCTGTATGGAAGAGACCAAGGTGATTATAAGAAGAAGTGCAGGCAGTTTGATCATAACGCAAGTGCTTTTTACAAAGATAGGAACCTGAACTCAAAGATAGAAAGAGAAAAGAGGCAGCTTTCAATCGGGCATAATGATCATAAAAAAACCGCCCCTGAGGGCGGCTTGTTCTTTTTAAATACTTTCTCAGACTCAGTTTCCGAGAAATGCTTTCTGTACGGCGCTGACACCGACTCCAATTTCAAAATCGAAGTTGATCTCTTTAAGTGCCCTTTCCAGGCCGCCAATAACAGTAAGCATGTCCAGTTCATCGTAGAACCCGAGATGAGCAATACGGAAAATTTTGTCTTTATAGTCATCCTGCCCTGCAGCCACAGTGATACCGTTGTTGATTTTCAGGGCCTTATTAAATGCCGACCATTTGACTCCTTCAGGAAGCCATACGGGAGTAACAGCAAATGAAGGTGAGTTGCTGAACAGTTTCATACCGAGAGCATTACATCCCTGACGGCAGGCACTTGCAAGACTTTCATGACGTTTCCAGATATTTTCAATGCCTTCAGTCTTTATCATTTGCAGTGCTTCATCAAGGCCGATGACCAGCGAAACGGCTGGAGTGAAGGGAGTATCGTCACCGGCATGAGCTTTCAGGGCTTTTTTAAGGCTCAGGTAGTATTGTGTTTTACCGCTCTGGCCATTAATGATATCCTGAGCTCTTTCGGAAATAGCTACCAGAGCAAGTCCAGGAGGCATCATAAGTCCTTTCTGAGAACCGGTAATGCAGATATCGACACCCCAGTCATCAAAATGGAACTCGTGAGCTCCTACGGCGGTAATGCCGTCAACAAGCACAAGCGCCTCGGAGTGTTCGCGAATCAGGGCACTGAGTGTCTTGATATCAGCAGCGGTGCCTGTTGATGTTTCCGAATGGGTCAGGCAGACGCCTTTTGCGTCAGGGTGTTCTTTGAGAAGCTCTAACAATCGTTCAGGCTGAACAGCAGTGCCCCATGCAACTTTTTCTTCGACGCAGTTGCCGGTGAAGATTCTTACAAGCTCTCCCCAACGTTCACCGAACTTCCCGGCATTGATGGTGATGATTTTGTCGCCCTGTTTGAAGATGCTTGAAATCGATGCTTCCATACCCCCGGTTCCCGAACAGCTGAGAACAACAACCGGTTGTGTGGTTCTGAAGAGATACTTGAGATCTTCATGAACTCTGGTTAAAATATCCATGAACTCGGGGTTCCTGTGGTGGATAATCGGAGCCGCCATGCGAAGCATGACATTTTCAGGGACAGGGGTTGGCCCTGGTGTAAATAATCTTTTTTTCATCTCTTCAGAAAGTGGTTTGAATATGATAAAAGAGACTCTATGAAATTAGTTTTTCGCTTGCGCCATCAGCGCGGTGAACTGCTCAAAAAGATAGTGCGAGTCGTGCGGTCCCGGTGCAGCTTCAGGATGGTACTGTACTGAAAAACAAGGGAGCTCCTTGTGCTTGACTCCTTCGACGGTATTATCGTAAAGGTTAAGATGAGTCATTTCAAGACATTCAGGCAGTGATTCCATGGCAACAGCAAAGCCGTGGTTCTGAGATGTTATTTCTATCTGCTTGCTTGTAAGGTTTTTTACCGGGTGGTTGCTGCCGTGATGGCCGAATTTCAACTTGTAGGTTTCTGCGCCGAAAGCCAGCGAAAGCAGCTGGTGACCAAGGCAGATACCGAAGATCGGGAGTTGTCTCGTAGTACGGTTATACTCTGCAAGTTTTTTAATGGTCTCGACTGCATAACCTACAGCTGAAGGGTCGCCCGGACCGTTTGATAGAAAGACACCGTCAGGATTTAGCTTTATGACCTCTTCAGCTGTCGTTCCTGCCTTAAGAACTGTAACCTGGCATCCTGAATCCTGCAGCATCCTCAAAATATTTGTTTTGATGCCGTAATCAAATGCCGCAACATGGAAGCGTGCATCAGCTCTTTCAAGGGTATAATTATTGCTGGCAGTAACGGTTTTAACCAGATCACTGCCGCTCATTTCATGGATAAGGAGTGCTTTCGTTTTCAGGCTTTCATCGGCAGTGTCAAGAGCAGAAATGATGCCTCTCATAGCTCCTTTTTCGCGGATTTCCCGAACAAGCTTGCGGGTATCGATGCCGGCCAGTCCCATGACACCAGCCTCTTTGAGACAGTCGTCAAGAGTCTGTGTTGCTTCATAGTTGCTGTATATACGTGATACTTCGCGGACTATAAAGGCCGAAGCCCATATCTTTGTTGATTCATTATCGGCAGCATTGATACCGTAGTTTCCTATAAGCGGATAGGTCATCAATACCATCTGACCGGCATACGAAGGGTCTGTCAGAATCTCCTGATATCCGGTATGCGATGTATTGAATACAACTTCTCCGGATGCTTCTCCAATATGGCCGAATGCTGTTCCGTTATAGACTGATCCGTTTTCTAATACCAATTTAGCTGGTCTTGGCTGCATTATACTTGTCACTCCTTGGTCGTGAGTTTATCGCCCGATTCCTGTTTATCGATATTGGCAATAGCGGTGCGGTCGAATTTGATTTTTGTCGTATCAGATACCTGAACAAGAACGGTTTTTTTGTCCGGATCAATTCCTGCAACAGTACCGTGAACACCTCCTATGGTGACAATTTTGTCACCTCTTTTTAAACTGTCAAGTACTTTTTCTCTATCCTTCTGTTTTTTCTGCTGTGGGCGTATCATAAAGAAGTAAAAGACAATGAAGATAAGTACCAGTGGGACAAGCTGAATGAATTGGTTCGGTGTCTGGCCTCCAGCAGGAGATGGAAAAAAAAGAAGCAGAGCAAGTATATGATTGTGCATAGTAGTCTTGTAATTTTAATATAAAAACGTAAAAGTTGATTTTATGATCAACAATGTAATGTATTTATGGAACTATTTCAATCCTGCCTTCCTTGTTCCGGTGTCAAAGCTTGCGTAAGGTGCAACGTTGTAGCAACGCTTGGCTTTCATGCCTCGTGACAGTTTTATCCCGGCAAGAGTTGCGATCATTGCTGCATTATCGGTAGAGTATACCGTACTTGGAATATGCAGTGTGATGCCATTCTTATCACAGGCCTCTTTCATGGCTTTTCTGAGAGACGAGTTGGCACTGACTCCTCCTGCAATTGAGACGCTCTTTATGCCACGGCTTCTGGCAGCCAATATGGTTTTCTCAACCAGTACGCTGACGATGGCCCATTGGATCGATGCGGCAATATCGGGAAGATGGAGCGCTATAAACTCTGGCGTTTGTTTTTGCAGCCAGGTGAGTACAGAAGTTTTCAGTCCGGAAAAGCTGAAATCAAAATTATCAAAGTAGCTTTTGCTGGTCTGGGATTGCGATGTAAGCGCACGGGGAAACTTGTGAAAAGTCGGGTCTCCTTTTTCTGCAAGCTTGTCAATTACCGGGCCTGCCGGATAGGGGAGACCGAGCATTTTTCCTGTTTTATCAAAAGCCTCTCCTGCGGCATCATCAAGTGTTCTGCCAACGACTTCGTATGAAAGATCTTGTGCTACAACGGACAGCATTGTATGTCCTCCGGAAACTGTCAGAGAAACAAATGATCCCTCAGGGGCCTGATGAGAGTTTCCCTCATGGATAAATGGAGAGAATATATGCGCCTCAATATGATTGATCGGTACAAAAGGTACTCCAAGCGCATACGCCAGACCTTGAGCGAAGCACAGGCCAACCATGACTGCGCCAATGAGACCCGGTCCGGCAGTAGCTGCTATGACATCCAATTCATTTTTTGTTATATTGGCTTCAGTTACGGCAGAATCCGTAATTGAAACAATAAGCCGTTCGTGTTCTCTCGAAGCCAGTTCCGGCACAACGCCACCAAAGGCTGAGTGACAGTGTTGTGAACTGACCACATTCGAGCATACCCGGCCGTCACGAAGAATTGCCGCTGATGTTTCGTCACAGCTGGTTTCTATGCCTAAAATATTCATGGTATAATTTTTTGTAAAGAGCTATGGGCAAAGCTAACAAACCGGGCAATAATAGCAAACCGAACGTCAAGGTAAGCGTTTTTCATGTTCTTATCATTCTCGTCGGAGCAGACCTGATTCTTCTTCTTGCGCCCGATTTTGGTATTCTTAACAGTATTCTTGTTCTTCCCGATATCTATGCATGGTCGGCAGTGATCGGAGGTCTTATCATGCTGTTTTATGGCTTTAATGGGCTTTACAAAAAGCTGTAAGGACTGTGCATCATGGCTAAGGGCGAAAAGGGGTTACTTAACAAGCATTATACCCAGGAGGTGCTATGCAGCACGCAGTTGAACTTGAAGAACTTGGAATACGAATTACGGAGGCCTCCCGTTTTATAGAAAAAGCGGAAGAACAGCTTTCTCATCGGGTTATTGGCCAGCATGACGTTATCAAAAGGATCTTTATTGCTATGCTCGTTAACGGGCACATATTGCTCGAAGGTGTGCCCGGACTTGCTAAAACACTTATTATCCGCACGTTTGCTGCAGCAATGAACCTGAAATTTCAGCGGATTCAGTTTACCCCCGATATGCTTCCTGCAGATCTTATCGGTACCATGATTTATAATCCAAAAGATCTGGAGTTTTACCCCCGCAAGGGCCCGGTTTTTGCGAATGTTATCCTTGCTGATGAAATCAACCGTTCACCAGCCAAGGTGCAGTCTGCGTTGCTTGAAGCTATGCAGGAGCGTCAGGTAACCATCGGTACCCAGACCTTTTCCCTGCAGCAGCCGTTTCTGGTGCTGGCTACCCAGAATCCTATTGAGCATGAAGGAACCTATGTTTTGCCGGAAGCTCAGGTGGATCGCTTTATGATGAAGGTTCTTGTTGATTATCCATCGTACGATGAGGAACTTGAGATCATGCTTCAATCCGCCACTAATGCCACCGCTGCACCGATCATTCCGGTAGTACAGCCAGACGATATTGCCAAGGCAAGAGCTTTGATCGATCTTATTTATGTAGATCCGAGAGTTCAGCGTTACATTGTAGATCTCGTTGTCGCAAGCAGAAAACCTGCGCAGTACGGTATTGCCTCTCTTGAAGCAATGATTGAATACGGAGCCTCTCCAAGGGCCTCAATTTTTCTTCTTCTGGCATCCAAGGCTCATGCCTTTCTGCAGCACAGGGCATACATAACTCCTGAGGATGTGAAGGCAATTGCTTACGATACTCTCCGGCACCGTATCAGACCTGGATATGAAGCCGAGGCCGACAACATAAAGCCTGATGATATTATCCGCCAGATTCTTCAGCACGTGCAGGTTCCATGAGACCGATTATTTCGTGCGGTGTCCCTAACCTCTAAACAAGCTGTTGGAGGCAGAAAATGAGAGGAGTTTATCAATGGAAATGAAAGACGATAATCTGAAAGAACTTCAGAAAATTATAAGGAGGGTTGAAATTCGATCAAAGCGTATGGCCAGTGAACAGTTCAGTGGTGAATACCACTCTTTGTTCAAAGGAAAGGGGATCGAATTCAGCAATGTCAGGGAGTATCAGTATGGTGATGATGTTCGTTCGATTGACTGGAATACCTCTGCCCGCAAGCATGAGTTGTATGTCAAGCTTTTTACCGAAGAGCGTGAAAGAACTCTGCTGCTTGTAGTAGATGGATCAGCTTCAATGCTTTTCGGCAGCCAGCAGCGCTGCAAAAAGGAGCTTGCACTTCAAGTAAGCGCAGTACTCTCTTTCAGCGCCATCCAGAACAATGACAAGGTTGGTCTTCTTGTGTTTACTGATCGGGTTGAAACTTTTATTGCTCCTCGAAAAGGTAGAGATCATGTGCTGGTCATTCTCGAAGAGCTTTTTCGCTTTAAGCCGCAACACCGCAACACCGATATCAATCCGGCGCTCTCCTTTATCCGCTATACACTCAGAAGGCAATCGATCATTTTTCTTATAACTGATCTTGTAGCAAGTGACTATGAAAAAGGTATGAAGCAGCTTAATTCCCGTCACGACTTTATACTGGTTCATATCAGTGATCCACTTGACAAAGCACTCCCTCTAAGTGCCCTGCTTGACCTTGAAGAACCGGAAACGGGGTTACGCATAACGGTTGATGCCGGTAGTCGCCGTGAAGTTACCCGCTACCGGCAGGAGCAGGCAAAACAGCACGAAGAGCTTCGTCAGCGTCTTCGGCGCATGCGAATTGATACGGTTTTTCTTGATACCGACCGATCTTTTATCGGCGAATTGAACTCTTTTTTTCGGTTTCGTGAGAGAAAGGTCTGAAGGGCATGCATCCGGGTTGCTCAAGTGGTTTCTTTTTTTACTGCTTGTTGCGCTTCCGATGATTATGGTCCCCGGATCTTTTTCGGAAGCCGTTGGAGCTGTTTCCGGTATAACGGTAGCGGTAACTCCCGAAAGCGTCCTTGTCGGTGATCGTATTCATTGCATCATTGATGTACGCCACTCTGAAAACGATGTTGTCGTCCTGGAAGGAGTTGACAGTCTGTCGGTGCAACCGTTTGAGCTGATCCATCGCAAACAATCTTCTTCCCTTGTTTTGCCGGGTACCCGGCAAGATCGGTTTGAATTTGAGCTGGCAGTTTTTGGCAGTGGTCGCCAGTCCATACCCGGGTTTACCGTGGTGCTTCGCAACAGCGAAGGAAAGGTCATAAAACGGAATGCATACAAACCATTGAGTACTGTGTTTGTGAGGGCGCTCACTGATTCTACAATGAGAGAACTCAGACCGATCAAACCACCAAAAAAGCCTTTGATTCCGCTTCTTTTGCTTTTGCCGGTTTTTCTTGGGGTGTTTGGTATTGCCGGTATTGTGCTGTTTCTTCTTTTTCTTTTAAAGCGTTCCGTGCGCACGAGCGCTGAAAAGGTTGATCCCGGCCAGGTTGCCCAACGAAAGCTTCGCAAGCTTGGTTCCAGGCTTTCAGCCGGGATGCCGCCGCCCGAATGTTACGAAGAACTCAGCAACATCATGCGAACTTTTCTTGAGAAGCATTACCGTATTCGGGCACTTGAGGCGGTGACGCAGGAAATTGAGCGTGATCTTAAAAAGCTTGGTGTTGCAGGTTTTGAAAATATCATGAATCTCCTTGCCCAGGCCGATCTTGTGAAATTTGCCGATAGTCGTCCGGATGCTGAGGAGTCCCGCCAATCCCTGCGCAAGGCCGAAGAGGTCATTCGCTCAGCAAGCGTTCCACGTTCTCTCGAAGAATAAAATCATTAATTTCACAGAGAAGATAGCATTTTCAAAAGCTGAGCAGGGTCATTTCGTAAAACACCTATATTAACAAGATTAATTGGCTTTTCAGCACTTGATAAATATTGCAATCAGACGCATTCCATCCTCCGCTTTTATGCTAATAAATATTCCAGTATGCCGGAACCGCCCTGTCACGATGCTCATTATCGGGATATTTTTTGTACAGTTAATGTCCTGCAGTTCCATGAAGAACGAAGTTTCGCACTATCCATACTCCGCCGTCTCTGGAGACTCCCTCCACACAAGAATCTACACACTCAAGAATGGACTGACGGTTTATATGAGTCCGTATAAAGACAAGCCGAGAATCTATACTTCAATTGCTGTACGTGCTGGCAGCAAAAATGATCCATCAGAGACGACAGGGCTTGCACACTATCTGGAACATATGCTTTTCAAAGGAACAGATTTATTAGGATCCCTTGACTATGAAAAGGAACGGGTTGAGCTCGATAAGATTACTTCGCTCTACGAAAAGTACCGGTTAACCTCTGATCGCTACAAAAGAGCAGCAATCTATAATGATATTGACAGCATTTCCAATGTTGCAGCAAGATTTGCTGTGCCTAATGAGTACGACAAGCTTCTGAACTCGATAGGAGCACGGGGAACCAATGCCTATACATGGACGGAACAGACTGTTTTTTTAAATGATATACCCTCCAACAGACTCGGACAGTGGTTGACCATTGAAGCTGAAAGGTTCCGAAATCCGGTCATGAGACTTTTTCATACCGAACTTGAAACAGTCTATGAAGAGAAAAACAGAAACATGGACAGTGACCAAAACAAAATATGGGAAAACCTGTTTGCCGGACTTTTCAAAAAACATACATACGGGACCCAGACAACTATCGGTAAGGCGGAGCATTTGAAAAATCCGTCGGTCAAAAATGTCATCGACTATTACCATACTTATTATGTCCCGAACAACATGGCTCTCTGTATTGCCGGTGACTTCGATCCGGATGCCACGATAAAGCTTATTGATGAAAAATTTTCAATTCTCGAGCCAAAAGAAATTCCCCTTTTTACACCGGGAGTGGAAGAGCCGATCGCCAAACCATTGGTAATCAAAGTTAAGGGGCCGGAGGCTGAAGACCTGGTTATAGGATATCGGTTTAACGGCATCAACAGCCCGGATACCGATTATCTGACGCTTATTGACAAAATTTTATTCAATAAAACTGCAGGACTGATTGATCTCAACCTGAACCAGCAACAGAAGGTGCTTGATGGCAGCTCAGCGCTGGCCGCGATGAAAGATTACTCCGTTCATATTCTTTCCGCAAAACCAAGGAAAGGTCAAAGTCTGGACCAGGTAAGAACGCTGTTGCTTGAACAACTTGACCTTCTCAAAAAGGGTAATTTTCCCGATTGGCTGATGGAAGCGGCAATCAATGATATGAAAATCGAGCAGCAGAAACTCTATGAAACCAGTCGTGGGCGTGTTGATGCTTACGTTAACACCTTTACATCGGGTATGGAGTGGTCGCAGTATGTCAGGCAGTTTGAACGGCTTCAGAATATCACAAAAAAGGAACTTGTGGCCTTTGCCCGGCAACATTATGGCACAAACTATGTCGTCATCTACAAGGAAAACGGCAAGGCTGTAAGCGAAGCTAAAATACAGAAACCTCAGATTACGCCGCTGAAGGTCAACAGGGATATATCATCACCCTTTGCTGAAAAAGTACTGGCCATGAAATCAAACAAACTCAAACCTGCGTTTGTTGACTACAAAAAGGATATCAGCTTTCTTGATGTTATTCCATCGATAAAGCTGCACTATCTGCAAAATCGGGAAGACGAACTTTTTTCGCTCTCTTATGTTTTTGATATTGGTAACAACAACAGCAGGAAAATCGATCTTGCGCTCCGTTACCTCTCCTATCTTGGCACATCAAAAGTTACTCAGGCAGAGTTCAGTAAAGAACTTTATAAAATCGGCGTGAGCTTTTCTGTTTCCACCTCTGAACATAATGTTTCTTTGTCGCTTTCAGGACTTGACAAAAACGCTTCAGCAGCTATAACGATGCTTGAAAATCTTCTTGTCGACGCCAGACCTGATGAGGAAACACTTGCAAAGCTCAAGGCCGGTGTCATAAAAGAGAGGGCCGATGAAAAACTGTCAAAGAACAAGATTCTCTTCGAGGGTTTGATAAATTACGGCAAATATGGCCCGAATTCTCCATTCACCAACGTGCTTAGCAATGAAGAGCTTGAAAAAGTGACCTCTCAGGAACTGCTCGATGAAGTCCGTAATCTTCTGCAATATCGCCACAGGGTGCTCTACTATGGACCAGCTTCCTCTGCAGAGGTACTCAGCGAATTGCGTTCGGTGCGTCATTACCCGCAAATGTTCAAAAATCCACCGACTTCTGATTCTTTTCTGGAACTGGAACAGTCTGATAATCTGGTTTATGTTGTCGACTACGATATGATGCAGGATGAAGTTATCATGCTGACAAGGGACGAGATCTATGACCCTTCCCTGATGCCGATTGTAACTCTCTTCAACGAGTATTACGGCGGCGGTATGTCATCGGTTGTATTTCAGGAACTGAGAGAAGCAAAAGCTCTTGCTTATTCAGTTTTTTCCGGCTATAAGATTCCGAAAGAGAAAGGGAGGCCAAACTATATTGTCAGTTATATCGGTACACAGTCAGACAAGCTCTCCGAGGCGCTTGAAGGGATGAAAAAGCTGATGAACGATATGCCGAAATCGAAAAAACTTTTTGCTTCGGCAAAAAAAGGCATTCTACAGGATAAATCAACCAATCGGCTGACAAGAACAGAGATATTGTTCAATTATGAAGAGGCACTCAAACTTGGACACGATCATGATATCAGAAAAGACATTTACCGCGAAGTTCCGGCAATGAGTCTGGACGATATCGCCAATTTTCACAGAAAACATTTCCGCGACAAAAAACAAGTCATGCTTGTTCTTGGCAGGAAAAGCAATCTTGATATGGAAATCCTGAAAAAATATGGGACGGTCAGAGAATTAACTCTTAAAGAGGTTTTCGGGTATTAAAAAAATGGCCGGTTCGCCGCGAAATGCTGTGGCATGTCAAAAGATTTTTTTACAGTCTTTTTCGCGGCAGCGGTGGATTATTTTATAGAGGCTTCAGCTTGCCCATAGTGCAGCACTCATCTGTTTTAGACTCATTTTTTTCGGTCGCAGCTGCTTCAGTTTTTACTTCTTTGGTTACAGCTGGCTTAGTATCGGCTGTCTGATTATCTTCGGCAAAAGAGACGCTTCCAAAAGCCCCTGTCATTGAGAGATATACCATAAAACAGGCAATTAACTTCTTATTCATAGTGCTTACGTGTTTTGTTTGTTGAAAAGACATTGGTTGCAATTAGTCGCGTATAATAAAAGGAGTATCTACGATTCCCTTTCCTTATGGTTTGTATGTATCGAGTCCGGTATATAAGAAGCGACTGTATAAAACCGCTTCAACAGCCAAAGAGATAACCTCGAACAGGAGTAATAAAGGTCTCTTCAATAACCTCGGCTATGCAATCACTCACTGCTGATCAGTGAGGAGCTTTCAGTTACGTTCCAAAACCCCTTATTCCTTTTTGGCGTTTTTTACCTCAGGCGTGTCTACAACATTCTTGATTTCGCTTTCGAATTCATTCTGTGCTTTTTTAAACTCACTCAATCCTTTTCCAAGTCCCCTCATCAGATCAGGGATTTTTTTTGGCCCAAACAATAACAGGGCGACCCCTCCAATCAGCACCAAATCCATTTGTCCAAACATTGTATTTCTCCGTTAAATTAAAAGGCTATAATTTTATTAATTTTAAGAAAATTTTCGCTTGATACAAGTTTTTGCATGGTCCAACCCTTTCGACAACCGGTTATTCAACATTGTATGCATCCCGGTATTGAGGATTGCGGATAAAGCTTAATTCAACAAAGGCGATTTCCGGGTTAGCGTTGTCCTGCTTTCTGTCTTGAGTCCTGCCAAATCAGAAACAACTCCAGCGGCCTCATTGAGCAGCACATCCTTGGGCAGACTTTTGGATCCGTCCTGCTCCTCCTGAATCCATTGTTTCTCTATACGCTTTATTGTTTCTGCTTCTGCTTTGAAGGCAGTGTCCTGGAGCGATACCGTCTTTTTTTTACGAATCTGATCAAGAGTCGTCAGGTCATGCAGATAGGTTTGGTACAAAGCGTTTTTCGATGAGCGCTCAACCTCTTTTTGACGGAGAATACTGATCTTTTCTGGAGTGATTTCAGCGGTTGGATGGTATAATGCACGCGTGATCTTACTCCATGGCAGACTGCTGGTATAGGTATCCTCACCAATAGTGGCGGTGTCAATCATGGATGGCATTATAATATCAGGTTCAACACCTTTATGCTGGGTGCTCTCCCCTGTTATCCGGTAAAACTTTGCTATCGTGAGTTTTATTTCTCCAAGATCAGGTGACTTTTCGTAAAAAGTAATAGGTCTTGTAAGCTGGATGATACTTTGTACAGTTCCTTTACCGAACGTCCTCTCACCAATAATAACTCCACGGCCGTAATCCTGAATTGCAGCAGCAAAAATTTCTGAAGCAGAGGCACTGTATCGATTGACAAGGACGGCAATCGGCCCGCTATATTGTTGGTGAGTGTCATCGTCGTTGAGTACGGTATTTCCACCTTTTGCATTGCTGACCTGTACAACAGGGCCACTGGGGATAAACAGTCCGGTAACGTTCACGGCCTCTTCAAGGGAGCCTCCACCGTTGTTGCGAACATCGATAACGATACCGTCAACATGCGTTGCATTCAATTCATTGAGTATACGTTTTATATCACGGCTTGTGCTGGCATAATTGATGGTGTTTTTTTGCTGCCCTTCGAAATCAAGGTAAAATGATGGTATGGTAATAACACCGATTTTCTTGCCATCCGCTTGAATGATACTTTTCTTTGCCGCCTGCTCTACAAGATCAACCTTGTCTCGCAGGAGTTGAACTATTTTTGCCGGACCCCTTCCTGCCTGGCTTGCAGGAAGAATTTTCAGACGAACGATAGTGCCTTTTTTCCCACGGATAAGTTTTACAACGTCATTGATTCTCCAGCCGATGACATCAACAATTTCTGTAGTTTTTCCCTGACCGACACCGATAATTTTATCTCCTTTTTTTAACTGATTGCTGTTAAATGCCGGTCCTCCAGGGATAAGCTCATAAACAACGGTGTATTCACTTTCAGTCTGCAGTTTAGCGCCGATTCCCTCCAGAGACCGGCTCATGTCTATCTGGAAGTTTTCGTACTCATCGGGAGAGAAATAGCTGGTATGGGGATCGAATGATGTAGTCAATGCATAGGTATAGGCCTGGAATGCATCGCCCGGTTTCTGGTGGTTCAGAAGGTTCAGTCTGTTGGTAAAGCTTTTGGCCAGGGCGACGCGGACGCTCTTGTTTTTTTCTCCTGAGTAGGTAAGGTTGAGCCACTGGTACTTCAGCTCTTTTTTCCAAAGATCAGTAAGCTGGCGCTTGTCCGCCGGCCAAGGGTCGGCCTTTCGTTCAAGGTCGAGAGTTTCGGGTGTTGAAAAGTTTAAGTGAACCGTATCCACGGCTGTCCTCATAAACAGCATTTTCTCTTTTGCACGCTGCAAGAAAAGGTTATAGATGGCAAACCCGGCATTTGCCTTACCGTCAAGAAGTTCAGCAGCAATCTGTGTTCCATAACTTTTTTTAAGGTTTTCAATGTCGCTTGATAGAAAATAGTTTTTGCTGTGGTCAAGATTGTCGAGATATCGATTAAATATCTGCAGAGAAAGCGAGTCGTTGACCGATACCTTTCTAAAATGTTTCTGTAGAAGATTTTGACTGATATATATGCACGCTTCCTCTTCAGCTGAAGTGGGCTTGAGGGTAATCGGAGTGTTAACAGGCGCGGCTGTTTTTGAGTAACCGGTAGACACCGGAACAGTGCATCCCAATACAACAAGAATAAGAAGAAAACTTTTTTTAAGCATGTATTTGACAGGATTGATATAAGGTTTGGTCTCGGTATAGCCCTCAACGCATTTTACACTGTTTAACTCAGCTCTATATTTAAAGATTCCAATACTTCAGCGTCTAAAAGGTCCTGCGTGATACTACATGTAGTGACGCTTTCTGTCTGGCTCTCTTACGAACAAGGTATTCAGGTAAAATAGTATAAAAAAAGGAGTGTAATGGTTTGTCAGCTTTTTTTGATCCGTGCTTTCTTTTGCCCTTTCAGTTTTGCTTTTTCCTGATAGTCTACTCTTCAAGAGTTCTACAGCAGGCTTATCTTTGGGGTCGGGATCAGTCAGTTCATAGCGAAATATTTTGGAAAAACATACTGCTCGATGTTCCCAATCCGCACCATTGCTATTTTATTTGGCTTCCAGTGAATGTGCAAGAGCCTGAAGTTTGTTTTCGCGGCTGCCGATTTCGCAGCAAAGTGTAAATGATTATATGCATAATTTATGCGTTTTTTTTAACCAAAGCGATAAAAATATAAATTGATATGACCGTCCAGATACACAAAAAAATTTTCAGTTTCCGGATCGGCATACTTGATTTTCTTCATTTTATCCGGGTATTATTTTGATTTTACTCCTCAACGGATTCTTTGCTGTAGAGTTCTCTGGTATCATGAATCAGGGACGGTGTTTTCAAATCAGTGACGGTAAGAAATTGTCGTATACTATGTATAGTTGCATATAGGATATTTTTTCAACAACCGCACAATAGTGGAGCTTTATCTATGATTGTTGAACAATTTCGTACAGGCGGTGACAGGAATTTCGGTTATCTTGTTGCCGATGAGGCTTCGGGCGAAGCTCTTGTGATCGATGCTTCATTCAATCCGGAAATAATTGTCCGGTTTGCTGAAGAACACGGTTTTGATATACGGTTTATTTTTTCCACCCATGGTCATGAAGATCATACAAATGGTAATGACACCATCAGGCGTCTTACCGGTATTGCTCCTCTTCTCTTCGGTGATACCTGTTCGCAAACAGGAATCAGGGTGGACGATGGCGCTCTGATTCCTCTTGGCTCTTTTCATGCGCGAATTATTCATACGCCCGGTCATACAAGGGATTCTATCTGCATTTATATCGGCAATGTTCTCTTTACCGGTGATACTCTTTTTACCGGGAAGGTTGGAGGAACACGCACTGAGGAGCAGGCTTTAATGGAATACCAGTCATTGCAACACAAAATCATGATACTGCCAGACACTACCAAAATCTATCCAGGTCACGATTATGGGCTCACTGCGGTCTCATCCATAGGCCATGAGCGCTCAACAAATCCCTTTCTTCTTCAGAAGGATTTCAATGCTTTTCTCCTGTTGAAGCAGAACTGGGCGGCCTATAAAAAAACTCATGGAATTGCATAATTCCTTTTTTGAGCTGGTTGTTCTTGCAATTATGTTATTTTTTTTTATAAATTAATCCCTTGCGTCAGTTTTTTGTACGCTGGCTGACGGATCCCGCCTTATCATGCTTTCAGAGATAATATCGGTGTTCTATTATTGTTTTTTAAAACGCATTAATATGGACATTCTGTGTTTTTTTAATATTTAAGCAACCTGACGATTATGGATCAGCTTATAACATTACGGACGCTGCCGGTATCTGCACTCATGCAGAAGGATTTTCATATTATTAAAGGCAGCTGTACTGTCGCAGAGGCGCTCCAGATTATGAAAAAGACCAACGAGAGCGGTCTTGTTGTTGAGCCTCGGAATGAGGACGATTGCTATGGCATCGTGACTGAAAAAGATATTCTTGAAAAAGTTATTGATCCCGGCGAGGATGTGCATCGCGACCCCTGGAATACTCCCGTTTTTCAGATTATGAGCAAGCCGGTCATCAGTGTCAATCCCGGTCTCAGGATAAAGTATGCTCTTCGCCTTATGAAAAGGACCAATATCCGGCGTCTTACTGTTATGGAAAACAATAAGGTTTTGGGGGTTCTCAATATGACCGATGTGCTTCATGCTGTCGAGGAGCTTCCGGTTCATGACGACCATGTAGCCATGTAGCAGATTTCTATGCTTCACCATAAGGTTTGAGTACAAGGAGGATGGAGCGCATTACTGCTTATTACTCAGATTCGAATCAGGTATAGAAATGTCCGGCAGTAAGGTTCTCTTGTACTGCATTCCTCAGAAATACCAAAAAGACAATTTCAACGAGTGGGGCTCTGCCGTGGCAGTGCTCTTCTGTTTAATCATTGAGGCGTTCTTTATAGCTTCATAAAGAGACTTGAGCGTATGAAACCATTTGATATTGTTATTGTCGGAGGCGGGGGTGCCGGTCTGTATGCCGCAATGGAGGCAATGAAAACCAATCCCGCCCTGAATATCGCCGTTCTGTCCAAGGTCTATCCGAACCGCTCGCATACCTCGGCGGCTCAAGGTGGAGCCAATGCTGCGCTTGCCAATAAGGCAAAGGATGACAGCGTTGAAATGCACATTTTCGATACCATCAAGGGGAGCGACTATCTTGCTGATCAGGATGCCGTTGATGTGCTATGCTCAGAAGCGCCTAAAATCATTCGTGAACTTGAAAATATCGGGACACCCTGGTCCAGAATGGAAGATAACACCATTGCCCAGAGACCTTTCGGCGGCGCCGGTCGGCCGCGGTGTTGTTACTGTGCAGATAAAACAGGCCATACTATTCTGCAGACACTTTATGAGCAGTGTTTGAGAAAAGGGGTGCTTTTCTTTAACGAATATTTTGCGCTGAGCCTCTCTGTCAACGGAAGTCGTTCGAGGGGTTTGATTGCCATGAATATGAAGACCGGAAAGGTCGAGGCTTTTGCGGCTAAAACAGTGATTTTTGCAACAGGCGGCTATGCCAAGATGTACTGGAACCGATCAAGCAATGCGGCAGGCAATACCGGTGACGGTCAGGCCATTGCATATCGGGCAGGGATACCGATGAAAGACATGGAGTTTGTACAGTTCCATCCTACTGGCTTGAGAAAGAGCGGCCTGCTTGTTACCGAAGGAGCCAGAGGTGAAGGTGGCTACCTTATCAATAAGGATGGTGAACGCTTCATGGCCCGTTATGCGAAAGAAAAAATGGAGCTTGGTCCAAGAGATCTTGTTTCACGCTCAATTGAAACGGAAATTCTTGAAGGAAGAGGGTTTGAAAGTCCGGCAGGTAAATATATCCATCTTGATCTCCGCCACCTTGGTGCTGATCTCATTAAATCCCGACTGCCGCAAATTCGAGAAATGTCATTGAATTTTGAGGGTGTTGACCCTATTGAGGAGCCGATACCTATCAGACCGACCGCCCATTACTCAATGGGTGGCATTGATACTGATAACTTCGGTCGCACGGTAATGGATGGTGTTTATGCAGCCGGTGAGTGTGCCTGTGTTTCAGTGCATGGTGCAAACCGTCTTGGTGGAAATTCTCTGCTCGATATTCTCGTTTTTGGTCGTATTGCCGGGCACACGGCGGCTGAAGAGTCCGTGAAATTTGAGTCCGGCACCATTTCGGAAGCTGAACTCAGAGAGAGTGTTGAGGAGATCCGCAATCGTATGCAGCCTTCCGGTCACTACGAGCGGTATGGCGCGCTACGTGAGGAACTAGGTCAGACTCTAGCGATCAATGTTGGTATTTTCAGGGAATCTTCTCTTCTGCATAAAGGCATACATGATATTGCAGAGTTGAAAGAACGGTTCAAAAAAGTCAGGGTCTTTGATTCAAGTGATGTATTCAACACCAATCTTATGCAGGTGCTTGAATTGAAAAATATGCTTGATCTGGCTGAAACTGTTGCAGTCGGTGCTTTGGCTCGTGAAGAAAGCCGCGGTTCCCATACCCGTGTCGATTTTCCTGTCAGAGATGACGATAAGTGGCATAAGCACACGTTGGCAACCCTTGTTGACGGTAAAGTCTCTCCAGGTGAAAAGCCTGTAACCATGGGACGTTATGAACTCCAGGAAAGAACTTATTAATCATTCTCCCTTATGACGGAACAAATAGATCAGCATCAGGAAGGAAAAAGAGATGTTACCTTCCGGGTTTTTCGCTTTAATCCACAGGTTGACAGCAAGCCCTACTTCGACGATTATACCATTTCGGCAGAAAGAGGTATTACAGTGCTAAGATCGTTGAATTATATCAAAGAGCATGTTGACGCAACGCTCAGCTTCAGGGCCTTCTGCCAGGCAGGAATTTGCGGCTCCTGCGGGATGCGAGTCAATGGAATATCCAAGCTTGCCTGCACAAGCCAGGTATGGGATGAACTCGACAAATGCAGGGAGCCCGGTATTATCAAGGTAGAGCCTTTGCGCAGCCTGCCGATGATCAAGGATCTTATTGTTGATATGGATCCGCTTGTCGACAAAATGACGCGCTATTCGAACTGGATTGATTCAACTATGCCGCTTGCGGAAATGGGCAAGAAGGAGTTTTTGATTTCTGAAGAGGAGTTTCAGCACTATGATAAGGCAACTGACTGTATTCTCTGCGCATCATGTGTTTCGGAATGCAGCATTTTAAGGGCGAACAAAGAGTATGTCTCTCCGGCTGTTCTGTTGAAATCTTTCCGTATGAATGTCGACAGCCGGGATTCCATTCATGATGTACGACTTGCCGAACTTGTCAAGGATCATGGAGTATGGGACTGTACGCACTGCTACCGTTGTCAGGAATCGTGTGTAAAAAGCATTCCAATCATGGAAGCCATTCATGCGATACGCGAAGATGCTCTGGAGAGCAGAGGACCGAGAGATACCAGTGGCGCTAAACATGCTGAAGCCTTTATGGAGGATATTGAAAAGAAAGGCAAACTGGTCGAAGCCACACTTCCCATTCGAACCAACGGAATGGTCTGGACGCTGCGGAATCTGTTGCCGATGGCTATGAAAATGATTGTCAAGCGAAGAACACCGCCTCCGCCGCCCCTTGTGAAATCGGCGAAGGGAATAAAGATATTCAGGACGATGTTCAAGGAAATGACTGAACATGTAAAGCAGGATCATCTTAAATCTCATAAAAAATAATAAGGGAGAGCTGCTGGATGAAGCGATATGCATATTATATGAGCTGCATCAATGAGTCCATGACGAAAGAGGTGGACCGTTCAATTGATTTTTGGCAGAAAGACCTTGGACTCGAGTTCGTTAAGCTCCATGAAGGGACTTGCTGCGGCGGAAGTAATCTTGATTATGTAAGCCCGAAACATTTTGCGCTGGTTAATGCTCGCAATATTGCGCTTGCCGAAAAAATGGGCCTTGAACTTATCGTTTCCTGCAATACCTGTTTGATGACCATCCGCACTGCAAAGAAAAAACTTGATGAGAATCCTGCGCTGAAAAAAGAGGTTAATGATATTCTGAAAAAGGAAGGGCTTGAATATCGAGGGACTTCTGAAGTTCGGCATCTTTTATGGGTACTTGTTGACGATGTCGGGCTGGACAGCATCAAAGCCAAGGTAACGGTTCCTCTGAAAAATTACCGCATTGCCCCTTTTTATGGCTGTCATATTCTAAGACCCTCAACAGTTCTCGGCAGGGACAACCCTTTAGCCCCAAGTTCTCTCGACCAGTTGATTGAGGCTCTGGGCGGACAAACCATTCCCTTCGAGCATAAAAACCGCTGTTGTGGTTTTCATACCCTTCTGGTTGCTGAGGAAGAATCTCTTAACGTGGCTGGCGAAGCACTTGAAGAGGCGATCAAATCAAAAGCCGATTTTATTGTAACCCCATGTCCGCTCTGTCATACTGTGCTTGACGGTTACCAGTCAAAAGCGCTCAAACAAGCTCATATCGATAGCTCTATTCCTGTTTTTCATATTTCTGAAATGGTTGGTCTTGCCCTTGGTTACACGGCAAAACAGCTTGGAATTACAAGGCACATCGTGAGCTGAACAGGATTGTTTGCTGATCTGACTGAAAGTTTTAATAAAAGGCTAAAAAAACGTAACTTTGCACTTTTACTTTGCTCTCGGACAGGATTTTATCGGATGTTCCGAGGGGGATCTTGTTTTGTTAACCCATCAAATTATTGCATTGCATGCTCAAAAATGATCTTTTTCTCCGGGCATTAAAGCGTCAGCCATGTTCCCGGACGCCAATCTGGGTAATGAGGCAGGCCGGTCGTTATTTACCGGAGTACCGTGCTGTGAGAGAAAAAACAGATTTTCTAACTCTCTGTAAAACCCCGGAGCTGGCAACCGAGGTAACTATTCAGCCCGTTGAATTAATGGGTGTGGATGCCGCTATTATTTTTTCCGATATTCTTGTTGTTAATGAAGCCATGGGCATGAATGTCGAAATTATCGAATCCAAAGGAATCAAACTTACTCCTCCGATCCGTTCCCAGGCTGATATCGATAAACTGATTGTTCCTGAAATCGATGAAAAGCTCGGCTATGTGCTTGATGCAATCCGTATGACCAAGAAAGAACTCGATAACCGTGTTCCTCTCATCGGTTTTACTGGTGCGGCATGGACACTCTTTACCTATGCGGTTGAAGGGGGTGGTTCTAAAAACTACGCTTATGCCAAGCAGATGATTTACCGTGAGCCGAAAATGGCTCATGCGCTTCTCGGCAAGATTTCAAGTGTCATTACCGCATACGTGCTTAAGCAGATCGAGGCAGGCGCGGATGCTATCCAGATTTTTGATTCATGGGCAAGTGCACTTTCCGAGGATGACTATCGCGAATATGCTCTTCCTTACATCAAGGAGACTGTGCAGGCGATCAAAATCAAACATCCTGAAACTCCGGTTATTGTTTTCTCAAAGGATTGCAACACCATCCTTTCAGATATCGCTGATACCGGTTGTGATGCCATGGGTCTTGGCTGGGGTATGGATATTGGTAAAGCACGTACTGAACTCCAGGACCGGGTCGCTCTTCAGGGTAACCTTGATCCGACAGTGCTTTACGGTACACCGGCCAGAATCAAGGCTGAAGCTGCCAAGATTCTTCGCTCTTTTGGTCATCATACCGAACATTCCGGACATGTTTTCAACCTTGGCCACGGAATCCTGCCTGATATGGAGCCCGAACATCTGAAGCTGCTCGTCGAATTTGTTAAAGAAGAGAGTGCTCAGTACCACTAAGGGTATTTATTCTATCACCACTCTTGAGCTCCGCCTGATGTTAAGTATCAGGCGGAGTTTTTTTTGCCCAGTAGCGGAATGTGTCGTTTTGAACGCCTTTATTTATTTTCATTATATTTAACGTCTCCGTTGATTCATGTTATTATAAATTGTTTTTATGAACAAGAAGCAGTGCAGGTGTTCCGGAGGTTTAACCGACAGGACACATTATGAAGAAGTTGTTCTTGATATCATGCTTTACAGTGCAAGACTCAAGGAGACGGTGGCGCAGCAGAACAGTGCGGTTATTGTTGCTATGGCCCGAATGATTTCCGAAACATTTGAAGCTGGCGGAAAAGTGCTTTTTTGCGGCAATGGCGGAAGTGCCGCCGATGCCCAGCATCTTGCAACAGAGTTGACTATACGGTATCGCAGCAGTGTTGAGCGGCCGGCACTTCCGGCCATTGCCTTATCAACCGACACGTCGGCCCTGACGGCAGGAGCGAATGATCTTGGTTACGATGCGGTCTTTGCCAGACTGGTTGAAGCGTACGGTCATGAAGGTGACATTCTGATTGGTCTTTCAACCAGCGGAACCAGTAAAAGTGTTGTCAATGCTCTGGATTATGCCAGACAGAAAGGGATGAAAACCATTGCCATGCTGGGCGGTGACGGGGGTGTATTGAAAGGATCGGCTGATCTTGAAATAATTGTACCCCATTCAGGTTCTGCTGATCGTGTCCAGGAGTGTCACATTACCATTGGTCATGTTATCATAGATCTTGTTGAGCGGATGCTCGGGTATTGCCATTTGTAGAAAAAACTAAAAAAAAGAAGTTGGTTATGAAGATTAAACAGATTGAAGGAGCATTGAGCGCAAAGGATACCAGATTTGCACTGGTTGTGTCGCGCTTCAACGATTTTATTGGACAGAAGCTTGTTGACGGAGCTGTCGATTGTATTCGCCGACATGGAGGTTCAGAGGAAAATGTCACTATTGTTCGTTGTCCTGGCGCTTTTGAACTCCCTTTAGTTGCCAAAAAAGTTGCTGTTACCGGTAACTATGATGCCATTATCACTCTTGGTGTTATTATCAGAGGTTCCACTCCTCACTTTGATGTTATTGCGGCAGAAGCCACAAAGGGCATTGCCCAGGTTGCTCTTGATACAATGATTCCGATTTCTTTTGGTGTTCTCACTACAGAAAATCTCGAACAGGCTATTGAACGCGCAGGAACGAAAGCCGGAAACAAGGGCTTTGATGCTGCCATGACTGCCATAGAGATGGTGAACCTTTATCGGCAGATTTAGTTCTTGCTGTAACGGATAAGATTTTGTTCGATGATCTTTGATGATGCATCCCTAAGCTCTTCGACACTCTTGAAGAGGGATGGCTGAAGAGGGGGGGCGATGATGATCCTGATTTTTCCCCTGTTGATTTTAAGGCTTTTTTTTGGGGTAATCAGATTGCTGCCTATAATGGTGACCGGCAGTAAGGGAGCTCCCCCCTTTTTGGCAACAAGAAAAGCACCCCGTTTGAACGGCAGCAGTTTTCCGTCTGCCGATCGTGTTCCTTCAGGAAAAATATGTACTGAACGCCCGCTTTTTAACACTTCACTTGCGGCTAAAAGACTTTTCAGTGCCTCCCGGTTCTGTCCTCGTTTAATCATGACAAAGCCGGCCTGCTTTATAACATGGCCGAATATCGGTATTTTTCCAAGCTCCTCTTTTGCAACAAACCGCAGGTTAAGATGCATGGAGCCGAGCAGAAGCGGAATATCGGCCATACCGGCATGGTTGCTTATAACAAGGTAGTTTTGTTCGGGATCGTAATTTTCCTCGCCGGTTATTTCAATTGCAATACCGAAAAGTTTCGCACTGAAACGACCCCACCAGGCGGTTATTTTATGGAAACTGTCTCCTGTTGGATCAATAATGTTGACGAGCAGCGAATAGAGTAACCCGAAAAACATGACAGGGATGAGGACAAAAAAAAATAAAAGAGTCCTGAAGTTTATTCCGTGATTGTTCATGGTGACTTTTTGAGCCCGTTGAGAAAGGAGGCGAGCTCGCTGTACTCTGAACTGATAATGGTAGCCGTTTTCTTTTTTTCCAGTACCTCAAGGAGGCGTGAGGGGATCTCTATTTCTTTGTCGAGTGCCTCATGGAGGACTTCAAGAAATTTTGCAGGATGGGCAGTTGAGAGGACGATGCCTGCTTTTTTTGTGTGGCCGCATGTGGCTCTATGTCGTTCAAGAGCTCGGAAAGCAACCGCCGTATGCGGATCCATGATATAACCGAATCGGTCGTACACCGATTTGATTGTGGAAAGAGTTTCCTTATCAGAAACAGCTATGCCTGTTATATCTTTGCCCATAGCAGCATGGTCGTTGCTGTAGAAATAGTTAAGTCGTGCGAAATTGCTCGGGTTGCCAACATCCATTGCTGTTGAACGGGTTGTGATAGTGGGGCGTGGGTCGTAGCGCCCATCATATAGAAAGCGCGTGACGCTGTCGTTTGCATTTGACGCAGCAATAAAGTGGCCTATCGGAAACCCCATCCGCTTTGCAAGAATACCTGCGGTAAGGTTCCCGTAATTGCCGCTGGGAACAGAAAAAAGAGGCTCGTTATAACCATAGGCTTCTTTAAGCTGGAGGGTGGCCCATGCGTAATAGAAAGACTGAGGGATCAGTCTTGAAATGTTGATCGAGTTGGCCGAGGTCAGTGTTAATTGTTCTTTCAGATCCGGATCGATAAATGCCTGTTTTACCATGCGCTGGCAGTCGTCAAAATCGCCTTTGACTTCAAGGGCATGTACATTGCCTCCGGCAGTGGTCAACTGCTGTTCCTGAAGACGGCTTACTTTGCCTGAAGGATAGAGCAGGACGACCCTCGTGTTGGGAATGCCCTGAAAGCCGTAAGCGACCGCGCTTCCTGTATCTCCTGATGTTGCGACAAGTACGGTAATCAGTTTCTCCTCTTTCGCCGCGAAATATCCGGTCAGCCGGGCAAGAAATCTTGCGCCGTAATCCTTAAAGGCCAGCGTAGGCCCGCAGAAAAGTTCCTCAATAAAGGTATCATTATCAAGCTTGACAATGGGGGTGCTGAAGGGATAGCAGCTTTCAATCATATCGCTGAGCTGATCCAGGGGGATCTCACCTCCAATGAACTTTTTTGCAATGGCAAAGGCGATGTTGTTGAACGTCGCACCTTCAAGAAGTGATAACTCCTCTGGTGAGAAACGCGGAATTTCAGAGGGGATGTAAAGTCCTCCATCGGGAGCAAGTCCTTCAAGCGTGGCCTTTTTTATAGAAACAGGTATTGACGATTTATTGGTGCTGAAATAGATCATGATGTGTAATGCTCTCTATTGTAAATTGTTACAGTATTCTTGCCCCTTCTTTACAGATAGGCGATACCCACATATCGGATTCAAGGTGGGCTTTCGAGTAAAAGAATGCATCTTTCATGGCTCTGCCTACTTCAAGAGCTGTTTTTTCAGAAGAAGAAAACGCAAACAGTGAAGGACCTGAGCCAGCGATACTGCATCCGAGGGCACCACTGTCAAGAGCTGCCTGTTTGACTTCAAAAAAGCCGGGAATCAGCGGAGCGCGCTTTGGTTCGGCAATAACATCAACAAGGGATCGTCCGATAAGATCATAGTCGGAAGTGAGAAGGCCGGTAACAAGAGCACCGACATTACCCCATTGCTGGGTAGCCGTTTTGAGCGGAATGCTTGCGGGCAGAACCGAACGGGCATAAGAGGTGCGCAGTTCGGTATGGGGATGAACAAGGGAACAGTAAAGGTGCTCGGGTGATGGAATTGTAATGAGATCAAGTGGCGTATAGCTCCGTATCAGGACAAAATTACCCAGAATTGCCGGCGCTGCGTTGTCGGCATGAGCCGATCCGCAGGCTACACGTTCCCCTTCAATAGCAAAGTGTACAAGCTCCATTTTTGAGCAGGGTTGACCCATCAATTCATTTGCGGCAACAAGTGCGGCCGCAGCACTTGCAGCGCTGCTTCCCATGCCGCTACTGAGCGGAAGGTGCTTTTTAAGCTCCAGGGCGATATGTCCGGTAAAGTCGATCTGTTTATGGGTACGGATATATTCAAGGAATTTCAACACAACAAAGCTCGATGTGTTTTTTTTTGGATCAAGCGGAAGAGCTCCGCCGTCACCCGTGATGCTTGTAATGGAAACCGGAGAACCCGATAGTATTTCATCGGAAAGCGTCAGAATGACTTCATCACCGGGCTCTGTAATGGCAAATCCCAAGACATCAAAGCCGCAGGCAACATTTCCGACGGTTGCTGAAGCGAATCCTTTGACTGTTTTCATACCGTTTTCTGCGAACAAAATTCCTGAAGGTGTTAGTGAAGGATGTAAAACTAATAAAAAGAGTATAGGCTCAAATAAAAGAGAGAATTTGAATAACTAAAAGCTTTTCATTAAATTTGAGTTTCAAACTTTTGGAATGTCTGGTTTGTACTTTCAAAAGAAGGTAAGCAGAATCTTTCTCTTTTCTTAAACAAATAACCAAGCGGAATAAGATATGTCTATAACAGTCAGGCCTGATGAGGTTTCATCCATACTTCGCAAGCAGCTTGCCGGTTTTGAGTCAGAAGCAGACGTTTATGATGTGGGAAC
>JBAWYL010000025.1:0-40068 GCA_037143555.1 Chlorobiaceae bacterium
ATGAGCCCGACGAGCTACCAATTGCTCCACCCCACGATGTTTGTGCTTCAATGTAAGGAATAAAATCGCTTATGCAAACTTTTATTGTATCGGTTTACCATTTATTTCGTATCCATCCGGCTCAACAACAAAAAGTTTGCCGTCTGCCCCCTCAACGGCAAGAATCATACCCTCTGAAACTTCATCACGGATGGTGCGTTCGGCAAGATTGGCAACCAGTACCACATTTTTGCCAATCATCTCTTCGGGAGAGTAATACCGTGCAATACCGGCGAGAACCTGCCTCGTCACTGAACCGACCTGCACCTGAAGTTTAAGGAGTTTTCCAGCCTTTTTAACCGACTCTGCAGCAATAACTTTTGCGACCCTCAAGTCGACCTTTAAAAAATCATCAAAGCTGATTACCGGCTTGAACTCCATGCGTTCCTGTTCAACTCCAGCTTCACGCTTCCTGGCTTCGGCGAGCAGTCCTTCAATTTTCTGGAGTTCCGGAGCAATATCGGCATCTTCAATTTTTGTAAATAGAATTTCGGATTCCCCCTTGAGCTTATGCCCTTTAGGAAGCGCTGGACTGAGCAGAGATAACGAAAGAGGCGTGAGGGGGGCAAAACGATCTTCGATACTCCCCTGACACCCCAACATGGCATAAATCCGGTTACTGGTTTCCGGAATAACCGGAAAGAGGGCTACAGCAAGGGCGTGGCAGAGGTTCAAGGAAAGAGCCATTGACCTTGCCGCTCCTTCGCGGTCAACCTTGATAACTTTCCATGGCTCAGACTCAGTTAGAAATCTGTTGGCTGCCCTGGCTATATCCATACCAAGAGAGGCTGCTTCCCTGAAATGAAACTGTTCAAATGCGAGATCAAGCTGCTCAATGGTATTCTGCCAGTTAATGCCGAGAGAGTTCCAATCTTCAAGAGTAGACTCATAGGGTACCTCTCCAGAAAAGCGTGCATTGGTAAAATCGACAGAGCGCTTGATAAAATTCCCGAGAGTATCGGCCAGTTCGCCATTAGTCCTGTTCTGATAATCCTGCCAGCTGAAGTCAGTATCCTTGCTTTCCGGATAATTCATTGCAATACTGTAACGGAGGGTATCGGCTGGAAATTTTTCAAGGAATTCACCAAGGTAGACCGCATAGTTCCTTGACTTTGAAAACTTTCTGCCTTCAAAATTCATGAACTCTGATGCCGGTACATTATCGGCCAGGTTATAGCGTCCGCTGACTCGCCCTTCATTCCATGCCATAAGAATTGCCGGAAACATCAGGGTATGAAAAACCACATTATCCTTTCCGATAAAATGAACAAGCCGGCTCCCGGGATTCTGCCAATACTCTTTCCAGCGATCATTCTGTCCGAGTTTTTCTGCCCACTCTTTGGTAAACGAAATATATCCGAGCACGGCGTCGAACCATACGTAGAGTACCTTACCGATAGCTTCCTCCGTATCGAAAGGCACCCTGATGCCCCAGCTCAAATCACGAGTTATCGCCCGGTCGTTAAGCCCCTGTTTGAGCCATGTGCGGCTATAGTTTACAACATTCTGCCTCCAGTCGCCCTCATGACTGTTAACGTACTCTTCAAGCTGTTCCTGGAAGCGCCCAAGCGGAAAATACCAGTGCATGGTGTCGCGCAACTCAGGTGTCGCATCGGAAAGCTTGCTTTTCGGATTGATGAGCTCAATCGGACTTAAATGGGTACCGCACTGTTCGCACTGATCGCCGTTTGCCTCAGGGTTATTGCAGATCGGGCAGGTACCGGTAACATAGCGGTCCGAAAGGAAGCGGTCAGCTTTGCGATCAAAAAAGAGCTTTTCTGTTTTTTTGGTGAAAATCCCTTTTTTCTCAATTTCAAGAAAAAACTCCTGTGCAGTCCGGTGATGACATTCAGAGGTTGTTCTTCCATAATAATCAAACGAAATACCACACTTTTTGAACGCGTTATAGTTCATTGCATGGTAACGATCGACTACATCCTTAGGGGAAACGCCCTCTTTCTCGGCTGTAATGGTTATAGGCACCCCATGTTCATCTGAGCCACCGATATGAATCACATCCTCACCCTTGAGTCTTTTATAACGGACATAAATATCTGCCGGGAGGTAGACACCTGCCAGATGGCCGAGATGAACCGGACCGTTCGCATATGGAAGAGCTGTCGTGACCAGAGTTCTTTGAAACTGATGCATACTGAATTGAAATACGGTTATGCAGATTGGAAAATCCTTGTCCTCACGGCAGAACCCTCTGACGCAGGACTTCTTTATATATGCCCTATCTCCTTACAAACATGGCATTGAACTTGTCAATAGAGAGCCTTCGTGTCTGTTCACTCTTCAGGTAGCGAAGGTAGACAAGTTTTTTCTGAACATCAATATTTTCAACAACGGCAGCTCCCTCGGGAGTATTCACCTTGCTTCCAACCGGAGGAAGAGATGACTGGGGAGAGGCTTGGGCCTGACACCCCTTTTCATGCTTCGAATACCCAAGACAGCATTTCGGGCGATTACATATACCGGTGATGTTAAAGGCGTGACTGTCATTACCTGAGTTTTCGGAATATTGAGATTTTTCAGAAAACGGATTCGCATGTATTTTCTGCAGCCAGCTCGAACAGCACAATAGACATCCGCATGGCCCGAATGCATTTGCTCTTCTCGCCTCTTCACGTGTTGTGATCTGTACCATCTGAATTCTTGCCTTAAACTCTCCGGCCAAGTCACGAACAAGAGTCCTGAAATCAACTCGGTGTGAGGAGGTATAGTAGACCGACAGCTTCTGCTGGTCCATACGCAATTCCACATCTACAAGTTTCAAATCAAGCTCATGCTTTTTAACCTTGTTCAGACAAACCTCACGAATCTCGGACTGCCGCTTTTTCAGCTCAATAATGGCCTGGTGGTCACTCTCATCGGCAATACGCAAGATCTCGGTATAGTCCTGTCCATTTTTGTCAAGTCCTTTCAGCTGAAGCTTTTTGCGTGCAATCTGACCTATGGAATAGACAACACCAAAATCATACCCTCCATCGGATTCAATGATAACCTGCATTCCGATACTAAACGGATTCCCCGTATTGTTGCGAAAAAATTCGCGACGGCAACCCTGAAGCTCAACCTCACAAATATCATCAATAACGTCTTCTGCCGCAGACCCGTACATCGCTTCCATCTCGCTATGCAGCAATTGAGAAAGCCGAAGCCTTACGTTTGTATTATCACCTAAAAGACAACTGCATATAACATTACTCATAATAGACCGCTTGTTTTGTTCTATTTCGGAAACAGGAAATACAATCAGTTTCCTGCCTAAATCATTCTACCCTTTTTCTAAACCAAAAAAATGCATAACCGCTTCAACTCGCTTATTTACTGAAGCCTTTCCTCTGACAACTGTAAAAAAATCATCCAGCGTCCGGTTCCTGATCTTCCCGCCAAGCTCATCGAGGTGATCCTCCGTCATTCTCTGCATGTAGGCAGTAAGATCAGCGGCGCCTGCATATTCTGCCAAAGAGAGTAACCGGGGCTCCCGGAAAGAGAGACACAACTCAGGTTTCTGTTCGTCAAGATATTCAATCCGACTGACAACTGAAACAAGGTAAATCAAGGGAGTTTTCTCAAAGACACGTGAAACGATCGATGCTGTTCCTTTAAAAAAAAGAAGCGGTCGCCGGTCAACCGGTTCTATTTTTCCCTGAGGAAAAATCCATAAGGCATTTTGACGATCGCTGTCGGCCGTCAGCAGTTCAGCGGCATATCGGAGCGTATCGAGCACACTTCTCGGGCGGGATTGATCAAGGGAAAAGGCTCCGATACGGGTAAAAAAACGATGTTTCTTTAACTGTTTATACTCAATAATGATATGGAGGTTCTGCCGGAAAAATTCTTCAGTGCAAAGCTGAGACCAGAACCCGTCCCACCAATAGGCGTGGTTGGCATAAAAAACAACCGGAATACGGGGATTCATTTCCCGTACTCCGTTCTGCATAAAAACACGTACCGTATTAAAATACCGCTTGAACTGCCGGCGGGAATACCAGCTGAACCATAGGGTATAAAGCCTGCTCCGTCGAACTGTAAGCATTCTCGCTTATTTGAACGCTCTCCTGATACGGTTTATCGCCTCCTCCAGCGAGGAAATTGAGGCCGCATAGGAAAGACGGAGGTTTTCAGGCGCGCCGAAGGCATCACCAGGAACGGTGGCCACATGATGCACTTTCAGAAGATATTCGGCAACATCTGCTGAATCATTCATGACCACTCCGTTAAAGGTTTGACCGAACACTCCACTGACATCAGGGAAGATATAAAATGCGCCCATCGGAAGAGCTGTTTTGAAGCCCGGAATGCTATTGAGAGCCTGATACATAAAATCACGGCGCTTTTCAAATTCAGCACGACGCTCTTCAACGATCCCCTGATCACCTGTCAAGGCTGCAACTGCAGCTTTCTGGGCAATAGCATTGGGATTCGAGGTGGTCTGTGACTGAATCTTGTCGCAAGCATCAATCAACCATTTAGGCCCGGCAAGGTACCCGATTCTCCAACCGGTCATGGCATAGGTTTTCGATACGCCATTACTTACAATAACCCAATCCTTCAGAGCAGGAATCCTTGCGGGAGAGAATGGACGGACATCGCCATAGACAATCATATCGTACATTTCATCAGACACAACAAAAATCCCGCGACCTTCAACAACCTTCATGAGAGCAATCACCTCTTCTTCACTATAGACCGAACCGGTGGGATTGGAGGGGGAATTGAGTACCAGAACCTTCGTCTTGGGAGTAATGGCACGTTCAAGCTGCTCCGGTGTCATTTTGTACTCATTTTCAATCGTGGTGTGAACAATGACCGGTGTTGCACTGGCGAGTCGAACCATTTCCGGAAAACTCACCCAGTATGGAGCAGGAACAATCACCTCATCACCCTCCTGACAAAGCGCTAGGAAGGTGTTGGCAAGAGTCTGCTTGCCTCCATTGCTGACAATAATCTGGTTTTCCTGAAACTCAAGATTATTATCACGCCTGAATTTCGCAATAATGGCTTTTTTAAGCTCTGGTATACCTGAATTGGCAGTATAGCGCGTAAACCCTGCATTTATAGCCGCAACAGCAGCCTGATTCACATTGTCCGGTGTTGGAAAATCCGGCTCTCCGGCCGAAAGACTGACAATATCCTTGCCTTCGGCTTTCATTGTGGCTGCCAGATTGCTGATTCGCATGGTCTGCGATTCCTGCATGCTGAGTACCCGGCGAGTAAGATATTTTTCTTCAAAAATATGCGTTGTAGACATTTCGAATGGTTAGTTATGATTTATTTATTTCTGTTCATCTCGTTTGCGATGCAGCATTTCCTTAACACATGGATGTACAAATCTGCTGACATCCCCGCCCAGTAGAGCTACCTCTTTTATAATCGACGAAGCGACATAGGTATATTTGACATTCGGCATCAAAAAAACTGTTGTCACCTCAGGATAGAGCTGACGGTTCAAGAGTGAAATCTGAAACTCGTATTCAAAATCCTTAACCTGCCGTACGCCCCTCACAATCGCCCGTGCACCTACCTGACGGGCATAATCGGCAAGAAGCCCGCCATGAAGCATCTCGACACTGACCTTGGAGTAATCGGCAGTAACCTCTCTGATCATTGCAAGCCGTTCATCACCGCTGAAAAGTGCCTGTTTAAGACTGTTCGCAGCAATAACGACAATGACTTCCTCAAAAATATTAAGCGCGCGTTCAAGAACATCGAGGTGACCGTTGGTGAAGGGGTCGAAGGCTCCGGGATAAATGGCTTTCTGTTTCATCGGTAAAAAAATCAGTGCTGAAAAAAAGTAACTCTTGTCATACCATAATCCCTGTGAAAAGAGTAATAGGGTGACTGCAAAAAATCGATATGGGTACTATGTTCGACAAGCAGCAAGCCCTCTTCTGCAAGAAGTCCGCCACCGACAATCTTTTCAATCAGCAGATCATAATCATGCCAGGAATAAGGGGGATCGCAAAAAACAATATCGAACTGTCCACTCGCACGACTTAGAAAAGCTGAAACATCCGAGTTAACAATCTTGACTCGGTCATCAGTCCCTAATTGAAGGCTTGTAGACTTCAACGCTTTAAGAGCATCAACATGCTGATCAACAAAACACACTGATGCGGCACCGCGACTCAAAGCCTCAAAACCAAGGGAACCGAAGCCGGCAAATACATCAAGAACAGAAACACCATCAAAGTCAATCCTTCCTGAAAGAATATCAAAAAGAGACTTTTTCACACGACTGCTGCAAGGACGTATTGCCTGAGACGATGAACTCCTGATTTTGCGCCCTCTATATATGCCCGCCAGAATCTGCACGAAACCGATACAGCCTAAAAGTCACCGAAGACGGTCTCCGTCAGGATCGCAAGTGCTTTTTCAGCATCATCCTTTGTCGGCGGTTTTCCGTGCCAGTTAGATTTGTCCGGCATAGTGCCCTCAAAAAAAGGAACGCCTTTACCCATTATCGTTACGGCCAGTATAACCGATGGCCTGCTGCGATTTTCTACAGCCTTGATGCGTTCTACAGTGCTGACAAAATCTTCAATATCGTTGCCATCACAATGATAGACATCCCATCCAAAGGCCTGCCATTTTTCAGCAAATGGTTCAACGCTCATAATATCGTTGACTTCGCCGTCAATCTGTTCATTATTGCAATCGACAATACCAATCAGTTTTCCAAGCCGGTAATGGGAGGCACTCATGGCCGCTTCCCAGATCTGGCCCTCCTGGCACTCACCATCACCCATCAGACAGAATACATCACGTTCTCTGCCGTCAATACGCAGACCAAGTGCAGCACCAACTGCAGCGGAAAGACCCTGACCAAGTGATCCGGATGCAATTCTTACACCAGGAAGCCTCGACTCCGAGGTCGGATGACCCTGCAGGTATGAGCTGACCTGGCGCAGGGAGTTCAACTCGCTGAGAGGAAAATAGCCTGAACGGGCCAGAACACTGTACCAGGCCGGAGCAATATGACCATTGGAAAGAAAAACAAGGTCCTGATCATCACTCTGCCAGAACTTGTGCGGGTCCTGCTGAAGCACCCTGAAGTAGAGGGCTGTAAAAATATCAGCCATGCCAAGAGAACCTCCCGTATGACCGGAATTGGCCCTGGCAAGCATTCTGATAATATCCCGTCGAACCTGACGGGCCATCTCATTAAGTTCATCAAACGTGGCAAGCTTCAGAAGCTCGCCTTTTTTTTCAGCAGGATAAACCTTTAAGTCTTTTGCCATGGCAGATCAACAAAATTCTCACGAATTAATAAAAAATGTGCGGTTTAGGGTCTCGGGATAATAACAAAAAAACTTATTCATGTTCGCGCTTTCTTTCCCTGAAAAACTTCCATACTGAAAAAGAAAGAATCAGAACAAACAAAACCGATACAGGAATAGTGTACAGAGCAACATAGCCACCGATTTGCTGCCAGTTACTTCCCAGGAAAAAGCCACCGTACAGCAAGAGCACATTCCACACTGTGGCGCTGGTGGCGGCAGCAATAAAAACTAAAGAGGTTCTGAGATGCATCAACCCCGCCATAACAGAAATAACCGCTCTGGAACCGAACAGAAAGCGGTTTACCAGCACGGCAAGATAACCATGAGCAGCAAATTTCCGGCGTAGAAGATCCATATCGGATGGCGGAAAAAAACGATGAGCAGTTTTTGACAGCCAGTGTTCAACCGAGTTGTCTCCTTCGGCATACAATTTCATACCCAAAAATTTACTGAGCAGGTACACGAGCATGAACCCTGCCGTGGAACCCGCAGAAGCCCAGAATAAAGCGCCCACAAACGTTATCCCGCTTTTGCAGATAAGATACCCGGCTAAAGCTACAGGAACATCACCAGGTATCGGCGGCACTACATTTTCAAAAAAAGCAATCAGAAACAGAACCAGATAGACCATCGAAGGATCCGCATGCTGCAGATATGCAATCGCAGAATCAAGCATTCGATCCCCCGGTCTTCTGATATGGTAACTTCAATCGACCTCTAAGACTCTTCTCTGGACTTCGCTGTATGCATCCTCAACACCGCCAAGATCAAACCTGAAACGATCCTTATCCATTTTTTCATTTGTTTCAAGATCCCAGAACCTGCAGGTATCGGGACTTATTTCATCACCAAGAAGAATTTCGCCATGGTGCCGACCGAACTCGAGCTTGAAATCAACAAGCTTCAGTTTTCTTTCAGCAAAAAACTTTTTGAGCACTGCATTAATTGCTTCAGCACGGTTTTTCAGGACTTCAAGCTCTTCCAGGGTTGCAACACCAAGCGCGACTGCATGAGATTCATTCATCAAGGGATCATCCAGATCATCATCTTTCAAATAAAGCTCGACTATCGGCTTTTCAAGCACAGTCCCTTCCGCGAAGCCGTACCTTTTCACCAGTGAACCGGCGGCAATGTTACGCACGACAACCTCAACCTTGATAATATCAAGGTGCCGGCAGAGCATATCGCGTTCGGAAAGCTTTTCGACCAGGTGGGTGTGAATCCCTTCTTTTTCAAGCAGAGTAAAGAGCTTGCAGGAAATAGCGTTGTTCACGACGCCCTTGTCTGCAATGGTGCCTTTTTTCTTGTTATTGAAAGCTGTTGCATCGTCCTTGAACTCCTGTATGACCAGGTTGCTGTCTTCCGTTAAAAAAACCTTTTTAGCCTTGCCTTCGTAAAGCTGTGTCGTCTTTTTCATGTACACCGTTTTTATTGTGATTGGCTGCCCGCAGCGGACAGCCATGAATGCCTTAAAATGTATTTTGACTCCGCATTACTCTTTGTGACCAGAAGCCGCCTGCTCAACCGCCCCGGTAAGCACAATGGTAATTTGGTCATCGGTAAGCCCCTTGTCTTTTAAAAAACTCATAAACCTGAACACTCCCAGATCAGAAAGCATTGCCTTCGGCTGATCCTGTTCACTAAGCCCCCTGGTGCGGCTGTATTCTTCAGATGTCTTGATCCAGTCTTCAATAAACTGTTCCGATTTGCCGTTTTCAAGAAAAAAACCGGTCACAATCCTTTCAACATCGGCCCTTAAAGGTTCCGGATGAGCCGTAAACAGCAACTGCATCTCTTCGGAAATCCTTGCCAACACAATAACCGCCTCCCTGTCAAGAGCTTCCTCAAGGATATCTTTCGCCTGCTCTTTGACACCACTCTTCTGGGTCATACTGTTTTCCGGATCGTTGAATAATAAAATATTGATAGCTTAAAAAGCCCGATTAATTTACATAATCATAATGGTAAAGAAAAAAAATTACATAGAAAGAGGTTATGCGACATCTACTCTCTTGCGTTTTTCTTTTTTTGGGGATTGCATCCTGTATTTCAAGACAAGCTACAGGAAATCCAAGTCCCGAAAAAACGGTGCTCTTTATGTGGTGGAATGTTGAAAATCTTTTCGACCCGGCGAACGACCCAGCCAAAGACGACGATGATTTCACTCCGGAAGGCAGCATGCAGTGGACTAAAAAGAAGCTTTTCCTGAAACAGATGCGCATCCGGCATGTCCTCTCCATCATAGATGCGCACCCCGACTACGGAAAATACCCGGATATCCTTGCGTTTGCAGAAGTGGAAAACGAGCATATCTTTAAGGAAACTCTCGATCCGATAAACGGCATCAGTTACAAAACCATTTACTATGAGTCGTCAGACCCTCGAGGTATTGACATTGCCTTGGCCTACAACCCAAAAGCGCTCCGCCCAGGAGTGTCGAAAGCCTATACTGTTCCGATAGAAGGCAAGCCGACACGAAAGATCATCGTCGCCGGATTTTCAGCTGCCCGCCACCCGTTTCATGTTATTCTGAACCACTGGCCTTCACGTTCTTTCGATACATCATGGACAGAACGCAAGCGGCTCACCGCAGCTAAGGTGACGCGGCACATTCTTGACAGCCTGCTTGTTAGAAACCCATTGGCCGACATTATTGTCATGGGCGATTTCAACGACGAACCGGAAAACCGTTCACTGAAAGAGTTGCTCGGTTCAACCGGTGATGCTGCCAAGGTTAAAGCAAATGGCAGAAGACTCCTTTATAACTGCTGGAGCGGCTACACTGGTATCGGGAGTTTCTCATTTCATAACCACTGGCAGCATATCGACCAGATTCTCCTCTCTTCCGGCATGTTTGACCATAACGGTCTTTCCGTACGAAGCAACGCATTCCGCTGCTTCTCATTTTCAAAAATGCTGGACGAATCAGGGAACAAGCCCTATGCCACCTATGCAAAAAGACAGTATAATGGGGGTTACTCCGACCATCTGCCACTCCTTTTGAAGGCGCACCTTGCGGAATAGATTATAGGACAGGGGGAGGGCCGGGCAAAAGGAATAGTGTTGAGTGACAAGTTACTTTTATGGGTGTGATTAGTACATGCATCAATTCTGTGTGGGGTATTCTGCCCGCACCTAACTTCTCATCTCTTAAGACCAGGTGACTCAATCATGGTGTTTTGCGCTGTTGTGTCTATTTTTGAGATCATGTATAGTATGACCATTTTTACTTCTTTATCGGTAAGCGAGTAATTGCCTCCTTTTGGTGGCATCCCGCCGTTTTTACCTTCGATACCAGCAATTGCTTTTCTGAGCATGACATCTTCTCCATCAACTATTCGATCGCCCCAATCTTTTTTGTCGCCAAGTTTTGGAGCGCCAGACATGCCTATATCATGACACCTTGAGCATTTTGATTCGTAGAGTTTTTTTCCTTCAGCAAGCTTTAAGGGTTTTGGAGCATTTTCGATATCGAAAGGATGTTGAGGGTTGCACGCACCTAGAAAACAAAGTCCAGCTAACGCATGGTACTGGATATGTTTCAAGGAGTTGGTCAAGTAACCACAATACTGCTTCCTCATAACAATAGTGCAATAAACTTCTGAAGTTCGATGGTAAAGCTTTAATATTAAAACGGTGTTAATGGTTTCCAGATAACATATCCAAGGCGAATACATATAAATTTCTTCCAGTGGCTTGAGATCACGAAGTCTTTGAACAAGCGCTCACACTGTTTCAGCATTACTCTTTGCAGAACGACCTACTCGTCGAGAAGATGAAGGTGCCTGGAATCCTCCCGAAAGAGGGCTGAGGGCTGAGTGGCCCGGTATTGAGGGTGGAAACGTGGCCGGTCACGACTCCATGGTTGGTGAAGCTGCCGCTATTGTTGACATCCCCCTCGATCCTGCCTGTGTTAATGACAGTGGCGCCAGGCGAGATCACCAGTTTCCCGCCCAATGTTCCGGTGATGACTAATGTGCCGCCTCGCACATCAGTACCGCCGGTATAGCTGTTGCTGCCTGCCAGGATCAGGGTTCCGGAGCCCTGCTTGGTCAGACTGCCAGGACCGGAGATATTGTTACTCCAGATATCGAAGGCGTTCAAGCCACCGAGCGCTCCATTCATGTTCACCGCAACATTTTTGCGTAAGATGCCATAGCCGCCGGCGGCAGCGTAGAGATTGAGGCGCACCCAACCGGTGCCATTATCGAGCGGCACGCCCGAAGAGAGTTCAGTGGTGGCGAGAACCTCATTAAGCTGCGCCGTATTCAAATAGGGAAAGCGTGTGGCGATCAAACGCCACGCATTAGAAGGCACGATAGGCGGCAGGGTCGTGTCGCCAACCGAAGGCAGGCCGTAGGTTAGGAGGTCAGTATAGTTCTGCCGCGCCCGGGCGTAATCCGCTGCGGAAGGTATCACGCTGTACGTAGCGACTTTGCCTGCGCATAATGCCGCGTAGGGCGAACTGCCGCCACCGAGATAGTTTTGCATCGTCTGGCTGAGCAACGGGATGTCGGCCATGGTAAAGCTCTGCCTGGAGTAGAGCGGATTGCCGGCAAGCATCTCAGCAATTATGTACATGGCGGAAATCCGCCCGCCGATCGTATCCAGCGGATAGTGCACCCCGAACACGTTGCGGCTGTAGTTGAAGTCCAAACCGGCCTGAGCCAACTGCTGGTAATATCCCGGCATAAGGATGGCATAGAAAAGCGCCGTGGTATTACCGTAGGTTGAATGTCCGCTCGGGAAAGCGGCAACGCCGGTAAGTTTTGTCCAGTTCTCAGGCGATCTATCGGCACCAATGATGACGCCATCCTGCTGAATCTGCCTGGCAAGAAGGGACGAGTTAACCTCTGTAAATGGATTGCTTTTTATCGCAGTCGATACCTGAAAGGGGCGCGGGTCACCTTGTTTGTTGATCATCAGATTTTTGGGGATATATGCCTTGCCATAGATATTGAAGGTCAGTCCCAGATACTCTTGCAATGGTAACGGTATGTTTGTGAAGGCTATGGATTGAACCGCGTTTGTTACATGGTCCGGAAGCCCTGCCGTCACTGGAATACCAGCCGCAGAATGAAAGAAATTCGGATTAGTCGGGAACGCGTGGATCAAAATATTTTGCGGGACATATGTAATTAGCGCATCCTCCGCCGCGATGATTTTTCTGGACTGAGTCGAGTTGATATAGATATGTTCTTCCGTTTTAAGGTTTGCTTCCAGTAAGGCCTGTCCTTCGGACGAGCTCAGCAGCTTGCCGAAACCTGACAGCAGATTATTGCCCATGTCCTGGCATGCTCCTGTGCATTTCACTTCGGCAAGTGATGAACCAGCCTGCCCCATGATAGCCAGGATCGCCGCAAACAGGATTGCAAAACGCAGTCTGCGCAGCAATGTCTTTGGATTATCTAATGACATGAGAATATCTCCATAATTAGCGTTGAAAACTGAACAGCATGCACGAAAATACACGCTGTGCTTTGAGCATGCCGGCAAGACAGGCAAAAATTTATTGTGGCGCCAGGAACAGGAATGGTTTAGCCTCCTTGAAGTTTACCGTCTGGTCACCACCAAGGTCTGGATTGCCATCGAGGGTGAGTTTGCGGATTCCGGAGCCAGCCTTGAAGTCGATCTGTTTGAGCCTGACCCATACAAGGCCCGGGCTAAAGGTATCTTCAAAAAAGTAGACTTTGTTTTTCTGGTCTGCTACTGTACGCCAGATGGTGGAGGAAATGTTGGGCTGGCTCGGTGTGCTGATACCACGCGGAACGCTGACGTTACGCATCACACTGAAGACGGCTGCAACAGCCTCACGCGGGTTGGCAGACTGCTGGGTGGCGTTGATGTAGAAGCTGGCGCGTGCGAATCGGTCGGCGGGACGATTTGTGCCCGGCAGCATTACTGTGCCGCCGATCTGTTTCCAGTATTCATTTATTGAGATTTGCCGGTCGTAGGTTGGGGAGTTGGTCATTACCTGGTACTGACGGCCGTGGTGGATCACGAGTTTGCCGTCAATGTATTCAAAAATGGCCGAATCGCCTGTGGCATCCGAGATTGAGATGTGAACTCTGCTTTCGACACCATTGGGGGAGGTGACAATAACGGGGCGAAAAGCCTCTTTGCGCAGTTCGGCAACAGCTTGACTTACAGTGGCGAAATTATCGAGAATGTACTGCGTCCAGGCTGAAATGGATATTTGTGGACGGTTGTCGCCTTTTTTGTCGGGGTATTTACTTTCGCTGAGAAAAAGCAGGTTGGCAACGAGTCCCTGCTCGTTCATGCCGTCAGCGGTGCCTGCTTCGTAGATTGAAGCGATGACACTGCCGTATCTGCTTGTCCATTTGAAACCTTTGTCGCCCATTCCGCCGTCGCGTTTTATGCCTTGAGGGAATATCCAGAGGTTGGTATGCATATCTTCGAGCCAGTCCATGGTTCTGCCGGTGACGGTCTGGCCCTCTTTACCGAAGTAAACGGCGCGACTGCATGCAGAGGCGGATTGCACAGGTGATATTGCAATGAAGGCGCAAAGCAGTGCTGCAAGTGAGGTTCTGCGCAAGGTGCTAGTGATCATGAGTGTCTCCTTTCGTGCTATAATGATTGCTGCTGATGCTTGACAGAATAGGAATGCAACGAAAAACAACACAAATAGAAGGTAGGCATATGCAGTGAAAAACAAAACAGCATTCGCAAAAGCAAAGGCAATACGCCCCACCAAAACCCTTTCAACAGCAGAGCAGCAAAGAGCGTTCCTCTGCTACTGCCGTGCAAGAAGCAACCGGTATTCTTCACCGTTTTCAACCACCATATTTTACTTCAAATGGATATGCCGTTTTGCAGCCAACGACTGCCATGAAGTATACTGCATCAATACCCTGCGATTTTTTTTGCTTCACTGACGATTTGCCCCATCAGAGTCATCTGTTTTACAGGGTCGCTGAGGTCGGTATAGTTGAACAGAACGACTGCTGCGACATCATCCATAGGGTTATAGGCCACGAGGTTGAGATAGCCCGGATGAGCTCCATTGTGGCCGATGCCCATCGCAGAAGTTGAGATGAATCCCAAGGCATAGGCATTCGATTCATTGCCGGTCGGAATCGTGGTCATGCGCGCAATTTGCGTTTTGTTCAAGGGGCCCTTGCCCGAAAGAATCATCCGCATCCAGCGCGCCGCATCCGCCGGAGTGGAAATCAGGTTTCCTTCTGCCACATTGACGGACATGTTGTCGTTGGTCTTTTCAATGAATGCTTCGCCGGCCTCCTGGCGGCTGTAGCCTCTCAGAAAGGGAGAAGGTATGTACCTGTCATTTGAGTTCCACGGTGCAGAAGTACTGTTCAGACCCATCGGAACGAAAAAATTATCGGCCAGAAAACGGTCATAGCTCTTCCCGGAAACTCGCTCAATGATTTTTGCCAGGCAGGAATAGCCCGTATTGCTGTAGTGGTAACCCCCATCGGGTGCCCAGTAGGACTGCCTGGTGGTGGCAGCCACCCCCACCAATTCATCGAAGGTGTACTGATGAAAAGGGTCGTTCAAGGTCGTTTCCACGTAGTCGATGTAGTACCGGCCTTTATAAGGGACACCCAGACCAGCGGGAATCTTGTCGTTGGTAACATCAAAGACGCCGGCCCGATGCGAGAGGAGCTGGCGGATGGTGATTTTGGCCTTGAAGGGGATCTGATACTCGGGCGAATCGGGCAGGTAGGGCATGCCGGTGCCGGGGATCAGTGCGGTCACCGGATCATCGATACGGAGTTTTCCCTGCTGATCGAGCAGCATGACAGCGGCTGAGGTGAAGGTTTTGGTGACGCTGGCGATCCGGTAGTGCGTATCCGCCCCGGCATCTTCAGGCAGATTGGACGAGGCAGTCCATGCCCCCCGCGGTGTCAGGAGGTAAACCATCACCCCTGCATTGGCGGGAACCACGTTGGCGGTTTTGAACGCGGCAAATTTAGCGTCTACCATATTCTTGATGCCCGACTGAACGGGACTCACGACGGATCGGCTTCCACCGCAAGCACAGAGAAGCGCGCTGAGGGTGATGAGAATGACTGAAATAATATGTTTCATCGATAACTCCGCGGACAGGTTGGGGAATACAGGGATATATCATGCAGAGAAGTTACGTATTGGCAATAGAAAACAAAACGCTATTCGCAACTGACCAATGAAACGCAGTAACCGGATCGGCATTTGATGCTATTGGGTTTTTCGGGCGAGGGAATCAAAAGCGCTATTGGCTGACAGTTCTAAACAACCCGAACCATTTGAGAGCTTCAAACCAGAGAACACTTCCAAGGCCAGCGAGAAGGCAAATAAGAAGGTCAAAGGTGTGCGGTGTGGAAAATCTGAACAGAGTAACAAAAAAAGGAACATTGAGAACAATCACGAGCAGAAGCACTGCACCTGCAAGCAAGGGCAGAAGTGCAATATTGGAAGAACGCAGTGCGGATATAAACGTACGGGTCCATGAGCGGTTAGTCACAATAAGGGCGAGATTTGAAATAATAAGCGTTGTAAAGGTTAACGCCCGCACCTGAGATTCACTGTCTCCCCTGTTGATAGCCCATAAAAAAACACCTAACACAACAAAAAGAACAATGATGCCCTGCATGAGGCTTATAACAACTGTTGGACGGCTGAATAACGGCTCTCTGGAGTTACGGGGCGGTCGGCTCATGACATTTTTTTCCTCCTGTTCTGCTTCAAAAACAATTGAACAGGCGGGATCAATAATGAGTTCAAGAAAAGCGATATGTGCCGGCAAAAGAACAAGCGGCCAGCGAAACAGTACAGGAATAAGCAACATTCCTGCAATAGGAACATGAATGGCAAAAATATAGGCCATAGCTTTTCTGATATTATCAAAAGTCCGGCGTCCCATCGAAACTGCTCGAACAATCGAAGAAAAATCGTCATCCAGCAGTACCAGTGAAGCGGACTCTCTTGCAACATCAGTTCCCCGGCCACCCATAGCTATTCCTATGTTGGCGGCTTTCAATGCCGGGGCATCGTTAACCCCGTCCCCTGTCATGGCAACAATTTCTCCCTTGGCCTTTAACGCTTTGACCAGACGCAGTTTCTGCTCAGGAACAATTCTCGCAAAAATATTTACCTCATTAATCCTGTTCTGCAGCTCGATGTCCGACAGACTCTCGACTTCAGTGCCGGTCATCACCTTATCTGCATCGTTGAGACCGATTTGACGGGCGATATTTCGGGCAGTTCCCGGGTAATCGCCTGTGATCATCACCACACGAATTCCTGCACTGTAACATTCGGCAATTGCCGATGAGACTGCAGGTCGAACCGGATCAGCCAGACCGATAAGACCAAGAAACTCAAAAACAAAATCATGCTGTTTATCAGGCAACAGCGGTTGTTGTGAGAATGCCCTTGCGACCCCCAATACCCTTAAACCCTTTTCAGCCATTTCTCTGATATGGGTGGTCAGGAGCGCTATCTGTTCAGCATCAAAATGACAAAGATCAATAATTGCCTCAGGAGCTCCTTTAGCTGCGATGATATATTCTTCACTACCGGATGATTTCCATACGCGTGAAAGTGAAAGGAGCTCTTTCGACAGAGGGTACTCATGCACTAGAGTCCAGTCCTGATGCAGATGTTCACTCCCTGTGAGACAGTCATTTGCTGTCTGCCTGATAGCTTTTTCCATTGGATCAAAAGGATCAAGCTGACTGGCAAGAATGCTGAATTCGATAAGGGCATGAAAACCTTCCGTGATGGAGGTTTGTCTCTCCGATCCAACATCTACGACTTCCCCACCGGCAAACAGCTGACTTACCGTCATACGGTTCATGGTGAGCGTTCCGGTCTTGTCAACACAGAGAACAGTGGCTGAACCGAGTGTTTCGATGGCCGGCATACGACGGGTAAGCACCTGTTTTTTTGAAATGCGCCATGCTCCCAAAGCAAGAAAAATCATCAGAACAACTGGCAGCTCTTCAGGAAGAATTGCCATGGCAAGAGTGATCCCTGCGAGTAAGCCATTAAGGAGGTCACCGCGGGTAAGGCTATAGAGTATGATCACCACAACGCACAAGAAAAGGCCGACAAAAGCCAGATTACGCACCCATACGCCGGTTTCCTGCTGCAACAACGTCTCTTCAGGTTCCACTGACTGCAAAACCCTGCCGATTTTCCCGATTTCACTCCTGATACCGGTGGCAGTTACACGGGCAATCCCCTGCCCCTGAACAACAAGAGTTCCGGAAAAAATATATGGGAGGTCATCTCCACCCGGATGCACCTCTTGAAGATCCGGGTCGTCATCAGACTTTCTGACAGGAACGGATTCACCGGTTAATAACGATTCATCAACCGAAAGATTCAGGCAGGACAGAAGAAGGGCGTCGGCAGGAACCCGGTCACCCTCATTGACAATGACAATATCATCCTGCACAACATCACGTCCTGCAATACGCCGTTCCACCCCGTCCCTGATTACCAGAGCACGCGGACTTGAAAGGTCCCTCAACGCTTCCAGCGCATTTTCTGTCTTTCGTTCCTGGTAGAGAGTCAGTCCCATTACAAAAAAAACAAAACCAAGAAGCATGAACGCCTCCTGGACATCGCCAAGCATGAGATAGACTGCTCCGCATGAAACCAGAAGAAGCAGCATCGGTTCACGGACAACATCAAACGCGGTAGAAAAGATGCTTCGTCGCCCAGAAGATGGCAACTCATTGTAACCGTCCAATGCCAATCGCTCAGCAGCTTCAGATTCCGATAGACCACTGCATCCAACTGAAGTTATGGCATTTTTCATGGCTTGTAACTTTTAGCCAGGCTGACAGCATAAACACCTATAAAGGTATCAACAAAATAAAAGAGGAAAACGCTCACGGAATGACTCAGGGGGAAAAATGCCGGGGAGTTTTAAATATTAGCGATTTGCATTGAAACGTTGACCTTGTATTGCTGCATATCCATTTATCGTTTTTTTGTTATGTTTGGTAGATATTTCAATGTTTCAACGATATTGCTAAACAAATAGAGGAGTTACCGGATATGAAAGGAAAAGTCGCATTGGTCACGGGCGCAAGCCGCGGCATAGGCCGAGCTACAGCCAAACTTCTCGCCGCCGAGGGTGCGGCTGTTGCGGTGAACTATTTCCAGAGTGAAAGCGCAGCGATCGCTGCTGTTGAGGAGATCATGAACGCCGGTGGCAGGGCACATGCCGTCAGGGCGGATGTGCGCGACGGGGAGCAGGTGCGTTTGATGGTAGAGGAGGTGGAACAAATTCTCGGTCCGATCGACCTGCTGGTAAGCAATGCTTCGATCGGTTTTCCAGTACAACCTTTCATGCAATTCTCCTGGAATGAATTCGAAGCGAAGCTTTGCGGAGAGCTCAAGTCGACATTTTTCTGCTGCCAGGCTGTGCTGCCGGGCATGATTGAGAGGAAATCGGGCAGCATCATTGCCATTTCAAGCACCCTTTCGCGTCACTCATCGCCTGGTTTCATTGCCCACTCCACGGCGAAATCGGGCCTTGACGCCTTCGTCCGCTCTCTTGCCGAAGAGGTCGGTCCCTTGGGCATTCGCGTCAACGTGGTTGCCCCCGGCCTTACGTTGACCGACGCCACATCCTGGCTACCCGAGGAACAGAAAGCGATGATGGCGGATATGACCCCCCTGAAGCGGGTTGCCCTCCCCGAAGACATAGCCGGTGTGGTGCTTGCAATTGCTTCCGACCACAGCCGATTTGTGACGGGATGCTATATTCCGGTATCGGGCGGGTTGCTGATGCTGTGACACTCTATCTACGGCCCGGGCTTTAACTGCTCAAGCGGGTTTCCTGAACGTCGGAGTTATCCGTCGACCCCCCCGGGTTATTCGCTTGTGCTGAACAGCCCGCCGCAGGAAACTATTAATCGTAATAAAGCCACCCTTCAACCATTCTTTCCAGATGCTCGTCATTAATATGTTCAACCACTGACTCAATATCGGCTTCTCTTGCAATCAAACCCATGGCTGTTAATAAAGGCCAGTCGACCCGAAAAATCAGCCTCTTCAATATCAACAAGCTCATTTCGGAAGTCTTCGTCTGTTTTCAACTTTTCAATTAATGCCTTCGCCTGATCCAATGACATGTTTGCTTCTCCATAGTTAGAGTTTTGGGAAAAAAAGAAGCTGTATAAATGAACCAAGAAGCCAACGAAGAGCATTGTGCAGGAGTTGGCCCTGCTGTTCACCTCATAAGACAGGTGGTTCAATAGAGGGGTTTTCCTCACTTGTATCTATTTTCGAGATCATGTAGTGTATGACCATTTTTATTTCTTCATCGGTCAGTGTTGCATTACCTCCTTTTGGAGGCATCATGCCAAGCTTACCATCAATACCTGCAATTGCTTTTTTAAGCATGATATTTTCTCCTTCTGCTCTACGAAGACGCCATGCCTCCCTGTTGCCAAGTTTTGGAGCTCCAAACCTGCCCGAATTATGGCAGCCGGCGCAATTGGATTCGTAGAGGGCTTGTCCTGCAGCAAGCTCCAGAGCTAAAGCGGATTCTTTTGAGGGTTTTGAAGAATTATTGCTATCGCATTGACCTGGAGTGTAGCACGCACCAAGAAAAGCGAGACCAGCAAATAAAAGGTATTGAGTATGTTTCCAGGACAATGTTTTCATTGAGTATGGGAGTCTTTACTCATCATTACAAGTATAATCAACTCTTTCGCATCAGGGCTATGAGGTATAGGCTCATTTATCATCGATCGATTCATACAGAATGCCAAACCTGGTTTCAATATGAGCTATAACGATTTAGAACACAAGGCACTAATTGTTATTTTTTTGAAACATTTTCGGTGTATCTCCTCAATGATAAATCACAAAAGCCTCACTCAAAGCGCTTGAATCTTTAATCAGCTTTACTGTCGGTATTTTGCTTATTTATTAGCAAACACGTAAGTTTAGAGTTATTGAAATCTTTGTTCAACCCCCAACTTCAAGGAAATAGTCATGTCACTTGACCAAGCGAGATCGTTCATTGAAAATGCAAAAGCCCGCTTTGAGAGGCTATGGATTATTGTTCTGCTCACAGCTATGAGCCTGGTTTCATTTTCAGCACACTCCTTTGCTGTCACTCCTGGTGAACATTATGGAGGGGGTATTGTGTTTTATGTTGACGCTACTGGCCAGCATGGTTTGATTGCGGCGGAAAGTGACATCTGCAAGCCGCATATTGATATGTGGGGCGATACATTTGGATCAAAGGGTTTATTGTTTCGATGGAGCACTGGAGAGTACAAGAATGACAAGGCTCCCGATTATGCTAACGGAGCAACAGATACTGGGAGAGCGATCGGGACAGGGCGGTCGAATACAAAAAAAATTCTCAGCAAGTATCCAGCATCGCTTTACCCAAACAGCGCGGCGGCAGTAGCGAGCTCATATTCCGGCGGAGGGAAACATGACTGGTTTTTGCCAAGCAAGGATGAGTTAAATGAGCTATATGTGCAGTATAAAAAAGGTACTGTTGGCGTTTTTGCCGATGCCTTTTACTGGAGTTCTTCGGAGTACCATGAGGGTAATGCATTTGACCAGTACTTCGTGGATGGGTTCCAGTACCTGTACATTAAGACAGGCTACAGTCGGGTTCGTCCTGTACGGGCGTTTTAACAATTTATCCCTTTAACCATTTGAGACTTGAACGAAGCAACCCGCCTGACCAGCGGGTTTTTTATTGATATTTGATATCCCTACCGAAACGCATGCCTTTTTCGGGATCAGTATGGTCCCAGCTGCTTAACTGATCGTGTAAAAAAAGAGTGTAAAAAGCAGTGAGCGGTTTTGTTGCCAACGAGGGATTCATGGCAGCATAAATCGCCCTGTCAAAAATCGTATCTCACTCCTGCAACGATGTCATGGCCTGTCCAAACCAGCGAGTCATTCATGACGCTATGAAGCCCCTCAGGCTTGAGATACCGGTATCCAAGATCAACAGTAACCCCATCAGTGACCTTGACGCAAATACCGGCTCCAACTTGCCACGCAAACGCAGTCTGGTTCATAAAATCATTGCCGGTGTGAACGTCGACTAAACCTGCTCCAGCCATGACGTAGGGAGAAACACTGCCGTCTGCATTGAAATCGTAATATCCGTTACCCATAACGGTCAGAAATGACATATCCCCCCACTGCGGGTGGAAATCGGAATATTTATGAGACTGGTAACCAACGCCAAGCTCCAGTCGTCCCGGATTGATATTGCAGCCGATTGCGCCATTGACCACAACGCTATTGTTCAGCTTGTCTTCGATATTGCCCCTCCATAATGCATTTTCAGTCAGGCCCAGGCCAACAGAACCGCTGACATAATAATTGTTTGCATAAACAGGAACTGTCAGCATCGTGGACATAAAAACAGCAGTGAAAAAAAGAAACAGATGTTTTTTCATTTTATAATTTATTTGGCTGAAAACTCACATTAATTGAATTTAAAATTGCAAGTTACATAAAATTGAAGAAATAACAACGCTGTAAAGTGAACCCGGTCTGATACTGTATCAGAAGCTTTTTTTGAGGGCGGCCCCGCCTACTGCCAATAAAGCAGCGAGGAAAGAAATCAACCAGACCAAATAACTATTCATACTGCTCACTACCCTGCTGTTTTTATACCTTGAGAGATCTGCAATGAGATCAATCAGAGCTTATTAGTCTCCACCCTTACAGGAATTTGAATTGAAATACAAAAAGCCCCGACTTGCGAAGGGGCTTTTCTTTTATAAAAGAACAACGAATTTTATACCGAGCAGGAAAGAGCTTACTTTGCTGCTGGTGCTGCTGCATCGGCTGGTTTAGCGTCTGCTTTCTTGGCTGATTTCTTTGTTGCTTTCTTCTTTGAAGATTTCTTCTTTGCTTTTGGAGCAGGTGCATCTGCCTTTGCCTCTGTTGTTACTGCCGGCTTTGTGTCTGCTGCTTTGTCAGCTGCGAAAGAAACACCACCAAAAAGACCGGAAACAGCAAGAGAGACGATAACGCCTGCGATGAAATTCTTTTTCATTTTGTATGAATTTTGGGGTTGGTTAATTCTCAGAAACCAGGACAATCCTGCTTCCTCCTTTTATTACGCAAGAGCATTTCATTTTCTTTCAAAATATCTTAAAGCACTCAATTTATTTCATTTAAATTGCCGCAATATATTCGTATATTCTGAAGTTGCACTTTTATCCTTTTGGTACTGCTTGCCCAATATGTACGCATAACAGAAACCTCGTTTCAAATTTTTATGCGATATGAAAAAACTCTTTAGCCTGAAAATATACCTTGCCACCTGCTTCACGGCTATCGTGATCAGTTGCGCGATGGTTATGCCGGCTGCAGCGGCGGAAAAACTGAACAAGCCTAACCAATACGCCGAGGCAAGCTCAAATGATACACACCTTAAAACAATCGGTATCATTGGCGGAGTCAGCTGGGTATCATCGCTTGAGTATTACCGGCTTATGAATCAGATGGTCCGCAATAAACTGGGAGGGTTGCACTCTGCTCAAATTCTGATGTATTCTATTGAGTTTGCTGAATTCGCCCGGCAGGAGCGGCTTGCAGACCAGGGTGACTGGAGACCATTGAGAAAAATAATGATTGATGCTGCTGAGCGGCTGAAAAACGGTGGAGCTGATTTTATTGTCATAGCCTCAAACACCATGAACTCAAGTGCTGAGGATATTGAGGAAAAAGTAAAGATCCCTGTTTTGCATATTGCTGACGCAACAGGAAAAAAGATTAAAGAACAGGGCCTGAAGTCTGTCATACTTCTGGGTACGACTTACACAATGGAAAGCAATTTCTACCGTGACCGGCTTGAGAAAACGTATGGACTCAAGGTCATTGTGCCCGACAAGGCCGACCGGGATTACATCAACACGGTTATTTTTGATGAATTGTGCGCTGAGAAGATCAACAAAGCCTCCAAGGAGCACTACATACGGATTATCAATCGACTTGTAAAAGAGAAGCACGCTGAAGGTGTCATACTGGGATGTACCGAAATCCCTTTATTAATAAAACAGGAAGATGTCAGTGTGCCGGTATTTGATACGACGGCCATTCATGCTGAAGCTGCCGTAACCTATTCCCTGACAGGAAAACAATAGTGCCGTAGACCTTGCAGCTTGCTCTTTTACACGAACGCCGGACAAAGGAAAAGCCCCGATTTGCGCAAGGGCTATTTTGAGATGGCTGTTTAATTCAGCAGACCCTAACTACTCTTTTCTGCCAAGCGCTATGCTCGGTTTTATTAAGTATGTGACTTGCAAATGGGTGTTTCATTGGTTTATGTTTCGAACCGACACTCTTCAAATCACTCCAGAGATCCTGAGATTGATTGCTCAGATCGACGAGTTTTCCCGTGAACATGAGCACATTACGATTGGCGATGCCATTAAGTTTACCTGAACAGGGAGATAACCCGATTCTGCGTTTCGCGTTCTTCCGTCTTTGACGGTAAATGAAAGGTCGGTTTGAGCCAGCTGCTCGACTAAGGTTTGCCTAAGGACTTTACCTCTAAAGCTCTTCTATTATCAATTTACCCCATATTTTTCTGCTGTATCATCAACTACCGGAGCCAGAACGCACCTGCAGTTCGGATGCTGAGGCGGTTCGGTTGCTCCACAGGGGAACTCATCACCGATATCCTGGCTTTTCTCCGCTGAAGAGCTCAACGCAGTGGCATCCCTCCCTGTCTATAATGGATTTTGGTTTTAGTATCAAAAAGGATGGATTTTATTAGTTGAAATAATGCGTATGCTTTTTTACATCATAGCGTAACACAAGGAGAGATAATCATGAGAGCAATCAGCACAACATAGTTACGCAAGAACCTCAAGAAATACATGATCTTAGCAACCAAGGAAACAGCTGTTCGAACTGGTTCAGTTGACCAAAATATTGACCATGCGGTCTTTTGAGACCATTTGTGCTACAAGCCGACAATTACTTAGACCGACAGGCTGCTAGGAGTGAGATACAACTTCTAAATCACCTGCAAGTAACGCATTAGCGTGTGTTATTCGTCGTATATCCACTAAAACCCCAGTAATGCACTGGGGTTTTTTATTGGTGCAACCGCCAGAGCGCATTCACTTGGAGCTGAAAGTCCTCTAATCGCTATGCAAGTGGAAAAATCAGGGGAATGCAGGAAAGAAAATATTTAGTTGAGATCGTTTCTGTAATACCCTCCTTCCAGAATATCGACTGTTACAGGTATTGCCATCCCTTTTGAATCTTTTGCCCACGTCTTCACACCCTTTAATGTTTCCCGAAGCTGGATGGTTTTTTTATGGTGCTACTGCCGAGATAAACTCCCTTTTGACTTTAACAAGCACCACTCTCTTTGAGCATGCTGAAGCTCTTCAAGAGAAAAGCTGAAGCCCTCCCTGTTGATATAGGCCATTTTTGTTTGAAAATCTGAAATGCCCATTAATTTTCTGCTGAATTCTACATCGAACCACATCCTTTCAATAAACCCCATTGCATGTTCTTTTGACATAGACACTCCTTTTTCACTCCTTTTTTTTATGGTATAATACAGGCCCGGATATGACAAAAGCTGTCATATGCGACGTTATCATTTGATTATTTGTTGCCTGATATTATTTTCATCCCATCAGCTGAAGCTGGTACCTTAAAGCAACCTGATCCTACTGACCACGGAGATACTATTATGTCTTTAGATCAGGCAAGAGCGATTATCGTGAAGATGAAAACGGACGAGACATTCAGCAATCGCATTATGGCAATTGAAGCTGTTGATGCAAGGCTTGCTGCGGCAAGCGAAGCAGGATTTGAATTTACCGAAGCAGAGATCAAAGAAGTAAAGAGTGAATTGAATGATGAAGAATTAGATCGAGCGGCGGGGAGCACGTTGTGGTGTCACGGTCGAGGGCTATGGTGAGAAAACCTTCTGAATGATACCGTACCTCCGGCAAACCCCGATTGTGGGGCACATTATTTTCCAGGTGACCTTTACGATGCCGGAGTGGTCATAAACCGCTTCGGCAACAGGATTGAAACGAGGCCCCTGTGAAGCGTTTATGTTTAAATGTATAGATTACTATTTAGTTTCGTCGCTTTTGCTTGATACGGACGTGGTCCCGTTTTACGGGCTCACGTCCCACCATCCTCAATCCCCCAATGAATGTGCTCCCAAGCTCTTTCATGCAGGAAATAGCCTATTGTTGTATAGATGTTGCTCACTAACACAAATCCAACAGCAATGCGCGCTGTTCCAGTGAACAAGTAAATCGCTATAAAATCAAGAATCATGACGACAATGCGGTAGGTTAACGCCTTGACTACTGACCTGCTGACTTTGACGGTTCGTGGCATGGCAGACTTTTCATTGATTATCGGGTATTTTGTTACCATAGAAACGCTGTAATGCGTGGTAAAATTCAAACCCTTACCTCAATAATATCATCCCAGCCCACCTGAGAATGGCACAATTAAAAACGCCTATCCCTCTAACCAATTGAATTGAATTTACTTGACTTTTAATCAGACATTTGTGGCCTGAACAGCTTTCTCGCCGATCCTCTTGGCACTCTCCTCCCTTCCGCTCGGCTATACATTTTGACGGCTCGGAAACTTTATCAGCGGTGAACTTTATGGCAGGATAACGGATGCCTTTATCGGTATGTATTTTCCGCTTGCTCCAACGCATGCACTTCGGCATCCATCACAACTCTATGAAGCATTTTTCGAAGGAATAGTGCTTTTTGCTCTACTCTGGTCACTCCTCAAAAAATCATTGTTCCCTGAATTTCTTTCCGGATTCTACCTTTTCGGTTATGGCCTTGTGCGTTTTTTTATTGAGTTCTACCGCGAACCGGACATTCAGCTCGGCTTCACTGTAAAGGGTATCAATCAGTTTATCCCATTTTAATGGCAGAAGCCCCTCATTTCCCTCACCTTGAAGGCGTAAAACAAAAAGCGATCCTTCTGGGCCTTCTGTAATTCCTTCAGCGGAAAGACGGCTTATAATCTCGTTACGAATACCTTTTTTCATGGTCTCGGTCAGTTTACATGTCAAATCAAGAAGACCGGCCTCCCAACAGGTGCCGATGGTGGCGTCTACTAATGCATTCCCATTCTTGTGATCGCAAAGAACTTCCAAAAGAAGCTCAAGAGGGTGATCATCAAGCTGAAAAAGCACTCCTATTGATAGTCTCCTTCATTACAATTTTCGGCAGTGCGAGCGGAAATTTTGAGGGGTCTTCGCGTTCTGCGGTTGAGCTGCAGAATGGGCATTCATCCCTGCTTTCGACGGTGAACCACATTGACTGATAGCCGTGCTGACCGGGAGTATTGCGGAAAACTTCGGGGAATACCCAATAGTCGGGCACCATGCTCATGCAGAGGTATGAAAGTTTTTGGGCAAGTGCTGAAGCCAGAAACTTTGATACGCTCAGTTCGGGCCTATTCTGCTGCAGCAGGGAGAGTGCGAGCTTGACTGTTGCCGAGTCGAGATGATGGATATCGGCGATGATGGCAGGTTCTGCTGACAGGCGGCCTGTGCCGTAATCTACGTCGGCGTCGGGCCGTGAGAGTGCTTCGCGAACACCTCCGGTTGCGCACTCCATGCATGGTGTCTTACCGGGAATGCAGATGATGATTTCTCCGCCCTCTGCTCCGCGGTAGAGTGCTGCAAAGAGTGCCGGCTTGTTGCAGTAATAGGCGTAATGATTGAGGCGTGACTGGGCATAGGGGTCGTCGGTAAGCGCTATGATGAGGTCGACAGAGTTGATTACAGCTCCAAGCCGCTCGTGACCGACACCGGCAAGATCGGTTTCGCACGGCATGATTTCAACCGTAGGATTGATATTCTGCAGATGACGGGTGAGCGCTGAAACTTTTGTGCATCCGATATCGCCAGTGTAATAGGTTGTACGGCAGATGTTTTCGGCCTCTACATTTTCACCATCGACAAGAACAAAACGCCCGATGCCTGAGCGGGCAAGAGACTCCGTGACATAGGAGCCGCCTGAACCGAGCCCCACGACCAGCACCGACTTCTCCATGAGCTCTTCAGAGAGGATGCCGGCGCTCCGTGCAAAGAGGGCGCTAGTCATCGAGATTGTTGATGCTCATTGGAAAAATCTGGTACTTGTTGAGCAGCAGGCCTGACATTCCGGTTGCCCAGAGAACTGATTTTGCGTATGCCTGCTTGAGCGTGGCCCGACCGCTATTGTAGCGGGTACCGAAACATATCTGCCCGTTTCTGTAGATATGGCCCAGATGAGCTGAGCGATATTTTTCCTCGACTTTCGGCTCAAGCACCAGAACCTGGTAGTAGGAGCCATCGAAGTAGGCGAACATCCTGTAGGTGATGCCATAGGTACACTGAAATGAATAAAGCCAGCCCTGATACCCTTCGGGTGTGGTATGAGGAATTGTTGAGGATGGCATGAAATCATGCACGATGAGGGCCTCTCTTTCCGTGCGTCCATGAAAGGTATCCTGCTGAACTTTGGACATCGTGCGGCGTTCTTCATCTCCGGCCTCCCCGGCCATAATCATCTTGCCCTCCTTTGAGACAAGAATGGTTTTTTGCTCATCGGAAGGCTGCATCCGCCCTTCGGCCTGTGTCTGCAGGACGGCATCCCGAAGTGCATTAAGGTCAATCTGGTTGCTCATAGTGTTTCTCCTCTCTTTTGTTTTGATGTTGCATGGTCTGCATTTTTCATCTTCTCTCTGGCTTTTTTGAGCAGTTTCTTTCGTTCTCTCCGCCACCTTTTGCTTCCTGGCCTAAACCGGGACGCGAGATGCGAGATTTTATCCTTGCACTTTTCGTCAATCAATGAGGATGTGAGTGCCATCACAATGCGCTCGACCGGATCGCAATTGATGCTCCATCTCACCGGCACCGCCCTGGTTTCGCCATCAAGGCCGGAATAGATGATATTCGGCGCTCCCTGCGGAAACAGTTCGCCTCCCATGATGATGTACTCGTGACCGTCGCATTGCAGCGAATAGGCGAGGCTGAGGATTTCGTCAACAAAGATGCGGCTGCCCACAGTACTGGCAATCGCCGACTTGCAGTTACCATTTGCCACTATATGCTCAGCTACCCTTTTGAGACAGTCGCGCAATGGTACGATGAAGAGCGATGTCTCCCTTATCTCTACCTCACTGCCAAAGACGCTGCGGGACCGTTCAGCAAAAAAAGCACTCAGCTTGCCTTCTGCCAGAGCAAGTTCATGACTCCTCAGGCCACGAACATCCTCCCTGTTGGCGGTGACTATGGGCATGAAAAACTTTCCCATGTGCGGGTTGAGCTGAAGCGCATTTGCCGCGGCACTCCGGTCGCCGGCGGACGGCTGGTCAAGCGAAGCTGGATGGGAGTGAACCACTCCCTTGTACTCAAGGTTTGTTTCCCGTTCTATCTGCGGCGCCCTGCGGCACATCTCCCTTGAAATGGTATAGGTTACCGAGGAGGAACGGGCACCTTCGTCCGGCATGAAGAGTGCAGCTACGTCCCTGTTTATCGGGCCGAACAGGAGCCCGCCACGCTCCGGCTCATGGCGGGCAATGTGGAACTCAATGGCTTCGAGCACCTCGTCGAATATTCTCATACCTCTCCGCTTTGGATTCTGTTTTTGTAATCGGCTACTCCTCGCTCTCTTCGGCTTCCTTACTTTTTTTTATGGCTTCTTTTGCCGCATCCTTTTTGTCGTACTCTTCACGCAGGGCTTCGTAGGTTTTCTGGGTGAGGGCAACGGCTGCGATGGATTCGATATGGCGTGAGTAAAGGTTCATGGCACTGACGAGCATGTTGTCGATGATCGCTACAGGCGGTTCGACATTTTCGACATCAACGATGGCCTTATAGCAAATTCGGCCGTCATCCTTTACATATATTCGGCCCCCAAAGATATAGGTATCGTTCAGGAAGTTGAAAAAGAGTGCGGTATCTACGGACTTGCCTGCTATGACACTGAACGGTGCATAGAGGTAGATAAAAAGCAAATCCTTGTCTTCATCGCTTTCTATAAAAAGCCGGAATGACTGGTTGGCGACGGAGAGGCTTGTGGTATAAGAGCTCGTATTGTCTTCTTCATCACGTTCGACCTCTTCATTAATCCAGCCCTGGTCGTTTATGTACTCTTCGATTAGTTTTGCGAGGCGCATCTGGATTCTCCTTTGTTTTATGATTGGTTTTCGGGATGCCTGTTTTCTTGCTTGCATGCATTATAGGGGTGGCAATAGGACAAAGACCGTCCGTGGCAGAAAAATTATTGCACTCATTTTTCTGCCGGCAGAGGGAGATAATTTTTTGGTGTATGACAGCCTTTGTCCCTACTTGCTCTTTATACTTCTGCTGTTTGAAAATCAACTTGTAAAAAAAAGGGGAACCATGACACTTGCACTCGAGGATACCAACGCGCTTTGCAGGCTTGCCTTGCAATATTATGAGGGTGACGGGGTTGCTGAGGATTTTGATAAGGCTTTCAGGCTGTTCACTCTGGCCGCCGAACGGGGGAACTCAAATGCGCAGTTCTTTTTGGGAATCATGCATGATTGCGGCAAGGGCGCTGAACCTGACCCGGCGCTTGCGGCGAAATGGTTCCGCCTTGCAGCGGAGCAGGGTGATGCAGATGCGCAAAGTGAACTTGGAGACATCTACAAATACGGCAGAGGCGTAGAACAGGATGATATTGAGGCGGCAAAATGGTACCGGCTTGCTGCTGACCAGGGATTTGCTGATGCACAGTGCAAACTTGGTGGGATGTACAAAAAGGGCAGAGGCGTGCCACAGGATAATATTGAAGCGGTGAAATGGTACCGGCTTGCTGCTGAGCAGGACAATCCTGTTGCCCAGCGCTTTCTTGGACTGGCCTGCCAGCTTGGCAACGGTGTTGCCATTGACTTTGCTGAGGCTCTGAAATGGTACCATGGAGCGGCCGCACTGGATGACGCGCTTGCCCAGTACTACATTGGCCTTCTCTACCAGGGTGGGGAGGGAATTGAACAGGACCATGCTGAGGCGGCGAAATGGTTCAGGCTTGCGGCTGACCAGGGTGAGGCCAGTGCGATGTGTGAACTTGCGTCATATTGCTATGCCGGCGAGGGCGTCGGGCAGGACTTCGATGAGGCGTTCAGACTTTTCTCCTTATCGGCTGATCAGGGGAATTGCGAGGCACAATTCAATCTGGGTGTGATGTATAAAAATGGAGAGGGTACCTTGCAGGACGATGCCGAGGCGATAAAATACTACCGGCTTGCGGCGGAACAGGATTATGCCCCTGCCATGAATAATCTGGGAACGATATTTATGGAAGGAGATGGTGTGCCGCAGGATATGGATGAAGCGGAGAAATGGTTTCGGCTGGCGGCTGCACAGGAAGATGAGTTTGCACAGTACAACCTTGGCTCGATGCATGAATGTGGCGATGGTGAAAGAGAGAACTATGAGGAAGCTGTGCAATGGTACCGGCTGTCGGCCGAGCAGGGAAATGCCGACGCCCAATTCAGGCTCGGGATGATGTACTTGAACGGAACGGGTGTGGAAGCGGATGAGGCTGAGGCGGTAAAATATTTCTGGCTCTCGGCTGACCAGGGTTGCGAAGAGGCGCAGGAGATGCTGGATTCGATGGCGATATAGCAGGGTTTTGCACTATTGCTTTCTGTGCTGTATACTGAAAGAAATAACGTGACAGAAAAACGTTTTTTTTCTCTCCCTGACCCCCAAGCCAACGTATTGATGAAGATCAGATAAGCAACACCCGTAGACAATCCTTTATTATTTCAATAATCAGACGATTGTGCACCCTATGATTCATTTTCTTCTTACTCCCGATACCGCATCTGCCTTGAAGCTGAAGCGCCTGGTGGCAGAGAAGGGCGGGCGAACTGATGTGATTGCCGGTGCATGGCCGGAACTGCTGGTGCATGCCCGGAACAGCTGCATATTGCCTCTTGACAACGCTGACTGGCAGACACTTCTTGCTGAAGGGGTTGACAAGCTGAAGGATGCGTTCTGGGGGAAGTCGTACGGGAATGTCAAGGATGAAGAAAAGAAATCCATCATCGGCATTATCGGCGAGCATCTTGTTATGCTGCTTGAGGCTGCCGGCCCTGACGGGAAGATTGACGGGCTGGAGAGGCTTGAGGGCACTGTGCGTTTGCAGCGGCACATCAGGGACCTTATGGCTTTGCACAACGCTATGGGTTGCATGCTGCCGCCACAACTCTCTACGATTCAGCAGATAGTGCAGGCGCCTCCGGAACGGAGGTTACGCTCAATGCGAGTGTACCATACGGGAGAGTGGCTGCACCTGAACCGGTGGCAGGAGGCTTTGATTGCTCACCTTAATGCGACGGCAACAGAAGGTGAAGAAACCGTTCTGAAAACATGCCTTGACGCAGCTGTTACGAGAGCTGAGGGGAAGAGCGGAAGTGGATTGCGATACATACAGGAGGAGCTCTTTACCCTGCCGGAAAAGATTGCTCTTGATGACACCCTGCAATGGCTTGTGGTGCGGGATTACCTGCAGGAGGCTGAAGTTGCCGCAGGGATGATACAGAAGGCGCTTGCGGATGACCCGACCCTGAATCCGGCTGATATTGCCCTGCTTCTGCCTGCTGACCAGCACTACAGCCATGCGGTTCGCCCGGTGTTTGAGCTTGCGGGACTGCCGGTTTCGGGCCTCCATGACGCCTATAACAGCCGTGACTTGGGGGGTGAGGCGGTGCTCAACCTGCTCTTGAGCCTCAATAAGCCGGCTCCTGTTATTGCTCTTGCATCCTTGCTTTCCTCACCGCTCATGCCCTGGGATAATGGTGTGGGCAACAGCTTTGCCCAGAAGATTGTTGAACTCCGGTTTGACCTGCATGAACCTGATAAGTTCAATGCAGACCAAAGCAGGATGCTGCTGCTTCTTCGGGAGCGCGTTGACAAGCCAGTAGAATTGAAAGAGAGACTGAAGCATTTCCCTGCCCTTCTTAACCGGGATGAAGCGCTTGATGAACACCGCTTCCGGGCTGAGCAACTATGCAAGAAACTTCTTGGGCTTCTTGAGCATACGGAGACAATACCATGGCCGTTACTGAAAGCGCGGGCTGTTCCACAAACACTTATTGCTCCAACGACTTCAACTGCGACCAGAGAAGGGATTGCTGTTTTTTATGAACAGGCAGAACCCTGGCGAAAAGTCAAACGGCTTTTTGTGCTTGGTTGTTTTGATGGCCACTACCCGATGACACCTGCCGGATCAATTATCTTTACCGATAGTGACTTGCTCCAGTTGCATGAGAAACTGGGCCTGCAGCTTGAAACAACGAAAGAGCGCAATGGCAGGCAGAGAGAACTTTTTAAACGCCAGATCAGTGCCGCAACTGATAACATCACCTTTTTTGTGCCGAGTCGCGATGCGCTTGGCAAGCCGCTTTCGCCTTCTGCAAGCCTGACTTTTGCGGGGGCACTGTTTGCCGGAGATGGCGGTGCCGAGAGATTGCTTGTTAACCTGGAAAGTAATACAGAACGCAAAAAGGCGCGGGGGTTGGCACTTGCGGCGGCGACTGCGCCTGAACCGCCACGGGAGCTTTTGAAGCAAGACCTCTCGTTTGGGCGCAATCTGCTTGAGATTTGCCCGAATGAGGATGGAACTCCGAAATCTGAAACACCGAGCAGGCTGGAAACCCTGATGGTGTCACCACTGGCATGGCTGTTAGAGCGGCTTAAGGTGAAGCCGCGAGAATGGGAGCCGGAAACACTAACGGTTATGACAAAGGGAACTCTCGCTCATAATGTATTCGAACATCTGTTTGCTCCTGGAGAGTTGCCCTCAGCCGATACCATCAAGAATAGGCTACCAGAACTTCTTGACAACAGTGTCAGAAAGATTACCCCTTTTCTGGACCGTCATGAATGGAAGGTAGAACGGGAACACCTCGGGCAGGAAATCCTGAAGGCGGCTCTGCAATGGAGAGAGATCCTTGACAAGATTGATGCAACGGTTGTTGCTACTGAGATAAGCCTGCAGGGAAAACACGACGACTTACCTGTTAATGGCAATGCCGATCTTCTTCTTAAATCGGGTGATCGGCTTGTGGTGGTTGATTACAAGAAATCGGGCAGTACAACCAGAAGAGAGAGAATGACACTCGGCTATGACCACCAGGCGGAACTATACAGAGAAATGATCATTACCGGTGGAGCAAAAGAGCCTGCTAAAATTTCAAAGGAAGCTTTAGAAGAACTTGAACACTTCAAGAATGCAGGCCAGATCGGGACGCTCTATTATCTCATGAATGACCAGACGGTTCTTGCCAACACCAAAGGATGGCTGACGAACATTGGCGGTGTGGAAGAAATTCATAACAACACTTCGGTGAAAGCCATGGAACTCATTGGAACCAGAATCAATGAGTTGAAGAGTGGAGCTATCATCCTGAACAGTGAAACAGACGAAAAAGATTGTTTGGAAAATAAGGGAATCAAGGCTTATGCCCTTGACAGCTCGCCACTGATAAAGCTGTTCATGAAACAGGTAGAGCTCCCTGCAGAATTCTCTACAACAACCACACCGAGGGAGGATAGCAATGAACAGAACTGACACTCTGCCGATGCTCACCATTGTTCCAGCAGGTGCCGGTTCGGGCAAGACCTGGTATATACAGACAAAGCTTGCTGAATGGGTCATAAACGGTCAACTTGCTTCTGACAAAATTGTTGCGGTTACATTCACGGAATCTGCCGCTGCTGAGCTTCGCAACCGTATCCGGGCTGAACTGATAGCAAATGAAAAACTTGATGAAGCCATCGGTCTTGATCAGGCCTACATATCGACCATCCATAGCTTTGGGCTCCGTCTGATTACTGAATTTGCGTTTGACGCTGGCCTCTCACCATCCCCTCGTATGCTGAATGACGATGAGGAGGCAATACTTGCGAGCAGAGCTCTTGCAACTTCTGAGAGCGCTATTGACAAAATGCAGAACCTTGAACGCGACGGGTTCAAATATGATTTCAACAGCAAGACCGGAGCTGAAACATCATTCCGCAAAAGGCTCCTGACACTTACCGGCTTGCTTCGCTCCATAGGCAAAGACAGCGGTGCCGAGAAACTCAGCGTTCATGCAGAGAAAAAGATTGCCGAATTGTACGGCCGTAATGAGGATGCTTCAAGACTGAAAGAAACGCTCCTCGCTGCTGTGCATGCACTTCTGGAAAATTTTCCTGCTGATATTTCGAAGTCAGGCACCATACCTGACAGCGTACGGAAGCAGCTCTGGAGGGATTATCGTGATTTGACACAAGCGGCAACAAGCGAACCCCTTGATACAGAGTGGGGGCTTTGGCAAAAACTGCGAAAATTGAAGGCCTACGCACCCGGTTCGAAGAAATTGCCTGCCGGGTATGATGACATGGTACGATCGATCATGGCAGCTGCCGATGCCCTGCCTTTGCATCCGGGACCGATGCTTGATGCCCAAAACCATGCCCGGTCCATGTTCAGTGCTATAGCAGAGTCGCTCACCGCATACGCTGATGAAAAAAGAAGCCGTGGGCTTGTTGACTATACCGATATGCTTACTGAAGCACATAAACTTTTGAGTACAAAAAAGGATGCTCTGGCAGCACTGAATGAGCGGGTTGAGTGTCTTGTTGTTGATGAGTTCCAGGATACAAACCCTCTCCAGTTTTCTCTGCTCTGGTCTCTGAAAAAAGCTGTTCCGACAATTGTGGTCGGTGACATGAAACAGGCAATCATGGGATTCCAGAACGCTGATGCGCGACTGCTTAATGAGCTTTGTAAGCAGAACCCGTCTGCCACAGACCCCAGAAAAGAGAACTACCGTTCATCCATTGCCCTGATGAGATGGATCAACAGCGTCGGCAGAGAGATATTTGATGGCTATACAGAGTTGGCACCTAAAGCCCAGTTTACAAGCAGCATTGCAGATGCTCTCGAAGTGCTTGATGCAAGGGTAAAGCTTAGTAAAGAAGCTTGTGCATCACATACGGTTAAAAGAGTTGTTGAACTTCTGCATGGAGAAGAAAAGCAGACAATCTGGGATAAAGATCAAAAAGCATACCGCTCGTTGCGCGGGGGTGATATTGCGCTTATCTGCTATACCAACAAGCGCCTGCTCTTTTATGCAGATGCTCTGCGCAAGGCCGGACTTCGATGCCGGCTTGAAGAGGAGGACTGGTTTGAGTCACGGATAATACAGTATGCATGGTATGCCCTCAGTTATGTTGCTGACCCGGAAGACCTCCATGCAGCACTCTATCTTTACGTTACTGAAACTGGCAGGCATACCCTGCAATCGGGACTGGCTGAGCTGATTGAGGGGCACAAGCTCCAGGATGCACTGCTTGAAGCTCTCGATGAGGTGGCTGCTGGACCGCCCGACCGGACTGTCGATGCCGTACTGCAGGATATTGTAGTGAAGCTCGATTTATATGGCGCAATTGCGGAATGGGAGGATGGCGTGCAGGCACGGGCAAACCTCCTCCGCCTGCAGGCTGAGTGTCAGGAATTTATGCTTGGGAACCGCGATGCCATGGCTTGTGGTGGGTATTATGGTTCCGACAGTAAAACCTTTCTGGCCTGGCTTAAGGGTAAGGTCGAACGCGACAAGGATGGCAATAAACAGCCTGAAGCTTCGGTGATTGATGATGATGCCGTTCAGCTCATGACCTGGCATAAATCGAAAGGAAGGGAGTGGCCGGTGGTTGCCGTCTGCGGTTTGGATGAGGGGGAATTTCCGCGACTTGAGGCAACACGGGTGGATTATCGGGATTTCAGTGATCTTGACAATATCCTTGAACACGCCACTGCCGAAATCTATCCAAAATTCAAGGCGAGTGAAACTAATGATAAGTTCAAAGCGGCCCTTATTCCTGAATCAAGAGAGAGCTCCAAAAGAGTGCTCTATGTGGCGCTGACAAGGGCGCGAGAAAAGCTGATTCTTGAATGGCCTGCATATCTTGAGGAAAAAGAGGATAGCGGCACGTATTGGGCCGAACTTAAAACTTCGGCTAAGATAATGCTTGAAGGTGCCAGTATGGTCGTCGGAACAACACCATGGCCCTGCAGGATCAGCTCAATTCTTGCCAAAGAAGCAATAGATATTGCTGTCAAAGAGACAAACAGCACCTTGCCGGTATACGGGCGGCGGGCTATTCTTTGCAAGGAGTTGCCGAGTGCACTCACTCCTGAATCCATTACGCCCTCTTCGCTCCACGATGTTGCCTGCACGGTGCCTGCAGGACGCAAGGAGGAGAGTTATGGAGGTGAGCTTGTGCTTGATTTTGCCGGTATTAATGATCCAATGGAAAAGGGAAAGATTGTGCACCGGGCTTTTGAGATTCTTGCAGGCCACCCTGAGCGGGCTGGAATGCTCCCGGATGCCGTAGAGAGAGCTCTTGCTCCTGAGCAGGTGGCTTCGATTGCGGCAGCGGTTGCCTCTTTTGACGCTTGGCTTCGGATGACCTACAAACCACAGGCATTGCAAACTGAATTACCATTACTTACGCTTGACAGCAATGGAACAGTCATCTCGGGATTTGCTGATATGATTGTTGAAACGGCAGATGGGCTTTGGGTTATTGACCACAAGTCAGACCAGGTGCCGACCGATGCCTTGCGGGAGGAACGGTTCAACATTTACTACCCCCAGCTCAAGTGCTACGCGGATGCACTTACAAATGCTCGACGGGACAAGCCGGTCAGGGGTATTGTCCTGAACTGGGTTAGTTACGGGATGGTGAGTGTGATGGAGATGCCATGAAAGTCGGGTTCCGGGTACCATCGCTGAAAAAGCGCATTGCGGCTCGCACATCGTGGAAGCGATATGCACGGCAGAATCTTGGGCTGAAGGCACCGAAAGGTTATGGCTGGATTACCAATCCGAAGAAAGCGCTGTATAACCGGGTGTATTACCGGACGACAAAAGGATGTTCTGTGGCTCTTATTGTGATGTTAACTGCTTTGGGACTATTCTTTATCAGCATTCTCAGGGGATGGAACGCGCTTTGTTGAGACCCGGGGAAATCATTGTAACCTTACCGATTATGGGATCTACATTATCAACTATGGTGAACTACGGTGAGAACATAGGAGGTGGAATTGTTTTTTATCTCGATGACAGCCAAAGGCATGGGCTTATTGCGGCTATTGAGGATATATTTATTCATTACACTGACCGCTGGGATAAAAAAAACTATGCAGGCTTTTACCGATGGAGTACCGGGGAGAATTTAGCAATAAACAAGAGTGATTACGCATGGAAAGAGCTGTCCGAAACAGGCACAGCGATAGGTCAAGGGGCAGAAAATACCCGGGAAATATTGCTTAAGTACCCTTTGGCAACCTTTTCTGCCACCGCTGCAGCAGTTGCATCTGCATACCGGGGAGGCGGCTTCAGTGACTGGTATTTACCGAGCAAAGATGAGTTACATCAGCTTTACCTCGAAAGAAGGCTTGTCGGCGGTTTTTCTGCAACCGGTTACTGGAGTTCCTCGGAAAGCAGTACCAATAACGCTTGGTACCAGAACTTCAAGAGTGGTGAGCAATACAATACTTTTGGGAAGGGAACACTCAAACGGGTACGGGCAATTAGATGTTTTTGATTACCCCCACTCAAATCATTCAAATTTAAGCTCTTTAAACTCGGTACACTGAAAACTAATTTCTTCGCCTCTGTTCAAAGGGGCGATGTTTCCATTTTCTTCAGCTCGAGGATCGAAAGTCTCCGACAAGCTTGTGAACAGTACGGAGGCAAAATATCCGACACAACCAACATGTTCAAATGCTTTATGAACTTCCATGAGATGAGGGGGGCGAGCAGCTTTTTTCAAAGGGTATCGTGCTGCACGAACTACTACCCACTCCTTGCCGGTATCGCCAACAAACCATAAAGAAGGATCAGCATCAGGGTTGCTGTAGCACTCTATCACCTCTACACCTATTTTTTCTAATTCTTCCCTTACAATCATTACAGCAAAGTCATGGAGTTCCCAATCCGTCATTTCGATTGGGACATCACTCTTCAATTCAAAAGGATCAACAGGGAAACCTGTTTGAGCATCCAGAAGACCCCAACCTTTTTCTGCAGGAGCCCATTCACCCAGACACTTACGCATAGGCATGATACAAGCGTGACCTTGACAGCGATCAGCTATGAGAAGTAGCCCTTTGGTAGTACTGGTTTCCTCGAGTTTATGGTCAACATCCTCCAACTTGACAAAAAACAACTGATTACCAAAATAGAAGGCCATGTGCTCAAGAAAGGGCTGAAGCGGCTGTACTTTATACCACTTAAGCCCACCCGCAACATGATATTGAAGATGCCTTTTAGCCGCATTATAGCAGTTTTCAAAATCTTCGGTAATCGGCACATAATTAATACCAGTCATACTACCTCCGTGTGTTATTCGTTAAAACAAGAGTCGATATCTCTAAAAAAGCGATAAGCTTTCCACTTTTTTTACCCTTACATCCTCGTACATCTTACCAGCAGTGAGCAACTCATACTGCAGCATTTCCCTGAGTTCCTGAGGTTCAAGGGCTTCGGCTTCGCTGCCGTAGCGCATGACCCAGCGCTTGATGGCATCGAGTGCGCCTACCTGCATTTTCAGGATGAGTGAGCCATCTTTCAACTCTTCAATCTTTTGCGACGGGTGCCACTGGTGCTCTCTTATCCATTGAGACTGAAAAGGCGAAAAACGGATGACAACATTATTGGTTGCATTTTCATGAATCTGATCGAATGACTTATCCATGTAGGTTTCAAACGAAAAAGATTTCTGAACGGTGAAATGCTTTTTGGACAATGAGACCGTTCTGATTCGGTTGATGGCAAAGGTTCTGATGTCATTCCTCAGTTCGCAAAAGCCGATAAGATACCAGGTATCCCTCAGCTGCGAGTAGTGAAACATGTAGGGATGCACGGTTCGCTCTGTTACCTCCTGATTCCACGAGGCGCGATAGGTGATGGCAATCTTGAGCTTGCTGCGTATGGCATCTTCAATGATGGCAAAAAAGCGGGGGTCAAAGGCAGGGGGAGAAGCCTTTTCAAATGAGTAGACGCTCAGGAACTCATTGACACCGGAAGACTCGGGAAGGTACTGCCGCATTTTGTCGAGTGCGCGGCTGATTTCATCGTAGAAGGGCGAACCCTCGCATTGAGCCAGTACTTTCTTTGTGGCAACCAGGGCCGCTGCCTCCCCTCGCTCAAGAAGCGTGGATGGCAAAAAATCCCAATCGGGCTTATTGTAGTAGTAGCCTCGTTTCTTCTGGTCGTACTCTATGGGCGCATGAAGCAGATCGCGCATGTAGTCGACGTCCCGCTGGATGCTTTTCGATGAGACTTCAAAATACTTTGCAACTCTTGAGCAGTTAGGATAGTGGTTGTTGCGCAGCTCCTGGTGCAGGTACTGCATGCGTGCAAGCGGGGGACGGGATTGCCTCATGAGTTCAGGGGGTCAGGATTGACAAGGCATTTGGCGAACTGTACACTGGAGTCAGAGATGTTGAAGAGGCACTTGGTCTAACCTCTTCAGTAATGATACAATATTGCTCCTGTAAACGAAAATAAACGCAGATTTTTGTGTGAGATCGATGGGTTTTCGGTGGATCTGCACATTCTATGATTATTTTCCGAAAATGGCTGAACAGATTTAATTCGATAAGGAAAAACAAAACGGACTCACACCCTCACCTCAATAATATCGCTCCACCGCGTAGTATAGCGAGGTGACAGC
>JBAWYL010000026.1:0-37188 GCA_037143555.1 Chlorobiaceae bacterium
GCTCGTCGGGCTCATAACCCGAAGGTTGCAGGTTCAAGTCCTGTCCCCACCACAAGTAAAGCCGCCCTTCAACAGGCGGCTTTTTTTTATCCCATTCGTTTTTTTCTTCCCGTATCTCTGTATTTTAGTTTTCTTGCCGACAATCTTTATTGGTTGTTGCTAACCTGAATATTCAGGTCACTCGGTGTGAATGTATCAACATATTTGCACCTGTACCCGGGAGCACCGAGCCCCAGCTCGGCAGAAATAGCAATTAATGTGCGGAGTTGGGCTGTGTATTGCCAAACAGCCTCTGTTTGGATGATTCTCTGTCATCCCGAGCGAAGAGAGGGGTCTGATAAGGATTAAGGATAGATTCCTCTCTTCGTTCGGAATGACTCAGGGGCAGGCGTTTCGTAGGAAGATGGTTATATATTGCCTGGGAATTTAGGGCGCTAAGGCATCTTCCGATTGCTTCAACAATGTTCGCTAGAGACAATGAGTTATGAATAGTGAGAAACGTTTTTTTTCTCCTTTGTTTCACATAGAAGCAAAACGCTCCTCTTTTTTTTCTGTTTTTTTTCTTCTTTTCTCTCTTTGTTTAACATCTCCGGTTTCAGCTGAAACCCTGCTCTGTGGCATAGACCGTCTTGAGTCCTCAAAATTCCGCGAACTCTCAGGCTTGAAGGTCGGTCTTATTACCAATGTGGCCGGTGTCAGCCGGACGGGGGAGTCTGATTATGCAATGATGCTTCGGCACGCCGTGAACCTGAAGTTTATCATGGCTCCCGAACACGGTTTTTCGGCGGATATCGAAGCGGGTAAAAGTGTCGGCGGTTCAGTTCTTCATGATTCTCTTCCGGTTTTTTCGCTCTATGGGGCTTCAAGAAAGCCTGATATCCGGCAGTTGAAAAGTATTGATATTCTGGTATTTGACCTTCAGGATATCGGTTCCCGCTGTTACACCTACATCTCGACCATGAAAAATGCCATGGAGGCCTGTGAAGAGGCCGGCATACCCTTTATGGTTCTTGATCGGCCAAATCCGGTTATTCCGCTCTCGCAGGACGGATTTATGCTGGCACCGGGATATGAGTCATTTGTAGGTGCTGTAGATATCCCTTTTATTCACTCCATGACCGTTGGCGAAATAGCCATGTTCCTTAAGGAGCGCAAATACAAACGACTTGATCTGAGGGTAATCATGATGTCGGGCTATAATCGCCAGAAGTTTGCCGATGAGTATCCTGGGTTCAGGTTTATCTCTCCTTCACCCAATATGAGAAGTGTTGAAACGGCAATAGTCTACCCTGCGACGGTGTTTCTTGAAGCCTCAGCCATCAGCGAAGGGCGTGGAACTGAAGCTCCCTTCATGCAGTTTGGTGCACCGTTTGTCAACGGCAGGGAACTCGCAGATGCTCTCAAAGAGTACAGCCTGCCCGGTATTATTTTTAATGCCGTATCTTTTCAGCCATTGTCCGGCAAGTTCAGTGGCAAACGTTGTCAGGGAGTGAAACTTTTCGTGACAGACAGAAAAACCTTCACCCCGTTCAAAACGGCAGCTGCAATTCTTCTCGCTCTTCAGCGGCTCTATCCCGGTCAGACAGGTCTTGACAAACCGAACATTTTCTTCGACCGGCTTGCTGGAACTCCTCTTTTCCGCGAGATGATAAACAGTCAGATGCCGCTTGACGTTATTATGGAGGAGAGCCGGAAGCAGATCGAGCAGTTTAACCGGAATACTGAAATCCCGATTCTCTATCATTGAATCCCGCTTTTAACGTGCAATGCTTGTTCTGCCAGGAAGCCCGTTTTTTGAAAGCAGTACCTGCCAGAGTTGTATGGAACGGCATCGAAAAGCACCGGAGAAACTCAAAAGATAGTACCGCCACATACGGTGAAATCTTTCAGAGTAGCTGCTTTGAAGAACCGGCCACTGCTTTTCGAAGTTCTCATGCCACTCTTTGAGCGTCAGGGCGTAATCAAAGGTGAAGACGTGCCAGTCTTCGAGCATCAAAAGCCCCTCATAGTTTTTTGTAATCTGGCTTGCTGACGGAAGCATCGAGTTTGGAAAGATGTATTTACAGCTCCATGGATCGCCATTGGTGCGGGGAGTGTTGCTGCCTATGGTGTGCAGCAGGGTTAGGCCATCCTGTTTCAGACACCGGCTTACAAGGTCGAAATAGTTATGGTAGTTTTTATAGCCAACATGTTCAAACATGCCGATCGAATATATTCTGTCGAAGGAACCCTGCTGCTTCCGGTAGTCGCTCAGTTCAATAGTGATCGGAAGTCCTGCACAATATTCTCGAGCAAATTTTGCCTGTTCAGTTGAAATGGTCAGGCCGGTGACGGACACATTATAATGTTCGGCAGCGAACCTTGCAGCTCCTCCCCATCCGCACCCGATATCGAGCAGACGCATTCCTGGTTGAAGCTGCAGCTTGTCGAAAATCAGGCGGAGTTTCTTTTCCTGAGCCTCATCAAGACTTTTAGCCTCTTTCCAGTAGCCGCAACTGTATATCATTCGCTGGTCGAGCATCGCCTTAAAAAGGTCGTTGCCGGTATTGTAATGTGTTTCACCAACGGTGTATGCTCTTGATAGACGCTGCAGGTTATAGGTTCTGCCGATCCATTTTCCTATGAACATTATCGGTGCAACTATTTTTTCATCAGCTTTTGAGCTGATAAGTCGGAACATGAACTCTTCCAGCTCTTCACAGTCCCAAAAGCCGTCCATGTAACTCTCTCCAAGGCCAAGGTTCCCTTCAGTGATGGCGCGACGAAAAACAATCGGATTATGTATCTGGATGTCCCATGGCCGATCACCCCCGATTTTGATATCTGCACAATCGAAGATGCGTTCGAGCTGTTTTTGACAGAAGCTGTCAATTCTTTCCCGGTAGTGAGGTTTGAGTGCAGGGTAATGGTTATTCAGAAACTCTGACTGCCTGTTCAATACAGATCCCTGTTCAACCCTTCCTTGACCCGAATGAGTGATGATTTGTGTCATGAGCGGACAAATAGTTCTTATTTGGCCTCCCAATGGTGCAAATTCATGGGGGTTTCCGCTCCACAGGGCGCAGTACCTTCTATTTTCAGGATACGTGAAATTTTCGTAGTATGCAAGTTTTTTTCCTCGCATTGAGGATAGATCGATAGGGGAGGATTATATTCAGGTGGGCTGATGGAAATGCATCCGAAGCCGAAATTATAGACTATCACTGAAATGAACGAGCAGAAATAAATTCTATTATTCGCTGCAGGAGCAACGTAGCATAATACCTGTCACCAAAAACCGGAAAACCCTTTCTTGCCGGTGCTCTTTACCTTTGAAATTGGGCTAGCCGCTCGGCAAGCGTTGCAAGCTCACTCTCGTTTTCAGGAGCATCCACCCAGGTAACACTAAGTCTGTTTTTAAAAAAAGTCAACTGACGTTTTGCATAATTGCGCGTGTGCTGTTTTATCAGGCTGATGGCAGTCGTGAGTTCGATCTTCCCGTCAAAGTATTGAAACAGTTCCTGATACCCAACCGATTGCAGCGCAGGTATTTTTCCCTGCGAAAGCATTGCCCGGTATTTATGATGGAGCAGTGCAGCTTCTTTGGTAAGGCCGGCCTCAAGCATATCCTCCGTGCGCTGGTTGATACGGTCGTAGAGCGTTTCCCGCGGCATTGAAAGCCCCCAGGTAAGATAACGAAGTCCGGTTTGTGCTTTTCCTTGAGCTTGCAGCTCCGTAACGCTCTTCCCGGTTATTTCGATAATCTCAAGGCTCCGTATGAGTCGCTGGGTCTTAGTGTGGTCAAGAGTTGCCGCCTGTTCAGGATCTTTTAAGAGAAGTTTTTTATAAAGCTCTTCTGTTCCAATGCATTCAAGTTCATGAAGAAGCCTTTTCCTGATTTCCGGGTCTCCTGGAGGCAGCTCAGCAAAGCCTTCAAGTAACCCTTGCAGATAGAGTGTTGACCCGCCCGTGACTACTGCGTGTAAGCCCTTCCTGTGAATGTCTCGAATCCGTTCTGCGGCTTCAAGAGCAAAGTCGCCGGCGGAAAAAGGCTCACCGATATTTTTTTCACTGATAAAATGATGTTTTATCTGGCGAAGAAATTCCTCTGAAGGTTTTGCTGAGCCTATATCGAGCTCGCGGTATATCTGCCGCGAATCGGCGGAAATGATTTCTGCACCGATCTGTTTTGCAAGTGCGAGAGCAAGGGCAGATTTGCCTGAAGCTGTAGGTCCGAGAATAACATGGACAGGCTGTTCATTCGCGTCGGAATTCATAGCATTCCCCTTGTCGGTGATCAGCATAAAAGAGGTTTCAAGGCCTTCCAGACTCTCGATAGCGGGAGGCCGACAACATTATAGTAGCAACCCTCAATACGTTTGATATGACAGGCCATCAGAGGGTCCTGAATACCATAGGATCCAGCCTTGTCGTATGGTTTTACCGAAAGAAGGTAGCGTTTGATTTCATGGTCAGACATCGGCTCGAATTCCACGGTTGTAACAACACATTCCGTGTAGGATTTTTCGCCGAAGAGCAGCACAAAACCGGTATAGACCCTGTGCGATCGGTTTTGCAGGCTTTTGAGCATAAGGAAAGCCTCATCGAATCCCGCAGGTTTTCCGAGAATCTGGTTCCCTTTTGCCACAACAGTATCTGCGGCAAGAATAACGGTCCTCCGACTGTCACCTGCTATCAATGCAGCTGTTGCTTCAGCTTTAGCTGCTGCTATCTTTGTGACGTTCTCTTCAAGAGAGAGGAAAGGATCGAAAATTTCCTCCGTTTCAACTGCTAATGTTTCAAACGGAATCTGCATTAATGAGAGTATATCCTTTCGTCTTGGCGACTGCGAGGCAAGGATAAGCGTTGGTTTAGCCATGTGTTATTTTTCTCAGTTCAGGTTGTTCCAGCCCCTTCGGTTCAGGTCAGCAAAGATGAGAGCTCCGGCAATGAATCCCGTTCCGAGAAAAAGAAATCCCTGAAAAAGATCACCAAAAATAATTTTACCCATGCCGAACAGGATTGCATAAATCATAATAATGCCAAGGGCCCAGTCAACAAAAAGCATGACAAACCCTTTGTCTGATTCCACCTCAGGCAGGTTTTTTGATACTTTTTTCCAGAGTACTCCACCCACCCTTGTAGTCCTGTAGAATGTTTCCAGTTGAGCATTTTCTGTTGGCGGTGTCATAAAGGTGACCACAAGAGTTACAATAATGGTAACTCCGACAATGATAAAAATCGAAAAGGGAAAGGTAATGGTAGTAAATAATTTCAGCCAGGTAAAAACAACAAATGGAGCAACCATCGAAGTGATTTCCGACCAGGCATTCAGGCGCCACCAGAACCACCGGAGAATAAGGACAAAACCGGTGCCTGCCCCGCACTGAATAATAAATTCCCATGCTCCGGTTATTGTTTCAAGCACAAAGAAGGTAATGTAGAGGGCAAATGCCGCGGTCAGAAATGTTGTGAGCTTAGAAATAGTGACGTAGTGTTTTGCGTCACCTTCTTTCTTAAGAAATCGTTTGTAAAAATCGTTAATCAGATAGCTCGTACCCCAGTTGAGGTGTGTTGAGAGTGTCGACATATAGGCTGCCAGAAAAGCTGCGATCAAGAGGCCCTTCAGTCCCGACGGCAAAACGGCTTTCATGACGTAGACGAAACCGTCCTCCTTTTGATTTACAGGAAGATTTGGAAACATTACAAGGCTTACCAGACCGACAATGATCCATGGCCAGGGTCTCAGGCAGTAGTGTGCGACCGTAAACCAAAGCGTTGCAAGCAGCGAGTGTTTCTCGTTTTTAGCACTCATCATGCGCTGGGCGATATAGCCGCCACCACCAGGCTCAGCCCCGGGGTACCATGAAGACCACCACTGGACAAAAGCCATGGCAGCAAAAGATGCAAAGGGAAGAGCGACAGCCCCGGTGGCAGACCTGCTTGATTCTGCGCCGAATGAGGGAAAAAAGTCAAACATCCATCCCGGGAGTGCTTTGGTAAGTCCACCCGCAGAGACTACTGCCGGTGATTGAACAGCAAGTACAGCAAGAATGATACATCCGGCCATGGCGATGACAAACTGAACGGCATCAGTGATAGATACACCCCAAAGTCCTGAAAGACCTGAATAAAAGGTGGTAAGCAGGACGAGTACTACAATTGTCCATACAGGGTTTAGCCCCGGCACCATAATCTTGATGATTTTGAACATGGCCAGATTAACCCAGCCAATAATAACGGCGTTGATAAAGAGACCGAAATAGACTGCCTTGAAACCCCGTAGAAACTTGGCAGCCTTTCCGCTGTATCGCAGTTCAATAAACTCAAGGTCGGTAAGAATTTCTGCCCGCCGCCAGAGTCTGGCAAAAAAGAATACCGTCAGCATGCCTCCCGAAACAAACGTCCACCATACCCAGTTGCCGGCGATGCCGTTTTTGGCAACAAATCCTGCAACGGCAAGCGGTGTGTCAGCGGCAAAGGTTGTCGCTACCATTCCCGTACCGGCAATCCACCATGGAAGTTTGCGCCCCGACAGAAAAAACTCATCGACATTTTCCGAAGCGCGTGAAGAGAACCAGAGCCCGATAGAGAGCGTCAGGATAAGGTATCCGAAGATGAAACTGTAATCAAGAAAGTTAAGCTGATCCATGGTATGATTTTTCTTAAAATGGTTCTCTCCGGTACTCCTTAATTTCCTCTGGTTCTTCAGTATTGCTCTTATTTATTCATCAATTCGTGAAAGTTCACGGAAACTCTGGAACCGGTCTTCGATTTCAAGCATATCAAGAGATGCAATTTTTTCAGTCCCGAATTTTTCCACACAGAAGCTTGCCATAGCGCTGCCGTAGAGAACTGCTCTGCGCATTTCGAGGTCGTTAATGTTTTCGCAACGGGCAAGGTGCCCGATAAAGCCTCCGGCAAAAGTATCCCCGGCACCGGTCGGGTCAAAAATGGATTCGAGCGGAAAAGCAGGAGCGGCAAAAATGCCGTTGTCGGTAAACAGAAGAGCCCCGTGTTCACCTTTTTTGATGATCAGGGTTTTCGGGCCCATGCTGCGTATGATGCGGGCTGATTTGACAAGGTTTGGATCACCGCTTAAAATTCTGGCCTCACTGTCATTGATGATGAAGATATCGACGCGTTCAAGAGTTTTTTTGAGCTCAGCCGGTTTACCCTCAATCCAGAAATTCATGGTGTCGCAGATCACCAGTTTTGGTCGGTTGATCTGATCAAGAACTTTGAGCTGCAGTTCCGGATCAATATTGCCGAGGCAGACAAATTCTGCATCCCTGTACTGTGAGGGAACCTGTGGATCGAAATCCGCAAAAACGTTCAACTGAGTGTCGAGCGTGTCTCGGGTGTTCATGTCGTAATGGTAACGCCCTGCCCAGCGGAAGGTTTTTCCGTCCTCAACTTTTTTGATCCCTTTGGTGTCGATACTTCTGGAATGCAGAAGGTCGAAATGTTTATTCTCGAAGTCCGATCCGACGACGCCGACCAGCTTTACCTTATCGTCAAAATAGCTTGCGGAAAGGGCAATATAGGTGGAAGATCCTCCAAGCGTGTCAAAAGAACTTCCAAAAGGGGTTTCGATATCATCAAAGGCCAGAGAGCCGACAATGAGGATAGACATAATGGGATATTTTTGTGGTTAATTAAAAATCACGAAAGATACGTTTTTTACCTGTGATCTCTCTCAAGCCCCAGGCGGAAGTTCAAAGAGCATGCATTGGCCCGGACTGCAAGTGACTTCGAGTCTGTGTTCTTTGATCGGCCATGATGTTTCGCTGATCAGGTCAAACAGTGAAATGTCGTTCATGCTGAACTCAAGCCTGCCCGATCTTGGCTCATACAAATTGCTGTTCCCGATAAAGAGCAGGGACTGGTCGCCGGATGTTCTCAGCACCGCAAAAAGTTCAGGCTCGGATACATAGGGGATACTCATCGATCCGGTATCTCCGCAAAGCACAAGGTCGAGATACTTTTTTCGGATATCAAGAATCTGTCTGATATAGCTGTTAAGAGGAAGAAGACCGTTACTCTTTTCCCAGTCATAGCCGAATGCGCTGAAGAGCGGCAGCTTTTCGGGAGGATAGAGAGTTCTGTCTTCATCGTTGAAATTAAGCCCAAGGTTTACCGGATGCCATTCACAGAGTTCCATGCCCGACTGCATAAAAGGGATGGCAGGCAGTATGGCGCTCAGTGTAAATATAAAGATAGAAAAGTTGCGTCCGGCCTCTTCCCCGGGGTAACGGAAGCACACTCTCGGTGTATTGTGATTTTCACCGGTACCAAAAAACGGCAGTGCAACTCCGGTTTTGTTCAGATAGTTCAATAATCCACGGATAAAGACAATATCATGAATGACAAATGGAAGGGAGCCGAAGACAGCATTAAAGCCTTCATTGCGTATCTCAGGTGTCGGATTGAAATTCTCATCCCAGAACGCAAAATCCGGTTTGCTTTCTCGTGCTTTATGTACAATGCTCTTTTTCAGTTCAGAGGGCAGGGCATGACCCATATCGATCATGGCTCCGTCAATGTCATAAAGCTTCTGATAACTTGGGATGATATCTAAAATCTCATCCCATAGAGCGGAATTATTGTTTTCCGGATTGTCAAGTGCACTGTCATACATCCGAATGGTATTGTATGCAATGTAGTTGAAATCATCATTGTTATGCATTTTCAGATAGGTTACATCAGTCCATGCCGGTTGCCTGTCATCGGGCGGCCAGTCGGAAAAAGCACTTGCAATCCGGCAATGCGTACCGTCCTTTGCGGTGCCTTGATATATTCCATTTTTTTCATAAACAGTCACCGGCTGGGAGACGAATTGCTCACGGTATTCGTAAGAAGGGGCCGGGAGATTGTGCATTTCGTGGCGTTCTACCACTTCATGAATCCATCTGAGTGTATCGGGCTCGAAATGTGGAGGTCCGAAATTGTGTGTATTTTCATTGTCCCGTATCCAGTAGAACCAGTCCGGATGGTCTGTTATCCAGCTGCTGTCCATAGCTGCTGTTCTAAAGACAAACTCAAGCACAACGTGAATGTCAAGGATATGAGCTGCCTCGACAAATGCTTTTAAAAGGATTTCCGGAGAAAGTCCGAGTGCAGGCTCGTCAAGCAGCGGATCCAGCTTTCTTGGGTTTTTAACGGCATAAGGGGAACCCAGTGACCCTTTTTTGCTCTGAGAACCAATTTCAGTGACAGGGAGAATATAGACCGTATTTGCGCCAAGATTTTTTATATACGGCAGCATGGCAATTGCTTTCAGGAAGGTGCCTGTTTCCCTGAACCCGCACTCAAGTGGTTCAGTAGAGATTGACCCATCGCCGTTATGGTCAAAAGCAGTAGTAAGTCGGATAAAGAGGTTGTATACTACAGCCCCCTCTCTCCAGTCCGTATTTTTTTCCCGGGCAATCCGGGAATCAGTGCTGTTGAGGATGCTTTCAATTATTTTAGTAAAATATTCCGACGGGCTGACCTCTTCGATTTCGTGAATATTTCCGGTCCAGATTCCGGGAACCCTGTAAGAGCCTTCGGGTAGGATGTCCAGGCTTTTCAGCGCCTGAAGGAGCAATGCCAAGTGAGTTGTCTGCAACGTGAGGTTTTCTTGTTATTAGGGTAAAAAACGGGAAGATAACTATTATAGTGTAACCAACGTACAAAAGATATTAATTCTCTTATGAAGAACATCAGGATTACCGTTGAATCACTATGGATTAGATATCCCGTAAGCTCTGCATCGAGGATTTGTTCTTATATCGTAGTTTATGCAAACTTTTGAGGATGAAGAAGTGCCGTGGGTATTAGTTGTTTTGAGTATTTATAATGTATTGTGATATCCAATCCATCAGCAGTCACAGACAGAACAGCAAGAGTTTAAAGTAGATGCTGTTGAGCTGATGATGCGAAGTAATAAATTCGTCACAGAGACGTCAGCCGGTTTAGGAATCAGGACGGTGTCGCACTCCTCTTCAAGGGGTAATCGGTGATGAGTTGGTGCTTTTATAAATGGGGGGTGTCAGAGTTGAAAACTGCTTCCAGTGTCTGGGCAGTGAGGATAGCCTCGCTCCAGGCTTCTAATGCCGGTTCGGTGGCGTTGCTTAACTTCTCTATTGCCCATGCTGGTAACGCGCCAAAACGACGCTCAAGTTGCCTTTTCAGAAGCTTCGATTCACCTTCTACGCGACCTTCTGCTCGGCCTTTAGCAATGCCGATTCTTTCTATGCTGGTGATGTATTGCATTTTTTCTATCTCCTCAATTGTTTCGATTTCTTTCCAGACTTTTGTTTCCAGCCATGCTGGAAGTGTCATTAACCAATCCACTACGGTAAGCAAGTCGATGACGCGCTGTTTATCCCAATGTCGTTGATAGAGTATTTTTATTAAACGGATTTTGGCTTCGTAGCGTTCCTGATGCTTCTTTCGGGTTTGTCGGGTCAGGATATGTGCAGCTGTAATTAAACCAAATGCGTTGACGGAAGCAAGGAGTTCATCAAGTTTTTCGTCGTAATCAGTCAGTTTGGCTGCAGGAAACTCCAAGGTGTGCCTGCAACCCAGAACGTCGTACCCATAAGAGGTTGGTTTCCAGTGTTTGTGTTCATCGGCCAGTACAGCCAGACTTGCTGCTGGCTTTTCGTATCGGTCAAAAATCCGGTAGTTGTAAACAAACATGCGCTTGGCAAATTCAGCCTGCCTGGTGCCTTGCACTTCCACATGGATATATATCCAGCTTTCCTTTCCACTGAGTTCTGTGACACGGACTAACTTGTCGACAAAACGAGTGCCTAACTCGGCATCCTGCACTATGGCCCGCAACTCCTGGTCGAGAAATACATGTTCCTTTGTCCAATCAATCCCTCGATAAGCATAAGGGAAATAAAACGACATAAACTCCGGAAAGTATTGCTCTATTGCTTCTTTCCACGGGCTATCGTAATGATCGTTCGGGGGTTCCATGTGCGTGCTATGCCTCCAGCATCTTAAGCAATCAGTAAGGGTTATTGTCAACAAATACTGTATTATTAACAATATAATACATCTAATTTATTTATAACCTTTTTATAAAAAAAATCAATGCTTTGATTAAGTTCGCGGTGGAGCCCCTCGTTTAACTCTGTTTCATTTTCAGGAAAACTGAATATAGTCTATATTTAGTCTTAATGTTTTTACTTTATCAGTCGGAGTTACCATGAAGCTTTCAAGCAGTATTCACCCGATATCGTACCTCAAGTCCCATGCCGCCGAAATCGTCAAGGGGTTTGAAGACAATCGCAGTCCGCTTATTATCACCCAGAATGGTGAAGCCAAAATGGTTGTCATGGACATACGTACGTATGAAGAAATGAATGAGGCTATGGCTTTTCTGAAACTCATCAACCTGGGTAAAAAAGATATTGCCCAACGTAAATTTCAGTCAGCTGAGGATTTTTTTTCTGAAATGGATAAGGAAGGGTGATGGCTCATTCAGTTTTTGTCTTAGAGAGCGCAAAAGACGATTATCGCGAAATTAAAAAATATGTGATCCAAAAATTCGGTGTCAAGGTCTGGCAGGATTCAGATTTGAAGTATAAAGTGATGCTGAATAATATTGGGGAGTTTCCTGTTGCTGGTTTAGTGCCTGATGAAGCTGTTCAGCTTGGTCTGCAAGGAATTCGCGAAAGAGTGGTTGGTCAAACAAGAGTTATCTATGAGGTTGTTTCTCATCGCATTTATGTGCACATGTTTGTATCAACCCGTCATGATTTTATGGCCATGCTTGCCGATAGATTGCTGAAAGCCGAATAACTCTATTCCATATCGGATCTGCCATTCAGTTAGCGTTATTCATTCCGAACTCTTATGTAAAACCCGGGTATTTGCATTTATGAAGAACATCAGGATTACCGTTGAATATGATGGTACCTCCTTTGCCGGATGGCAGAGGCAGTCCGGCAGGATTACAACCGTTCAGGGAGAGATAGAAGCTGCACTCGGCATGATTCTGCAGGAAAAAATCTCGCTTGCAGCAGCCGGGCGAACCGATAAGGGGGTTCATGCCAAGGCTCAGATTGCCAACTTTTTCAGCGATTCTGCACTTGAGCCAGCAAGAATTGTTCATTCACTGAATTGTGTTTTACCCAAAAGTATCAGGGTAAGTGATCCAGAGGAAATGCCTCATGATTTTCATGCACGCCACAGCGCAAAAGAGAGGCAGTACCGGTATTTTCTTCTTGAGGAGCCCTCAGCGATTTATGGCCGGTTTGCGGGGTGTTCTTTTGGAAAGCCTGATATTGAGGTCATGCAAAAAATTGCAGCCTCTCTTGTCGGAACTCACGATTTTACAGCTTTTTCAAAAGAAGACAGAGATAATCCAGGTCGTTTCTGTACGGTGACGGCGAGCCAGTGGTATCAATACGATCGCTATCTGGTATTTCAGATTTCAGCAAACCGTTTTTTAAGGAGTATGGTGCGCTATCTCGTTGATACAATGATATGCGCAGGCAAGGGCATTCTAAGTGTTGAAGAGTTCCAGAGGATGCTTGATTCACGGGTGATATCCAATTCACTTAAACCGGCTCTTGCAAACGGACTTTTTCTCTGGAAAGTTACCTACTGATTGGAGTGGTTGAAAGTAAAAATAGCGCAATATATTATTCTATTAGTCAGGAACGGTTTTTATTGTTACTTTTTCAAAGTTGATTGTTGCTGTTTCAGCATCAATCGTTTAGTTATTTCCTCTCTTAATGAACGTGCCGCTTGTGAAAATAAGGGTTAATAATAAGGTTATTTCCAATAATCGTTGTGAGCGATTTGCGAGCAGGTTGGACGAAGTTTCTGCTTGCAGTCAAGACGCCCTGAAGATCTGTACAAGCGCCTTGAGGGTTTTCAAGGTATTGTTCATTGCTCTTGCATTTCAAGTCCCTGCATTGCCGGTTAATGCTGCAGACCCTGTTACAGCTATCAGGGGGTCGCTTCCCAAGTCATCAGTTTCAGATATTCTTGACAGTCTTGTGAATGCAACCTATTTCAAGGACGAACACTTTTCAGCTCCATCAAAAGAGGGTGAGAAGTTTGGATTTCCTGCCAACTTTGTGCCTCAGTACAGTGATTCAGTCTATGCTTCCAGGATTTCCCAGCTCGCTCGCAAAACCCCGTTTAATCTTGTTTATAATGATCATGTCAGGGGATTTATAAGAATTTATGCTGTCGATAAGAGAAATCTGACGGCCAAAATCCTCGGACTCACGAAAATCTATTTTCCTCTCTTCGAGGAAAAACTTGATGCTTACAATATTCCCTTGGAAATGAAGTACCTCGCCATTGTTGAATCGGCTCTGAACCCGACGGCAGTATCTCCTGCCGGGGCGAAAGGATTATGGCAGTTTATGTACGGCACAGGAAAAATGTATGGCATGCAGTCCTCTTCCTTTATTGAGGATCGCTATGATTCTGAGAAGGCCACCGTTGCGGCTTGCAGATATTTAAGAGATCTTTACCGTATTTACGGCGACTGGTTCCTTACTCTTGCAGCTTATAATTCCGGTCCTGGAAATGTCAACAAGGCAATCAGGAGGGCTGGCGGTATAAAGAACTACTGGGCAATATGGGATTACCTTCCTGCTGAAACGAGGGGTTACGTTCCTGCATTCATCGCCGTGAACTATATCATGAACTTTTACAATGAGCACAATATCCGGCCTGTAGAGCCCGGGTTTCTGTATCACGATATCGACACGCTGAGAACCACCCGCATGTTGTCATTTTACCAGATTAATGAGACCATTGGTGTGCCGATGCGCGATCTGCAGTTTCTCAATCCACAGTACAAGCTCGGTATCATTCCGGCTGCAGGCTATTCCGGCAACGTTATTAAGCTGCCAAAACAATACATCGGTCAGTTCCAGAAGCGTGAACAGGAAATTTATGCTTACAAATCATCAAGAGCTTCGGAACGCGAGCAGCTGCTTGCACGAGTCGAAAGTCTTAATGCCGGTTCCGGAGCTCAAGGTGCCTCCGGACAGGCAGAGAAGTTTCATATTGTACAGCAGGGAGAAAATCTCGGCTCCATTGCAAGGATGTATCGTACCTATATCAGTCAGCTTATTGCATGGAATGACTTGAAAGATCCTGAAGTTACTCCGGGCCAGAAACTTATCGTTTTCGGGGGAGGGGATAGCAGCAGCTCCGCTCAGGGCGATTCAGGAAGAGAAGGTACAGTTAAGAAAAAGTTAGTGATTCACAGGGTCGGAAGGTCAGAAACTCTTGCCTCCATTTCAAGAAAGTACGGTACCAGTATTCAGCGTCTCGCAGAGTTGAACCATCTTAATCACCGCATGACGATTGTTCCCGGTCAGCGGCTGAAAATTGAAAGAGAGGTTGTGTCATTTGAAAGACCTCAATTTTCATCCCGTCATTCCAAGGCCGGTAAGGGCTTTAAAAGTCACAAAGTGAAAAAAGAGCGCTCTTCTCATTCGTCCCGCAAACGTAAGCGATAGGACTGTCGGCAGGGCTCGGTGCTTGGCCGGTAGGGTAAAGCTATGGTCAGGATTGTCAATACCCTCTTTTGTTTTACATGGGCTTTTTTAAAAAGGTAATTTGTTATTTCTGCGTGTCCATTAGATGGAAATTTTATTATCTTAAGCCTTTTCAAGTGACTCAACTGTCGGGGAATAGTGGTGGGTAGAAAACAGCTTTTTTCAATAATTCTTTAAATAAGAATCATTAAAACGTATGCGTAATATCATTTTTACCGGTAAGGGTGGTGTGGGTAAAACATCTGTTGCTGCAGCCACAGCGCTAAAAGCCGCAGATATGGGGTACAGAACCCTTATTATGTCTACCGATCCGGCGCACAGTCTGGGCGACTCGCTCGATGTAAAATTGGGGCCTTCACCTGTTAAAATCGCTGAAAATCTTTGGGGACAGGAGGTCAGTGTTTTTGGTGATTTGAATTTGAACTGGGATGTCGTCAGAGAACACTTTGCCCATTTAATGGAATCTCGCGGGATTGAAGGGGTTTATGCCGAGGAAATGGGCGTGCTTCCTGGAATGGAAGAGCTCTTTTCGCTCTCTTATATCAAGCGTTATAATGAACAGAATGAATACGACCTTCTGGTTGTTGACTGCGCTCCTACCGGCGAAACTCTTCGTCTTCTTTCTCTGCCTGAAACATTCGGATGGTTTATCAAAATGATCCGAAATGTCGAAAAGTTTATGGTTAAGCCTGTTATCAGGCCTCTTTCAAAGAAAATCAATAAAATAAACGATTTTGTTGCTCCTGTCGAGGTTTACGATAAGGTTGACAATCTTTTCTCTTCAACAGAAGGTATTATTGATTTGCTGGCTGATAACTCAAAAACAACCATGCGTCTTGTCATGAACCCTGAGAAGATGGTTATCAAGGAGTCCATGCGTGCCTTGACCTATCTTAACCTCTACGGTATTACAGTAGACAGGATTACCATTAACCGTGTTATGCCTGATCAGAGTCCTGATCCTTATTTCCAGAAGTGGCGCTCTATTCAGCAGAAGTATATTGACCAGATCGAAGAAGCCTTTGCCCCTATTCCTATTGCTGAAGTCCCGTTGTTTGATGATGAGGTTGTCGGTCTGCCGATGCTTCGCAGGGTAGGTGAAAAAGTTTATGGCGAACTGAATCCACTTGATATTTTCTTCGCGGAAAATCCGGTTGATATCCAGAAGGTTTCAGAAGGTCACTACAAAGTTCGGGTCAGGTTGCCGTTTATGGAAAATATGGGTCTGGAACCGAAAATTCTCAAACTCGGCGATGATCTTACAATCCGTATCGGCGATTACCAGAAAGTTGTCGTCTTGCCGATCTTCCTTGCCGGAATGGAATCAACAGGGGCCTCTTATGAAGATAAATGGCTCAGTATTGATTTCGCCAAGGCTCGCTGAATTTCTTTAGCGTTATAATTAGTCTGAAAGGACAACAAAAAACCTGCTTTAAAGGCAGGTTTTTTGTTGTCTGATTGTAACCTAATTTAGAGCGATACAAGATTAACGACATCGACCCCGTTAACAGTTCTTATGCCATCAAGAAGTTCCTGCGTCACGTCTCCATCGACAACGATTGCTGTCATCGCGACATTTTTTTCTTCATCCCTTGAAAGTGCTATATAGGCGATATTCAAGTTATGCTGCAGCAGCAGTTGAGTGACGTTGGCAATGACACCCGGCTTATCAATATTGTTGTAGATAATAATATTGCCTTCAGGTTTGAATTCGACAAGGAACTGGTCGATCATAACAATCCGGACCTCTTTGTCGCCAAAGACAGTACCGCCGATCATTCGTTTTGCCGTTCCGTTTTCAAGCTCAATACGAATCAGATTGGTATAGTCAGGATTTTCTTTTTCAAACTTCTGCTCCAGGCTGATACCGCACTCTCTTGCCATCGTGAATGCATTGATATAGTTGGTATCTTTTGACTGACGGATATCAAGAAAGCCTTTAAGAGCAGCTGCGGAAATGACTTCATTGAATTTTTGAAGGAACTCGCCGGAAGTTCTGATAGTCATTTTCGTGGCTTCCTCCGTGGCCATCTGTGCCAGTGTTGCTCCGAGTTTTTCAGCAAGAGTAAGATACGAGCGTACACCGGGAGCCTGAGCCAGTTCAACGGCTGAAGCGTTGACGGCACCTTCGAGCTTTCCTTTTCTTTTCCAGTCAACAATCTGTTCAGCAATCTGAATGGCAACCTTTTGCTGAGCCTCGTTGGTAGATGCCGCAATATGCGGAGTAGCAATAACAGCATCGAGTTTCAAAAGAGGGTTGTCAGGGCTGACCGGCTCAGCCTCAAAAACATCAAGCGCTGCAGCTGAAACTTTTCCTGATTCGATAGCTTCCGCCAAGTCTGCTTCATTAATGATTCCGCCTCTGGCGCAGTTGATGATGATAACACCGGGTTTCATCAGGTCAATCGTCTCTTTTGAAATAAGATTGCGCGTTGATTCGTTAAGTGATGAATGGAGAGTGATAACATCCGCGCGTATAAAATTTTCATGCAGAGGGAGAAGCTCAATATTGAGATGAGTGGCAAACTCATCAGGGATCATAGGGTCATAGGCAATAGTGTTCATTCCAAACGCCTGCATGCGCGAGGCGACTTCACGTCCGATTTTACCAAGACCGATAATGGAGAGGGTTTTGCCCTCAAGCTCAATGCCGGTAAATATTTTCTTGTTCCAGTTACCTTTTTTCAGATCGGCTGTTGCCTGGGGAATGCGGCGCGCAGCTGAAAGAATCATGGCGCAGGTATGTTCCGCAGCAGACACGGTGTTTCCTCCAGGAGTGTTCATGACAATAATGCCATTGCGAGTCGCAGCTTCGATGTCAATATTGTCAACTCCGGCTCCCGCTCTACCGATAAGTTTGAGGTTGGTACCGCACTCGATAATTTCGGCGGTAACTTTTGTCGCGCTTCTCACAATCAGTTTTTCAAAGCCCCCGATTATCTTTTTGAGTTCTTCCTTACTGATTTTCGGTATTTCGGTCACGTTAAAACCGTTCTGGGTTAGGATTTGACCGCATTGTGGATCAATACCGTCAGTGATCAGTACGTTCATGTTCTTCTTTGATTATAAATTGCCTTTTTTGAAAACTTCATCCGTAACTGGGATAATATATTTTTTTTTGAGGCATTAAGATTAAAAAAAACAGAAGGCATAAGAGATGAGTAAAGAGAGAGAATGGAAGGGGGGATTGTTATGGCAGGAATTAATACGTATGGATAATGCTTATATATTAAGGTTTTTTTTATCTTGCATCCTGTTAATTTCTATGATGATATTATTGTTGAAAACGAATGGAAAAGTTACATGATTTAAGAGTTTCACGCATTATCCGCCTCTCTTCTCCAAAGGAACTCAAGGAGAAGCTTCCCGTGGATGAACGCATAGCAGAGACCGTCATTACAGGACGGCGTGAAGTGGAAAATATATTGACTGGCAAGGACTCCAGAATGCTCGTGATTGTCGGACCTTGCTCGATTCATGACACCGACGCTGCGCTTGAGTATGCTCATAAACTTTCAGCATTGCGCATAGAGTTGCAGGACGATCTGTGCATCATGATGCGTGTCTACTTTGAAAAGCCACGCACTACTGTCGGCTGGAAAGGGTTTATTAACGACCCTCATCTGGATGATACCTATGATATTGTTCATGGGCTCTTCTATGCCAGAAAGCTCCTGCTTGACATCAATGCAATCGGGCTGCCGGCAGCAACAGAATTTCTGGACCCCATAACCCCCCAGTATGTTGCCGATGTCGTAAGCTGGGCTGCTATCGGGGCAAGAACAATTGAGTCGCAGACCCACCGTCAGATGGCAAGTGGACTCTCCATGCCGGTTGGGTTTAAAAATTCAACAGACGGCCGTCTTAACGTTGCTGTTGATGCAATCCGTTCCGCGATGCATCCGCACAGTTTCCTTGGGATTGATCAGGAAGGGCACAGCAGTGTCATTACGACCAAAGGAAATCCGTTTGGACATCTTGTGCTTCGCGGTGGCGATAAACCGAATTATGATGCAGAAAGTATTGCTCTTGCTGAATCGTGGATAGAAAAGGGAGGTCTGGAGCAGTCGCTTCTGGTTGACTGCAGCCATGCCAACTCAGGGAAAAAACATGAGCAGCAGCTTAAGGTCTGGGAAAATATTCTCCAGCAGAAAACCGATGGAAACAAAAGTATAGCCGGCGTCATGATTGAAAGTAATATCTGTGGAGGTAATCAGCCGTTTCCTGAAGATCCGGGTAAACTCAGGTATGGAGTTTCCATAACCGATGAGTGTATTTCATGGGAGGAGACTGAACGCATGCTTCGAGAAGGGGCCTCCGTCATTCATCAGCTTAAAAAGTAAAAGTTATTTCTTTGTGAAGTTATCTCAGCAGAGCATTCTATTACTGTAACGGGAAAGAGAAAGATATTATGGCAATTGAAATCCGGCAGGTAAAAACAAAAAAAGAACGCAAGCAGTTTATCACCTTTGCGTGGCAGATCTACCGCAATGATCCGGAGCTCAATAAATACTGGGTGCCACCGGTTATTGACGATTATATGAAAACACTCGACACCGAAGTGTATCCCTTATATGATCACGCCGACCTTGCAATGTTTACCGCATGGAAAGACGGGGTTATGGCAGGAACTATAGCAGCAATTGCGAACCGGCGGCACAATGAGGTACACGGTGACAAGGTTGGGTTCTGGGGCTTTTTTGAGTCTATCAATGACCAGAAGGTTGCCGATGCACTTTTTGATGCTGCGGCCAAATGGCTTAAAGGGAAGGGGCTCAATGCCATGCGTGGCCCGGTAAGCCCATCAATGAACGACCAGTGCGGCATGCTCACAAAAGGGTACGACAGTCCTCCGGTATTTCTCATGCTCTACAATCCGCCCTATTACAACGATCTTGTCCTGAACTACGGTCACCATATCGGCCAGGAGCTTCTTGCATGGTACATCGATCAGAAACTGATTGATATCTCTCGCCTGCGTCGTATTGCCCAGCATGTCATGAAAAAGGAAGGACTGACGGTGCGGATCATGAACATGAAAGACTTTGATAAGGAAATAGAACGTATTCGTGACATTTACAACAAGGCGTGGGAAAAAAACTGGGGTTTCGTTCCCATGACCGACAAAGAGTTCGATGCTCTCGCAAAAGGCCTGAAGCCGATAGCAAACCCTCATTACATTTATTTTGTCGAGGATAAAAACAAGCGTACGGTAGGTTTTTCCCTCTCCCTTCCCGATGTTAACCAGGCGCTCAAACATGTTAACGGAAATCCGCTTTCACCATTGGGCCTGCTCAAATATCTCTGGTACAGTCGCAATATTACCATGGTTCGCACTATAACCATGGGAGTGCTGCCGGAATACCGCAATAAGGGAGTCGACAGTATCCTGAATACCCAGATTGCAGATTATGGAGGAAAGCACGGGGTGTTTGCCAGTGAAATGAGCTGGGTACTCAAAGCCAACGAGTCCATGAGCAAACTGGCAAAGGTGATAGGCGGGAAGCCTTATAAGGAGTACGTTATTTACGAGGCCGATATATAGGAAGTCTGGCGTGATATAAAAAAAAGGAGCCGCTTGGGCTCCTTTTTTCATATTGTAACCTAACGGGAACAAAGAACAGAAGAAAAAACTTCGTTTAGAACGATGCCATAAGCACAAAGTTTCCCTGTCTTGTGTCAGGGTTGTATGTGTATGAACCGGTGTATCTGTCTTTAGAAACTGAAAAACCGACATTTACGACATTAAAGCCTGTTTTTCCGGTTGATACGGCATATTCCGATTCGTCACCTGCTCCAAGAACAACTTTAGCTGTATAGCCATCCTTGTCGTATACCTTGTACCCTGCCTCGAAATACTTTGCATAGTCATAATGAGTTCCTGCAAAGTTGATGGCAGCCAGCAGGCTGAGATCGCCCTGTGCATAACCCAGACTTACTTCAGCAATGTTAGGTCCGCCGTTCTTGAAGCTGAAAGCATCACTGCTTCCGGGAAAAGGCATAAAATAATCGGTTGCTGTCAAGCTGAAAGGGCCGATAGGCAGGGTCACATAAAAATCGGTTTCCTGATAGCGGTAGTCAGGGCTGTCTAAAAGGGGGGTGTTAGCGATAACGGCATAAGAACCCCATGCACCAACGACAATGTTGCTGTCCTTGAAGGTGTACGACAAAGCTGGCTGAATGGCAGGGGAGTCGCCGATAGCAGTACCTCTCCATACATAGCTGGTGACAAGGTCTGCGCCGATCTTAAACCCGTCCGCTGCTTGAGCTGTACCACTTACTCCTGCGAACAATGCAACGGCAAGGCTTAAAATTTTTGCTGTTTTTTTCATTACAAGTACTCCTGTTTCTGTTTTTATTAGTTGTGTGTGTGATCATTCGTTGTGTTCTTCATGATCCATCAAAAAATTTTCGCATTCTTTAATGGGGTCTTCTCAGTGAAATATAAATATTTTACTGAATTATACAAATAAGTAATAAAATCTTAGGGCTATTACTGTTCTGTATTAAGAAATGAAGGTGACGGCGTGTTTTTCTGAATTTGACCGTAAGCCAGTTTCATTATAAATTCATCAGTTTGATTGACATTGCAACGGGATGTAATACCTGAAGTTTTCAGCTTCCTCAATTTTCTGAGTCAATTGATCATAAAATCCGAAAAGTAAGCTTTTATGGACTGGTGTTTACCAAGCCCAAGCTTCTTGTGCATTTTGAATCGCAGACTCTCCATCCCTCTTGCCGACAGATGGACAAATCTTGCAATTTCATTGATATCGTAATCCAGCTTAATCAGCAGACAGATTTGCAGCTCACGCTGATTGAGGTTTTGATGTTTTTTCTGAAGCCTTGAGAGAAATAAAGAATCTGATTCTGTCAACGCCATGTTCAACCGCTTTTCTATCGCCTCTGTTTCTATAAGAGACAAACAGGTACCGGTCATAGATCTTTTCAATCCTCTATCTATTTCAAGAGCATATATCTGATCAAGAAGATCACGCAATGCTGTGCATTTTTCGGCAATTGCATTAGAAACTCTTGCCAGTTCAATGTCCTGCTTGCTGATTATGGACTGCAGCTCAGCTTTCTCTTTCTCAAGTTCCAAGATGGATTGTTTATTCAGCTCAGCTTGAGCATTCATTGTAATGGTTATTTGGGTTATTCTCTTATCAAAATACTGATGTATCCCTCTGCTGTTTTTTCCTAATGAAAAATACCCTCGGCAGGTTTTACACCACCGAAGGTATTTTTACTCCTCAAAATAAAAACAACAAGAACAGTTCTGTTACTCATCCCGCCGCCTTTTCAGCTGTGCGGGGGGAGTGTTTTTCATTCTTTACATTCTTAACCGAGAAGAATTGTATGAGCAGCAAGGGTTGAGCCTGTTGTTAGTGCAACTACACCTGTTACGCCAACCAACTCAACAACAGAGTCATGTGCGGCATCAATAGTTGTACCTGCATGAACTACATATGTGTCTGTTCCGAATTGGAATGCAGCTGTAGCTTTCTCATGACCTGAAACAGCAGCGGCTGTGTCTACCAATGCTTCTGCAGCACCTATCAAGCTTGCTAATGTAGCTCCACCCAAAGATGGACCAGCAAAAGCGATCACACCACCAGTATTTGTGAAAGTTACCCCTGTAATGTTTGTGCTTCCAGATGCAGTAGCGAATATACTTGCTCCTGCTGTAAAGTGAAGGATGTCCGAAGCAACTGTAGCGGCAACGTTGAACCCACTTACCACATCATAAGAGTTGTAAAGTGAATCTGCATCTGCAACATTGAGTGTGACGGCAACTGCTGTTGAGGCAGCTGTAAGGTTGATTACATCGGCTCCTGTTCCACCAGTAATAACACCACCACCTGCACCAGTTGTAATATGGTCAACACCTGCACCACCAATTGCGGTCAACAGTCCTGCACCACCAGTGATAGTAACACCTGTAGCTGCAACTGCTACAGCACTTACATCCACAGCCTTAAGAGCTGCACTGACATCAATAGTAGAGAATGCAGTTGAAGCTGCTGCCAATGTCAAAGCTTCTGCTCCATCGATAGTCAAGGTCAAACCATGGTTATCTGCAATATGCAATACATTAGTACCAGTACCAGTTCCAAGACTGTGAACAGTCACATTTTCAATCCCGTTAGCAGTAACAGCTGTTCCTAAGGTGTATGTATTTAAACCTGTTCCTGTCGCAGTTCCAACATTGAAGGTCAATGCATCACTTGTTGTGCTAGATGGATCTGCATAGGTCAACGTAACATTATATCCTGGCGCAGCAGACATGTTCAGCGTGTTATTACCATCAAGGTTATTGAAAGTAACAGCATCAGCAACAGCATTGGCAATGCTCAAAGTTGCAAAACCTGAACCATCATAGGTGCCATTAGCAGCAGTACCAAGACCAAGAACGTCAAAACCTGAAACCTTGTTGCTAGAAGAAATTGCACTGATAAAAACTGGGGTACCTGAAGATGGAGCTGAACCAAGTGCGTTCAGTATCAAAGTATCAACACCAGCAATACCACCAGAAATTGCTTTCGTAGGAACAGCACTGATTGTCAAAGTATCATTACCTATTCCACCTGCGTAAGTAGCTTTGGTTGCATCAATCGTTGCTGATACAGCACCAGTCGCAGCAGATGCATCAACTGAAGTGACTTTCGCATTTGTAAGATCACCAAGAACTGTTGTGCCATTACCTGAAGCAGAAACAGCAATTGCCGTGATGGTGGAATCTGTACCTACACCGCTAATAGATCCAAGAGTAAATGCTCCTGTAGTATTAGCAACGGAGATGTTGTTTGCATGAGCACCAGCAACAACAAGAGTGTCAGCTGTAGTAGCCTTTGCTCCTGAAGTAGTAATTGCAAAACTGGTAGCTGTGGCATCAGAAATTCCAGCAACAGAACTGTTACCTGCCGAAGTGATAGCTAAAGTGTGTGCGCCAACAACTGTATCTGTAACACCGTAAGCTGAATTTGTGAGGGATACATTTGTCAATGCACTAGAAGCGATTGTTGATGCCGCTCCAATATGATTCAAAGACACAGTGCTCAATACACTTGTTCCTGCTGCTGCTGTATCTGTGCTATTAGTCAAATGCCTTGCATAAGTGTTTGCATCTACAACCGTAGCAGCACCACCGCCAGTAATTGATACACTTGTTGCGCCATTGGTGTATACACCTGTTGCACCAGTACCATAAGTGATTGTTGTTCCATCTGCAGCAGTAAACGAATTGTTAACGACAACATTACCTGTTGCATACGCTGCAGTTAAGATATCAGGAGTCGTTACAGTTGCATATGTTCTCGTCAAGGATGTAGGGCCGATTGTTACAGTACCTGTACTGGTATGAGCTGCTGTCAAAGCGTAGTTAACTGTTGTGCCACCTTGAATAGAGATAATTCCGTTACCAAGACCTGTATTTGATACAGTAACAGCACCAGTTGCACCAGCAATTGTGACATCATGTTCTGAAGTTGTCGTTACTGAAGTACCGCCATTAACACCAACAGCACCAGTTGCACCTGTAGTCGTGACATTCACAGCACCTTTTGCTGCAGTACCGCCTGTAGTTGAAGCTGTACCTTCTGTAAGAAGATAACCAACAGCAATATCACCGACAGTCGTAACAACCGTAACGTCCTTACCACCATTCACAGCAACTTCCCCTGCACTATCAGCGACATTTACATTAGTAGTGACTGCTGCCTTGATGTAGTTTCCACCTGTTGAAGCAGAAACATTAAGCGAAGTTAGACCAGTCCAACCTGAGACATCAAAAGCTGCAGAGTTCACTGAGTTAGAGCCAACCACACCAACTGCCTGTGTCGACTGAACAACTGCATTTTGAACACCTGTAATCGTCAGATTTGTAGGCAAGGTTGTTGCGCTACCTGTTCTGGTGTCAGTAAGCGTTAAAGTGTTACCTGAACCTGTTGCAGCAATAGTATCAAATGTTGTCAAAGTTGCAGTACCGGCAGCGCCCAAAACTCCTACAGTATTGCTATAGCCTGTTGGGTTAATTGTATCCACACCTGTAGTGAGCGTGAGTGTCTGAGGAGTCGCTGCTGTTGCAAGCGATGCTATGGTCGTATCAAGCGATGCCAATGCTGTGGTTTCGGATGTTGCATCATAGATGCCGGCAAGCCAGCTCTTGGCAATCGCCAATGCTGGTGTGCCGTTATAGCTTAGGATTTGAGCCGTGGTAACCATTGCGTTTGTAAAGTTTACAGCAGCATCAACTTTATCGGCCAAAGCAATTTTGTCTGTTGTCTGCGCTCCATTAGCGATTTGAGTGACAACATTGTCAATAGTGATGGCACCCTGAGCAAGCAGATTACTCCAGTAGAGCAAGCCACCAGGTTCAGCATCACGATGGAACAGGTTGTTATAAACAGCGTTAACAATCTGCATAGTATTTAAGCCGGCAAATGTAGCCTTATATTCCGCTGAAGCAGCAAAAGAGGAACTCACAGCCTGAATATTGCCGTTAGCAGCCGCAACGACATTTTCCCAGTAGGCCAAGCCTAATACGTCGGCCGGTCGTCCAAAATAAGCAACATAGAGTTGCTGAATGTTTTTTGTGTTTACTGACATAGTTGTGTTTTTATTTTGAGGGAATGAGCTATCTAAAAAAAAATAAGGCTGACATAATCCCCAAAGATTTTAGTCATAAGCCGATAGTAGATAATCATTTATTTTCATTTCAATACAATAAAAAGCAAACCTTTTAATCGTTTATTTAGAAGTGCGAAATAATTGCAACTAAAAAGCGTAAATATAATACGCGGTCAACGTAAAGGCTGGATTTGCTATTAAAATAACGATACATCAATATGTTTTTATTTTCATTTTTGAATAAACATTAACAGTAATATTGAAGAGTATTATTGCCTTAACGGAGAAAATAAGCTTTTCTATGCGCAATAAAGGTGAGGTGTCGACTATTGGTCGAATAGCCGCAGAACCAGTAACCGTAGTGGTATCGCCAGGGTTTGCTATAGAGAAAATATATTATGCTTGCTAATGCAGAATATTTCTTTCAATCTTCAGACTTGCAGGGGATAATAAATACATCGAGAGTAACACTTCTCATCATATATATTTATTAATGCGAAAGAAATATATCTATAATGCGTAATATGATAAATGTAAAAGTGTAAACGCAATTAACTTTAGGCCTTCATTATTGAATATTTATATAAGAATGAGCAGTAATTTACTGCTATATTATTAGTGAAGTAATTGAATTTTGATACGGTTAACTTTCAGGCTCTTCGAATATTTAAATGGAAAATAAATCTCATAATGCTTCATCGCCTGTAAAACGAAGGCGAACCTCTATGTTCAGGCCACACAAGCACAAATTGACAACGTCGACCTGCCGAGGCAGAAAAATTCTAATAATCGCTGGTAATGGTCGGTTACTTTTTGCATTTTTACCATGATATCAAAATGCTGTAGTCTGCTCTTTTATTATTTTCTTCCACTAAAGTACGCTAAGAGCCAACATAATATTATTAATTGAACAACATTATGGACCTATCACGAAGCGCAGCATGGAGCGCCCTTGTATCGCACAAGCATGAAATCGATAAACTGCATATCCGGGAGCTCTTTCATGTTGACGGGGCCCGGTTTGAGCGGTTTTCTATCTCCTGGGGAGAAATGCTGCTTGACTATTCAAAAAACCGGATCACCTCCCATACGGTGGACCTGCTTCTTGATCTTGCCCGTTCTGCAGGAGTTGAAAAAATGCGCGCAGAGATGTTTGATGGTCAAGCCATTAATTTTACAGAACATCGTTCCGTGCTGCACACTGCTCTTCGAAGGCCGCCCGGGTTTCCTCTTGAGATTGACGGCCTTGAGATTTCAAAGGAAATTGCCGATGTCCTTCAGCAGATGAAGGACTGCTGTGAGAGAGTTATATCGGGAACGTGGAAGGGATACACTGGGCATGCGATAACTGATATAGTCAATATCGGTATCGGCGGTTCTGATCTTGGACCCTGTATGGTTACCGAAGCACTTCGCCCGTTTGCACATGGACGGCTGCAGGTGCATTTTGTGTCAAATATTGATGGAACCCACGTCAGCGAAACACTGAAAAAACTTAATCCAGAAACGACGCTCTTCATTATTGCCTCGAAAACCTTTACCACTCAAGAGACCCTGACCAATGCGATGAGTGCCCGTGAATGGTTTTTGACTCATGCCGGCGATGAATCCCATGTCGCAAAGCATTTTATTGCGGTTTCAACCAATCGGGCGAAAGTTGTTGAATTCGGTATTGACGAAGCAAACATGTTCCGTTTCTGGGACTGGGTTGGCGGACGTTACTCTCTTTGGTCTTCCATTGGATTGTCTATAGCACTCTATCTTGGATTCGACCGTTTTCAGGAGCTGCTCAACGGTGCTTATGCAATGGATCTGCATTTTCAGAATGAACCTCTTGAAAGGAATATTCCTGTTCTTCTTGCCCTGCTTGGGGTCTGGTACAATAATTTTTTTGATGTTTCATCTCATGCTGTGATTCCCTACGATCAGTACATGCATCGCTTTCCAGCCTATCTCCAGCAACTCGATATGGAGAGCAACGGCAAAAGTGTCAACCGCCAGGGAGGCGTGGTGGAGTATGCAACCGGACCTGTAATATGGGGTGAACCAGGAACCAACTCCCAGCACGCTTTTTTTCAACTTCTGCATCAGGGCCCGACCTTTATTCCGGCCGATTTTATTGTGCCGCTTAAAACCCAGAACCCGGTCGGGGAGCATCACGATATTCTGCTTGCAAACTGTTTTGCGCAGACCGAAGCTCTTATGAAAGGCAAAAACGAGCAAGAGGTACTTCGCGAACTTGAAGCCGCCGGATGTGATCCCGCAGAAATCAGTACCCTCCTTCCGCACAAGGTATTTCCCGGCAACAGGCCAACCAACACCATTCTCGTCAATGAGCTCAACCCGTTTACTCTCGGCACTCTCATTGCCATGTATGAACATAAGGTCTTTGTTCAGGGGATTATCTGGGAAGTTAACTCATTTGACCAATGGGGTGTCGAGCTTGGCAAACAGCTTGCCAAAACCATTTTCCCTGAAATCCAGGGAAGTGAAACCGTTGCCGGTCATGATTGCTCAACCAATGCGCTGATCAATGCCTATCGGGAGTACCGCTCAAAAGGAAAAACTTCTTCAAGTCCCCAGCTCTCTTTCTTTGATGAACCATGATAGAAACTGAGTTACCTCAATAGTCTGCAATAAAAAAAGCCGCCTTGTTGAAGAGGCGGCTTTTTTACTGGTGAAAAGGTGATTCTGTTGCAATCAACTAATCTTTATTATACATGGAATCGTCACCACTCTCACCTGTACGGATTCGATAGGATTGGTCAATGGTCCAGACGAAGATCTTTCCATCACCAATTTCACCGGTATAAGCCGATTTCAAAAGGCATGCAACCGTTTTGTCAAGATTGATATCGCGGACAACAATAGAGAGCGTTAAGCGAGAAATATAGTCCGTATCATTAGAGCCACGAAATACATCCTTCTTTTTCCGTTCATTTCCAACTCCGTACGATTCGGTATACGAAAAGAAGTCGATATCAATGGCGTGCAATGCCGCTTTAACCTCTTCAAATTTGGAGCGCCTTATAATGGCTTCAATTTTTTTCATGATCGATGTGGTTTTAATAAGTTAACCGACTGAAAACAGGGCGTTCAAGGTACCCCTGTTTTCAGTCGACTGTATTTAATGTATGGTATATGCTTCAGCACCGTGTTCAAATACATCCAGTCCGCCAACTCCGGTTTCACCTTCAGGCTCAACGCGTAATTTAAACGGATATGGTAAGTTATTGATTGTCCACATAAGTATGATGGCAACAGTGAAAGTAGCTAAAGTAATAATGCCATTTCCAATAAATTGTGCAATGAATACATCCCATCCTCCACCATAGAACAGTCCTGTTACAGGGGCACTGTTGTCCGCACCGATTGGAGTAGAAGCTCCATACTCTCCACAGGCAAATAATCCAATAGCCCAGGTGCCGAAAATGCCGTTCAGTCCATGAACTGGTACTGCACCAACTGGATCATCAATTCTAAGGTATTCAAGCAGGTAGATGCCGCCAAAAACAATTGCACCTGCGATAAGGCCAATGATGATTGATCCAAACGGTGAAACCCAGTAGCATGGTGCAGTTATTGCAACCAGACCGCCCAGCAAACCGTTCACTGAAAAGCCAACGTCAAATTTACCTTTAAATGCACCAACATAAAAAGCAAGGAACATAGCACTGAGTGCGCCGCCGCAAGCTGCCAGTGTTGTATTTGCTGCAACACGTCCGATGCCGGCCGCATCCATAGCTGAAAGAGTGCTGCCAGGGTTAAAGCCATACCATCCGAACCACAACAGGAAAGCTCCAGTAACGGCAACCGGAAGGTTGTGTGCAGCTGGCAGGCCGCCCCTTTCCTTGTCATCACGCAGGAAGACACGCCCGATACGAGGTCCTAAAACAATAGCTCCAGCCAGTGAAACCACACCGCCAATAGTATGCACAACGGTTGATCCTGCAAAATCGCGGAATGGCTGACCTAATTCAGGTAAAAAGTTTCCTTTGCTGCCCATGGTTGCCAGAAATCCGTCAGGTCCCCATGCCCAGTGACCGATAATAGGGTAAATAAGAGCAGTGACGACAATACTGTAAAGGATATCGCCACGGAAGCTTGTACGGCCGATCATTGCGCCTGAAGTAATGGTAGAGGCTGTGTCGGCAAATGCAAACTGGAATATCCAGTGTGCCAGTAACGCTATACCGGTTGTCCCGTACATGCTTGGAGCTCCCTGCAGGAAGAACCAGTGCTGCCCGATAAAACCGTTTCCTTCACTGAACATGAAGGCATAGCCTATTGCCCAGAATGAGATACCGCAGATAGCAGTATCCAGAACACACTCTATCAAAACGTTAACGGTTTCCTGCTTTCTGGCAAAACCAGCTTCCAGCATAACGAAGCCGGCTTGCATTCCGAACACAAGGAATGCTGCAACCAATGTCCACACGGTGTTAATGGAATTAACCAGATTCGTTTCCATGGGAGTGTAGGTGGGCGCCGCAGCCATGGCCGGAATTCCTACAATTCCGGTTAACGTCGACATCGATAAAAGGACCAGGAAAAGTCCGATCATCTTACCTGCAAAAATGGTTAAACCAAGTTTCCAGTTTTTTTGTTTTGACATGTTCTCCCTGATTCGGGCGAAATAGTCCCCCCTGCCGGGTCTTATTGTTGCTGTTTTCATAATTAATGAGTGGTTAAAAATTTTAGGGACGGTTAAAAAGTAAGAGAATTTTTTAATAAAAAAAATACATTTAAGTAATAATCTTATGTTTTTGATCTTTTTTTCAATAAAAAATATGCCATTTATGTTGAAAGTCCGAATAAAATGAAGTTTTTGTGCGGCGTGCTCGTCATAAGCGTAAACGATTGTTCTGGTTTGCCCAAAACAAAAAACTCCGCAAATACTGGATTTGCGGAGTTTGAGCTCTCTTGTTGCAGGGAAGAGGAGTGATATGAAAAGGGGAGCTTACACTGACCCCTTCAGAGCCCGTTGCGCTTGAAGATGGTGTCGACGCTGGTTTTAAGCTTGTTAAGGATGTTTTCAAAACTGAAAAGGTCGGCGACCTCTTCCGGAGTGAAGTGCTTCTGAAGCTCTTCGTCATTCAGTACCAGCTCACGCAGGTGAACCTTTGTCGACCAGCTCTCCATGGCATTGCGCTGCACAAGCCTGTAAGCCTCTTCACGAGTCAGGCCTTTTGCGGTAAGGGCGAGAAGAAGGGTTTGCGAGGTTGTCAAACCGTATGAAGAATTGAAGTTTTCCGCCATTCGTTCAGGATAGACAAGCAGGGTATCAAGAGCTTCACTGAAGGTACGCAGCATGTAGCAGACAGCTATGGTTGAGTCGGGCATAATGATGCGTTCGACCGATGAGTGTGAAATATCCCGTTCATGCCAGAGAGCAACGTTTTCCATGGCGGCAATTGAATTGGAACGAACAACGCGGGCCAGTCCGGTAAGACGTTCGAACGTAATCGGGTTGCGCTTGTGAGGCATAGCGGAACTGCCCTTTTGTCCCTTGCTGAAAAACTCTTCAGCTTCACGCACTTCCGTACGCTGCAGATGGCGCAATTCAACAGAAAATTTTTCTATCGATGAAGCGACGATTGCAAGGGTAGTGGCAAATTCAGCATGCCGGTCGCGCTGGAGAATCTGGGTTGATATTGACGATGGTTCAAGACCAAGTTTTTTGCAAACCACGGCTTCAACATCGGGCGAAAGGTGCTGATAAGTCCCTACTGCTCCGGAAATTTTTCCGACAGAGATATTCGTCACAGCTTTTTTCATGCGGTCAAGGTTGCGCAGCATTTCCTGACGCCACAACAGGAGCTTCAGGCCGAAGGTGGTTGCCTCGGCATGAATGCCATGAGTTCTGCCCATTTCAAGAGTGTACTTAAACTCTACGGCTCGATTTCCAAGCACCGCTATCAGCTGTTCAATATCTGCGACAAGTATTTTGCCTGCATCGCGCATCTGCATCGCCAGACAGGTATCAACAACATCCGATGAGGTGAGCCCTTCATGGATGTAACGGGAATCAGGACCGACATATCCAGCGACATTGGTCAGAAAGGCAATGACATCGTGCTTTGTTTCTTTCTCGATCTCAAGAATTTCTTCAACATTGAAAGTGGCGTTCTGCTTGATTGTAGAAAGCGCAGTTTCAGGTACAAGACCGGCTTCCATACGCGCTTCAACAGCGGCAATTTCAAGCTGCAGCCATCGTTGAAATTTTGCTTCTTCTGTCCAGATTGCTGAAATGTCCTTGGGTGAATAACGTGGTATCACAGATAGGATTTGTTTAGTGTGTTGTTATGAATATTGTGCAATATAGTGACCATAGCCGTTTAAACCCATAGGCAGGAAAAAGAGCTTTATTCTTCGCCTGCGGGTCGTATTCCATTTGTCTCTTCCTGGTAAATCTTTTTGATATACTCAAGCGCGGCAATCCTGTCGTAAGGGATCAGTCCGTCTATGACCGCGTTTTCCATCCTTTTTTTAATCATACCAACCACCCTGCCTTCGCTGAGGCCGAGAGTATCCATAATATCCTCTCCGCTGATCGGTGGTCGCCATTTGGCAAGCAAATCTTTTTCACCAACTTCATTGATCTTCTTTTCAACATGGTTGAAGTTGCTCATTATCTGGAGAACTTTTCTCGGATTTTTGCTGGTCACATCTGCCCGGCAGAGGTTCATGAGATCCTGAAGATCTTCACCGGCATCAAACATGAGGCGCCGTATGGCCGAATCGGAAATCTCCTCCTTTGAAAGCGGGATCGGGCGGTGGTGAAGGCGCACCATTTTCTTGACATAGTCCAGAGAATCCAGCGGCCAGCGCATATACTTGAAAATCTTGTCCACAATCCGTAACCCTACGGCATCGTGACCGTGAAAGGTCCATCCGGCACTTTTCGAGAAGCGTTTGGTTGCAGGTTTCCCGATATCATGCAGCAATGCGGCAATTCTAAGCCAGAGGTTATTCGATTTAGCCGCAACATTGTCAATCACCTGGAAGGTATGGAACAGCGTATCCTTATGCCCAAGTCCATCAAACTGTTCAATGCCGGCCATTGCAGCAACTTCCGGCATGATCTCTTTCAGAACTCCGGTTTCATAAAGAGTGATCAGTCCGGTTGAAGGCCTGTCAGAGAGCATGATTTTAAAAAACTCCTTACTGATTCTCTCCATAGACACAATGCTGATTCTTTCGCGCATGGTCTTCATGGCCTCAACCACTTCAGGAAACAGCCTGAACTCAAGTTGGGCGGCAAACCGTGCAGCCCTCATCATGCGTAACGGGTCATCCGAAAATGTCTGTTCAGCCTCAAGCGGTGTTCTGAGAATACGGGAATCAATATCTTCAAGCCCCTGAAAATGGTCAATGATCTGGTTCCTGCCTTCGCTGTTAAGCACCAGGGCAAGCGCATTGATGGTAAAATCCCTGCGTGAAAGATCGTCATCAAGTGTCCCTGTAAGTGTTACCGGCTTTCTTGAATCACTGTTATACGACTCTTTTCGTGCGCCTACAACTTCAACTTTGAACGCCCCCTGTTTTTGGTCCGTAAGTTCAAGCTGAGCAGTACGGAAACGTTCAAAAAGAACAAAATTTTTACCCTGCAGCCTTTCGCGTACCGTTTTGGCAAAAGAAACAGGGTCGCCGATGACCATGATATCGATATCGGTACAGGGCCTCTGCATAATCATGTCGCGGACATAACCGCCGACCAGATAACAGCCTATACCGTTTTCATCCGCAAGATCACCGATACTGTAGAGTATTTCAGGAATGGATGCCTGTGAGAGTGTTGTCATGAGGTGTTCTCTAAACAAATGACCAGTCATTCAGATGACGCAGCATTGGCTTCGATTTCTTCTGTGATTTTTCCTGCTACCATAATAGCTCTGCGTCCGTCAGTCGAACTGACGGCAACGGGCGTGTTATTGTTCAGGGTATTGATAAATTGCTCGAGTTCATCGCGCAATGCATTGATTTTAGGAACTTCAGGATGAATATAATCCAGCACCATACCTTGCATAGCCTCTTGTATTTCTCCGAACTGTTCCAGTATTTTACGCGCAGCAAAGGATTTTAAAGGGTTTTTAGATGATGCCTCTTCCTTTTTGACAAGTCTGAATACTTCTGATTTTCCTGTTGTCAGGTCAAGGGATGCATAACTTTTCGGATGAGTGCCGAAAAAACGGAATTTGCGGTGACGGCTGCGGCTGAGCCGGCTTGCGGTAACATTTGCAGTCGCACCGTTGACAAAGTCGATTCTTGCTGTTGCCATGTCAAGCTCATTGGAAAAAACTCTGACCCCCGATGCCGAAATATGCTTGATTTCGGATGGTATCAGGGAGAGCACAAGATCAATGTCATGAATCATAAGGTCAAGCACAACCGACACATCGGTAACCCGTCTGGAAAAGTTACTGAATCGTTCCGCCTGGATATACATTGGCCGCCCTATATATGGTTCAATAGCACGAATCGCAGGGTTAAAACGTTCGATATGACCGACCTGAATCCGTACCTGATTTTCTGCTTCCAGCCTTATAAGCTCATCGGCCTCTTCAACGGTGGTCGTTACAGGTTTTTCAATAAAGAGGTGCAGGCCCTTTTTCAGAAGTGTGCTGGCAATGCTGAAATGTGAGCTTGTTGTTGTCGCAATTATTGCGGCATCACACTCATCAGCAAGAAGCTCCAAAGAACTGAAAGAGGAAACACCATATTTTGCCGATATTTCCTCGACCCGTTTGCTGTCCTGGTCGTAAATGCCCGCGCAACGAATGTCCGACCGTTCCCTGGCGATTTCCGTGAGAAGCTTTGTGTGAAACTCTCCCAGTTTGCCTACTCCTATAACCCCGATATTCATAATAACTCCAATTATATCGATAAGGTTGCTTGATCAGCTATTTCAGACGAATGGTCAAGAGCTTCAATTTTATGCTTGAACAGGCTGAGTGCAATCATTGCTCCAATGAGGGTCAGAGCGCCGGCGACAATATAGGGAGCATGAAAATTCATACCGTAGAGGATACTGCCGCTGAAAGGTCCCATAATACGGGCAAAAGAGTTTACAGATTGCGAAAGGCCAAGAATCTGTCCCTGCTTCTCTTTATAGCTGTAAAGCGAAATCATCGAAAAGTTGATGGGCGTTACCAGACTTGTGCCGATGGCGAAAAAGAACAGGATAAAAAGCCCGATTGAAAAGAGAGAGGTTTTCGGAGCGAACGGAACAAAAAAGACCCCGATAAAAGTGAAAAGGTGACCCCAGAGAAACAGCTTATGTTCCCCAAGCTTTTTAATAAGTTTTCCGATAAGTCCACCCTGTACCACCACAGACCAGATACCTACATAGGCAAAAATATACCCGATCTGCTGGTCGGTAGCCGAAAAATACTCCTTCCAGAGCAGGATCGAAGAAACCTGCATGTTCACAATCGCAAAAGTATAAATGTAATTTGCAACCATCAGGAGAGCAAGAGGGCGCGAACTGAAAACCAGCTTCAACCCGTCAACAAACTCCTTTCTTTTTTCTTCCAGAACAAGTGATGTCGAACGCCGAGGCTCATTGTCAGAGGATCCTTTTTTCAGAAAACCGAATTTCAGTTTCACGGCGTTTTTGTTGGACTCCGTCAGTAAAAAAATCGCCAGAATAAAGTCGATGAATATCAAGGCAGCCGATACATATCCTACCATCTGAATGCCATATTGGTGTTTCAGCAGTCCTCCGATGAGCGGTCCTATAATAAAACCTATGCCAAAAGCAGCACCCATCATTCCCATGGCTCCCGACCGGTTTTTAGAATCGGTTACATCGGTGATATAGGCCTGCGCTGCCGCAATGTTTGCCGACCCGATACCCGAAAGTCCTCGTGCAAAAATAAGCAGTGGAATAGTGCTCGCCTGTGAAAAAACCAGATAGGACACCCCGGTGATAAAAATACTGATAAGCATAACCGGCCGCCGGCCGATTTTGTCACTCAGCTTTCCCCAGAGAGGCGAAAAGATAAACTGCATGATGGAGAAAATCGCAGCTATCAGTCCGATCATGAATGGATTGGCCCCGAGATCCTTGGCGTATGTTGGCAGAAGCGGAAGAACTATCCCGAACCCGATCAAATCCAGTAAAACTGTCAGCAGTAAAATGACCAGTGGCGAGCGCTTCATGCATGCATTTTGTTTTGTTACAGTAAAGGCTCAAAGATAAAAAAAAATTACCGCCCATTCGCCTATTATTCACAGTTTCAGCCCACAACGCCCGTGATCGCCCCCCGTGATCGCCTCTCCCCGTGATCGCCGTCCCCCAGCTCGGCAAGTACTCATCATTTACTCTCCATGAATCGTTCTATATAACTGCTCAATACCTTCAAGCACTCTCGGCCCGGGCCTCAAAAAAAGGCTGTTATCAAACCGATCATAAACTCTGTGGTTTCTTACAGCATTAATAGTGCTCCACCCTGGACGGTTCATGACGTCATCCGAAGCAGACGACTTTTTTGCCATATACATACAAGCTATCACATCAGGGTTCTTCTCGATAACCCACTCCTGTGAAATCTCGAAATATTCCTTTTTCACAACATCGCCTATATTTTGGCCTCCGGCATAAGCGATCAGTGCTGAAGTATAGCTTCCTTGTCCTCCTGTCCAGAAAGGGTCATTCCAGATTTCAAGATAAACCGTGTTTTTTTTGTGCTCCCCGGCAGCCCTCTTTTTATAGGTATCAAGACCCTTAGAGATCGAAAGGGCCAGACTGTCGGCCTCTCTGGTGTGTCCGGTCAGCAGCCCCAGCTTTCTCAGCACAGCAGGAATGTCATCCGGAGTCTTGCAGGAAAAGGTTTCCCGGCGCATGCCCAGTGCCGATATCTTCTTTCCAGTCTCCTTATCCGCCAGGTCAACATCAATCACCATATCAGGGTGGATTGAGGCAAGCAGTTCAAGTGAGGGTCGGCCGAATGCCCCCACGACAGGTATTTTGGCGGCAGCGGCCGGCCAGTCGCACGCGTTGGTTCTCCCGACAAGCTGGTCGCCCGCTCCAATGGCAAACATCATTTCGGTAAGGCTGGGTGCAAGGCTGATAATGCGGAGTTTACCAGTTGGGTGAGCTTGTTGTCCTTGATTGTTGGAGCATGCTGAGGTAAGAAGAAAAAGCATAAAAAAACAACAATACACTACGGGGAATTGGCGTAAGAAGTTTCGCATATCGCCTGTTCATTTACTGATGATTGATGTGATGTTTTCAGCGTATAACAAGAAGAACAAATGGTAAGGCAAATGTAAAACAGATAGGTAAAGAATGCAACGGGTTTGAGATGGATACTTTCGTTACATTTAAACGTTAAACAAAAAGTATAAAATGGCTCTGCACAACCTTACCTATGTTCAGCAACTTCCTGTTTCCATTGATGCAGCATGGACTTTTTTTTCCTCTCCCAGTAATTTTGTGCGAATCACCCCTCCTGAAATGATGGTTACCATAACCAGCGGCACAGGAAAGTATATCTATGAGGGGATGATCATTACCTACACCTTGTACCCTTTCATGATGCTTCCTGTGCGGTGGGAAACTGAAATTGCACAGGTAACAAAGCCATACTTTTTTGAGGATATTCAGAAATCCGGGCCTTATGAGTACTGGCATCACCGGCATACGTTCAGGCAGATCGACGGAGGAGTTGAAATGACTGATGTTCTTCAATACTCTCTGCCAATGGGATTTTTTGGAGAGCTTGTCAATATGCTGATTGTCAGCCGGCGTCTTGAAGAGGTCTTCAACTATAGAAAAAACAGGATAGAAGAGATTTTAGGTCATCTGTAAAAGGAGTCACCGGAACGGGTATCTCCCGGAATGCAAAAGGGAACATACTTTAGGTCACTTGTAGCTATCGGGGTAATGAGCCTGAAGTTTGATGCTTCCGTGATCCTCGAATTTTTGGTTTTTTTGTGAGGATTTGTTATTTAGTACACCATAATTGTTCTTTTGTCGTAGCTGGTGCCGGCTTAAAAGCCGGAGAATAGGGAATTACGTGAAAATCGTAAACTGTACCCGCAACTG
>JBAWYL010000027.1:0-33216 GCA_037143555.1 Chlorobiaceae bacterium
TACTCACTTCAATTATTGCCGCAACTGTACGTTATGAATGTCGTCCCCTAGTTTTAGTTAGTTTTATGTTATTTTCATAGCGGCAACATTTTATCCAATCTAAGTGAGTAAGGGTGAGTGATTTTTTTCGTTCCATTAAAAAAAATTCTGAGAGTAAGCCGCTGGTTGAAAACGAGGAGTTTGAGACGCCTTTGAGTGTGAGGAAGCTTGGTTATGCGAGGCAGATGCCTGCTGAGAATTTGCCGAAGCTTGTTCTTGTTTTACGGTTTTTGAAGCCGGTGACGTGGATTCCGGTGATGTGGAGTTTTTTGTGCGGGGCGGTTGCGAGTGGGGGGTTTGGTTGGGGTGAGATTGCGGGGGTTAAGTTTGTGCTGGGAATGCTGCTTACCGGGCCTTTGGCCAGTGGCACCTGCCAGATGCTGAATGATTATTTTGACCGTGATCTTGATGAGATCAATGAGCCGAACCGTCCTATTCCGGGGGGGGCGATGTCGCTGAGAAATGCGACCGTATTGATTGCTGTGTGGTCGGTGCTTTCTGTGATTACCGGATATCTGATTCATCCTCTTATCGGGCTGTATGTCGTTATCGGTATTATTAATGCTCATCTTTACAGTGCTAACCCGATAAAGCTTAAAAAACGTCTGTGGGCGGGGAATATCATTGTTGCGGTTTCATATCTGATGATTCCCTGGATCGCTGGTGAAATAGCTTATAATCCGACTTTTACCCTTTCTTCGATTCAGCCGTCTCTTATTGTTGCAGGGTTTTTTACTCTTTCGAGTACGGGTACAATGACTATCAATGATTTTAAATCAATCGAAGGTGACCGGCAGATCGGGATCAGAACGCTGCCTGTGGTTTTTGGAGAGAGGAATGCGGCAATAATAGCTGCGGTACTTATCAATGCCGGCCAGGTGCTGGCTTCTTGTTTTATGTTTATTATTGGACAGGGCTTTTATGGAGCGGTTGTCGGATTGTTGATTATTCCTCAGTTTGTTCTGCAGTTTGCGCTTATCCGCTCACCGGGTACAATGGATGTGCGGTATAACGCTATTGCACAAAACTTTTTGGTTGCGGGTATGCTGTTTTGCGCATTTGCCATAAAAGCTGCGAGACTATGAGATTCAGCTACAGGCCTGAGATGTCTGCCTGTAAAAGGGCTCTTTATCCTGGACTATACTTTTGAGCTATATTTACCGGCGTTCTGAGGACAGCATCATCTTTAATTATTAGCTCTGTATGATTTCATCTGTAACAGTTTACTGCAGTTCAAGCAATTTTGCACCCAGCGAGTATTTTGCAGCTGCGGCAGAACTTGGCCGTGAATTTGCACTACGGGGTATCGGATTGGTCTTCGGTGGAGGCCGGGTTGGTTTGATGGGCTGCATTGCTGATGCGGTTATGGATAACGGGGGAACGGTCAAGGGTATCATACCAAGGTTTCTTGAGGAACGGGAGGTTGCCCATTACGGGCTGAGTGAGCTGCATGTGGTTGAGACCATGCATGAGCGCAAGATGAAGCTTGCGGAGTGGGGTGACGCCTATCTTGTTCTGCCTGGCGGGTTCGGTACCCTTGATGAACTGATTGAAGTGATTACATGGAAACATCTTGGGCATCATCACAAACCGATCATCCTTTTGAATCTGAACGGATTCTGGAATCCCCTGCTTATGTTTTTCAACCGTATTGCTGAGGAACATATGGTAACGGAGGATCATGGGAGATACTACTCGGTCTGCGACAGTATTGAGGAGGTGCTGGGGGTAGTGCAGAAGGGGTAGGAAGCAGTTGGCAGTTGGGAGTTGGCGGCGGGAAAAAGATCAATGGGTTAAAAGTTAGGGACTGTTATGATGAAACTTATTTTTGTCTATAACGCCGACAGTGGACCGATCAGCGGGCTTTTTGATATCGGCCATAAAATTATCAGCCCGGAAACCTATTCGTGCGGGCTCTGTAAACTGACGTTTGATACGTTTACAGAAAAGCAGGCGTGGAGAGCTTTCAGGGAAAGTGCTCCGTGTGAGATGGAGTTTTTGCACCGTGATGAGTTTGAGAAAAAATACGGGGTCGCGATGGAGTACCCGGTGATTCTGCGCAAAAACGGGGAGATAGCTTCTTTTCTTTCAAAAATTGAGATTGAGAGCTGCCAGGCGCTTGATGACCTTATCGAGAGAATTCAAGAGGGTCTGAAGGAGGAGAAGAAGGAATAGGCCCTATAGGGCTCATGGGAGCTATAAAACTTATAATTTTTGTCTTTTAAAATCTTTTTTGATAGATGTGGCAGTAGGGTTGGTGGCCGTTCTTTTCGTAGTATTTCTGATGGTAGGCTTCTGCTTCCCAGAATGTTCCGGCTTTTTCAATAGTGGTTACGACCTGATATCCTTTTGTTTTCAGGAGTGCAATAAGTTTTTCAGCCACCTGTTTCTGCTCTTCGCTGGCATAAAAAACAGAGGAGCGGTATTGTGTGCCTATATCGGGGCCCTGGCGGTTTACCTGGGTGGGGTCGTGAATTTCGAAAAAGAGTTTTGCGAGGGTTTCATAGCTGACCAGAGCCGGATCATACTCTACTTCGACAGCTTCGGCATGGCCTGTTTTTCCGCCGCATACCTGCCGGTAGGAGGGATTATCGGTCACTCCCCCTGTATAGCCTGATTTTACGGAGAGCACTCCCTTTATTTTACTGAAATGGTATTCAACTCCCCAGAAGCATCCTCCGGCAAAAACTGCTGTTTCGGCAGGCTTGCCGAGATAACTCCCCTTCTCTTTATGTAAAGTCATTTGCTCCTCCTTGGTTGTCACCAGATAAGAATCTCATACATTGAACAATAGTATTAAAAACATACGTCGGGAGAATTGCAGATGCCCGCGTTTCACCTTTCCCATTATTTTTTCATGGGGGGCAAAACCAGTTTAGTAAGGTCTATAAGATCTTTATCCAACTGTACCATACGGTATCGAATATCTTCAATTTTCCTTCGTATTTCAGTAGATGAATCCCGGGATTCTTCGGGAATCACTCTCTTTTTTCCCTCCATAATGAACTCAACATCAAGTCCGGCTTCGACGAGCTTTTTGCGCAACATCATCCCTATACCATTCTTGTTCTTCAGATAGGGCCTGAAATAAGAACCGCTTTTTACCCCTATGGCATCAGCTGCTTTAGTAAGGCTGCCGAATTCTCTGGTGATCTCTGCTTCGAGTCTGCCGCCAACTGTATCTTTGCTGTTTATCATTACGTTTATATTATCCTTTTTGTTGCATGAATGATAAGGATTAGCTTATTTTAATTTGTCGAATAATAACATAAAGACATAAATATAAAATTATATGAATAATAATAGCGAAATAACAACCCCGCCGACATTTGAGCAATTACCGGCAATGGTTGCCGAGCTTTTGCGCAAAGTTGATGAATTTCTCAACCGCACCGAAAAAGCCAAAGACATTATCAGTCCAATGGGAATTGCTCTTTGTGCGGATTTTTTGAGTTCAATAGAGGGTCGGAAGGTAAGCACCGGTGCTGTCTACAACCGTGTTCATAATGGCAGTATCCCCTATCGGAAAATCGGGGCACATCTCTTTTTTTACCGGGAGGATATTCTTGCGTTTATCAATAACGCAAAAATACATCAAATGAATAGGAGACTCATCATCTCTCAAAAGTAACGCGTAAACTGTTACAGAAACTGCAGTGATGAGCGACAATTATTTTTTTTCCGTGTGTGTATGCAGTCGCTGATCACTGCAGTCCTCTTATGAGTGAAGAGCTACCATTGACGACTCAGACCAATACCATAAAAGGAATTGCCGGCTACAGGGCGAAGGTTCCATGTATTGTTTGGTGTGGTAAAGAGCCAGCTGCTACCGATACCGATGACGGCTCCGGCTATTACATCACGTGTATAGTGCTCTTTGGATTCAATCCTGCTGTATCCAACGAAGGATGCTGCTATATAAGCGGGGATTCCATACCCCCATCCGTATCGTTCACGGATAAACTCCGCGGAAGCGAAAGAGGTAGAGGTATGGCCTGATGGAAACGAATGATTGTCGACACCATTAGGACGCGTCTCGGATACTGTATACTTCAATCCGTAAGTGACGGCGAGCGTCAGGAGACCTGATTCCGCCAACTGTATGAAGCCTTCTTTGTCGTGATAGCCGAGGGTCATGCCGGCGGCACTTGCAGGTAAAAGAAGCTGGATAATGTTTCCCGCTGTCTCAACGCCATCGGTTGCCATGGCGGCTTCGGTGAAAACAAGGCATAGCAAGAGTGTCATGCTTGATATCTTCGCACGATATATAAAATTACGCATGGAGGTCTTTGTGTGAAGGGGTTGTGTGAAGGCAAAAGAATACTAAGACCTACTCCTCATAAAGAGTGGCATCTTTCTTTTTATTTTATAGCCGTGCCTGTCAGCCAAATGGGGAGCGATCGGTGTTTACCGGAGGTTTAGGGCTGCCTGTCAACGCTTTGACCGTCTTGGTCACTATTGCTCCTGCGGCAAAAATACCAAGACCGACAACGGCAATACCTGAAAGGCCATGAAGAATAGGCGCCGCAACCGGAGCAAGAAGAATTGCGGGTGCCGCTACTTTGACTGGATCTGGAATCATATTTTTCAGATTTTCGTTATCCTTATGATCTAAAAGCTATAGTTTGAAAATAACTTTTTTTTTAATTTTTCAACCGGTCATGATGGGTTGAAAGGCTCTTTTCGGGATCAAAATTCTTCAATATACATCTCTCCAGGATCGTCGGGATGGTGCCGGGTATAGCTGAAGTCATGTAGCCATTCCGATACATGGGCGACCATGTCGGGCCTTCCACTGACAAAAAAGCGGGTCCTTTCAGGGTCAGGGGTTATGTTGAACTCATTCTGCAGGGTATCCTTTTTCAATACATCCTCAATTGATAATCTATAGCCATCCCATTGGTCGTCAGGATCGATCAGTGTGGGCACATAGAAAAAATTGGCGTAGCTCTTTGCAAGAAATGTGAGCTCGCTGTAATAGCCAAGGTCCCAGCGGTGAGTGCCACCCTGAATAACCACCATTTTGCTTTCCGGGCGTTCGATAATATGGGATCGTAAAAAACTGATATAGGGCGCAATACCCGTTCCGGTGGCAACCATAACAAAATCGGTACCGTCAGGTGTTTCGTCAAGACGGAATGTGCCTGTACTCGCTGTGCCGACATATACCCTGTCTCCGGGATTGAGATTGAAGAGGCGGGGAGTCAGCTGGCCGGATTTGACCTGTGAAATGTAAAACTCGAGCTGCCGGTTTTCTGTTTTTGCTGAAGCAATGGAATAGGGTCGTTTAATAAGCCCGTCATTTTCAGCCCGAACTGACTCTGGCTCTGAATTGGAAGAACGTTTTTCGTAACCATAGAGACCAAGGAGGGTATTCTGGCCAGCTTCAAACTCGTGCCGGGGTTCATCGGTGTCTATTTTCATGATCATGATATCAGGAGTGATCATGATTTTTTCGGTAACTTTTGCGTTATACTGAGAGGCATCCATAAAATCGTGGTTCTTGACAATGAAGATGAAACCAATACATTAGAAACGTTGTAACTTGAACAGTTTGATCACGATAACCGTTCACTGATCTCTTACCAATTACCATGGAACTTACTGAAAACAAGGTTTTTGAAAAAATTTCCTTTAAAGAAAACATTCCGGGCAAAGGGGTCTATGAAGAGTGCTGGTTCAATAGCTGTAACTTTAACAGTGCTGACCTGTCGGGGATGACCTTGAGATCCTGCACGTTCAATAACTGCGACTTGAGCCTTGTAATCCTTAAGAATACCAGCCTGCAGAATGTAAAATTTGTAACCTGCAAGCTCCTTGGTGTGCAGTTCAACCAGTGTAAAGGATTTTTACTGCAGCTTGATTTTAAGGAGTGTATGTTGAAACTGTCGACTTTTTACAAGATGAAGCTCAAAAATACACAGTTTAACAGTTGCGATCTGCAGGAAGCTGATTTTTCAGAAGCTGACCTGACAGGTGCTGTATTTGAGAATTGTGACTTGCCGGGAGCTACTTTTGTAAACAGCAATCTCGAAAAAGCTGACTTCCGTTCGGCTTTTAATTACTCTATCAATCCTGAAATAAACCGTATAAGGAATGCCCGGTTCTCAATGCCGGGGGTTTTGGGTCTGCTGACGAAGTACGATATCGAGATTGAGTGGTGAACCTTCGTTCAGCGCTCATTTTGACCCCGAGATTGCTTGTTCTTTTTCTTTTTGCAGGAACTCATCAAAAAGCTGGCCTGCCGGAATTATTGGAGAGGCATGTCCCGTAATGCGCTCCTGGAGATGCTGGAATGCGACAAAAAGGACCGGTACAACAAAGATACCAAGCACCATACCCATAAACATACCGCCAATAGCTGCCGCGCCAATAGAGTGGTTGCCCTGAGCGCTCGGCCCTGAAACAAAGAGAAGCGGAATAAGACCTGCAATAAATGCAAGCGAGGTCATGAGAATAGGCCGCAGCCTTGCCTTCGCACCGGAAATTGCTGATGCTGAGAGGGAAAAACCTTCAATCCTTCGTTGAAGGGCAAACTCAACGATAAGAATTGCGTTTTTGGCGAGTAATCCAATGAGCATGATAACAGCGACCTGAACATAGATGTTGTTGGCAATCCCTCCAAGCTTTATGCCGCAATAGACTCCAAGCAGCCCTGTCGGGATGGAGAGCATGACGGCGAAAGGAAGCAGATAGCTTTCGAACAGAGCGGAGAGAAGAAAATAGACAAAGATGACAGAGAGCGCGAAAATAAATACAAGCCCGCCGCTGCCTTCAAGTTCTTCTCGGCTCTGGCCTTTCCAGTCGAAGCTGTACCCTGTGGGAAGGTTGGTTTTAGCCACAGCTTCAAAGGCCTTGATGGCCTGTCCGGTACTGAAGCCGGGTTTAACGACAGCGTTAACGGAAACAGCATTGAAGATATTGAAATGGTCAACCGATTCTGTGCCGAATACCCTTTTCAGACTGATGACTGAGCTGATCGGCACCATTGCACCTCGAGTATTTTTAACAAAGATTCCTTGCAGTGATGAGGAGTCGGTGCGGTCAAGGGGTTCGGACTGCATGACGACACGGTAGTACTTGCCGAATCGATTAAAATCAGATACCTGCTGGCTTCCGTTAAAGGCTTGAAGAACCATTAAAAGATCGCTGACATTAACGCCGAGCTGCGCGGCTTTGATATTATCGACCTCGAGTTCGTATTGGGGAAATGTCGGTTTGAAGGTCGTAAAGGCAAACGCTATTTCCGGCCGTTTTGTCACTTCGCTGATAAAGCTCTCGGAAATGGCGCCTAATTTAGCAAGAGAGCCTCCGGTTCTGTCCTGCAAGACAAATTCGAGCCCTCCTACTGCACTGAAACCGGGAACTGTAGGCTGTGCAAGGGCAAAGAAGGATCCGTCCCTGTTGCTCAGTTTTTTGGTTATGGTCGCAAGAACCGTCTTGATATTACCGTCAGGACCTCGTTTATTGGTCTCTTTAAGCTGAATCAAGAGAACGCCTGAAGAGGGTGAGTAGCTTCGAGAGAGAATATTAACACCTGAAACGGCCATTACCTTTTCAAGGGCCGGCATGGTGCTTCGCAGGGTTACTGCCGCATTGTCCATGGCTTTCTGGGTACGGGCAAAGGATGCTCCGGGTGGAAGGGTGACGGAGACAATGACAAATCCGTTGTCTTCGTCGGGAATAAATCCGGTTGGCAACGTTTGAAATAACCAGAACGAAAGGCCGATCATTGCAGCAAAAAGCGTATAAGAATAGCGCTTGTTACGAAGCAAAAAAACGAGACCGCCAAGATATTTATGCTTTAATGCTTCAAATCCGGTATTGAACCCAAGAAAAAAGCGATGAGAAAATGCTCCGATTTTTTTCGGCTTTCCATGGGTATTCTTACTCTCTTTATCATGCAGATTAGTGAGAAAGAGTGCACAGAGAGCAGGGCTGAGTGTCAGCGCATTAAGCGCCGAAATGAGAATGGCGATGGCGAGAGTGAATGCAAACTGGCGATAAAACACACCGGTCGATCCTTGAAGGAAACCTACCGGCAAAAAAACCGACGACATGACAAGGGTAATGGTAATGATGGCTTTGGTGATGTCGCGCATAGCTGAAACGACAGCGAAGTTAGGAGGATAGTGTTTTTGCTCCATTTTGGCATGCACCGCCTCGACAACAACAATGGCATCATCTACGACGATACCGATTGCCAGCACCAGCCCGAAAAGCGTGAGAACGTTAATGGAAAACCCGAACAGGTTCATGAAATAGAAGGTTCCGATAATGGCGACAGGAACGGCTATTGCTGGAATGAGGGTTGAACGAAAATCCTGCAGAAAGAGGAAGACCACAAGGAATACGAGCAGAAATGCTTCGACAAGGGTGTGTTGAACCTGTTCGATCGATTGGTCAACGACCTTTTTTGCACTGTACGGAATGGAGTATTTGACGCCTGTAGGAAATGAGACCGATGCTTTTTCCATAACCTTGCGCAGTCCGGTTTCAACCTCGTTGGCATTAGATCCCGGAGATTGAAAGATTGAAAGCACAACGGCATTCTGAGCGTTTGCCTTGGTATCAATCGAGTAGCGATAGGCTCCTAACTCAACACGGGCGATATCGCCGAGTTTGAGTATGGAGCCATCAGGATTGGATCGGATGACCATCTGTTCATAATCACCGGGATAGGGATTCTTCCCTTTATACTTGACAACATACTGCATTGCTTCCGAGCTGTTTTCGCCGAAGGATCCGGGAGCTGCCTCAAGGTTCTGGCTCCGAATGGCCTGCAGTACCTCCTGAGGTGTAACCTTGGAGGCGGCCATCTGCTGTGGCCTGAGCCAGATGCGCATGGAATAATCAAGATTACCATAGACAACAACCTGACCAACACCCGGAACCCTCGACAGGTCGTCAACAATATTGATTTTGGCATAGTTCTGCAGAAAAATCTGATCGAGGTCTTTATCATCGCTCGCTATACTGATGAGCATGATCTGGCTGTTCTGGCGTTTGACGGTTGTAATGCCTATCTGATTCACCTCGGCCGGGAGCTGGCTTGTGGCTTGCGCAACACGGTTCTGAACATTGACAGCTGCCTGATCGGCGTTTGTTCCCTGCTTGAAATAGACTGTCAGAGAGAGAGAGCCATCATTGGAGGAGGTTGAGGTCATGTAGGTCATGTTTTCAACTCCGTTGATCGCTTCTTCGAGCGGAGGTGCTACTGATCGACCAACTGTTTCTGCACTTGCACCGGGATAACTTGCAGATACGACAACACTGGGAGGGGCAATATCGGGAAATCGGGTGATCGGCAACTGGTATATGCCTACCATACCCAGAATGACAAGAATCACCGATATAACTGTTGCAAGAACCGGCCTTGAAATAAATTTTTCAAACATAGATGGGGGGGTTAACGCTTATTTCACATAACCTTCGCGGCCTTGAGATTTACCGGTTCCGGAGCACTTCTCAGCGGGTTGATAACCATGCCGTTTTTCAATTTTTCTATGCCTGCTGTTACAATAATGTCGCCTTGTTTCAGGCCGTAACTTACGATGTAATTATTGCCGCTCTTTCCTGAAACCCTTACAACCCTCTCCCTTACCTTATTGCCTTTTTCAAGGAAAAATACGAATATTTTATCCTGCAGCTCAACAGTAGCGGCCTGCGGAACAAGAAGTGCATTATGAACCGGCAGTTCAAAAACCACCTTCCCTGTATTGCCTGAACGCAGAAGTCCCTGCGGGTTAGGGAAAACCGCCCTTATGCGGAGCGAAGCTGTCGTTTGATCAAACTGCCCGCTTATAGAACCGATTGCGCCTTTTTCGGGATACCGGGAGCCATCCGACATAACCAATGAGACCGGGGGAATCTGCTGCAGCTTTTCCTGCATGGTTCGACCGGGATACTGCTGGCGAAAATGCGTAAAGTCATTTTCACTTACGCTGAAATAGGCGTAGACTTGACTGACATCACAGAGAAGAGTGAGCCATTCGACCTGGTTTTTACTGACCAGGCTTCCAAGGCGGAAGGGTATTTTTCCAATGTAACCGCTTACAGGTGCTTTGATAACGGTATATTCCAGATTAACCTGTGCTGAACGGGTGGCGGCTTTTGCCTGTTCGACTGCAGCTTGAGCTGCCCGGGTGTTGGCTTTTGCTGCTTGAAGCTGAATATCGGAGATCACTTTATTCTGTACGAGCGGAACGAGTTTTTTCTCGTCCAGCTTTAGAACGACAAGCCTGGATTCGGCTTCATGTTGAGTTGCCAATGAACTGTTGTAAAGCTCCCGGTATACCCGATCGTCTATTTTAAAAAGGGGTTGACCTGCTTTGACATAAGAACCTTCATCGACATAGATTGTCTGCAGCATACCGTCAACCTGCGGACGGACTTCGACATTGACTTTTCCTTCGAGAAGGGCTGAATAAACGGTGGTGACGATTGCGTCTGACAAATTAACCGTCATAACCGGCAATGAGGGTTTTGGCTTCAATGCGGCATCATTACCAGACCCGCAGCCAGAAAAGAGTATTGGCAAGCACATTCCGATAACTGACGATATCCTGAGAAACCTGGTTTTCAGTTTATTATTCATACATCGTTTTATTTATTTACTGAATACCTGTTCAGTTTTTTTTGCTTGATGCCCGATCCTCTGACTGCAAAAATCCAATTTTTCAGAAAGCTGTTGTAATAATCAAATGATATTTGAGTATAAAAACGTCATTACACACATTTATCATGTAAATGTAAATAACAATAACATAAGAATTTTGATGCTTAATTCGAGATCATAAGGATTATTCTCTGGATATACTTTTAGTGCTGAAGGGGGAGGGGGCAGTTGACGGGGGGCGGTTAACTGTTGGTTTGTTCGAGGGTGAGGAGGTGTTGTTTTAGCGGGAGGCCTCCCCGATATCCCGTCAGAGTGCCATCAGTAGCGATCACTCTGTGACAGGGAATAAAGAGCGGTATGGAATTTCTGTGGTTCGCCATTCCAACTGCCCTAAAAGCAAGAGGGTTTCCGACATATTCGGCAACATCTTTGTAGGTGAGGGTTGTGCCATAGGGAATCGTACGCAGTATTTTCCAGACCTGCTGCATGAAGGGTGTTCCTGATGGGTTGAGTGGCAGCGAAAATTCTTTGCGTTTTCCAGCAAGATAGCTGTTCAATTGTTGAAACGCTTCTGCAATGAGTTGTGTTTCAAGATTTCGGGCATCCGGCAGAAGAGTACCTGGTGCAAAGAGAAGGTTGGTTATAAAACCTCCACACTCCGCTATACCGACACAACCTATAGCGGTAGTCTGGCAATGAAGATAGAGGTTATCGCTCATTAAGCTGCAATTTGAGTGCAATATACTGTATGCTGTCAATGTAGCAAATTGGAGTTTGACAGAAAAAGCCTCAATAGCCGAGATTGGAGTTTCGAGGTATGGCTTTTCATATTTAGCTTTCTGTCGTTATTTTCTGTTCTTACATAAACCATAAGAAAAGGAGTCAATACATGGACGAGGAATTTGAAGTAAAAGGGCCGCATGAAGAGGCACTGGAAGGCGGTGAAGGCGGCAGGGGCTTCAATAACCAAATTGCCGTCATGACTGCAATAATGGCTACCATAGGTGCTTTACTTTCTTACGAGGCAAGCGTTACTCTGGGCGAAGCCATTATTTTTAAAAATGAGGCCGCTATCAAAAAAACTGAGGCCGCTGATCAGTGGAATTTTTATCAGGCGAAAAGCAATAAGCAATATCTTGCTGAACTTGCAACCAAGTTGACTGCAGGAAAGGATCAGGAGGCTAAAAACGCTGATATCGCAAGGTATACCGCTGAAAAAGTTGACATTAAAAAGAAAGCCGAAGCTACTGAGAAACTTTCCCGAGAGGCTGATGAGCTCTCTGAAAAATTTATGCATTCACACCATCGCTGGGCTACCGGTGTTACGATGATGCAGATTGCCATTTCACTTGCAGCGATAACAATTCTGACGCGCAGAAAATGGCTTGAGTATGGAAGCTTGACATGCGCCAGTATCGGGGTGATTTTTGGGGTGCTTGCCTTGCTGGGAATGTAAGCAGTGCACTCTTTTTATTCCTAATGTTAATTGTTCGTAAATAAACTGTAAAGCATCTCATAATCAATTGACCTGGAGGTATATTTTAGAAATATTTACTCAAATTCCTGCAAAATAACATGTTACTATTATGCCTGATACCTCACAGTGGCCCAGGACGATTGATGATGCCGTAGAGCGTATTATGAGCTTCATGAGTGAAGAGGAGAAAAATGAGCTCAGGAATACTCATGAAAAAGAGTTGGTCAATTTTCATTTCGGTCTTGGGTGGATAATCCGCAACAAGTTCGGGCTGCATGAAGGTAACGATTCACTGTTGAAAGCATGTGCCCGAACAAGAAATAATGCTTTCGAAAGACTGTTTTTCATGAATGACCCGGATGAGGCCTCCGGATTTATCATTGAAGAGGTATGGAGACGGTTGAATAGCGCTTTCTGACATCCTGAAATACTTCCCCCCCCTGATCAAGCTTTTTCATTGAGCTCCGACATCTTTTTACTATCCGCTTATATCGACCCCCTTTCCCCTAAATCTTACCGTTGCATGTACTGATGAATAATCTCAATGATTCCAATTATCGGGCCTGTCATAGTAATAGACCATTACTGGATCAATGGCGTTTTATAAATAATTCACCATTCCGCCACATTTCTGTAGCGATTTTCCTGCAGAGCAAATTACAGATTACTTATATGATTACTAAATAATGTATTAACCGTTAGCGACCACATTTAATCCGATGATTTATAGACAAAAAAAATGGTATTTCATTGAGTCAAAAGCGCTGTACGACTCGGAGCTGTATTAATATCGAAATAAACCCCGTCGTAACGTCTTTTTAAAAAAGAGTTTACCGATACTTCACAAATGAATTGATTAAGATTGTATCCGAAGACAGGAAGGATTTCAATTATCAGACTGTAATGTAAGAACAGAGCGTTATCGGCTAATTAATTTTAAATTTGCAGGGGGTGATAAGTGTTGCGATCAAAGTTACATCGATTTAAATATCAGAACAGTCATGTGAAGCCATTGGTTATGGCTGCCGTAGGTTTAGGACTTTTTTCGCCTTTAGGTGTTCATGCTGAGCCAATAACTGATTTAGGATCAGTCGGGACTCAAGGTGGTGCCGGGGGTGGTATTTCCAGCGTTGCTCCTGCTCAAGCTTCTCTTCAAGCTACTCAACCACAGGCAATTATTGACCGGTCTTTTTTTGAAGACGCAAAGTCGCCTGTAGCTGATTATACGAATATAGCGGCTATTGCTCCAAGTGTCAGCGGCGGTATTTCGGCTAATGGACCTGGTCTTGGTGAAGCCAAGAATACTATTCGCGGATTCAAGGATGGTGAGTATAACATAACGTTCGATGACATTCCGTTTGGTGATACAAACGGCCCTACACACCACTCAACATCATATTTTCCCGCTTCCATTATTGATCATATCACCGTTGAGCGAGGCCCGGGAAATGCAAGTAATTTAGGGCAGGCCACTTTTGGCGGTTCGGTGAATTTATATTCTCTTGTACCCTCGAGCGAACTCAGTTTTTCACCTTTTATTGCATTGGGGTCGTGGAATACAAATCTTGTGGGAGGAAGGTTTGATTCAGGCAGCATTGCAGAGCTTGGCGGTTCTAAATTAATGGTGATTGCCCAGGAAATGTCGAGTGATGGCTATTTAACAGACAGCAACGTCTGGAATAAAAATGTCACCGTAAAATATGAGCAGCCAATTGGCTCTCATACCCTGCTCACGCTCTTTTCAAGTGATGAAAGCAACTACTGGTATGCAATGGATTCATTTAATGGTCTTACTGCATCTCAAGCAGCTCTCTATGGAAAGAACTATGCACTGCAGTCTACTGATCCTACAAAAGCCAACTATAAGGCCTACAACAAGGCAAATAAAACCACAGCGTTTGATTATATCCGGCTTCAGAGTGATTTAGGTTGTGGTTGGGGTATCGATAATACCTCTTACTACATCTGGTATGGCAATGATACCATAGCGGCTGACAGCAGTGACCCGACGAGCGGTCTTGGAACTGTTTATACTGGACAGGGAAAATCAGGAGCACTTGCAAATCAAATGCCTGGTTACAATAAATTAAACCAGTACACGATTTATGGAAATATTTTCAAAACAACGAAACAGACTGATTTCGGGTTATTCAGAGTTGGATTCTGGAGTGAATGGGCTGATACCTATCGTGGCAGATTCGATTACAATCTGCTGAATATGAGTCCTAATTATAAAGAAACCGCTTATCCGGGGTTTGCATCGATTCCATCTAATATTCAATATGATCAAGGCTCCGGTTGGAATAATTATCAGCCTTTTGCGGAGTTTGAGTGGGCGGCCACTGATAATTTAAAGGTTACACCGGGCGTTAAATTCATGAAGACAGAGCTCTTTATTAATGCCGCGGTGTTTTCTCCAAAATTTCGTGAGCCTATGAATCTGCAGAAGGATTATAATGCCACACTTCCATTCCTTACTGCAAATTACAAGATCGACAAGAACTCTTCGGTCTATGCCCAGTACGCTCAAGGTATGCTTGTGCCTAATATCGGCAATTACTATTACGGGACTGCCCAGGTTATCGACATAAAACCGCAAACATCTACAAATTATCAGATCGGCTATGTCAATAAATCCGATACCATTGCCTTTGATGCTGATATCTATTACATAGATTTTGCAAACAAAATAGCGCAGGACCCGACAACAAGCGCCAGCAATGCGGTTTTCTATAACCAGGGAGGGGTTGTATACAAAGGTATTGAAGCCCAGGTTACCTATGGTGTCGGAAGCGGCTTTTCGCTCTATGCCAACGGATCAATCAATTCTGCTAAAAACAAGGATACCAATTTAACCATAAACTCGGCCCCGGAAAGCACTGCTGCACTTGCTTTACTCTATAAAGCCAGTGGCTGGAACAGTTCTCTTGTGTATAAATACAATGGAAAGCAATATGCAGATGATACCGATCTGCTGACCATTAACCCTTATACAACACTTGATTGCAACATAGGCTATACGATCAATAATCCTGGGTTGGGGGCAAAGAAAGTGAAAATTGATTTTGGCATATACAATATCCTGAATCGCCAGGACGTTATATCAGCATCAATGGCTTCGGCATCCGGCCCTTCAGCTGCCGACCTTTTTACATGGCAACCTTCACGCAGCTTTATGGCTACGTTAAGAGTTGAATATTAATCACTGCGGTTGTTTGCCATTTCGAGAGAGAAGAGAGGGTTAACCCCTCTCTTCTCTTTATACCGATAATCTATAAACACTATCCTTTTATGACGTTCGTCCATCTTTTCAAATTAGCCAACGAATCAGGCGGAACACTTTACCTGATGCTGTTTCTTTTATTGCTTGCCCTAACGGTTATTATTGAACGGTGGCGCTACCTGGCCAATATGCACCGTGTCGGCGAAAAAGCAATTGAATTGTGCCGCTCTAAAAAGATCATTAATAAAAATACCATCAAAGAGTTTCATCAACGTCATAATGAGGTTCCTGTTCTGCGATTACTTGAAGTGGCCATTGATGGTGAGCACGATCATTTGAATCAGGAAGAGCTTTCAGGCAGTCTGGAGGAGGCGATTATGCATGAGGTGCCAAAGCTGGACCGGTCACTGTGGCTCCTTGACACGGTCATTACACTGGCACCGCTGTTAGGTTTGTTTGGGACGATTATAGGAATGTTTAATGCTTTCAGCGTTCTTGCGGACATACAAAGCGGTATAGCTCAAGTTACAGGCGGGATTGCTGAAGCGTTGATTGCAACAGCTTCAGGACTCGTCATTGCCATGATCGGGATATTTTTCTTCAATAGCCTGAATACACAGATCAGAGAGGTTGTCCATCAAATGGAAACTCTCAAAGTGATGATTCTCAATCGTCAACAGTTGTTCCAGTCGGCCTCTTATTAAGCCTAATACAGAATAATAATGCGCTATTTCACACAACGCAGGGCTCGTATTGAGATCATTCCGATGATCGACATCATGCTTTTTTTATTGGTGTTTTTTGTCATGTTCTCTTTGCGCATGATACCGTCAAGCGGTCATGTAACCAAGCTGCCGACAAGCTCAAGTGCTGCACAAATACCAACGCCTAAGCTGCTGGTCGAACTTGAGTCAAGTGGAACACTTTTCGTAGAAGGAAAACAGATAACCTATGCTCAGTTGACCTCGTTATTAAAACAACGGGATGCTGAAAAAACTGCTGTTACTCTTGCTGGAACGGAAAGCGTTTCGCTTCAGGAGGTGTTGCATACCATCGATGCTGTCAAAGCTGGTGGAGCGACCCAAATTGCATTGGCTGCACGCAAAACAACTTTTTAAGCAAGTGAGTGAACTATGATTTCAGTCAGGTGGCATGAACATAAAATGCTTCAGGCGTTCGGGTTAGCTTTTGTTGCGGAATTAATCATTCTCTTTTTGCTTGGTATTGGTTTTGTTGGTTTACAGCGATTAAAAGATGGTGGGATGACGACTCCGGCAGTTATTCAATTAAGCAGTTTGCCCGAAGGAAAGAAGCCGCTCAATGCTCCTATTGCTCAAAAGAAGTTATCTATACCTCTACAAAAGCTCAGGAGTATGGTAAAGCCTCATGCAATAAAGCATAAAATTGTCGCGCATGAATCTGCACCGGAAAAACCTATGGCGCAAAGTGCGGCTCTCGCACCTATGAGATCGGAGGCGGTTTCCGGCAATGCAACAGGATCTCAAAATGGTTTTGTTGAGCAAGTGGCAGCATCGGGTGGTGGAAATGGCAAAGCAGATCCACTGACGGAATATGCTGCAAAAGTAAAAGCTGCGGTTCAAGAGGCTGTCGAGTATCCGGCGGCGGCTAACAATATGAGAACAAAGAGTCGGGCACGAGTGGAGTTTTCGTTGCTTGACGGACTCCAGAAAAATCCACATATTGTCGTAAGCAGTGGATTAGATGTTTTTGACCGTGCTGCTATTCATGCTGTGAACATTGCTCACTATCCCCTGCCCCCTGCTTTCTTGAGTGGTCAAACAAAGTTTTTTCAGGTTTGGGTAGAATTTCATCGATAACCATTACCTAACGTTACCCTTGTTCTATGAAAAAAAAGTTATTTATCACGCTGTTATCTTTACTCTTCGTTGTATCTGCTCCATATAGAGCATATGGTGAAGTAACAAAAAGTCCGGTTGTCTTTCATTTTGCAACGGTTGGAGATTGCCGAGGAGACCCTTCACTCGTCGGTGCAACTGAACAGGATTTGCTTTGGGTTCAAAATACCAAAGTGCTGGCTCGTATGATCAGAGAGATGCAGATAGAAAAGCCACAAGCCTTGTTTTTTATTGGCGACATGATCTATGGGTATTCGTCAAATAGAGAGAAGATGGAGCGCTACTATGCCTATTGGCGTGGCATGATGGCAAATCTGATCGAATCGGGTACCTATGTTGTTCCTATTCCGGGAAATCATGAAGTTCAGATTAAGGTGAAAAATGCCGAGGGAAAGGAGAAAAAAACCGCCGTCGTTGAAAATGAAAATATCTGGCGGACAAACATGGGTGATCTCATTTTTAATCCTGATCGATGGAGATCGTTAACACACAGGGAGGCTACCGCATGGAATGTTGAGAATAAGCCGAAAATCGGGACAGATGGTATTACTACTGATCAAAAGCAACTCAGTTATTCTTTTGATGTTGGAACTAGTCATTTTTCGATGATCAATACTGATCCTGCCGGGTTTGACAGTTCAGCACCGGTGAAATGGCTGGAAGCTGATTTTAAGGCTGCAAAAAAAAGAGGAGCAAAAAAGTTCTTTGTTTTTGGTCATAAAATGGCATTTACCTATGTGCCGGAAAAACTGAAAGCTGATAAACAAAACAAGGAAAGCGGATTTGATGCAAGACCTGAAATACGGGATGCATTCTGGAATCTGACAGAGAAATATCAGGCTGTCTATTTTACCGGGCATGAGCACACCTATCATGCTGAACAGCCACGAAAAAATCAAGGCGGGAAAGCCTGGCAGGTAATAGTCGGCGGCGGTGGTTCTCCATTTTCCATTCCTAAAGAGTCTGTTGAAAAAGAGGGTGAAAGGATGTATGCCTGGGCGGATGTTCTGGTCTACGAAAATGGAAAAGTGAGCATCAGGATTTTTGGCTTTGATGAAGATTTTGGACCGACCAGGGTTATTGAAGCGTGGGATATATAAAAAGGTGCTGAGTACTGAGTGAAGTGAGAGGGTATGGACTTTTTACTATGGCTCGGTCAATTTTGCGATGTCGCGCCAGCTCATTACCGACACCCCGCTCCGCTCATATGAGGAGTTACCTCCATAAATCAGCCAGGGCTGAAGTGCTTCTGAAGCGGCAAATCTTGCAGCTTTAAAGCCCGCACGGATATAGTCATCGGTGACTGTCTGACCGGATTTGATTTCTACGGGTTGAAGTTTGGTACCCCTGTTAAAAACAAGATCAGCTTCAAGGCCGTTATTGTCACGCCAGAAGTAGAGATCAGACGGTAGACCAAGGTTATAGCGGGATTTAAGAAAATCGCCGATGATGAACGATTCAAAAATTGCCCCCCTCATCGGATGGAGAGAGAGGAGTTCGGATGAACGGATACCAAGGAGCCAGCAGGCAAGACCCTGATCAATAAAATAGAGTTTCGGGCTTTTTACCAGTCGCTTTCCGAAGTTACGGTAGTATGGCGGGAGGAGATGTATAATGTAGCTTGATTCCAGAACAGAGAGCCATGAACGAACTGTTGAATGTGAAATACCAGTTTCACCTGCCAGTGCATCAAGGTTGAGCAGTTGCCCGTTTCGCCCAGCACAAAGTCGTACAAAGCGCTGAAATACCGATAAATCCTGAACCCTTAACACCTGTCGAATATCACGCTCAATATAGGTGGCTATATAGCTTGCAAACCAATCGCATGGTAATATCTCCCTGACATGAAGAGCCGGATAACCCCCTTGCATAATCAGGGTATCGAGCGACAGTGATGATTGCTGTGCGGCTGGAAGCTCTGAAAGGGATAAGGGGAGCAAAGAGGTCATGCCAACACGACCGGCGAGTGACTGAGTGACTCCTGCGAGCAGCCCGAATTGTTGTGAACCGGTTAGAATGAATTTTCCGGGAATCGGATCTTCATCAACCATTCCCTGAAGATATGAAAAAAGATCAGGCCAGCGTTGTGCTTCATCAAAGATGGCGCCCCCCTGAAACCTCCCAAGGAACCCTATTGGGTCTTCCAAAGCAAATGCACGTTCTGACGGGTCTTCAAGAGTAACATAGGGTTTGTCGGCAAAGACGGCTTTTGCCAGCGTTGTTTTTCCTGACTGCCTTGGCCCGGTTATGGCAATAACAGGAAATGTTTTGGCCAACCGCTGAAGGGTTGGTGTCAGTTTACGGTAGAGCATAAAAGATTATACAAATCCCCAAACAAATTTGCAAATTGTATAACTACCATGGATAGGAGTGCTGGGTGCGGAGGTGAGAGTGAAGATAGTTTGCAGTGGGCAGTTGGTGGTAAAGCCCTACAAGGGGAACCTATGAGCCAATGCATTAAAGTTCGAATGGCATAAGCAGAACCTTTTTTATGGTTGAGAGATTTCATAAACAATACTCCTAATATGCCGAGAGGCTTTCCAATGTTTTTTTGGGCGTCGCTTTGTTTGCAATTATTAAATAGATATCAGTCTTTGATAAAATCTTTGCTTCAAGCCAGTCTTCTATATCCCACCCATTGCGCCTTCCTTTCGATTCCCAAAGGTAATACGTTGAAAGTCTTATATTTTCTTGCTACTGTTCCGGTGATGTTGAGGTTTCGTCATACTCCGGAGCCGATACTGCTTCTTTTTTTTCCGTTTTGTCTCTCTGTTAATTGAAGCCTGCCAGTATCCCCTATTGAATTACATCTTTGCGCCCTTAGTTTACTCCTATCGTACTTCATTCAAATAGTAATGATTTCTTCATGTTCTGTACCGATAAACTCTGTTACATTGGTGCAAATTCTTTTGTCCTCTGATGAGTGTTATCATGAAAGGAGTGGTGACAGGCCTTATTAAACTGGTTTTCAGGAAGGAAATAGTCTTGAGTCTTGAGGACAGGATTTTTGTTTTCATTGCTGTTTTGAATAATTTTAAAATGCTTGATAGCTCAGTAATAGTAATTTCATCAGGGGGGGGACGACATTGTCATTTGTTCCATCCAAAGTCTTTTTCACCAAAGGGTTAGGAAGGCATAAAGAGTACCTTTCTTCGTTCGAGCTTGCCCTGAGGGATGTTAAAATTCTGGGATGCAATCTGGTTACCGTTTCCAGTATTTTTTCCGCCTCATTGTAAACGCATAAGCGTTGAAGAGGGTGTAGAACTCCTTAGGCCTGGACAGATCACCTATACCGTCATGGCTCGCAATTCTACCAAAGAATATAATCGCCTTATTGCAGCATCGGTTGGTGTTGCCATCCCGGCTGATGAAACACAGTATGGTTATCTGTCGGAACACCAGCCCTACGGGGAATCTGCCGAACAGTCGGATGAGTAGGCTGAGGTTCTGGCTGCAACGATGCTTGCGACAACTCTTGGTATTGAGTTTGATCCAAACAAAGACTGGGATGAAAGGGAGGTTATCTACAAAATGAGTCACAAGATTATTAATTCATATAACATCACCGCACGGACTATGGAAAACGTCTGTTTCCTGCGCTATTCTTTTGCCTTGAAGAGAAATGTTACTCTTAATGCAGTTAAACTCCTTTATTCTTATACAAGATAAACCGGGTCACAACTCTCTATTTAGAAATAAAAATCAGCCCTAAACGAATGGATAATTCTAATGTTGCTTTTTTGCCCGACGGAAGTATTGTTTTGTTTGAAACCTTCCCACCCTTAAGCTCTGCATGGTCAAGATTTGCCCGCCAAAGATTAGCTTCCCTTAGGTCCGCACCATAAAGATCAGCATGTTCAAGGTTTGCTTCCTGGAGGTCGCATCCTTTTAAATCGGCGTACCGTAAGTTACTTTTACTTAAATCAGCTCCCCGAAAACTGGCTGCAGAAAGCTTTGCATGGTTCAGGTCGGCATAACTGAGATTTTTATGATCTAGAGGGGCTCCGGTAAGTTCAATGTTTATGTTTTTGTTTTGTTTTCGCTTATCATTCCACTCAAAGACATTGCTTTTCAATTGTTGGTACTGATCAGTGTTATAGGCTGTATCAACGGCTTCTTCTTGACCTGGAATATTTCTGTAAGTACTTTTTTTGTCAGATGGGTCAGTGCCACTATCAGATAAAACTTTATCCTTGTTCAGTATTGCTTCTGAATGTGTCATATCCACATGGGCTTGATCAATCTCCGGTTTTTTTTCTGCAACATAAATTGCTTTGAGGGTGTTGATGGATGGGGAGGGTTGATGTTCGACAATAAAAAATGCACCGTTTTGTTCAGCCCACGATTTTGAAGCCTGCTTACCAGTCTCAAGAGTGGTTTTTTCTGATACTGTAGCACCAGTAATTTTAGCACGGCTAAGATTTGCACGCCAGAGATAACTGTGCCGCAAATCAGCTCCACTAAGATTAGCATTTACCAGTGTGCCCTCACGAAAATTGCAACCACGAAGATTTGCAATGGACATATCAGCATTTGTACAATCAGCTTTTTTAAGACTGGAACCTTCAAGAATTGCCTCATGAACGTTAGCTCCATCAAGCACTGCACCTTCAAGATCCGCTCCACGTAGAACTGCCTTTTCAAGATTAGCCTTGATCAACAGTGTGCCTTTTAAATGTGCTTTTTCAAGGAAAGCATTCTGCAAATTAGCTCTACTCAGATCCGATTGACTGAGAATTGCCCCCGAAAGGTTTGTGTCATGGAAGTCAATCTGCCTAAGATTTCGGCCCTTAAGATCAGCACCTGAAAGATCGGGGATGGTCTCAACATGAGTAGCTCTCATAGAGTTCCAAAATGCCACTCCGGAATGAAGAGACTCTAAATCCGACGCTTTAAATGCAATCGCGTTCGATGGCAACCCGATTCCTAGGGCTGCAAAGACCATAAGGATCAAAACACTATGTTCGATTTTAAAATCCATAAAATAAGCTTGTTTGTTAATTTGAGTTCAAAAAGCAACGACAAATAGTAACGAGAACCAAATAAAAGGAATCACTTTAAATATAGTTAAGATTAAGCCTTCATTTTCAGGTTTGGATAAGGTGATGAAGGAGTTTCTTGCCTATGGGTTCCTGTTTCATTAAGGGAATAACGGCGTAACGTGAGGCGTGGTGGAATGCTACGGCATCAATTTCTTTGAGTTCGTTTTGTGCCCGTTGTATTAATAGCGGGGAGCTCAGATCTGCTGCAGCGGCAATGCTGTTATTGATGATCCAGGCCCAGGGTTCGATGCCTGCCCGACGAAGGTCTGCCTGGAGATTGACGGCTTCGAGGACAGGCGTTGTTTCGGCTAATGTGACAATGAATACTTTTGTCTGTTTCTGGTTTTGCAGCTGCATCATGGATGTGACATCGCCCATACCTTTGTTGACGGCCTGCCGGTTGACTTCGCGGTGGTAAGCACCTGTCGCATCGAGCAGCAAGAGTGTATGACCAGTTGGTGCGGTGTCCATAACAACAAATTTTTTGTCGGCTTCACGGATGATGCGTGAGAATGCCTGGAATACTGCGATTTCTTCTGTACATGGGGAACGCAGATCTTCTTCGAGCAGAGCAAAACCTTCTGCGTCGAGCTGTGCTCCTTTGGTGTTTAATACCTGCTGCCGGTAACGCAGGGTTTCTACTTCGGGGTCAATGCGGCTTACGATGAGGTTTTCCACTGTTCCACTCAAGGTTTCGGTGAGGTGAGCTGCAGGGTCGGTGGTGGTAAGGTGTATCGGGAAGCCTTGAAGGGCCAGCTCAACGGCAAGTGCTGCGGCCAATGTGGTTTTGCCAACACCACCTTTACCCATAAACATGATGAGACCGTGACTGTCGGCTGCGATTTCTTGAACCAGTGTTGAGAGTTTTGGCGCGGTAATGGTGGTGGGCAGATTTTTTTCGGCGACAGGCAGCGAAATGTTTGCTGCGAACAATTGGCGCAAGGACTCAAGGCCAACAAGATTGAAGGGCTTAAGCGGGAGATGAAGGCAAGGCAAGGTTTTGAGTATGAGAGGCATTGCTGAGAGTGAGGCTTGCTCACGGTCAAAAATAGCTTTGGCGAGAGAGTCGTGCTGGGTTTCGCTTTGGGGTAACAGTCCGTTTATGACAAGATAGTGTTTTGAAATCCCAATGGCGGTGAGCTCTTCGGAGGTGCGTGCGACTTCCCGCAGGGTTGCGTTCTGGGCTCGGGAAACCAGGACCATGCGGGTTTGCAGGGGGTCGGACAGCGCTTCAACTGCAGCTTTATACTGTGATCTCTGCTTTACCAGTCCGGATAACGGACCAAGGCATGATGCATCACCTTTTCCCTCTTCAATAAAGCTGTTCCAGGCTCCGGGAAGCTGCAACAGCCTTATGGTATGGCCGGTCGGTGCGGTATCGAAGATGATATTGTCGAAGTCGGCTTGCAGTGCTGTGTCGGTCAGTAAGGAGGTGAATTCGTCGAAAGCGGCGATTTCGGTTGTACAGGCTCCGGAAAGCTGTTCTTCAATGCTGGTGATCACGTTTTCGGGAAGCAAGCCGCGTACCGGACCTACGATTCGGTCGCGGTAGAGCTGTGCTGCTGCCTGGGGATTAATTTCAAGGGCAAAAAGGCGTTCCACTGATGAAATGGCCGTAATGTGATTGCCAATAGTGAGACCGAACACCTGGCCGACGTTGGAGGCAGGATCGGTACTGACGAGCAGCACTTTTTTACCACTATCGGCAAGCTGCATGGCCGTTGCGCATGCAATAGAGGTTTTGCCGACACCGCCTTTTCCGGTAAAGAAAATGAAAGGTGGCAGTTGATGGAGAAATAACATTAGTACAGGGTTATGGTGGTCAGCAGCAACTACGGCCTGAGCAGCAACTTTTTTCAGGTTTGGCTACAGTATCCGGCGGTGTGATGTCGGACCAGCGAGCCAGCTCTTTCCTGCTTGGGTATCGTCCTGCCAATACTATAGCGCCATCGAGGAGAGTAACCGGAAGACCTTCCTTGCCTGAGTTTTGAAGGAATGAGGTTATTATCTGATTTTCGGCGAAGGCCATGGGCTGCTGTGCCAGATTGAACCGTTCAATCTTGGTACCTTGCTGCCTTGCCCACTCTACATCTGCCGAGAAGTTTATCAATGCCTGATCGGCATCGACACCACATACGCCTGTACTGCAACAAAGGGCTGGATCAAATACCTGTATTTTTTTCATGTTGAACCTTGATTAACTGTTACATGAAGTCGATTATGGACGTTCGTTAAGCCATGAGGTTATATTTTGCTGAAGTTCATCACGCACCTCACGGAAACCGGCCAACTGCTCTTCTGTGGAACCGGCTATCGGTGCCGGATCATTGACCGGCCAGTAATAACGTTTTTCATCAGGAAGCCCAGGCCAGATTCGAGGACAGGTTGACTGTGCTTTATTACACACAATCATCAGGTATTGAATCACTGTTTTTCCGAGGAAGAGATCTACAGCTTTCGGCTGTTGAGAGCTGATATCGATACCAATTTCAGCCATAACCTCTATCGCCAAAGGATGAACTTCATCGTTCGGCTCAAGCCCTGCACTTAATGCCTCGAACCTCTCCCCTGCCAGGTATCGAAGTAATCCTTCGGCCATCTGGCTGCGACAGGAATTGCCGGTACAGAGAAAAAGCACATTTTGTTTTTTTTGCATGAGAGAATGTTGAATAATTGGTTGATATCAGGCTTCTATTTTTTCAACGAAATATTTGTCCTTGAACCAGAGCGCGACATTGACCAGTGCAATCAGGGCCGGAACCTCAACAAGCGGGCCGATGACTGCTGCAAAAGCTTCTCCGGAGTTGATGCCGAAAACTGCTATGGCTACGGCGATGGCAAGTTCAAAGTTGTTGCTTGCTGCAGTAAAAGAGAGCGTTGCTGTTTTGGAGTAGTCGGCACCAACCTTGCGTCCCATATAAAACGAAAGAAAAAACATAATAACGAAATAGAGCAGCAGAGGTATGGCGATTCGTACAACATCAAGCGGTATTTTTATGATGTAACCGCCCTTGAGTGAAAACATGACCAGAATAGTGAAGAGCAGCGCAACAAGGGTGAGCGGGCTGATGCGGGGAATGAATTTACCTTCATACCACTCCTTACCTTTCAAACGCAACAGCATAAAACGGGTCAGGAAGCCGGCAATAAAGGGAATACCCAGATAGATAAACACCGATGTGGCAATGTCGGTTATGGAGATGTCGACGGCGAATGAGGCAAGACCAAGCCACTTTGGCAGTATGGTCAGAAAAATCCATGCATAGAGAGGAAAGAAAAGCACCTGAAAGACCGAGTTGAAGGCAACAAGCCCGGCAGCATACTCGGTATCTCCTTTTGCAAGTTCGTTCCAGACAATAACCATGGCTATGCAGCGGGCCAGACCAATCATAATGAGGCCTGCCATGTAGTGCGGCATATCAGAGAGCAGAAGGACGGCGAGAACAAACATAAGAATCGGACCGATCACCCAGTTCTGCACAAGTGAGAGTGCCAGTATTTTTGTGTTGCGAAATACTTCGCCCAGCTCCTCGTACTTTACCTTAGCAAGCGGTGGGTACATCATGACAATGAGCCCTGCAGCTATGAGGATATTGGTTGTGCCTGACTGAAAAAGGTTCCAGAAACCGGGAACACCCGGGAAGAGATAGCCTGAGAGCACACCAACGGCCATGGCGAGAAAAATCCAGAGGGTCAGGTATCGATCAAGAAATGAGAGTTGTTTTACTGCTATACTCATAAGGATTATCTGCGGGTTAGATTTTCGTTATAAAACTGACGGAATCGCTGGTTGATTTCGTTGCGAACACGCCTGAAAACTGCAAGCACTTCGTCCTGTGTGCCGGTAGCTTCAGCAGGATCATCAAAACCGATATGCATACGATGCTCTACCGTACCCTGAAAAAGCGGACAGGACTCTTTTGCCGCATCGCAAACAGTTATGACGTAGTCGAATGGTCTTTGCAGAAATTCATCAACGCTTTTTGGTTTGTGAAGACTGATATCGATCCACTCTTCGCGCATCACTTTGACAGCAAGCGGATGAACAGAGTCTGCCGGTTTTGTGCCAGCGGAAAACACTTCGAGGGTGGTGTCGAATGAACGGAGAAAACCTTCGGCCATCTGGCTGCGACAAGAGTTTCCGGTACAGAGAATAAGAACTGATTTTTTCATAGTGAACGACGAGTGGATTTGGAATTCATTTGATGACGGATAAGGGGTCGATGCACTGCGGACAAATTGATTGTGCACTTACATCACCGCATTGCTGAGGATTGCCACCACAGCACTCATCGGTCAGGTAGGCAATCAGTTCGAGCATTAAGGGAAGGTTGGCCCGGTAACGCTGAAAGCGACCTTCCTGCTCCACTGCAATGAGACCCGTATGCGTGAGTGCTTTAAGATGAAACGAAAGATTTGTGGGAGGCACGGCGAGCGCTGAACCAATCTCGCCTGCCACCTGACCTTCGGCGCCTTTTTTGACAAGTAACCGATAGATATCGAGCCTCACTCCGGATGAGAGCGATTCAAATATTGCTGTTGCCGTGATTTTTTTCATGCAGCATAATACAATAATATTTGAACTATTGAAATATCATTTCAAAGAAATTAGAAAAATATGACCTATAGGGCCGATGGGACCTATAGGAGTTAGGAAAAAAAGTGTGACTGCTCGAAAATTGAATTGAAAACGATGAACAACAGCTCTTACGGCGAAGTTCTATCAGCATGATCAGAACATTCGCCGTGTTTTGCACATGAAGCTTATACAGGAACTTTCATATCTGCTTTCAGGCGTTTCCAGATTGCTTCTATAATGATCCATGAGGCTTTTTCAGGGTCGCTGAGCATAAGGAGGCGCTCAATCTCATTTTTACGAGTATGGGCGCACGCTTCGAGCAGGGCTTTGTTGCCGTTATAGAGCCCGAACAGTCCTCCAATGAGCATTCCGAGAGAGTATTGGAAGCGGTAGAGGTCTTCCTGTTTTGTATTCAGGAGTTCGGTTTTATCTATATCACTCATTGTATCGATCATCAGCTCTACGGCTTCATTGATCGTCTTTGGCCATATTGATATTTCAGACATAGATTAAATATTTTAAGTTGGTTCATGATTAACAGTAAACAATATGATTGCACAAATATATCACGCTAATAAGTTCTTTGTTCATCGTAACTCTATTGTTTTCAAACATGTAACATTTAGATATACCGGTATTTTATCTCTGTAAGCATCGTATTCTAATCTGTTAGCAACAGTAATCGTTTACCGCCTTAATACTGGACAAACGGAACACCCGGCTTCAGACGCATTAACCGGTGATGTTTCCTGATTTTATTTTTGATCTGGTTTTTTTGCAAAAACTTCACAGAACTATCCAGAGAAACTCTGTAACATTGGTGCACCTTAAGTTCAAGACTGTTGTTTCCATTGTGATTTTGAATTAATTTAAGGTGATTGGCAGCGTAGTAATGGCTTGTCGGACTCAAACAGACATTGTTTTACCTTGATTTAAAAACGTTACTTTTAATGCAACGGAACTCTATTATTCCTTATGTCAGATCGTCCGGTTCATGTGCACATACAAGAGCTTTCGCAGGTTCTTGTTGACATTTCTTCCAGAGTAGTCGCGAATTTGTTTGAGGCATTACGTGCGGTTAAGTATCAGGATAAGCATAGTGTGCCGCGTATTAAACTTATGGAAAATGAGCTGGACATGGAGGAGATTGACCTTGAAGAGGAATGTATCCAGTTTATAGCGCTTCATCATCCGGTTGCAAAAGACATGCGGACGATTCTTGCTATCATGGTCATCAGTGAAGAGCTTGAGCGTATTGGCGACATCTCACTTCATATTATTGATTCGATGATTGATATACGTTCTTCAATGCTGGATTTGTTTGAGTTTGAGTTGATGTTTATGCTGTCAGGGGAAATGGTCAAGAAGTCGATTGATGCATTTGTTTTGCAGGATCGAGATCTTGCGGATCAGGTTTGTGCTCATGATGACAAGGTTGATGTTATGCATCGAAAAGCATGCAAAAAAGTGACCGCTTTAATGAAAACCGGGGATGCTGATGTGAATCAGCTTGTCAATGCGTTAAGCGTTTCCAGGGATATAGAGCGTATGGCTGACCATGCAACAAGGATTGCGCTAGAAGTTATTTATCTTGTGACCGGTGAACTTGTCAAACACAAGGATTCCTTTGATAATGGCAAATAAATAAAGTGCAAGGGCTGTTAACGCCGTTTTTTTATTTATCAAACCTGGCGGCCGCAAAATTACCATTATAGTTAAGAACCGCCCAGACAGTTTTCGCACGGTGGTCGATGCCGTAAGTGCCTAAAGCACAGCCTTTTTTCCACGGGCCGGCAAGAAAGGTTTTGGCTCCTCCTGAATTTTTATCAACAGCATTGACCCAGTTGCCGTCAACATCTTTGGTGGCCAGAGCGAAAAGTCCATCTTTGCCATGGTGCGGGTGCAACTTATCAGGGTCATAACTTATAGAAAGGGTGTAAACATCGGTCTGCTGACGGCCAAGGTCGCCCATGCCTGTCAGGCAAATAATATTGCTCGCAAGGCATGCGCCATTCTTTGACTGCAAGGGAACCTGCTTTTCAATCCAACCTGTATCGACTGTTTTTGTCAATTTTCGCCCAATACCATCCTTGGTTTCAAGGGTACCATCTCTCTCTATGCTGTTATTCGTTCCATCAAGAATTCGCGCAATAGTGCCGTTGAAACTGTCTGATACCTTTGCATAACTTGCTGCCTGAGGTATCAGGAATTCCCTGCCGTTTGTGCTGTAGCTCCAGGTCTCTTTTTTAATAAAGTGGAATGCAGGGGTTATACCAGTAACCGCCTTGCCTGCTCCGTTTGGAAAGCTGGCATCGGACATCCAGCTGCCGTGGTCATCGGAGTAATAATCGATTGTGACGCGGGGTCCGTCGACCGTATAGATATAGTAGCCAACCGTATAGCGTTCCTGTGCAATGGACGTTTCACGGGTTTTCTGGCCAAACCATTTGAGGTCATCCAGAGGCTTTGGGGTGTAGAACTTGCTGCTGTTGGAAGCACATATGATCTCTTCAATGTGAGATTTGCCGTCCGGACTGGCTATAATCGAGCGCTGGTGAATATGGTCATGGCCGGAAATAAAATATTTCACACCATTATCCTGCATGCTGGCGAAAAAATTGTTCTGCCATTCGGGATTTGAATTGGTGCCACCGTTAAACATGGTGTCCTGATGACCTTCGGCCATAAGCGGCTGGTGTGAAAAAACAAAGGCCTGCTCAGTCTTTCTGGCATGTTTATCAAGGCGGCTGCTGATCCAAGCCTGCTGATCATTGACGGTATAACCGTATGCATAACCATTGGGGTTTTTATCGACTTTTGTCGGCGTTGCCCAGGTATCGATAATTACAAATCGAGCCTTGTTTTCCTGATCACCGTAGTCAAACGAGTAACTCATGCCATTCAGGTCATCGCTGACTTCTATGGGGCTGCTGAAACATCCACCTACCGTGTATTGCTGATGGTCGGTTTTTGTGAAACTTCCTGTTCGGGTTTGAGGGTAATTGGAGCGGAAAACCGGCAGGCCGAAACTATTGTTTATGCCAACAGTTTCATGGTTGCCACGAAATGGAAAAAAGCCTATTCCGGCATCAATAAGCGGTTGTGCAGCTTTGGCCCGAGTCATTTCGGATATGTCATTACCGTCGTCGCTCAGGTCGCCAACTGCGATGACGAACTTGACACCGGCTTTGATAAACTCCTGATTGACCTGATTGATAATCGCTACAGGTACGGTAGATGGATTTGCGTTGGCCGGATCGGCAGTGGTCCACTGGGAGTCGCCCATAACACCGAATTTCCATGGCTCCGCGGATGCAGAGGCAGCTCCGATCACAAGGGAAAGCAGGACTGCAAGTATCAATGCGGTTTTTACCAGATAACGGTTGTTCATCGAATAATTGTCGTTTGTAAACGTGATTGGAAAATGTTTTGTCGCATAATGAGTAAGGGGTGGCAACATGGGTATGGAAAACATCAGTAGTTATAATACACACGCAACAGAGCTTGATTTACAACAATAAATTTTACTGATTTATCCTGACCATGACAAAAAAAGCCCTGTTACATGTCTGTAAATTTATTTTTTCATCATCAGCAATCAGCTGATGTGATAAAACAGGAAAAGGTGCCGGAGTCATTTTGTTTTTCGAGGTGATGGTGAAGAATCAACAGCAGTTGGTCAATTTCATGAAGCAGGTTGCGGTGATTAAATGCGAGGGTAACAAGAAACAAGGGAAATGAAATGTGCTCTTTCCGTAGTTTTCTAAAAACATTGCCCATGGCCTGCGTCATAAAGGGAAACGTTCGGGTAGCATTAATCTGATTTTTCTTCGTGACCTGATCCAGATCAGGATTTCTGTAATCGCAGCTAAAGTAGAAGTCTTCCGTGCCGCTCCACTCAATAACAATCTTAAAGGGTTTAACATTATTCATAGCCGGTTTCGAGTTTATGATCATTTCGTGGAATATGGATGCTAACCGGGGGCATCATGTGAAACAGTTACCACATAATGGATTTTTGAGTTTACGAATTGTCTTGCGGTTTTTTACCGGAGAAAACGTTAAATGATTGTTAATTATTTGTTAAGGAACACAGGTAATCAAAAGACCATACGACACCATCGTCAGGGATTTTATTAACAATAATCGCGACATGGACGGCGATATGGATTTCATTATGTATGTTCACGTTGTGAATGATGAGCATATATTGCAGGGAGTTGTTGCTTGATTACTCTTTTCGGGCTATCCCAAAACTGATGAAAGCAAATACCTGCCTGGAGTCGTTTTTTACCATGAAATCAAGGGAATCAACCATCGACTGGATTAATTCTAAGTTTTTTATCTCAAACTTTTTCAGTGTCTGGAAGTAATGTTTAAAAAAGGTACGCTTATCGTATTGGGCATAGTGTTGTACTCAGTTCAAGTTTTTGCAGCAGCTCCCATGATTACCGATGATACCGGAACACAGGGAAAAGGGACGTGCCAGCTTGAAGTTGACTACTCCGGAGGAGTTACGGCTGAGTATCCCGGTCAGCAGATTGCTGCCACGCTGACCTATGGAGTTATCGAGAATGTCGATGTGTTTGTCTCCCTTCCTTATAACTGGCATACCGTCGTCTGGGAAGGAAGTTCTCTTTCAGCTTATGATAAAATCGGCGATACGGTGCTCGGCCTGAAGTGGAGATTTTTTGAGTCAAAACCATCCGGGTTAAGTTTTGCACTGAAACCGGGAATTACCTTTCCATCCGGCAATGAAGCTCTTGGGTTCGGCACAGGAAAGATTACTGAAGGCTTGATGCTGCTTGCTACAAAGAAATGGCAATATGGCGCTTGTCACTGCAATATCGGGTACTCTCACTATGCATTCAATATGGAGCAGGATAATGAAACCTTACAGCACAATCTCTGGCATGCATCGATAGCTGCTGAGTTCAACATAACTAAAAACCTCCGTCCTGTTGCTGATATCGGTATTGATACCAATACCGTAACTGCCTATAATACATCGCCTGTTTATATTATCGGAGGGGTAATATACAGCGTGACTGATAATCTTGACCTTGATATCGGGGTGAAAGGAGGTCTTAACAATGCAGCACCGCCTACTACGGTTCTGGCTGGCCTTACTACAAGATTTTAGATAAGGATGTGGGGATTGGAATCCGGCTATAGCTTTTATTGGAAATAGCCGGGAAGGAGAATGGTGTTGTTACGGAAGTAACACAGCACAGGAAATTACCGTTGTCCAGAGACCGTTTTCACCTTCGGCGGTTGCGGTTATATTGTAGGAGTTGATGATTTTGTGGCTCATTTTGTAGATGCCTTCACGCTCGTCCCAGTCTTTGTTTGGGTCAAACTCAATACCGAGGGTGGTTGCAAGCATGGTTGCTGCAAGGTCTTCGGCATACTCACCGGATTGTTCGGCAGATTCCCCATATGGATGGTGTTCAGAGAGATAACCATACTGTGTATCGTCTGCTGGAATGGCAACGCCAACGGAAGCTGCAATAAGGCGGTTGTATTCATTGGTTGAGTTGCGGGCCATGACGGCAAAGGTGATCTGTCCGGGTGAGAGCTGCTTTAGCCCCTCTTCTACGCTGATGCGTTCACAATGCGGAGGAAAAATACTGGACACCGTAACAAGGTTGCATTTCTCTATTTTAGCCTCACGCAGAGCAAGCTCGAATGAGGAGAGATACTCCTTGTGCCGTCCTACACCTTTGGTGAAAAATACTTTTGATGGGACAAATGACAATGTGGTGCCTCCCTTATTATCTTTTTGGTTATGGTATTATAAAAGAACTTGATACGAACTTATTTCGATGTCAAGAAAAGTAGGATAACTATCGGTAACGATATATTACAGTTTCGTTAAATCATATCCCATATTTTCTGGAGTGCGATCAGTGAGATGTCGGTGGTTGATTCTTCACAGGAGTTCTAATAAACAGGGTTTGGAGTTCGGGGGATGTCTGGGATGAGTTGCTTAAAAAGAGCTCCTGACTGTTGACTTTCGGCGCTTCAGTGTTAATGCGGGAGTAGAGACCATCGGGGTTCATCTGCCATGCCTTGACATTATCGCTCAGCATGAGATCAAGATTTGCCTTGACAACCTTGAGAAGTGATTTGCTGAAAACCGGAAAAAGGGTTTCTACCCGGTCGTCGAGGTTTCTCGGCATGATGTCGGCACTGCCGAGATAGAGCTCCTCCTTTCCCCCGTTATGAAAGTAGTATGCCCGGCTGTGTTCAAGAAAACGACCTATGATGCTGATGACACGGATATTGTCGCTTATGCCGGCAATCCCAGGCTTCAGGCAGCAAATTCCACGGACAATAAGATCAATGGTGACACCTTCAC
>JBAWYL010000028.1:0-30946 GCA_037143555.1 Chlorobiaceae bacterium
CCTCCACCACCAGCAGGGCCGCCTCCCCAATGCGGGCCGCCGCCACCTCCACCACCAGCAGGGCCACCTCCCCCATGTGGGCCGCCACCTCCACCACCAGGACCCCGTCCGTCCGCCTGAACTATAAATGGAGAGGTTATAATAACTACTCCTATAATTAAAGCTGTAAGACAGATATTTTTTTTCATCGGTTTTCTCCTGTTATGGAAAGATAGCTTAACTGTATGTCCAGTATCTGTTATCTTGAGTAAAGATGGTATTTTTTTGACGACCATTTTTATTATTTCCAGCGCATAATTTTCAGCCTTTAAGCTCTTTAATAAAGAAAAATCGACACATAAAAGTTTCTCCGCAATATTTTTTTTGTCGACCACAAGTTTTTTGGAAATCCGGCGTCAAATTAAGGATATTTTCAAGACCGGATAGAAATACAAATCACAAAACAAAGGATCAGATTATGAAAAAAATTTTACTGGTCATTACTCTTTGTCTTCTTTCGTCCCACACAGTTCAGGCTGAATTTAAAACAGGAAACGGGCTGGTTACCGCCTGGCGGGAATACCAGAAGTCAAGCGAAGGGAAGCCTTACAATTCCAATGATGATGGATTCTACACTGGTTATATAGCAGGCGTATACGATTCATCAACGCATACTCTTTTCCGAATACCTGACGGTGCAACACTTGGACAGGCTTGTGACGTGGTCGGCAAGTGGCTTGATCGACACCCCGAAGAGCTGAATAAACCAGCTCATCAACTGGTCATTAAAGCTTTAAAAGAGGCGTTTCCTACTTCAAAGATATCAGCTAAAATAAAGTAACAGCCTTTCAATACCTACCAATTCCTCATTATTTACTGCGAAATGGATTTCCGGGATTGAACCGCTCTACGAATCAGAGGATGCACCCTTGATCACCGATGATGGAGGAACCCCGAGAAAGGGTAAGCTGAATGCATCAAAAGCCAAAGCTCTTTGTGAGAAGATCGATTGTGCACGAGGAAATGATGAACTCCATATCACGGATAATGATTAAGCAGAATCGTAATATCTATCAATTTTTTGATTATAAATCTCGAAATAACACGTCACACACATCATTCTTTACATGTATGCAAATCTCCTGACGGATGCTTTGCTCTTTACCTCTCCGGATGGAACAGTAACAATGAAATCATAGTGGCTCCTGGCAGAACAGCCGGAGCTGAAAGCGTTTCAGAAAAAGTTTCTGTGTTCTGATTCTCCATACCCATACAAACTAATTCATCTCAAAGTCAGGTTACTGTAGACAGGAGGACGAGACTCATGAGCGTTTATCATTACCTGTTTGCAGGCTTACTCATCTTTCTGCTTCTGGCAGTGCTTGCCGGATTGGCAAGTATCATTCTTCATATCGGAGGTTAAAAAAACACACATGGATTTCATTGTCTTGCTCACCTTTTTCGGCTGCATGGTTTATCTGATCTATGCCATTGTCAATCCTGAAAAATTTTAAACCTGTCACGTTATGTTACTGCTTTTTGTATTGGTATTGATTGTCCCTGTCCTGCTTTCGTGGCCCCTTGGGCTCGCCATGACCCGACTGATTGACCCTGCTCAGGATTCCGGTTATGGTCGCCTGACTGCACGGATCTTGAGCAAAGCAGGGGGTGAGGCTGTCGTTGAAGAGCAGGAGTGGAAATGCTATCTCTTTTCGATGATGATCTTCAATGTGGCAATGTTCGCGTTTGTGGCAATTGTCCTTTCGCTGCAGCAGTGGCTGCCGCTGAATCCCGATGGAAAAGGAGCGCTTGAAGCAAGCCTTATTTTCAATACTGTGGCCTCGTTTGTAACAAATACCAACCTCCAGCACTATTCCGGTGAGGTATCCATGAGCTATTTCTCCCAGTTATTCGGGTTGATGTGGCTGCAGTTTTTTTCAGCGGCGACCGGGATTGCCGCGCTTACGGCTCTTGCCAGAGCGCTCGGCGGGAAAAAAACTGTAGGTAATTTTTACAGCGATCTGTTGCGCACGGCTTTTTTTGTTCTGTTGCCGCTTGCGCTTCTTGTCGCCCTTCTTCTTCTGGCCGGAGGTGTCCCTATGACCATGGATGGCGCGGCCATAGCCCATACCCTTGAAAATGCAACGCAAACCATAGCCAGAGGGCCTGTAGCTGCAATGGAGGCAATTAAACAGCTGGGAACCAACGGCGGCGGATGGTTCGGACCGAATTCAGCTCATCCTTTCGAAAACCCTTCTTTCTTTACCAATATCCTGGGGTGCATCAGTATTCTGCTGATCCCAATGGCCGCAGTCTGGATGTTTGGACGCATAACCGGGCGTATGCGTGATGCCGTTGTGATATTTTCTGTCATGATGACACTGCTTGTTTTTAAAGCCGGTGCAGCGGTCTGGCTTGAAAGCGATCCAGCAACAGCACTTTCAGCGCTTCCTGTCGAGGCCGCATCGAATCCTGAAGGGAAGGAGCTTCGTTTTGGAACCAGCACAGGCGCGCTCTGGGCAGCAGTTACGACGGCTACCAGCAATGGTTCGGTTAACTGCATGCACGACAGTCTTAACCCGCTCACAGGACTTGTTCCACTTGTCGGGATGTGGCTGAATGTTGTTTTTGGCGGTGTCGGGGTTGGTTTGATCAATATGTTTGTGTTTATCATTGTCGGTGTGTTTATCTGCGGGATGATGGTTGGCCGTACCCCGGAATATTTTGGCCGAAAGGTTGAAACCCCTGAAATGACGCTTGCTCTGCTTGCCCTACTGGTTCATCCTGCTCTGATTCTCGGTGGAACGGCTCTCTTTGCTTCCACACCCTTAGGCGCCGCAACTGTCAGAAATCCGGGGGCTCACGGTTTTACAGAAATTCTTTATGAGTTTTCGTCTGCATCCGCCAATAACGGCTCTGGCTTCGCTGGACTCGGCAACAGCAGCGCTCCATGGAACATTGCTACCGGCATTGTGATGCTGCTTGGGCGCTATATCCCGATCATTCTACCTCTTGCCATTGCCGGTTCATTGTCGATAAAAAAACCGGTTCCGGTAACAGCAGGAACACTCAGGACCGATACCCTGCTTTTTGGACTCATTATTTTAGGGAGTGTTGTTTTTATAGGCGCACTTCTTTTTTTACCGGTAGCCGTTCTTGGCCCTGCAGCTGATCATCTTACTGCAACATTGGATTGAACCATGAAGTTTTCGATGAATTAATATATAGATCGTGATGAAAACTAATCCCTTACCGAATATCTATGATCAGGTTAAATCTGAGCGCCATCAGACAAGAACATCATCAATTTTTGAAAAAAAGCTTGTTTTGAGCGCTTTGAGTCGGGCCTTAGTGATGCTTGATCCCAGAGTTATGGTAAAAAATCCTGTCATGTTTGTTACAGAAGCAGGAGCAGTACTGACAACGCTTATTGCCATTTTAAATGCATTTTCCGGAGCTGGGCACCAGCTCTATACGGTTGCTGTGATGATCATCCTATGGCTTACGGTGATGTTTTCAAACTTTGCAGAAGCCCTTGCTGAAGCTCGTGGGAAGGCGCAGACAGACAGTCTCAAACGTACACGTCAGAATACACTAGCCCGGAGAGTAAAAGATGGCAAGGAGGAGTCTGTAAGCTCTGACGAGCTCCGTGAAGGCGACCGGGTGAGGGTGTTGACAGGTGAAACCATTCCTGGAGATGGAGAGGTTGTTGAAGGGGCCGCCATGGTTGATGAATCAGCTATTACCGGTGAATCAGCACCGGTGATGAGAGAGGCTGGTGGTGACCGATCAGGTGTAGTCGGAGGAACAAGAGTTCTTTCGGACCAAATTACAGTGCGCATTTCCGTTTCAGCCGGAAACTCTTTTCTTGATAAAATGATCGCTCTTGTTGAAGGAGCAATCCGGCAGAAAACACCGAATGAACTTGCGCTGACCGTAACTCTTGCCGGACTGACGCTGGCCTTTTTACTGGTAACCGGGACTCTCTGGCCAATCGGTAAATATTTTGGAATAACGCTTCCGGTACCCACTCTTGTCGCTCTTCTTGTCTGCCTTATACCAACCACTATCGGCGCATTGCTCTCTGCCATAGGGATTGCGGGGATGGACCGTGCGCTGTCGGCTAATGTTCTGGCAAAGAGCGGCAAAGCTGTAGAACTCGCAGGTGATATTGATACCCTGCTACTCGACAAAACCGGCACGATTACGATCGGCAACCGCCAGGCAACGGATTATTTTCCTGTGCCCGGCGTAAGCAGGGAGCGGCTTGCGACAGTGGCAATGAAAGCGTCATTCGGCGACCAGACTCCTGAAGGGAAATCCATTATTATTCTTGCTGAAAAAACGCTTGGGATCAAGGGATCTGCAGATGATGAGGGAACGATTGTAGAGTTTTCAGCACAATCACGCATGAGTGGTATTGATTTTCCAGATGGTCAGAGTTTGCGTAAGGGAGCACCGGACACCCTTATAAACTACTGTGAACATCTGGGAGGTAATGTTTCTGAAATGATGCAGGAACTGGTTGACAACGTTGCTCGCAAAGGAATGACCCCTATTGCGGTGGCTGATGGGAAAGATCTTCTTGGTGTTATTGCCTTGTCTGATATTCTCAAACCCGGCATATCCGAACGATTTGCAAGGCTTCGTGCGATGGGCTTGCGTGTCGTAATGGTGACGGGTGATAACCCGCTGACTGCAGGAGCTATTGCCGCTCAGGCTGGTGTCGATGATTACATTGCCGAAGCACTTCCTGAAGACAAGCTGGCGTATATCCGAAAAGAACAGCAAGGCGGAAGGCTGCTTGCCATGATGGGCGATGGCACCAATGATGCGCCGGCACTGGCACAGGCTGATATAGGCGTTGCCATGAACTCCGGCACCCAGGCAGCCAAAGAGGCCGGCAATATGGTTGATCTCGACAGTGATCCGACAAAACTTATCGAGATTATTGAAATTGGAAAACAGCTGCTTATGACCCGTGGCGCGTTGACCACTTTTTCTATCGCCAATGATGTCGCCAAGTATTTTGCAATTATCCCAGCCATGTTTGTTCTGGCAATACCAGGGCTTGCAGTGCTGAACATCATGCATCTGTCGACACCGGAAAGTGCAATTCTGTCGTCATTGATTTTTAATGCCATCATCATCCCCATGTTGATACCTATTGCGATAAAGGGTGTCAAATACCGTCCAATGGGAGCTGATGCTACGTTACGCAAAAACCTTATCATCTATGGTCTCGGAGGAGTAATGGTGCCATTTGTGGGCATCAAGCTTATTGACATGCTTATTGCTTTAACCGGTCTTGTATAAACAAACGTGCTACTACTATGAAAACAACGCTATCATTAGGGGATATCACTCGACAATTGGCCGTATCATTTCGTCTTCTTCCTTTAACTGTTGTTATATGCAGTGGACTCTATACTGCTATCATTCTTCTTGCCGGTCAGGTTGTGCCTTTCTCCTCATCTGGCTCCCTTATCCGTTCTGAAAAAGGAGAGGTTGTCGGCAGTGAACTGATCGGGCAGCAGTTTACGCAGCCTAAATATTTCTGGTCCCGTCCATCGGCTGTTTCATGGAACGCTGCCAGTGCAGGTGCAAGCAATCTTTCACCTGCTTCACTCGCAATGCGACAAAAAACAGAAAAACTGCTTGCACCTTTTGCACTAAAGAAAGGGGAGAAAATTCCTGCTGATCTTGTTACTGCTTCAGGCAGTGGGATTGACCCTCACATCTCTTTTGCTGCTGCAAGATTTCAGGCTCCGAGAGTGGCCAAGGCAAGGGGCCTCTCTATGGATCAGGTCATGGCTGTTATCAACAGTCCGGAAAGTGGAAAAACCACCATCCCCTTACTTAATGAATCGCTGGTCAATGTCCTGCAGCTCAACAGGTCACTTGACCGACTGCAGAATTAATGCACCCAATTGAGCAGAATCAAAAGAACGCTATGGAGAGCAACAGGGCCGACAGTTTTTTGCGTCTCATCCAGCAGTCGCAAAAGGGTAAACTCAAGATCTATGTAGGCTACTGCGCCGGAGTGGGGAAAACCTGGCAGATGCTGCTGGAAGCAAGGCGTCTTATGGATAATGGCATTGATGTTGTTGTCGGTCTTGTAGAGACCCATAAAAGAAAGGAGACCGAAGCCCTTCTCTCCGGCCTCGAAATTATGCCACGAAAAAGCCTGCATTACCGGGGTATTGAAATTACCGAAATGGATATTGATGCGATACTCCAGCGCCGTCCTTCTGTTGTGCTTGTTGATGAGCTTGCGCATACCAATGTTCCTGGCTGCAGAAATTCCAAGCGTTATGAAGATGTTGAGGAAATTCTTGCTGCCGGTATTCATGTAATTTCAACCTTGAACATCCAGCATATAGAAAGTCTTTATGAAACGGTTGAACATGCAACCGGTGTAAAGGTCAAGGAGCGGGTGCCCGATCGTATTCTGGGGCTGGCCGATCAGCTTGTCAATGTTGATATCACGACCGATGATCTGCGTCAGCGCCTTACAGAAGGAAAGGTCTATGTTCCAGAACGTTCGGAAGCCGCCCTTTCCAATTTTTTCAGGACTGAAAACCTTGAGCAGCTCCGGGAGCTAACCATGAGGGAACTTGCTGCAAAGCTCGATGCGAAACGTCGAAACCAACTCCAAGATGAATCGGCCTCCAATCCTGATCAGCTGATGGTCTGCCTCAGCTCAAAAACACAGAACTGTGAAGCAATTCTACGCTATGCTTCGCGTATTGCAGGACGACTCAACAGAAACTGGTATGCGGTCTATGTGCAGACCCTCTCGGAGAGTCCTGCCAATATTGATGCCAGTGTACAGCGAATGCTTTCCAATACCCTTGTACTTGCCCAGCAGCTTGGGGCCACTGTATTTACCTATAAAGGAGACGATATAGTCAAAACCATTCTGCAGTTTGCCAGTGAGTATGGGGTTGGACACATCATCATTGGCAATTCTGGACGAAAGCTTCCTTTCTGGCAGCGAATCCAGGGAAAAAAAACCATTGTTGAGCGATTGATCAGCGAATGCCGCGGGATCAGCGTTATTGTACTTGATACGAGAGAAGAGAAGGCGAACGAGACAAAAAAATACTCTGCAACCAAACTCAGCAATCTTCTGACGGGCATCAAGCCGCAGGATGCATGGAAAGAACCGATCAGGAATGCAAGGGTTGTGTTGTGGGAAAATATTATTGAAATGGAAGAGGCGTTCCGCGAACTGTTACACGAATGCTGCATTGCTGATCCGGACATTGATGAAACCAGCGCATTACATGCTCTCGTTGAAAGGGAAAAACAGGGCGGTACTTTTATTGGAGAGGAAATAGCAATACCCCATGCGAGACTTGAAAATCTTAAAAAAACGATTATTGTTATCGGAGTCAACAAAACCGGTATTTATGACAAGGAATCAAGTAATACCGCCCGCATCATGTTTATGATGCTCTCTCCCCTTTCCGATCCAAACAGTCACATTAGAATGCTTGGACTGATCAGTAAAATGGTTTCTGAAAGTCAATGGCGCAGCATGGTTCTTGGTGCTGCGAACAAAAATGAGATTACCGCTCTTGTTAAAGAAAAGGTCAAACAGTTACAGTGATATTCATTACAGCGAGTCTTTCGAACAGGGGCGGGTTATCGACTGATATATCCCCATTTGCCTGTTTTCACATTTCCAATTCTAACCGGCGCCAGTCCCTCTGAAAAATCTCCTGCACCATCAAACCGGGGTTTGATGACCATCTGACCAATCCTATATCCTGAATTAATCAGGCAAGTCTGCTGGATGTCTTTAATCTTGTCGCAGCCAAAAAGGGAACACAGAAATGCGAAGAGAACAACTGCCTGTCTATACCTTGTGAAGGGGAATGTGAGCATGTTCTCGCCTGTTTTACCGCAAATTATTGCAAACGAAAAGAGCTCAGGTTAAAACTTCAACCGATGAAACGCCATAGTCGCAAATGGTTATGGCGATGGTCACAGGTTTGCAACAAACCGGACACTCCTCGGTAAGTTCCTGATTTCCTTCTGCACAATTAATCTGCAGTTCCATTGCTTCATTGCAATATGGACATTGCAATGAAATCGTTTCAAGAATATTCATAGCTTTGACTGATTCTGTTAATAATGATTCAGAACCGACGCTGCATGGATTTAGAATGAAGGGCCACCCTGATGAAACATTCCGTGAAATCCCCACATTGCACCAAACAGCGTCACTATAACTGCCGTAATAAGGCTGATAATCATAGAAAAAATGACCAGCGCCGGAATGCTGGCAAAGACCCATTTAACCATAAATATGACCATGGACCAGAAAGGCATACGAATATCGGTAACCACAACTTTCTGCTCATCCTGATATTTTTTTTCGTCCATTCAGCACCTTGTTTGGTTGTGTAAAGTTTCCTGCCGGCCGACCATGTAAAAAATCCTACTTCTTCTTATTCTTCATTTCTTCCTGCATTTTCTTCACCATGACCTCAAGATCACCCTTGTTACTGGCAGATGTGCCGGAGTGCATTGAGGGAATTTCAGTTTTGGCATAGCCGGCAGGAACTTTGAATAGAGAGGCTTCAAGCCCGTGTTTTTCCACCTTGGTTAGTTCTGTAGTGATGTTAGCCTGCTTATGCCATATTTTTACAGGAAAGCCATCAAGCCCTGCTGCTTTCATTCTCTTTGCTAATTCGGGCATATTTTTGTCCCTTGTGCTCTGCATTCTTGCATAGGTAAAGTAATCAAGAATCTCTTTTGAAACCCACATCTCCATAACGGTCTCTCCATTAGTGAGTCGAACATGAGTGCAGTTATAGCCGTTAACAGTTTCTTTACCAAGATTTTCAATTTTTGCATTGTTATAACCATCAGCGTGTTCGGCCCCTGCCATATCTTTTTTCATCGCATCGGTATCAATTACCGAATATGATTTTTTTGCAGTGTTGATGAGATAAATAAGATTGGGCGTTTCAGAGGGAGAAACCATAGCCATCTGCATGTCTGAAGGCATATTTTTCATGTGTACTGTACTTTCGGTACGTACTCCTTCTTTGGCAATAAAGAGCTTTGTTTCAGTGGAACCAGCTTCAGGAATAGTGGTCTGCATGGTAAGAACACCTTCAAAAGGCTGGATAGCCGGCACGATTGAGCCACCGGTTATGCCGGTTTTTGTAGAGGAAGCTGTCTCGGTTTTTTTGCTGCTGCAGGCGCCAAGTGCGAGCAAAGCGACGAGAATGATGAGAAGTGGAGATACAAATTTTCGCATAAGAGTAATTGTTTATGGTTAACGGAATACCCTCTGTAAGAAAAAATTAAACGCTACTTCACGGGAGCATAAATTCCTGATAACTGTATATAAACGCAATGGTCCCTATTCTCTCGCTCAGACCCATAACCGGAACCAGAAACATGTTTTTTCCTTTCTGCACCGGATAGGTTACCAACTCCGAGGCACCAAGATTCATACCGGGATATGACTTTGCAAAAGAATTCCCCTGCAGCTTCCGATCGGTAGATACCTTGACCGTACCGGAAGGATCAACAAGCATGATCATGCTGAAGCCTTTTCTTTTGATGAGTTCATTAAAATACTCATCGATCTGATCATAATTGAAGCGCATCAACTCTTTGCGCACAGACCACGCCAGAGGAAGAGAGAAAAGCTTCAGCTCCTGACGCTGAATATCAATGTAACGAATCTCTGCCTGCTCTGTAAGCTGCTGCTGTTTGCGCTCTGCCTGGTAGCGCATTAAAAAAATCCCTCCTGCAAGTATTACAATAACAAGGGAAATCGTGATCAAAAGAAAACGCTTCCAGAATGAAGGCTTTGAGGGTGGAACGTCCTGAACATCATTACTGTTCTTCATTGATTCGGTAGAGTTATGAGTTTTCGGCGCTGAAAAGAGTGAGATAGTGTGCTTCTTTTTCCTGCATCAATTTGCGCTCATCAGGCGATTGGTCGTCATATCCAATGAGATGAAGCGCTGAATGGAAGGTAACGCGCAGAAGTTCATGTTGAAAATCTGCCGTAAACCTTGCAGCATTGTCTTTGACCACATCAAGCGAAATATAAAACTCACCATCGATATCACGTCCCTTGTTGTAACGAAACGTGATGGTATCGGTAGGATAATCATGCTGCAAAAACTCACGGTTTATGCGTTGCATCATTTTGTTTCCGCAATAAACTCCGACAATCGACTCAACAGCAAATCCTTCATTTTTCAAAACCATAACAACTGCCTGCTCGAGCATCTGCTCCGGAATCTCCCTTTTGGTGGTGTTATAAATCTGCAGCGTCATGATGATGGGGCTTTTGTGAAGATGAAATGAGAGCATCAATATGTTTGAGCTGGTGTTTATGAACCCTGAAGGTCAGCTCAATTTCTTCATCAATACAACGTTCATCAATAACTTCAGTGTGCTCGTAGAGATAGCTGATCAGTTTATAATTGGACACGTGCGTGGTTATGTGGCGCTCCCGGTAATCGCGAGCAACATGCTGGCCGATAATATCTTTAAGGAGAGAGATATTAATACCTCGGACAGCGGATATAAAGACAGCATCAGGATATTTCGCACTTATGTCCTTCAGGACTGAAGGATCTTCAAGGGCGTCAATCTTGTTGAATACATCTATGATGTTATCATGCATAACACCGATATCCTTGAGTGTGTCGCGCACAACCTGCATCTGATCCTCAAAACCGGGATGACTTATGTCGATGATATGAAGCAGAAAATCTGCCTGCAGTACCTCATCAAGGGTTGATTTAAAACTCTCGACAAGAGTGTGCGGGAGTTTGCGAATAAAACCAACCGTATCGGACAACAAAACAAGTTTGTTGATGTTCAGCTCCAGACGGCGGGTTTTGGTATCAAGCGTGGCAAACAAACGGTTTTCGGCAAAAGCCTGAGCCTCAGGGCAGAGAGTGTTCATCAGGGTGGACTTACCTGCATTGGTATAGCCGACAAGAGATACCCTCGGCACTGTCTGCCGACCCTGGGTCTGGGTGTCATGCTGGAGCGAAACCTCTTTCAGCTTTTTTTTCAGCAGGGATATCCTGTTGCGTACAAGCCGGCGGTCGGTTTCAATCTGGGTTTCACCGGGACCTTTGTTACCAATACCTCCCTTCTGTTTTGACAAGTGAGTCCACTGCCCTGAAAGACGAGGCAGCATGTATTCAAGCTGGGCAAGTTCAACCTGCATTTTTGCCTGAGCAGATTGTGCCCTTATGGCAAAAATCTGCAGGATCAGGGCCGTGCGGTCAATAACCTTGCACTGGAGAGTCTTTTCGAGATTTCTTGCCTGGGCAGGCGAAAGATCGTCATCAAAAATGACAAGATCAATTTCCTTCTCACTGACAAACAAAACAAGTTCTTCAACCTTACCTTTTCCGATACAATATGCAGGGTCCCGCAGTTTTTTATCCTGTATGAATGTATCGACAATATCCGCTCCGGCCGTATCGGCAAGAAAAGCGAGTTCGTCGAGATATTCCTCAACAAGAGATCTGGGTGTTTCAGGGGGGGAACATAGACCGATAAGAATGGCCTTTTCCCTTTTATTTTCCGGGGTAACAGTATTCAACAGGGCAATAAGTAGATTACGTAAGTATTTGAAGGATAATGATCTGTAACTTGTCTTGTTGCTATATTACAACCATTGTTTTATCTTGACAACTCTTTTTGTTAACGTTATCATGCCCTAAAAAGTTACATATTTCTGCTTTCACGGCATACCTTAAAGAGGATAACAGAGCTGTGGCGACCATAACAAGCTAATATAAGCGCGTATGACGGAGAATTACAGCGATAAGGGAAAAAATACCGGAAAGGACATAGAAAAGCTGATAACGCTTGATAACGCTTACGCCTATTGCAGACAAATCTCCCGTCAGCACGCTAAAACATTTTATCTCGCAAGCATGTTTCTGCCTAAAGAGCAGCAGAAACCAATTTTTGCCATTTATGCCCTGCTGAGAACGGTCGATGATATCGTCGATATGGCTGAGGAGAAGCTTGAAAAGGGCCTGATTTCCAGCGATGAAATCAGCAAGATGCTTGAAGGCTGGAAATCCCGGCTTAAAGCGTGTTATGCCGGCAACGTTATTAATGACCCGATCATGATGGCCTGGCAGGATACCCTCAAAAGCCATACAATCCCGATAGAGCTCCCGCTTGATCTTATGGATGGTGTTGCCATGGATATCGAGTTCAAACCCTTTGATACCTTTGAGGAACTTTACGTTTATTGTTACAAGGTTGCTGCGGTTGTCGGGCTGATGACGTCTGAAATTTTCGGATATAGCGATAAACGAGCGCTGGAGCACGCAATTGAGCTTGGAATAGCAATGCAGTTGACCAACATCTTGCGTGATATCGGTGAAGATGTCGACCGTGGACGGATCTATCTCCCGCTTGAGGATCTGCGCCGTTTCAATTATTCGAGAGAAGAGTTCATGCAAAAGAGAATAAATAATAACTTCATCAATCTTATGAAGTTTCAGATCGAAAGGGCACGAGGTTACTACCGTTCTTCGGATAAAGGAATACCGATGCTTAAAAAGCAAAGCCGGTTTGGTGTCGCGATCAGCAGTGTAAACTACGGCAATATTTTAAGCGCGATCGAAAAAAACGATTATGATGTTTTTTCAAAAAGGGCTTACCGCTCTTTTTTTCAGAAAATCGGCACGATTCCATACGTCTGGTATAAAACTATTGCAGCCTCCTGACGACCGGAATAATTCAGGCTAATAAAATTTTTTCACATACAGAATATACAGGTAGACGACATCATGCTTAAAGACAACGAACAGAACCAGAACATTTCTGAACAACCGGCTCAACCCTCCCTGAATGACCAGATGCAGCGCCGTTTAGAGGAGAGGCAGCACCTTATGAATCAAGGGGTCAATCCTTACCCGTGCCATTTCAACGTCAGCCATGCGTCACATGATATTCTTATAAATTATCAGGAGGATATCCAGGAACCTGTATCGGTTGCAGGCAGGATCATGACCATTAGAAAGATGGGAAAAGCCTCTTTTTTTCATCTTCAGGACTCTAAAGGCAGAATCCAGATATACCTTAAAAAAGATGAGGTGGGCGAAGCCGCCTACGATACCTTCAAATTACTCGATATCGGCGATATTGTCGGCGTCAAGGGGTATACATTCAAAACCAGAACCGGTGAGATATCAATCCATGCAGAAAAGCTGGAGCTGCTCACCAAATCGCTGAGACCTATACCTGTTGCCAAGGAAAAAGAGGTTGACGGGGAGAAAGTAATTTTTGACGCTTTCAGCGATAAGGAACTTCGTTACCGACAGAGATATGTAGATCTGATTGTTAATCCGGAGGTAAAAGAGACTTTTATAAAGCGCTCTGCTCTTGTGTCGTTCATGCGACAGTTTTTTATCAAACGAGGATGGCTTGAAGTTGAAACCCCCATTCTGCAACCGATATACGGAGGCGCTGCCGCACGACCGTTCACGACACATCACAATGCACTCGATATGCAGCTTTACCTGCGTATCGCCAATGAACTTTATCTCAAGCGACTTATCGTTGGAGGGTTTGACGGGGTGTTTGAATTTGGAAAGGATTTCCGAAATGAGGGAATCGACCGTTTCCATAACCCCGAGTTCACCCAGGTTGAGCTCTATGTTGCCTACAAGGACTATAACTGGATGATGAAACTGGTTGAGGAGCTTTTTTACCAGACCGCTCTTGAGGTCAACCAGAGTGATGTCACCAATTTTCTCGGCAACGACATCAATCTGAAGCCTCCTTTCAAACGTCTGAGCATTATTGATGCCATTGCGGAGTTTACCGGCAAGGATATTCGGGGAAAATCGGAAGAGGAGCTTCGCTATACGGCTAAAGATCTTGGACTTTCACTTGATCCAAAAATCAGCAGCGGAAAAATTATCGACGAGATTTTCGGCGAATTTGTAGAGCCGAAGCTTATTCAGCCAACGTTTATAACCGATTATCCCACTGAAATGTCGCCCCTTGCCAAGGAGCATGCAACACAACCGGGAATCGTGGAGCGGTTTGAACTGATTGTCGGCGGAAAAGAGGTCTGCAACTCCTTTTCAGAACTGAACGATCCGGTCATACAGCGCGAAAGGCTGGAATCACAGGCACGGCTTAGACAGCGTGGCGACGAGGAGGCTATGATTGTTGATGAAGACTTCCTTCGCGCTATTGAGTACGGCATGCCTCCATGCGCCGGTCTGGGAATAGGAATTGACCGCCTGGTGATGCTTCTTACCGGACAGGACTCGATAAGAGACGTTATCTTTTTTCCACACCTGAAACCGGAATAACAGAGGGCTTCAGGCCGATCATGTTCAGGGGCATAGAGAGTGTCAGCGGTTCATGGGATCTTGTGGATTGAAACGATTACATGTTTTGAGACCCTCAATGGCTGATATTAACCATAGAGGAGATATACTTACCCCCGTTGCAATCTAAGAACTACTTAAGACCTTCATTATTTACTCTTTTAATGAAAATCCTATGTGTGAAACAATGACGTTTGATACAACGCTACTTGCTAATTGGGAATGGGATATTGCCACCAATAAAATGGAGTTTTCTGATCAAATCCACACCATTCTTGGCTATCATCCCGAAGAAAAATCAGCTTTTTCAGGATCCGAAGGGCTTTCAGCATGCATGGTAAAGCAGGACCATCAGCGTCTCGATCAAGCTTTTCAGAAATGCCTCTCGCAAAAAAGTCGTTATAGCGGGAATTTCACAGCAATAAGGAGTGCAGAAGAACATATTGAAATTCGTGTAGAATGCACGCCTTTTATTCAGGGTGGAGTCGTTATAAAGCTCATCGGCACAGTGATGGAAATGACAATGCATGATTTCACCCCATCATCAGCCGAACAGTATGGTGTCGGGAGTACTCTGACTAAAGCACAGGAAATCGAGTTACGGGAAAGGGACGAATTGTTCAGGTTGATTTCTGATAACTCTATCGATCTTTTATGGGCCTATGATCTCCAGACAGGAAAGTATACCTACAGTTCCCCCTCCGTTACAAAACTCTGCGGACGAACACAGGAAGAGATGCTCCATCTTGGATTATTCGATGTCCTGACTCCTGAAGCAGCACAAAAAGCCGCCGCAGAGCTTCAATGCCGCATAAAAGCAATCGAGGAGGGTGACGAATTGGCCATAAACTCAGGTATCTATCAATTTGACGAGTTGCGAAAAGACGGATCAATCTTTCAGACCGAAGTTATGGTCGCCCTTGTGCGTGATAAAAGTGGCAGGGTCACAGGTGTTGTCGGCATCACACGCGATATAACCGACAGACTCAAAAACGAACAAAAAAAACGGGAGTTTGAGAAAAATATCTATGAGTCACAAAAAAGGGAATCCATCGGACGTATTGCCTCAGGAATTGCCCATGAACTCAACAACACCCTCACACCTCTTATCGCCTACACTGAGTATCTCATGGATCCGCATCTCAAGAGTAACGAACAGCAACCACTGATCGAGGTGTTATATTCTTCGGCTCTGACTGCGAGAGATCTCGTCAGTCAGCTTGTAGACTTCAGTCTACAGCAAAGTCTGGACTTCAAACCTCTTGACCTTGATATTGAGATTAACAATTGTGAAAAACTCATCCGAGGATTTCTTCGCGACAATATCAAAATCTGTTTCCGTCATTTCAACACACTGCCGCCTGTACGGGGGGACGCAGCCAAAATCAGGCAGATCATCATGAATCTTGCAGCAAACGCTCAAGACGCCATGCCCCAGGGCGGTACTCTGACTTTTGAAACGATGCTTGTCCGCCATGAAGAAGATCAGCCGGGCATAACAAAAGAGAGGGCCGGCTCCTATGTCGATTTGATAGTCACCGATACAGGAACAGGCATCTCTCCAGAACTTCTTCCTCTCATCTATGAACCCTTTTTTACAACGAAGGAATTCGGAACAGCATCGGGGCTTGGGCTTTCATCGGTTTATGGTGTCGTTAAACAGCATCATGGCCATATTCATGTCGACAGTCAGCCTGGAAAGGGGAGCACGTTTACCATCAGTCTGCCTGTATTTGTCGACAGCCAAAACAAAGCCTTGCTTCCCGACAAAGAGAATGCTCCCAGGACAAAACCGCAAGCAATCGAAATGCCCGATGATTACGATATCGCAATACGCCACCGGGCAAACCAGCTTCAAGCAGCGCTTGAAGCCGAACGTGAGGCAGGAGAGATGCAGCAGCGGTTTTTAACCATGATTTCTCATGAATATCGTACACCTCTGGCAGTTATCAGCACCAATCTTGATATTCTGGAACTCCAGAACCCCGATTATCGATCCGCCAATTCTGCAGAACTGAGCAAAATGCGACGAGCAGTTCGCAGACTTATAGAAGTCATGGAAATTTCACTTGAACGAGGCCGACTTTACGATCCCAGAACAAAAGCAGAGTTCAGACGTCTTCAAATCGGGCCACTCATTTCATCACAACTTGAGGATATCCGCATCATCTGGCCTGACCGCTGCTTCAACTATGACGATGGTATCAGCGAACATATGGTATTCGGAGATACAAAATACCTCAAGACAGCTCTGTTCAATCTTATAGATAATGCCCAGAAATACTCTCCTGACAACTCACCCATTGACATTGTCGGGCGTATAGAATCAGAAAACGTCGTCATCATGATACGCAATCAAGGCCACCTCTTTGATAAGGCAGAAGGCGACAAACTTTTCGAAAAATATGTTCGCGGGGCAGAAAGCCACAATACCAGCGGAGCAGGCATCGGGTTGTGGCTTGTTCGGGAGATTATCGAACAGCACAGCGGTGACGTAATGCTTGAAGGTACTCAAGAAGGGATTCAGGCAAGAGTAAATCTCCCACTTGCAGACTATAGCGAATTCTCATAATGGCAACTAAATACGCATCATGATGAACAAACACACACCACAAAACCAGGAAGGCCGCTTGATCATTGTCGAAGATGACTCGGACCTCCGCGATAGCCTGGTAAAATATCTCAACCTTTCAGGGTTTGATGTAACCGGAGTCGGTTCGGCGCTCGAATTCTATAAGAATGTATCCGCAAATACCTACACTATCGCCATTGTCGACCTTGGACTGCCAGACCAGAACGGACTGGTACTGACCGAATACCTTCGAAAGAATACTGATATACGCATCATTCTGCTTACCTCATCTTCATCCATGGATGACAAGCTTTCCGGATACCATTGCGGAGCTGATTTTTATTTTGTAAAACCAGTTGATCTCCGCGAACTTTCAGCGATTGTCACCTCTCTTTTCGCGCGTATTCACCATCAAAAATCCACCACGCCAAACGATGGCTTCAATAATAAAACGGACTGGATATTTATCAGGAAAAACTGGCTGCTGCAAACTCCCTGTGGCAAAGACATAAAATTAACCGCAAAAGAGCTTAACTTCATATCCTTCCTCATCTCAGACACTAAAGAAGTGTCAACACGACAAGAACTGCTAAAAAGACTCGAATACTTAAACAACGAATCCGGTCACCGGTCACTCGAATCACTCGTCAATCGCCTGCGCAGCAAAATACTGACAGTTTGCGGCGAATCCCCAATAAAAACAGTCCATGGTACCGGTTACAGCCTATTAGTAAACGTTGTTCCCGCGTAACCATCGTTTCTCCCTGATTCCCCTGGAAATCCAGTTTTTTCTTATTTAAACACACAATCTCATCGCCTCCCCTGTTCTGCAATGTGAGGTATTGTGATTAATAATAGGGATTTATGGGTTGTCTCGCTGGTCCGTTTCAGACTATTATTTCCAATAATTGTGTTTTCATCATGCCCCCTAAAGGACATTGAAACAAGAGCAGCTGGCGTACAACTGGCTCCCCCACAATTATGTATTGGTGAAGTAATTTTCATTTAACATAAAGGAAAATAATATGTCAGTCGAAAATGCAAAAGCGTTTGTAGAGAAGATGCAATCGAATGAAACATTTTGTCAGCGTGTGATGGCTATAAGCGACATTGAGGATAGAATATCGTTTATAGCCAAACAGGGATACATCTTTGAAGAAGATGATATCGTTCAGGCATGCAGCGAGATGAACGTAGACCCCATTGACTGCGCCCAAGGAGGTTCGTGCATATACTGCCAGATGCTTCCATGTTTTGTTATAGAATAACAGGCTAATGCCTGCACTCTTGGCCAGAAAAGACAGGATAACAATTCAGCCTCCGATTTTTTTCACTCACTCCTGAAAACTTTTCGCCCCGTGAGGGTATGTGAGGAAAAATAAGGATTAGTAGGTTGTTTTGCCTGTCTGATTCTGGCTATTATTACCTACACAATAATCCCCCTGCCGCTGCCCCTGATATTCTCAATCGCGACAGAGTTGTGCTCAGTCAGACATAATAAGTAAAAGGAGTTGACAATGACCACTGGCAATAACCATATGGCGCAATTCATAGATCAATCACTGCACCCGCAAAACATAACTCCAAAGCGGGTGATCGTACTCGTCGAAGATCACTCCCTTCAAAAAGGTATTGTTGCCTATCTGGAGATGGACGGATATGAGGTCACCAGTACAAGCTCAACGCATGAATTCTTTCATCATTTTACCAATCAATCACACGGCGTTGCAATTATCGATGTCGACCAGCCTGACAAAAGCGGCCTCGCCCTTGCCAAATATCTGCATAACAATACCGCAATACGCATCATCAGCATCACAACAGACCCATTTCTCAGAAGCAAAAAAAACTCTTTAATCTCCCAGGCAGATATCTACCTCAAAAAGCCCCTAAACTTCCGTCTCCTCTCGGCCAGCGTAAATATTCTCTTCCCGACAAACGTCTACAAAGACATAAGGAATGTTGTAAAATAACTAATGTCCTGAATGGTTAATTCGTCGTGTGAATCGATAAGCTATTTTTTCCCCGCTGAACAGATTCCAGAATTGCATCAGCAGCTTTAAGTGTATGGAGGCAATAATAACTGTCTGTCTGTTTTCATGGGATACCCGGGATGCATGCATGAATTCATGTAACAGCCGTTCAACATTCTCTCTCTGTACTGGCAATGAGGGGGATAACATTTTTCCTCACTTCGCCGGAGATCAAGTGCAGCAACTCAGCCATTTCTTCCTAAAGATTGCAGGTTTCCAATGCATGAACATATTGACGGGATCGCCAGTGTAAATAAACCGGCAAGATCCAGGCGGGGAGATTATGAAGGAATATTTTTCAATCAACAGCGATGTAATCTGTATCTTTTGTCGCATCCTCAATTACCGGCAGCCCGAAAAACATTTCTACCTCCCCAATTCTTTTTGGTTCCAACTGTGTATCCTTGAACTGAGCCCTTATGTTCATCATTAATTCAGGGTGGATGGTTACTGATGCAGGTTTTTTGAGGGAACGAAATCCATAAAGCATAGCAGCGATAATCTTTTCACGAAAAAAAACACTCTCCATCATTTCCGACCTTTAATACATGTTGTTGTTTGAGCTCTGCCTAACAAGTTAATGAAATATTTTGAACACTGTACCCTGCGTTTTGAAACAGACGAAAAGCTGACCGGAGGCCGGTATCTCAAAAACTCAGCGCTTGGTGTCAGTCTTTCATAATTCTTGAGCGACTTGAGTTATAATGAGTGTTATTGAGATAAAACATCCTGATTTTTTTTTGTATGTTTATTATGGCAATCTTCATGAATCAGTGGCACACATTTCCATAAACATTCATTTTTAAAACACATTCAGCTATGGCAAACGACAACAACGGCATTTTTTCCGACCTCTTTATTGCAATCGGCCAACCAATCCAGAATGTTGCTGACGCCGTGGGTAACGGTTGCAATGCAGCTATTTCTGTTGCTGAAAGCGGCGTCAATCTCTGTACAACGATTGTCACCAGCACGGCAAACACGGCCAATCAGCTCATCCAGGGCGTTATAAATGGCATCACTTCAGCCATCACTCCGAAAAAGTAACACACACTTTCTCATAAGTCTTATTGGGTTTATACGACCTATAGGACTTATGGGACTTATAAGAAGCCTATAGTTTGTAGTAGTCCCGGTACCATGTTACAAAACGGCGAATTCCTTCCTTTACTGTCGTTTCCGGCTTGTATTGCACATCCTGCATGAGCTGATCTACGTCGGCGTAAGTGTCGGGGACGTCGCCAGGCTGCATAGGCAGAAACTCTTTTGTGGCGGTTCGGCCAAGTTCGTGTTCGAGTGCCTCGATGTAGTTCATGAGGTTGACGGGCCTGCTGTTTCCAATATTGTATACTCTCCAGGGGGCGCGGCTTGTACCAGGATCGGGGTTGAGGCCTGACCAGTCGGGATTAAGCTCTGCAATATGATCAAGTGTCCTTATAACTCCTTCAGTAATGTCATCGATAAAGGTAAAATCGCGGCGGTGTTTTCCGTAATTGAAAACCTGAATGGGCTTGTTGTTCATTATGGCGTCTGTAAAAAGAAAGAGAGCCATATCGGGCCTTCCCCATGGCCCGTAGACGGTAAAAAAACGAAGTCCGGTTGTCGGCAGATTATAGAGATGACTGTAGGTATGGGCCATCAGCTCGTTGGCCTTTTTGCTTGCGGCGTAGAGAGAGAGCGGATGATCGACATTGTCGTGCACTGAAAAGGGCATGGTTTCATTGGCACCGTAAACTGAACTGGAAGATGCATATACCAGATGCTTTACGCCGTGATGCCTGCAGCCTTCGAGGATATTGAGAAAACCAAGAATATTACTGTTGATATATGCATGGGGGTTGATCAGGGAATAACGCACACCGGCCTGTGCCGCAAGATTAATCACCCGGTCAAAAGAGCTTGCAAGAAAAAGCTCTTCCATTGAAGATTTGTCTGCAATGTCGGCTTTTATAAACCTGAAACCAACATAAGGCATGAGTATTGAAAGGCGCGCATCTTTGAGCGAAACTTCGTAATAGTCATTCATGTTATCAACCCCGGTCACCCGGTCGCCACGCTCCAGCAGCTGTTTGCAGACATGAAACCCAATAAACCCGGCTGCACCGGTCACCAGTATATGCATTGGTTGCTATCGTTAAAACGTTACGAATAGATTATTCCGGATGTTATAGAGGAGTATGATAAAAACAATTAATCGACCTGACAAGAGAAGATAAAATAAACGTATCTGCCGGGAAAAACATATCAACAAAACCAGATAAAAGTTTTTCCAATTAGCGAATAACTTATTTAGGCTTTTATTATCAATATCCGAAATTATTTAAGTATATAGAGACTATTAAGAGTAGCGTTACCTGATTCTCCATAAACCAAGAAGAAATACCCGTATGAGTCGCTTTTTTGAGCGATATGAAGCAGAAGCCAGCCGTTTTTTTGATGAAGTTATCTCAAAGGATGGAATGCCCCGGGCTCACTACGACAAACTGCTTCATCGCTTTGGCCAGTTTTCGATTGATGATATAAAAGCCCGCCGGGAAATTGTTAATATTTTTTTTCGGAATCAGGGTATCACCTTTACCGTGTATGGTGAGGATGAAGGGGTCGAACGACTTTTTCCGTTTGATCTGATCCCGAGAATTGTGCCGGGTCATGAATGGCAGACCATCGAAAAAGGTCTTGTACAGAGGATTACGGCACTTAATGAGTTTCTGCACGATATCTATCACACACAGAAAATCCTGAAAGACAAAATCATTCCTCCGGAACTGATTCTTGGAAGTCAGCATTTCATAAGAGAATTTGTCGGGGTTAACCCTCCTCTCGGTATTTACATTCATGTCACCGGAAGTGATCTAATCCGTGACGGAGAAGGTAATTACCTAGTCCTTGAAGATAACCTTCGCACTCCGAGCGGCGTCTCCTATATGCTACAAAACCGCCAGGCGATGAAACGCGCGTTTCCGGTGCTTTTTGACAAATACAAGATCCGGCCTATCGATAATTATCCGCAGGAACTTCTTCGTACCCTGCAGGAAATCAGCCCGAGTCCGCGCCGCGATCCAAACGTTGTGGTTCTTACACCCGGCATATACAATTCAGCCTATTTTGAGCACAGCTTCCTTGCCCGGCAGATGGGCGTTGAACTGACTGAAGGAAAAGATCTGGTTGTCAACGATAACAAGGTCTATACAAGAACTACCCGTGGCCTTGAACGGGTTGATGTGATCTACAGAAGAGTTGATGATGCCTATATTGACCCTCTGGTGTTCCGTCCTGAATCGAAACTTGGTGTCGCAGGTCTTGTTAATGCATACCGCAAAGGAAATGTGACGCTTGCCAATGCTATCGGTACCGGAGTTGCTGATGACAAGGTCATCTACAGTTTTGTTCCTGCAATCATCAAATATTATCTCGGCGAGGATCCGATTCTGCAGAATGTACCGACCTGGCTGCCAAGCAACCCCTCTGACCTTAAATATATTCTTGAAAACCTTGGTACACTCGTTGTGAAGGCCGCCAATGAATCCGGAGGGTATGGCATGCTGATTGGGCCGGAGTCAACAACTGAACAGCAGGAGAAATTTGCCGAGATGATTGTTGCAAATCCGCGCAATTACATTGCCCAGCCAACTATTTCGCTGTCGCGGCATCCAAGCTTTTTCAATGACACCGATCTTTATGGCTGTCATATCGACCTTCGTCCCTATGTTTTGTACGGTAAAACAGTTACTATAGTCCCAGGAGGACTGACAAGAGTCGCCCTCAAGCGTGGTTCCCTTGTGGTCAACTCCTCTCAAGGTGGAGGCAGCAAGGATACCTGGGTTGTCGATGAATAAACACTAATTTCTGATTATCTATGTTAAGCCGTGTTGCCGAATCACTGTTCTGGATGAGTCGTTATTTTGAACGGGCTGAAAACACAGCAAGGTTTCTCGACGTCAATTTCAACCTGCTGCTCGACCTTAATAAAATTACCCATGTTGAAAACCCAAGCTACTGGGTGGCACTTATTCTTGTCACCAGCGACAAGGAGCGCTTTAACTCTCTTTATAACGAATACTCAGCATATACAGTTACTGATTACCTGGTATTCAATAAAAATAACCCGAATTCCATTACGTCGTGCATAAGCCTGGCAAGGGAAAATGCCCGGAGCATTATCGAGAGCATTTCCAGCGAAATGTGGGAGCAGGTCAATAACCTTTATCACTACCTGCAGAGTATTAACCCGCAGTTTGTCCATAACAATCCATACGGGTTTTATAAAGAGATCAAAAATGCATCACATCTCTTTCAGGGCATTACGGACAATACGTTTTCACATAATGAGGGGTGGGATTTTATACAAATTGCAAAGTATCTGGAAAGAACGGACAATATTGCACGTCTGATTGATGTCAAGTATCATATGCTGCTTTCGGAAGCGCAAAGCCAGCCGGAAATTGTTGAGGGCTCGGAGGATATTATTCAATGGATGGCGGTACTGAAAAGCTGCAGTGCATTGGAGGCGTTCCGTAAAGTTTACCTGTCGAAAATTGATCCTGACAATATTCTTCGTTTTCTCATTTTAGATAGATCATTTCCGCGCAGCATCAACTTTTCTGTTTGCGCGGCTGAGGATGCCTTGTGGCGTATATCGGGCAGTTCGCGTCATCGCTATGTCAATAACGCTGACAGACTGATCGGGAAATTAGAGGCTGAGTTAAGCTATACTGCAATTGAAGATATTTTTTCAAAAGGATTGCATCATTACCTTGAAGATCTGGAGCAGCGGTTAGTGAAAGTTGGCGAGCAGGTACATCTGACCTATTTTGCTTATCACACTCCGGAAATCGAATCGCCGGACATTGCTGAAGCCCTTCCATTTACCGGAATTGCCGGGGGACGCCCTAACTGGAGCCAGGCACAGCAGCATCAGCAGCAGCAATAACCGGACACATAATACATAAGAGCATGATTTTAAAAGTTGAACACTCCACCCTGTTTGAATATGATAATCCAATCTATGAAACAGCTACTGAAGTAAGGCTGCACCCTGACAACAATCCTGCTGCTCATCAGCGTTGCGCGAGCTTTCATCTTCAAGTTGATCCCCCTGTAACCATATTTGAATACACCGATTTTTACGGGAACATCGTCAATCACTTCAACCTGCTCCAAAGTCATAAGCGGGTTAAAATCGTTGCGACCTCAGTCGTTGAAACCGGTATCGGACATTGTGCAGCCACCGGTAATAATGATATTTTTCTGATCGATTTTTCATGCCAAAGCCGCTATGTGCATTTTGATGATGCGATACGTGATTTTACCTCCCGTTTTGCGACTGATACCGACAGTTTTCAGCTTGCAGAGTCAATATGCAGGTACATCAATGAGTCATTTATCTATGAACCAGGAGTGACCGACGTTCATAGCACCAGCGCTGTCGTTATGGCGCTCGGACGTGGTGTCTGCCAGGATTTTGCCCATATCATGCTTGCGGCCTGCCGCTACCTCGGCGTGCCGGCCAGATATGTCAGCGGGTACCTCTACGGGGGCAGCACTCCGGATGGACGGGATGAGGCGTCTCATGCATGGTGTGAAGTCTATTGCGGCGATGAAAAAGGCTGGATCGGTATGGACCCGACACACAGTACCCTGTTTGTTGATGAGCGGTATATTAAAATCGGTTCTGGAAGAGATTATGATGACGTTCCGCCGGTACGAGGCACCTATAAAGGCGATGGGCAGGAAAAGCTCAGCGTATCTGTTAAAGTAAGTTCCATGGAACAAAACGGCGATTGAACAGATTCCTCTGCCCCGACAAGCAAGTGACATGTCGGGGATTATTGAATACCCAGGCTTAGTGATCAACAAGAACTGGGTTCATGAGCTCATTTATTTTCATATTCAACTGTTCAATACAAAAAGGCTTTCGGATAAAGGCGACTCCGTCTTCCAACTCTCCGTATCGAGCAGTCGTATCGTTATGATCATCTGAGATAAACAGGGTTTTCAGCTTAGGACATATCAAGAGAAGTTTTTGCGAAAGATTGCATCCGTTTATTTTCCGTAAAACAACATTGGTCAGGAGCAGATCAATAGCACTACGGTGTTCAGTCGCAACACTGATCGCTTCATCCGGGATACTAACAGCAAAAACAGTATGTCCTGTTTTTTCAAGCATGCGCTGGTAGCGTTTCAGGATATCCGGCTCTTCTTCAACCAGCAATATTGTTCTGTTCAAATCCTGGTTTTCAGGCGGATCCTCATCTTCAGAAAAATAATGGTTCCCCATATATCGAGGCAAATAGATGGTAAAAGTAGTTCCCTTGCCCAACTCAGTCCGGCAATCAATACTTCCATGGTTTTGTTTGCATATGCCATAGGCAATAGACAAACCAAGACCCATCCGTTTTCCTTCCTCTTTAGTAGAAAACAATGGTTCAAAAATATAGGGAAGGTCCTTTTTGTCAATACCGACGCCATTATCAGTAACGGAAAGTACCGCATAGTGCCCTGGCTTATTGCAGGGGTGACCAGCTTCGCAATCGTCCTGATCAATGAAAATACGGCTGGTTTCAATTGTGATTCTGCCTTTACCGGTTATTGCATCCCGGGCATTGAGACAGAGGCAGGCAAGAAGGTTATCAATTTGCGAGGGATCGACCTTTACAAGAGTTCTTTGCCTGTCGGGTATCCAGATCAGGGGTATACGTCCACCGATCAGCTCTCGGAGTTCACTCAGTTTTTCTTCTACCAGAATATTCAACTCGAGAACAAGTGGCATAACGGCACTACTTCCAGCGAAAGTTATAAGGTTGGTTATCATATCTTTAGAACCACCAACGAATTCCACGCTATCCATTATTTTTTTCCCGAGCAATGGACTTATCTTTGCCTGTTCTAAAATCGTGTCGAAAATTTCAAGCATGAACGTCAGCATGTGCAGGTAATCAGCTCCTATTTTATTGATAATACTGCCAAGAAATGCCATTTTCTGGGCCTGAATCAATGATAGCTGATCGTCCTTTTTAATCTGGTCGGCACGTTTTCGGAGAACAAGATCACTGGCAAGATCCGCAAAACCTTTTAGCTCCTTTTCATCATCTTCTCCGTAAAAAGAAGATTTCCCCCCGACCCCGATAATGGCCGTAACCATCTCGCCGTTCATGATGGGTACAACCAGTGTCCGTCTGAAGTCACTGTATATCTCAATCGTATCGATTTCATTGTGAATCACCGTCCCCTGAGCCTTGAGTACCTCGATAAAATACCCTTTCTGATTCAGCGGACAGAAGCTGTCAGAATTGGTTGACAATACCTCAATAACAGGCTCCCTCATATCATCACCCAGAAAATAGCAAAACCCGATTGTACTGCCTGTAAGGTGCTCAGCCTCATCCAGCGTCGCCTGAAGCAGTTCTTCAATCGAACAGACCTCTGCTTTCTCAAACAGGCTTGAACGAAACAGAGTATGCAACTGCAAACTCTTACGCAGCGTAACATCATGGAGGAGCCCGATTATTCCGGGTTTTTCATCATCAAGAGAATATGTTAAATGGAGCTCTCCCCAAAAAAGTGAACCATTTTTCCGGCGAAAGTGCAGTTCGAGAATCTGGGGCGGCAGGTTATGAAGAGAGGTTTTATGTATGGCGGCAAAAGCTTCGGGGATTTCTTTTTCTTCTTCAAGAAATCCGGCAAACGACATCCCGCTCATTTCGTTCGGCAAAAATCCGAACATGTTTTCAGCAGCTGGAGAAACATAGTTTAATATCGAGTTGGAATCTACGGTAAAAGCGACCCCGTCGATGTGCTCTGTAATGACACGGAACTGATTTTCTGTCGGTGCCCCGGGAGAGAGAAGATCTGAGGCTTGATTGATTGATGGCTGATCAAGCTGTTTTGAATGCCTGGACTTGACAGGAGGAGGCTGTGTTTTTTTTCTGCACCTTGACTTCTGCATGGCTATGGGGGTTAAATTCTTGAAATCCAAATCCTGAAGGAAAAAGAGTAGAATCGAGTCCCGTGCAGCTCAAGTCAGTCATGGGTAGCATGCTGGATATAAGAATAGGTGCAAGTTTTCGGCTGCTAAAAAACAGTTTAATGTTCAATGTTAACGCCTTTAATATACGATATATCGAATATATTCACATGTAAAAACGCATATTTCACTTTTTTTTACAAAACAAAGAGTATAGAACGGAAAAAGTGTTTCTATGCGAAGCACTATCAGGATGACGGCAAAGCCTGGATACTTTGAATGTTTTTTTTTGTGACGGCCATTGGCTACTTTGACAATTCAAAACGTTAAAGCATCATGAGCTTCGACTTTTATTCGATTGAGCGACACTACTGCAGTACCTATGAAATTCAGCATCACTACCACCGATCCTTACTCTCCTGCTCGATGTGGAGTTCTTGAAACCAGTCATGGAACCATTCCTACTCCGGTCTTTATGCCGGTAGGCACGCGTGCCAGCGTCAAGTCGGTTGAACCGCGGGAACTTCATGAGATTAACGTTCACATTATTCTGGCGAATACGTACCACCTCTACCTGAAACCGGGCACCGATATTCTTTTTAAAGCCGGTGGCGTGCACCGGTTTATGAATTGGGATGGACCGCTTTTGACTGACAGCGGGGGATATCAGGTATACTCCCTTTCTGATCTGCGAAAGATTACCGAAGAGGGAGTCATGTTCAAATCGCACCTTGATGGTTCGAAACAGCACTTCACCCCTGAGAATGTTGTAGAGACCCAACGCATTATCGGCAGCGACATTATGATGCCGCTCGATGAGTGCCCGCCTTCAACTGCAGAAAAGGAGTACATCCGGAGATCGGGAGAGCTCACTATCCGCTGGGCGGAACGGGCAAAAAAACATTTTGCAGCTACTTCTCCCCTTTACGGTCATGAACAATACCTTTTCGGTATTACGCAAGGTGGTATCCATTCCGATCTTCGTGAAATTTCTACGAAAGCACTGATTGACCTTGATTTTGACGGCTATGCGATAGGTGGTATGGCTGTCGGTGAACCGGCTGCTGAAATGTACCGGATCCTTGATCTTTCACATTCGCTGCTGCCTGAAGAGAAGCCACGTTACCTGATGGGGGTAGGCACTCCTGAAAACATCCTGAACGCTATCGAACGGGGCGTCGATATGTTTGACTGCGTTATCCCTTCCCGTGAAGGGCGGAACGGCAGGGTCTATACCCGCCACGGAAAAATGAACCTGCGCTCAGCGCGATATGCCGAAGACTTCTCTTCAATCGATGAAGGGTTCGATAACAATGTCTGCCGGAACTTCTCGCGAGCTTATATTCGCCACCTTCTGAATGTGGGCGAAATTCTCGGACTTAAACTATGCACACTGCAGAATATTTCTTTTTTTATGTGGCTTACGGCTACAGCACGAACACAAATACAGAATGGTTCTTTCAAAGAGTGGAAAGCAGATTTTCTCGAACGATTCAATAGCAATGAAAAAGCATAACGTCTTTCTCCTGAGCCTCGGCTGCTCAAAAAACACTGTCGATTCCGAGCGACTGATGGCTCAGGCTGAAGCTTCCGGCATCATTTTTACCGAGCAGGCAGATGAAGCTGACACTATACTCATTAATACCTGCGGCTTCATTGCTGACGCCAAAGAGGAATCAATCTCCGAAACTCTGGCCGCCATTGATAAAAAAAACGAGGGCGCTATTAAACGAGTTTATGTGATGGGCTGCCTCACAGAACTTTATAGAAAAGAGCTTCAAGAGGAGATGCCGGAAGTAGACGGCTTTTTCGGCACCCGTGAACTGCCTGAAGTTTTAGCTGCTATCGGTGCTGAATACCGTGAAGAGCTTTTTGACAAGCGTTCATTGCTGACACCTCCCCACTATGCTTACCTCAAGATTGCTGAAGGATGTAATCGCGCCTGTTCATTCTGCTCCATCCCGATAATCAGGGGCCGATACAAAAGCCAGCCGACTGATCAGTTACTGAGAGAGGCTGCCATGCTTAGTGCCACCGGCGTCAGGGAGCTGAATGTTATTGCTCAGGATATAAGTCTTTATGGTTACGATCTTGCGGGGAAATCATTGCTGAACGATCTCGTACTGCGCCTGTCAGACATCGGGTTTGACTGGATAAGGCTGCTTTACGCCTATCCGGTAAACTTTCCGCTCGAAGTGATCGATACGATGCGAAAGCGGGAAAACATCTGCAACTACCTCGATATTCCGCTGCAGCATTGCAATACCCGAATTCTGAAATCGATGAACCGGGGAATCGATACATTTGAAACGGTCCGACTTCTTGAGACCATTCGCGAGATAAACCCCGATATCCGGCTGCGAACAACGTTAATCGCCGGTTATCCCGGTGAAACACTGGAAGAGTTTGACGAGCTGCTGCAGTTCGTTGAAACGACACGTTTTGATAGACTGGGCTGTTTCCCTTACTTCCATGAAGAGCACGCGCCGGCTTATTCGTTAGAGGATACGCTCAGCACTGAAGAGAAACAGAAGCGTGTAGCAGAGATTATGGAACTGCAGGAAGAGGTTTCGGAAGAGAAGAACCGGATATTTGAAGGGAAAACGGCAAAAGTTCTTATCGATCAGATTGAGGGAGAAATTGCTTTCGGGAGAACGGAATATGATGCTCCGGAGGTTGATAATGATTGCATCCTTACTATTGGCAATACGACCGTCACCATCGGTTCATTCTGCATGGCAGGAATCACCGACAGTAACGCTTTTGAGCTGCACGGTACCGTATGTGATTGAGCGCTTTACTTTTCAGGAGCGAGAGCTGATGATACGTTCTCAAGAACCTGATTAACACCACTTAGGGTACCGGTTAGAAGATCGGATGCTGTTTTGCCTACTGATCCGACAAGCTGTGCAACTGACTCGATAGCAAGGGTCACCATTTCAACCTGCTGTGTCGCAATTCTTCCTGCAGACCCTGATAGCGCGTTAATGCCACCGGTTACATCGTCGATTATTTCGTTTGACATAGGTTTGTATGGTCAGATTGTTTAATAAAACCGGTAAGAACAGATGATGCTTTATATCGGATTTTCTGTTGTTTCTTTTTTTGGTTTCCAGGGTTTGAGGATGGAAACAAATATCGTAATCATCAATACAAGAACTTGAAGAGAGCCAAATATAACATTCATCTTTTGATTGTAAAGATAGGCTGAATCAGTCAAAGATGACAATCCGGTTTTTCCGGAAATTTCCATCATCGCTGTTTCCCACGGTCCAAGAAAAAATGTTCCAAAAACAATGGCTGTTGCGGTTACAATCCATTTGAATATGAGCCAATTGTGTTTAAAGAACCCCCAATGACTGAATAATGAGTATATCAAGCCTGTAATGAGGCTGCCAATCGCACCAGGAAGCACAACAACAGCCATGTCAACATGATGAATGCTCTGGTTGATTCCATACAAAACGCCACCATCACGAACATTGCTTTTTAAGAAGTAAAGCAATATGAGGGAAACAGCACCTCCAACCCAGCATGAAACGGCAATCAAGTGGAAACCTTTCAGCCATTTTAATCCTTTTTGATTTAGTTTTGGCATGCAATTTCCCTTTTATGCATTCATATTTTCCTTTGCTAAAGATAGTTATCCCTGTCATATATAAAAAATCTGAAAAATTTCAGTTCTGATAAGGACCCTGCTTTTCATGCTCGCGGGCCAACCATGAAAGGGAGTGCTCCATGGCATGGCAATAAAAACGCCCCGGCATATCGACGGGACGTTTTTATTGCCATGCCATGCAAAGGTGAGAAAAGCAGTTAACGGATTTACCTGTTATTTGTATCTATCCCTTCCTGATCTTAATTATCACGAAGAAAGACTGCTATTTTAACGTGATATTTCACTACGATTAAGCAAAAATGAAATCACTTGCATGAAGCGTCCCGGTAAATCCGACAAGCGTAACAGCGTCACTTCCTGCATGAATAATTGTGTTACTACCTGAGTGGGTAATTACAAGATTTGAAAATCCCGTAA
>JBAWYL010000029.1:0-30732 GCA_037143555.1 Chlorobiaceae bacterium
CCCTCCTCCTCATCCCCCCCAGCAATAATTTCCAACCCGTACCCTCCACCCCTCACCAGTTAGGGAACGCCGAGCCCCAGCTCGGCATTAATATCATCCCATATCCCTCACAACTCTATTCGTTTGCAATAACGAACTCCCCCGGAAAACCTTATATTCTATGCTTATCGTACTCTTGCCCGCAATAACCGTAAGGGATAAACAGTGTAATCTTTGCCCCTTATTTTTTATCGAACACATAATTGTAAATATGGAACCAATAGAGTCTATCACCGGCAGTCGCTCATGGCCACATCCTGAACTTCTTGCAGATCTCGCCCGCCTGCGCCAGACAGCCCCCCTCACCCATTGCATTACCAATAGTGTAGTTACAAATTTTACCGCCAATGTGCTTCTTGCCGCCGGAGCCTCACCGGCAATGGTTGTAACCATTGAGGAAGTTGCCGATTTCGTGCGTATTGCCCAGGCGCTGTTAATCAATGTCGGCACTATCACAACTATAGACGCCGAAATCATGCTCAAAGCGGCCTCTACAGCACAACAGGCAAAGACTCCATGGGTTCTTGATCCGGTTGCTGTCGGAGCACTTAAGTTTCGAACTGATATGGTGTTTGAACTCATCAAGCATAAGCCGACGGTTATACGGGGCAATGCTTCTGAAATTCTTGCAATGAGTGGCTTGGCAGGCGGAGGAAAGGGTGTCGATTCGACGGCCTCATCTCTCGTCGCACTACCGGCAGCTCTTCAGCTTGCCGAAGGGACAGGAGCGGTCATAGCGCTCAGCGGAGAGATCGATTATATAACTGACGGCAGGGATGTCATCGCTATCCCGGGTGGACATGAAATTATGACAAAGGTTACAGGCACAGGATGTTCCCTTGGTGCCTTGATCGCCGCATTTTTACCGGTAACCGAGACACCGCTAAGGGCAGCTTCAGCCGCCTCTGCAATCTTCGCCGCAGCAGGTGAACGTGCTTTCGCAGAATCTCGTGGCACTGGTTCTTTCAGTGTGGCATTTTTGGATCAGCTTTCAAAAATTGGCGTTGCAGAAGAGTAACTGCTTTATAGAACCCGATCATAAAAAAAGAACTGATCTCCAAAGAACGCAAAAAGGGAGCTGAAAAAATTTTCAGCTACCTTTTTGCATCAATCAATAGCTGCAACTCATTAAAGATCACCCTGTCATTTATGATGATGATGGCTATGGCTATGGGAATGATGGTGATGATGGGTATGGGTGTGATGATGATGAGCGGTGCTAGCCAGTGCATCATTATTGACACTGCCGAGAAGAACACCCACGACACCGGCAATTCCGGCAAGCTGTAAAAATATTTTTTTCATAATTATTCGAGTTAATTTTTTGGGATCAAAGGAATATATGCGACCACTGAAGTTTCATAATATCTCCCTCCTATAAGTAGTGATTTTTTTAGTAAAAAAAAATCAAAAACCATTAAAATATGTGATATGTCCGGGTTGCTCAGGTATTGCATATCTACAGTAAAAACAATCAAATACTTAAATATTATTTTTTATTCAACAATTAATACATTAATATGATTCAGAAAATATGAATATTTTATCCTGCGCCCCTTTTTATGCAGGTTTTCATACACCTTTTCGGAGGCATCTTCCGAATTCAGACACTCCGAAATACAACATCCTGCTCATATCTGCATGAGCCTGTATTGAAAAAAGCTGTTTGTTTCCGTGAACAGTTCGCAACGATAAAATATTACAACATCAATTAAAACAAGCTGTTACATCAACAATCTAAATAAAATACCTCATGTCAAAAGCTGAATTAGTTGAAAAAATTGCCGAGCAGGCCAACTTGACCAAAGCAGATGCCGATCGCGCCCTCAAGGCCTTTATCAATGCCGTATCATCTTCTTTGAAGAGTGGCGAAGATGTAACCCTCGTAGGATTTGGCACATTCACCACGGTTGACAGGGCAGAAAGACAGGGACGTAATCCCCTCACGGGCAAGGAAATTACAATTGCGGCAAAAAAAGTCGTAAAGTTCAAGCCGGGCAAAACTCTGAAAGATCAGATCGGTGGGTAACCATTGACCGCTTACAGCACACTACTCATAAGAAAGTCCATCACGCAGAAGGTATGATGGACTTTCTTTTAGTCTACTCGGCCGATATTCTCCCCCCCCCCGACTGCTCTATTTTTTTGCCGGAAGCGGCCACTTGACCGGCTCGCTTGATTTTGGCGGTAAAATCACATCTTTTTTTATCGGCGCAGACCTCCTCTCTTGTTCAACATCAGAACCTGATGCCTTATAAAGCAATTGTTTGCCTTTCTCATAAGCCCAGGCCAATATTGATCTTCCCTTTCCTTCCTTCGAATCCATAGCCGTTGATATTTTGCTCATTAACAATCCACATCCCGAAAAATCTCATGCTCCTCACTATACACATAAATAGCGCAACTTCCCCTGAATATATTGTTCATAAGCGCCAAACCCCGCCATAAAAGCATCTCAGAACATCGAATGGGCACCAAGCTCCTGACCGGCAAGTCCCCCTTTCAAAACCCGGGCATAAAAATCCCGCAAAGTATCACTCCCGTAAGATGGAGTTGCATCAGCATCGTATCGACCAGTTACGGTATTAAGCACCAGCATGGACTCAGAAGTATAGTAGCGCCCTATCCTGGCAAACTCCGCCTTATCCTTCAGCATCGGGAAAATCTTTGAAAGAGCCGATAACACAGGAATTATTATATCGAACATCAAAATCGGAACTTTTTTAAACTTCGGCTCACGGCCTGAAAGTTCAAACAGCAGCTCCCCCTGCTCTTTAGCAGAAATGGCCTTGCCCGGTCCTCCAATGGGAAGAATTTTATTCTTTTTTGAAGCATCTTCAAGACAGTCAGCCATAAAACGCGCAAGATCCGCCTCGCTGATCGGCTTGCACGATGTAAGTTCACCATTGCCGAACATGATATAGGGCTTCCCTTTTTTTACAGACTCCACCTGCCCGGCAATAGATTTAAAAAAAGCCGTCGGACGTACAATCGAATACGTCAACCCCGAATCGATCAGCTCCTTTTCAAATGCAAGCTTGGCCCTCTGAAATTCAAGCATGGGCTTCTGGACACAGATAGCCGACAGCAGCACAAACTGACCTGCTCCGGCAGCCTTAGCTGCTTCAAGCGCATTATGAGTTGCCTGATAATCAATCATCCATGCATCCTTTATTCCTCCTGTACGCGAAGTCAGGCATGAAACAACGGCATCAAACCGCTCGCCCCGTATACCATCCTTTAAAAGGGAATTCAAGGTGCACACATCCCCGAAGCGAACCTCTGATCCCTGCAGTTGCTGCTGTGTCAATTCAGCAGTAGTCGCAGCATCAATCCCTGAACGCTCACGCGCAAAGCTTACCACCTGGTAACCTCTGGCCACAAGTTCACGAACAACGAATTTGCCGATATAACCCGTAGCGCCCACTACAAATACGCGTTGCAGCTGCCGGTCAGAAGAGTTGCCTGAAAAAGAAAAACTCAAAAGTCAAAAAATTTATACGGTTGAAAGATTGCTGTCAGCCAGTGCGACTGTATGACCCAAAAATTATTTAAAAAATGCCTGAATACCTCACAATCAATACTAAAAAGCCCCCTGACCCTTCAAGAGTTTCCCCGCATTCCCCTCCCCATGATAGAGGCGCACTCCGCAGACATTCAGTATCGAACTATAATCTTTAAATGTTTTTTACACAAAAAAAACTCCCCATTCGCCCCATTACAGAACAATGTTCCCTGCTTTATAAAAAGTATATTGTAAATTATTACAATATTAATTGGTATATATTTTTCTCCGCCATGGCGAAAAAACAGCAAGGCAATAATCCGGCAACAAAACTGATCTCAGAGTTAAGGGCTCTTGCCGAACAACATCTCTTGCGCAATCAATCCGATGCACCGGACTTATCGTCCTCCCCCGAAGAAATGCGCAAGATAATCCATGAGCTTGCCGTTCACCAGGTCGAACTTCAAATGCAGCAGGATGAACTGATTCATTCAAGGACTCAGCTGGAAAAAAGTCTCGACAGCTACACTGATCTTTATGACTTTGCCCCGCTGGGTTATATCACTCTGAATCATGACAGTAAAATACTTGAGGCTAACCTGACCGCTTCAACAATCCTTGGCGTTGAGCGCTCCCGATTACAAGGTCTCCTTGACTTGAAAACATTTATAGTACCTGCAGACTATATGGTACTTGATGCACTGCTCGAAAAAGTATTCAAAAAGAGAGTCACCTCCGCCTGTGAAGTTATGCTTTTGTCTGACGACACTCAACCATCTCAGCGTAAGAACTCACTGCCCGGTCGCATACTTCGGATTGATACTTCAATGAGTGATAACTCATTTTCATGCAAAGCCATTCTCTCTGATATCACCGCTCAAAAAAGCGCTGAAAATGAAATACACCGGCTGAATAGGGCACTTCTGGCAACGAACAAATGCAACGAAGCACTGATTCATACCTCTGATGAATATGCATTGCTGCAAAAAATCTGCTCCCTCATAGTTGAAACTGGTGGCTACCGGATGGCATGGGTTGGTTATGCAGAAAAGGGTAAGCACAAAAACGTCCTCGCGGTTGCTCACGCCGGATTCGAGGATGGTTACCTTGATAAAGCCAGAATAACCTGGGCCGATACTCCTCTTGGTCAAGGTCCGACAGGAACGGCCATACGCACCGGCGAATCATGCATAATGCGTGACATCCACAATAATCCGCTTTTTCAATCATGGCGGGAAGAGGCTGTCAAACGTGGGTATACTTCTGTCCAGAGCTTACCCCTCAAGACGGACCATGAAATATTTGGGGCCATAACCATATACTCTGAAATACCGTTTGCCTTTAATGCAAAAGAGACAGAGCTGCTCAAAGCCCTGGCGGACAATCTTGCCTTCGGCATCACGACATTGCGCAACCGTAAAGCGCATGAAGAGGTTGAGAATCAGAATAGAAAATTGAGTGTTGCCATAGAGCGGAGTTCGGTTATTTTTATAGTGACCGATTCTCAGGGTAATATAGAGTACACAAACCCGAGGTTTACGGAAGTGACCGGCTATACTGATGAAGAGGTAAGAGGAAAAAATCCTCGTATTCTTAAGTCAGGCCTGATGCCACTGACCATCTATCAGGATCTCTGGCAGACCATTCTTTCAGGAGTCAGCTGGCGTGGAGAGCTGCAAAACAGAAAGAAAAACGGTGACCTCTACTGGGGTTTGGCGGCAATCACGCCGATATATAATTCAGGAGGAGCAATAAGCAGTTTTGTTACCGTTATGGAAGACATCACCTCTGAAAAAAAATATCTGCAGGAACTGAGTGATGCCAAAGAAAAAGCAGAAGAGAGCGATCGATTGAAGTCAGCTTTTCTGGCAAACATCAGCCACGAAATCCGCACACCGATGAACGGCATCCTCGGCTTTTCAGAACTCCTGAAAGAGCCTCAGCTTTCCAGTAAAGATCAAAGCGAATATATCGACCTCATTCAACAGAGCGGCCGGCGCATGCTCAATCTCATCAGTGATCTTGTAGACATTTCACGCATTGATGCCAAAGAGACAACGCTGCAGATAACCAAAACGCCGCTCAACACTCTCCTGCTCGACCTTCAGACACTATTCAGTCTTGAAGCTCAAAAAAAAGGATTGCGGCTGCACTGCAGCCCGGGACTTTCTGACAGCGAAAGCATTATTGAAACAGATAGCGATAAACTCAGACAGATTCTCTCAAACCTTATTCAGAATGCCCTGAAATTTACAACCAAAGGCGGAATTGACTTCGGTTACACCAGAAAAGAGAACACCCTTGAGTTTTACTGCATCGACTCAGGAATCGGCCTTCCGGTTGAAAACCGTGAAAAGATTTTTGACCGCTTCCACCAGATCAACACCACCTTGACCCGCAACCACGAAGGATCAGGCCTCGGCTTGAGCATTTCCAGGGCATTCGTACAACTCCTCGGCGGCACCCTCACCGTCAACTCCATCGAAGGCGCCGGCTCAACCTTCACCTTCACCCTCCCCTACACCCCCTCTTGTTAGCCGGATTACGGCCAAAAACCCTAAATACAGAGTTATACCGTATGTTTATCATGATAGCAATTCTGAATAGGGAGAAAGCACATTTCTAAGTGAGACAATAACACTCTGAAATGTCTTAAATTGAGACACACCCTTGTTTCACCTCTATAGGTGAGTGAAATCGCTATCGGCATAAAACGGTATGGTATTATAGATTCACTCAGCAAACATTGAATAACAGGATCTCCCCGCTTCGGCAGGGTTTGATGTATACGATCATTGGCATATAATTTGAGGTAATACTTAAAACCGTTAGAAGAGAGCGCTTGTGATAAGGAATGACGTTATTTTAAGGCTCTGCTTTTGTTGCTTCGTTTCTTGCTACCCGAATCTCGCTGGATATACCGTCATTCATAACCATGGACGCCAAAGCTTGTTTGCATGCCTGGCAGAATATCATAGAGATGTACGTTCAGTTCTTGCCTACATGCAATTAACATAAGAACCATACATAGTAACTGGTATTCAAATAAATGTCTTTATCTCATCCGACAAAACTACCGTCCGAACGTAAATTCGGTATACTGTTTACACTTGTCTTTTTAGGCAACGCTGTTTATGGCATCTATAAAGGTACGCCGCAAGTCAATTGGTTGCCTTGGCTGGGTGCTGGCACCCTGCTTTCCCTGATCACCCTTGTAGCTCCTCACCTTCTTGTGCCTTTCAATAAAGCCTGGTTTTATCTTGGACAGCTTATTGGCAAGATTGTCAGCCCGATAGTTTTGGGCATTATCTTTTATGGAATAATAACTCCTGTTGCGCTCCTGTTGCGTTACATCGGCCGTGATGAATTGCGTTTAAATCGCTTACCATTAAAAACCTACTGGGTTGAACGCACACCGCCAGGCCCGGATATTGACTCTTTTAACCATCTATTCTGAAATTCATATGGTTTCATTTATTAAAGAATTGCTGGCTTTTTTGATCGTCCGGAAAAAACTTTGGCTGACTCCTGTAATATTAGTGATGCTTCTGGTCGGGGCACTGTTAATTTTTGCGCAAAGTTCTATTCTTGCACCATTTATTTATACGCTGTTCTGACTTATGAGGATTCTCGGTATATCTGCCTATTATCATGACTCCGCAGCTTGTCTTGTCGTTGATGGCAATATTGTTTCCGCTGCACAGGAAGAGCGCTTTACTCGAAAAAAACACGACTCGGATTTTCCTGTGAATGCAATAAAATATTGTATTGGTCAGGCCTGTATTGGTGTCGATGATCTGGATTGCATCGTTTTTTATGACAAGCCGTTTCTAAAGTTTGAACGCTTACTTGAAACATATCTTGCATTTGCTCCTGAAGGTTTTCATAGCTTTATGACATCACTGCCAATATGGTTAAAAGAAAAGCTATTTCAGAAGCATGTCATTATTGATTCCTTTCAGCAGCAATTTGGAAAAAAAATAAACTGGACAGAGAAAATTCTTTTTTCTGAGCATCATTTAAGTCATTCAGCCAGCGCATTTTATCCATCTCCTTTCGAAGAGGCAGCTGTTTTAACAATGGATGGAGTCGGTGAATGGTCCACAACATCCTTAGCCATCGGAAAAGGGAACCTGCTTCAGGTATATAAAGAAATTCATTTTCCACACTCAATCGGGTTGCTTTATTCTGCATTTACCTATTACACTGGTTTTAGGGTCAATTCAGGCGAATATAAGGTAATGGGTCTCGCACCATATGGTGAGCCAAAATACGTCGACCTGATCAAGGATAATCTGATTGATATTAAAGAGGACGGTTCGTTTCATCTCGATATGAACTACTTTAATTACTGCACAGGTCTTACCATGACAAATGAGCGCTTTGACAAGCTCTTTGGCGGGCCTCCACGACAATCAGAAAGTCATCTTACTCAGAGAGAAATGGATTTGGCGGCATCAATTCAAGCAATAGCAGAGGAAGTTGTTATCAAGCTTGCTAAAGGAATTAAAACATCTACGGGTCAGAGAAATTTATGCCTTGCTGGTGGAGTTGCATTAAACTGTGTCGCCAATGGAAAGCTGTTGCGTGAAAAGGTTTTTGACAATATTTGGATTCAGCCAGCATCAGGTGATGCGGGAGGTGCCTTAGGTGCGGCACTTGGGGTATATTATCTGATGCACAAGAGGCCACGGAAGGTTAGCCAGTCAGACAGTATGAACGGCGCATATCTTGGGCCGGAATATTCACAGGAAGAGATCGAAAACCGGCTGAAAAAAATCGGGGCAGAATTCACTACTGTTTCTGACGATGAGGTTATTAAGAGTACCTCAATGGCATTAGCTGATGGTAAGGCAGTCGGTTGGTATCAGGGAAGAATGGAGTTTGGGCCACGGGCATTGGGAGCACGTTCAATTTTGGCTGATCCCAGATCTCCCTTTGTTCAAAAGCAGTTAAACCTCAAGGTCAAGTATCGGGAATCATTTCGACCTTTTGCACCAAGTATTATCAGAGAAGACCTTGATACCTGGTTTCAGCTTGATGTTGATAGCCCATATATGCTGATGGTTGCTGATGTGGTGAAGGACAAACAACTGCCAATGACCGATGAGGAGAAACTCCTGTTCGGAATTGAAAAACTTAATATCCCTCGTTCAGAAATACCAGCGGTAACTCATGTAGACTATTCTGCAAGAATTCAAACCGTACATGAGGCAACAAATCCAAGGTATTATAGGTTGATTGCTCAATTTAAAGAGTTGACTGGTTGTCCGTTGCTTGTTAATACATCATTTAATGTAAGAGGAGAGCCGATCGTATGTACGCCCGAAGATGCTTATAACTGCCTGATGGGTACAGATATAGATATTCTTGTTATTGGAAATAGTGTGCTTCACAAAAAAGAGCAGAATGTTGCATTGTTGAAAGATTATAAAAACCAATATGAGCTGGATTAAAATTCGAAATCTCTACGGACTGAGCATTCCGTATGCTTTTGAAAAAGTGATACCATTGCTCTTGTCTGCTTTTTGTTTTATTGGTATCAGCTTGCTTTATGTTTTTAATGTCTTTTTGGAGGAGAAAGGTATAAATGGTATACTCCCTGCCTATTTATTATACCTGATCGGGCTAAGTTTTATTGGACTCATTTTATCTTTTCGCCCAAAGGTGAGTTGGTTTTTTTTAGTACTATTATTTATTGAGTCATCTCTTGGTTTTGGGACATATGTTTTTGCTAGACTTGGTTACAGTAGAGCGATTATTTCAAAGGAAAATTTCAGGTTTAAATATCATCCGGTTTTGCAGGTGGTTCCAATTCCTGATTATCATGACAAAACAGTTGATCATACAGATTTAGGTTTTAGAGGCAGAACGAGGCCTTATGATGGTAAAAGATTTGATTATATAGCAGTTATGGGAGGATCGACAACATACGATTTAGGGGTACAGCAGGGAAAGACATGGCCGGAAATGCTCGAAAAGGCATTGAATAAAAAATATGTTATTGTTAATATGGGGGTTCCCGGCTATACCACAAGCGAACACGTTGTCCAGACTGCTTTTTATGAAAATGTATACGGTCGGCCTCCGAAATGTGTAATATATTACATAGGCTGGAACGATTTAAGAAATGCTCATCTGCCTGTACTGGACAGCGCTTATGCTGATTATCACTTAATTAGTCAGCCCGGAAACTTGCGAACAAGGGCTATAGATAAATTATTTTCTCCTCTTTGTAAGATATTCGCAAGGGGCATGGCAAATGTCTTGGACACCGTGCCATATCCGGAAAATTATACTTCCATAATTCCGGTAACTGGTTCGGATTTGAGGCTGGAAAAGATTTTTATCAGAAATATTGAAACTATATCTGCAATTAATAAAGCGAGAGGAATTAAGACAATATTTGTAGCACAGATACTAAATAGAGAAAAGCTCATATCAGAGAAGCCATATGGATGGCTGCCTTATGTCAGAGATAAAGATGTATGGCCATTGCAACAACGGTTTAATGATTTGCTTAGGCAAAAGTCATACGCAATGGGTGATCAATTTATAGACCCAGGTGTTGATAAATTCAATAATAATGATTTTGTTGATAATGGGCATTTCTCTGCATTGGGATCGGTAAAGTTTGCCAATATATTGGCTAAATGCATAGATCATGTTTTGGTTAAATGCATAGATAAATAATCCTCGACAGCACCCTCCCATCCCACAGCACTCAAAACTCCCACACAATTTTCGGATAAGCAACCTGCCTTCTGTCAAGCTCTTTTTCAAGAGTATCGGCAAATATGCGAAAGTCAGGATTTTCCCTTATGGCATATACCTTTGCGGTATCATCAGGTAAAGTGTCATCAATCAGCAAAGCCTGCTTGATATCAGCATGAAACATAAGCAACGAATTATTGGTAAGATTCGGCACATCCATGTCACCTCCGTTCATTTGATGAATCACCCCGTTTAGGGACCACCCCGTTTAGGGGACGACATTCATATCGGGGACCACCCCGTTTAGGGGACGACATTCATATCGTGTAGTTTACCGCTCTTTCTGTTACAGTAAATTTACACAAATTTTCGGAGAGAAGTTCCAGCACGAAAAAAAAAGAGACCAACTGACAGAAAAATAAGTCCGTCAGCTGGTCAAAGGAATGCTTGAGTTACATGCTGCCTGTTGTAAGGAATCTCTGATGCCAGCTTAAGGCTTCATCAAGCAGATGAGGCGTATGTTTGCCTTGTGAATGAGCTAATGCACGTTTATGATAATCCAGCAATGCAGGCTTGAAATGAGGATGAGCGCAGTTTTCAATGATTACCTTTGCACGCTGAGTTGGAGAAAGCCCGCGAAGATCAGCCAGCCCCTGCTCGGTAACCACTATCTGAACATCGTGTTCAGTATGATCAACGTGCGACACCATAGGCACAATGCAGGAAATATGGCCGTTCTTTGCCTGAGATGGTGTCATGAATATGGATATGTAGGCATTTCGGGCAAAATCTCCTGACCCGCCAATGCCGTTCATGATGGAACTGCCCATAACGTGGGTCGAATTAACATTGCCATAGATATCAGCCTCAATCATCCCGTTCATGGCAATAACGCCCAGACGGCGTATAACTTCCGGATGATTGCTTATTTCCTGAGGACGAAGAATGATCTTCTCCTTGTATTCATCCAGATGGGCATAAAGCTCTGCCAGAGCTTTATTGCTCAAAGAGAAAGCTGTCGCTGAAGTCGAGACTAACTTGCCGGAATGGATCATCTCAAGCATGCCGTCCTGCAGCACTTCGGTATAGGCGGTCAGGTTCTCGAATGGCCCATGGTTCAGTCCGGCCATAACCGCATTGGCAATATTGCCGACACCCGACTGCAACGGCAGCAGGTTCTTAGGCAGCCGTCCTCGCTTCACTTCATGCTCGAAAAACTCAAGAATATGCCCGGCAATCATGCGGGAATTTTCATCAGGTTCCGTAAAATCTGAATTTCTGTCAGGGCACTTGGTCTCAATAATCGCAATAACTTTATCTGGATCACAATGCAGATATTGATCGCCGATCCGGTCATGAGGATGCGTGATAGGTATCGGTTTGCGATCTGGAGGCAGGCAGGTGCCGTAATAAATGTCGTGCATTCCTTCCAGACGAGAATCCTGCCAGGAGTTTACTTCAAGGATAACCTTGTCTGCCTGATCAAGCCATGTTTTATTATTGCCGACCGATGATGAGGGAATCAAACGCCCGTCTTCAAGAATCCCGGCAACTTCAACCACAGCAACATTCAATTTCCCAAGAAATCCGAACCATACGAACTGGGCTACATGGGAGAGATGAATATCAATATATTCCATCTCTCCGGCGTTAATACGATTGCGGCAAATGGGATCGGATTGATAAGGAAGACGCATTTCCACACCATCAACCTTTGCCAGGGCACCATCAAGTTCGGGTGCAGTTGAAGCACCGGTCCAGACCCCTATTCTGAATTTCTGACCGCTATTATTGGCCTCCTCAATGCGTTTGGCAAGCGCCGCAGGCACCTCCTTCGGGTAGCCGGAACCGGTAAACCCGCTCATGCCGACATTGTCACCGGAAGAAATAAGGGCTGCAGCCTGCTCTGCAGTCATGATTTTGCCTTGCAAGGCCTTGCCAAGAACGCGAGATGGAGTGTTCATATTTTGCATAACATTCATTCTGAGGTTGATGAACGACAATGGTTAAACTCCTCCCTGAAACCGGATTGATCTCTATTTTGGCATCAATTGACTAGAGAACCCGCAGACAAAACCAGAGCAAAAACCCACAACTATCCAGGCTTCAAGTAAAGAAGCTCTGAACATACAATTTATTCATACTAAAAAAAACATCCCCATATAGGCCGTCAGCACTCAAATCATCCACTACCCTACTGCCCACTGATTTCCTTCAGAACTTTCTTCTGAATAACTATATTATCCGTTCATTGCATTCATTAACTCTCCCGCACTACCCGTATGGAGCATGGTCCCGGAAAAAAACCGGAATGGCTGAAAATCAAATTAACAGCCGGAGCATCATTTGCCTCAACAAGACAGCTCCTGAACCAGCGAAGCCTTCATACCGTCTGCAGGTCTGCCCTGTGTCCAAATCTGCATGAATGCTGGTCGCACGGCACAGCAACATTTCTCCTGCTCGGCAATGTCTGCACACGCACCTGCAGATTCTGTGCTGTCGGAAAGGCGGCAGCCCCTCCGGCCCCTGATCCTCTCGAACCGGAAAACATCGCCCTCGCAGTTCAATCCATGCAGTTGAAGCATGCCGTTCTCACCAGTGTCACCCGTGACGACCTTCAAGACGGAGGCGCTGAACATTGGGTAAAGACGATACGGGCCATCCGTTCACGTAACCCCTTGGTCAGCATAGAGTGCCTTATCCCGGATTTTCAAGGAGATGAAACCGCTCTCGACAGCCTGATGGCTGAAGCGCCGGATGTTTTGAACCATAACATTGAAACAGTACCGTCACTCTATAAAAAGGTACGCCCACAGGCAAGCTATCAAGCCTCGCTTCAGCTTTTACAGCGGGCTAAACAAACGCATGGCCTCTCTACAAAATCAGGCCTTATGGTTGGCATGGGAGAAACCCTGAATGAAATAACAGCCTCGCTCAACGACCTTATCCGCCATGGTTGCGACATGGTAACCATTGGCCAATATCTGCAGCCATCCTCCCGGCACCTTCCGGTCGAACGCTACATCACACCCGAAGAATTTCAGCACTACAAAATCATTGCTGAGGCTGCCGGCTTTCACCATGTTCAATCAGCACCTTTTGTGCGAAGCTCCTATCACGCAGAAGCATTTACCTGTGACACAGAAACAATCTCATAACCCGTAACCACACCTGAGTAATGGAACTATCAGTACCCGTAATGATATACGCCTACTGGGCTTTTGCTTTTCTTGCAGGCATTGTCTTTTTCAAAAAAGATATTCTCACCTTCAGCCGGGAATTTGACTCCCGGAGAATCACCCTCCTTGTCGCCTCACTCCTCATCGTCGCCGCCAATGCCTGGGTCTATTCCCATTCCACAACTGATGGCGGCCGCAAACTCGATATGCTCACTGTATTCATATTCAGTATTGGCAACGGCATTGCCGAAACCTTCATGTTCTATGCCGTTTTTCGAATGGGTACAGCTCTTGCTGGCCGATTCACCGCAAACCCATGGGCCCTCTTCATCACAGGCTTTATCTTCTTCATGGTTTACAGCGGTCTTATCCACGGCCTTTTCTGGATCAATATCCTCCCAACCCATGTGGTACAGACAAGCCCCTACAAGCCACTCTTCATGCCCGTACAGATGATGATTGCCTGCAGCTGGGCCCTGAGCTTTTTCTGGTACCGCGACATCCGTACCGTAATCTTCCTCCACGCCCTGGTAGACCTGACCATGGCAGCAAATGTCAAATTCACCCTCTTCAACTAACCCATCATCCCTCTTGCACAGGCAGGCCCCCCAGCCTGCCCGGCCCTCATCAAAACTCAGAACAATCCCCACTGCCAACTATTCTCCCTATAAGTCTTATCAGTCCTATCAGTCCTATAACTCCCAACTTCATCCTTCCCCCTGAAACCGCTTTTTGCTTTCCACTTAATTTTGGTTATTTTACGCCATGAAACTGGATAAATACAACATAGAGACGCTCATCGACTCCGTCAGCAAGGGAATGACCAGAGAAATGGCCTACCTTTCCATCAACATAAGCAGGTCGACCTTCTATGAGTGGTTCAATCAGGGCAGGAAGGACGATGAGAAGGAGGTAGATAGCCTGCAGCGCCAGCTATATATTGGCCTGCCTCAGGCAGAAGCGCAATTTGAACTGCGTCACTTGAAAAACATCACCGCCGCAGCAAATAAAAACTGGCGCGTCAGTGCCTGGTACCTTGAACGCACACGTCCCTCCCGCTATGGCAGGCGACCGCCTGAACCAAAAGAGAACGGTGGAGATCGAATAATTGAAATCGGGTAAAACAGTGCCCGGACCGCAACCGCATTATCGAAATGCATAGGCTGTCTTATCAAAAGGTTCAGCAATAATGGAAATAACAAAACCATGCGGTTTTCGGTATCATTGCTTTACGAGCACCACAAAACCGCATGCCGGGACCACCAGATTGAGACGGCCTTGGTTAGAAGAGATCACAGCACCACAGTTCCCTGTGTTCTGACCGCCATAGACAGCAGCATCACTGTTGAATACCTCTTTCCATGAGGCATCAGGAATACCCTGCAAATCCTTCTCGATCAAATAACCATCAGTGAAGGGAGCATTGTTTAAACTCGCGACAATGATCACCTGCTCATGCCCGTCCCATCGTTTAAAGGCAATAATTCGATTAAAATTTGACTGGTGAAGAATGTCGACATTGTGACTGCGTAACGAGCGCAGCCGGCGCCTCAGAGTAATGAGCTCCTTATAAAAACGAAAAAGCGCCTTCCCGTTTCCCTCCCGTTCTCCCTGAATGTCCTCACGGTTGTTCATAAATCCGTCATACGTGTAATACCTGTATGCTCCGATCTCTTCGCCCATAAAAAACATTGGTGTGCCGGCAGAAAGCAGGGACAACCCAAAACAAGTGCGTGTCCGTGCCTCCGCCCACATGCGCGTAACATCAACGAGAGGAGCGTAATTGACGGCAATTACAATCGTACGCGCTGTACCTGGGGCGTTGCCAGCTTCATCGTGAGATTCGTTGTAGACAACCCGGTTGAATTGGCTGGTGTAAAGCGTGCTGGAGAACCGGTCCATCTGAAGCGGCTCATTTCCGCCGGATCCCGTTTGTTTCAAAAGACGTGCCTGGTCGCCCGCCATCTCAGAATCACCGATCAGACTGTGGTAGAATGAAACATCCCATGTAGCATCAAAGCCCATCCCACCTTGAGCCGGCACTTTGGTCACAGCATCCCATCCTGTATGGTCTTCAGCAATCAACATCAACGTAGGCCGAATCATCCGCAGCGTACGACTCAATTCCCTGAGCAATTTCTGGCCGAAAACATTGGCACTAACGACTGAACGGCCATCTGCCTTAAGTCGGTTATCGCTGTGAATCGCCTGGGTCAGGTCCAGGCGCAGCCCATCAACATGCATTTCTTCAATAAGAAAAGCGGCGCTGCTGATAAACTGCTGGCGAACTAACTCTTCCCTGAAACGCGGTGAATATCCTGAAGAACCATTTTGGAGATAACCACCGTCAGCACATGGGTAGTCTAAAGGCAGCCCCTCATACCAATAATAAATGTTCTGTTCGGGAGCAGTTGAATCGTATTGCCACTCGGCACGTTCCGCATTAAGATCGTAGTGATTATAGACCACATCCTGGATGACAGCGATACCCCGTTGATGGCACGCCCGAACGAAATGCCGGTATTTGTCGCGCCCCCCGGCACTGGCCTCAATACAGAAATGGTGGCTGTCGCCATATCCCCATCCCTTGTCCCCCTTGAATTCAGCCATAGGCAGCAATTCAACAGCCGTTACGCCAAGATCAACCAGATGATCCAGAAATGAAAGCGCATCACTTAAATCACCCGGATCAGGCTTCCCGAATCCAAGAGATCCGATGTGCAATTCGTAAATGACAAGGTCTTCGATTCGGTTAGGAACCGGCAGACCAGGCGTAAATTCCATAGCCCAGAATTCTTCGGCGGGAATCAGATCAGGCTCTTCTCCCACAAGCGTGGACTCGAAACCGCGGCGAACCACATCCGGATCAATCACCATGCTGCAGCTAACGGTGCCGTCCAGGATATCCACCGGTCCCGACCAGGCTTCCCCGGCAGGGTCCGTACTCCCTCTTCCGATTTGCCCGCGTGAAAAAATGTCACTGCGATAAACCGTCTTCCCCTGCGCGTTCAGGATACGATACATATAAGGGGCGCTCATAAAATTTTCATAAACACCCTTTGGTCCTCCTTCCCAGATGCCGTCAACCTGCCGGGAAAGTGCAACTATGGGCTGGTCGGAATCTATCCCTTTACCATCATCGGCAATGTAACCTGTACTCGGGTTCCCGAACACCACGTCGACCTGTTGTGCGTTAGGCGCCCAGACGGCAAACAGGAGCCCTGGCTTGGCGCGACCAGCAGTAAAGCACTTGTTGGCTCCCAGGCGACGAATATAGGTGAAATAGTACCGTTCAACCAGGCCACTCTCTCCACCATCGTTAAGTCGAAACTGTCGATAGCGTTCACAGGAATTGACATCCTGCACTTCCGTCGGGATGCCCCAGAAATTGCTGCCCTGCGGCCCGTCAAGGATCACCCCCCACTTGAACGCCCTGTCCTGGTCGGCAAAATCGAGCAAGGCAGAAGCCTTGAACATAGGGCACCCGTCCTCACCGACCTCTTCTGACATAGAGGATTCCGTCCAGTTATCTGAATACCTGCCTTGATTGTCCCAACTGCCGTACAACCGGGCATTGCGAAAAATCGCCCGCTTCAGGCCTGTAATGAAATGAAACTCCACTTGCTTTTGCTCCATAATGGACGTCCCTCTTTTAAAACAGCTGTTCGACAAAAATATGTTTGCTCAGGCCGCCAGCAACCAGTGGTTACCATGGTTACTGCCTGAACTGCTTTAGGGCAAAGCTGAATGGCAAGGTATTTCTGCCTGTATTAACCTGAAACCCCCGCAATATGAATAAAGAATATTATTCCTCAATAAGATAAAGAGTTACATATCCATACTTTTTATATTCTTTGTAATTAATGTGTCAACGAATAGTTACTGGAGGAACAACAAAATATGGAACACTGGTAACATCAACTCTGATTCGTTGCGAATTTTGATTACTCTGAATTACAATAAAATACACACTCGGGGTCAAATTGTTAAAGTAATACCACCCATCCGGTCCGGTATACGACTTCATCATTTTGCCATTATTCTGAAGGAATACCGGAAAATATACAGCAGGAGCAACTCCATATTGAGTATACCTCATAACACAGCCCTTAATAGTTTGCGATATTGCGATTTTTGAAAATAAAGGGCTCGCAATCAAACATAAAACAGTTAAAAAAAATAAACGATTAAAATAATAACGCATCGAATTCTCCTTTTTAGTAATTCGTCATTTTTTCTTAAGAGTAAACGAATTTATAGTTATCGTCTTGTTATCTCTATCAAAATGTAATGTATAATTGTTGGCCCCGCTTACTTCTTTGTCCTCAGTCAGTAAAATGTTGGCAGATTGATATCCTTCATGAGAAACTTGCAGAGTTGGAGTTCTTAACGGATCTGGAGAAATAATCACTCCAACAGCAAAATTATCGCCTGCAAGATTTACAGAAGAAGGCAGGACAGCAAAATCATTATTGTTTAATGATTCTTTTTTATCTTCAACTGTAGCACTTCCCTTTACTATCCAAACCTCGGAACAGGTAGTTGCAGTTGGTAAAAATCTTGACAGATACCACACAAGTACCATATATATTGCCGCAGATCCACCAAATTGCGCACTGATCATTCTGGACTTATACTTGATTGTTGACACAACCGGCCCCATAAATCTATAAAATAAATATGCAGGAACAAGGCAGGCAAACATCACCAATAGCATATAAAACACCCTTACTTGCTCATATTTCATGATATCTGATTGAATTAATTATTAAATGAATAACTAACAACCAAAAGGTATAATCCACATTATTCGGCCGGCCTGAAGAGAGAGACCTCTCAATAATTAAATTGTTGTATTAGAACAAAGTATTATGAATAATAAAACTACAGTTTTGGAACTGATAAATATCAAATCAGGACAATTCGGAGGTATCGAAAGGACTACCATGTAATGCTGTCTTGTTTGGAAACAACGCATTAATGATAAAGCAAGGCAGCTATCTGTATATACAGGTAATATATACGCATGAAAAATACAATATGCAAAGTATATTTTCACGTTTTCGTAATGTGCTCTGTTTTCGCCGTTGGGCAAACAAGAGGCTGAATTGAATAACCTCTTTTTGTGCTCTTGCACAGGAAAATAGCATCTGAGCGGCAGGCAATGGTTCCATGATGGCAAAAAAAAGGCAGACACAGTGTCTGCCTTTTTTTTGTCAGTATATCGAAATACTCTTACTGTCCGACGAAATGAGCTCTTCTGTTCTGAGCCCATGCCTCTTCATTGTGGCCCTGAGCAAAAGGCTTCTCTTCGCCAAAGCTGACGGTATTGATACGCGCTGCATCTGCACCGAGGTTAACGAGATAAGTCTTGGCGCTATTGGCTCTGCGCTCACCAAGGGCAAGGTTATACTCATTGGTGCCTCTCTCGTCGCAATGACCCTCAACAGTGACTTTGCTCGATGGATTTTCGTTCAGCCACTTGTAATTGTTCTGCAGTTGCTCGATGGCATCAGCACGGTTCTCTGATTTGTCAAAATCAAAAAACACATCACCAAGAACAGTTTTGGCAACAGGAGGCGGAGGCGGAGGTGCTGGTACGACAACAGGCTTAGGTGCCGAACATGCTCCGATAAACAGGAGGCCTGGAATCAATAAACTTCTCAGTAATGATTTCATAATATAGGTTGCTTTTTTTTTAATAATTGTTTTTTTGTTTGGATCCATCAAACGATGTCATTAGCCTGAGAAAATCCTTATTGGAACGGCTAAGTATAACATTTTACTGGTAATTAGACAAGTGTGTTAAAATGAAGGCTCCTGCCCCTGGTCAAGTGACATAATATATCCCTCCCCACTACTTCAAATCTCCAGCCACCCTCATGCGCACTATTCTCGTAGGATGGGTCACCGTACCGTTATTATATTCTGAGCCAGGCGTAATCCTGTCGACATATTCCATTCCTGAGACGACATGCCCCCATACCGTATAGTTTCCATCCAGAAATGGCGCTGGTGCGAAACAGATGAAAAACTGGCTGTCACCACTGTTTGGATCAGAGGCTCGTGCCATGGAAACAGTGCCCCGGATATGCGGTTCGCGAGAAAATTCAGCTTTAAGCTGTTGGCCGGAACCACCGGAACCATCGCCCTGCGGGTCGCCGGTCTGGGCCATAAATCCCGGTATGACCCGATGAAAGGAGAGCCCGTTATAAAACCCTTTTCGTGTCAACTCTTTGATACGCGCAACATGGTGGGGAGCGATATTTGGAAGCATCTGGATGACGACTCGTCCAGCTGGAAGGTCGAGATAGATCGTGTTTTCACGATCAACTGCCGGTGCTGCAAAAGCGGAGAGGGGCAGTAAAACTGCCACCAGGGCAAATACAACAAGCAGAACTCGAAGTGGTTTGTTCATTATGGAGGCCTCCGTTGGTTGGGGTTTGAGCAATGAATCGATCACTCGGAAGCTACAAGTTTGCCACAGCAATTGCAACCCCCACGGCCAGCTGCCAGCTCTGCCCAAAAACCATCCCGGCATCGTAGCTATTCCGGCAACTGATAGCCTTTTTCGCGAAACAGGCGGAGCACGGCATCAACCACTTCCGGGTCGAAGTGCTGCCCACGATGACTCTCAATTTCATGAATGGCTTCTTCGATGCCTAAAGAGGCCCGGTAAGGGCGATGTGAGGCCATGGCTTCAAGCACATCGGCTACAGCAAGGATGCGCGATTCAAGAAGTGTCTCCTCTCCTTTCAAGCCCATCGGATAACCGCTACCGTCCATACGCTCATGGTGTTCTCGGATGATTTCTGCAATCGGCAGAGAGAACTCGACATCCTTCAGGATTTGATAGCCTTGTTCAGCATGAGTCTTGACAAGCTCAAACTCGATCGCCGACAATCGGCCCGGTCTGGAAAGTATCTCGGCAGGTATGCTCATTTTACCAATGTCGTGCACCAGTCCTATGAGCTGCAGAGTATGGCAATTCTCTTCGCTCCACCCCATTTCTCGTGCTATATCCCCGGCGATGCAGCCAACCCGTCGCTCATGACCTGCTGTATAGGGATCATGCGCTTCCACGACGTTTGTTACAGCCAGGAGCGTGCTCTGCATTGCGTTTTCCAGCTGTTTTACATAACCCTCTATCTTTTGTTCTGACTTCTTGCGGTCAGTTATGTTATCAAAAACGGCAACAAAATGGTCTTTTTGCATACTGTAGGCAGAAATTTCAAGCCACATATGCAATGCTTCAAGATAAAACTCAAACCGTTCAGCTTGTCCTGATATCGCAACCCTTGCATAGATTTCGAGCAGTTCAGGGTTCAGGTCATGGATTCCCGGTATAATCTCTGAAACCCTTTTACCCTCAGGATGCTTTATTCCAGTCTGCTGCTCAAAACCGGAGTTAACCTGCTCATAGATAAAATCAACAGGCCGGTCATCTTCAAAGATCAACCGGCAATAGGCAATGCCGTTGAGCATATTGTCAAAAAGCATCTTGAAGCGTTCTTGTTGTTTTTTGAGTGCTTCTTGTGTCTGTTTTCGTTCAGTGATATCGATACCCGTACCGATATAACGATCAACCTTGCCGTTCTGGTCGCGTAAAGGCTTGCCTCGCGACATAATCCAGTGAATAGAACCGTCCGGGTAACTGACACGATACTCAAAATCAAACACTGCTTCATTTTTCGCAGCTGCTCTAGCCGATAGGTTTGCCAACTCACGGTCATCAGGGTGAATGCTCTTTGCCCACAGATGGAACGATGGTTTTTCACTGCTCTGTTTCAACCCGTGCAAAGCCCACAACTCTTCAGACCAGAAAAGTTCGTCTGTGATCAAGTCCCATTCCCAAACGCCGGCCTGTGCAGCTTCAAGAGCCTGAGTAACTCGTATTTTATTCTCCAGAAGAACCCCCTCTATGCGCTTCTGCTCCGTAATATCCGAAAGAACAAGCCTGTATACATTTTCAGCATCAATGACAGCAGCATCAATGCGAAAGGTGCGAATAGAGTTAGAAGCAAAAAGCCTCACATCGCAGTTACAAGACACTCTTTTAGAAAGCACATTTTCGAGCAGTGTATCAATTACCGGATAATCCTCCGGCACAACAATTTTTTTGAAACGCATGCCGAGCAAACTGGATCGGGCAACACCAAGCAGCTTGGTGGAAGTCAGGTTCGCTTGAAGGATCGTGCTGTCTTGCCCCAGAGTCAAATACCCGGTTGGCGCAAAGTCATAAAGCTCAGTATACATTCTGAGACTACTCTCAAGCTCAATCCTGCTTTGTTGCAGTTCTTCCTGCTGCATTTCAAGCTCGATCTGGTGAACCTCAAGATCATGGACAAGCCTGAACATATCTTCCGGTGAAGAAAACGCTGGTGTTATGTGTTGTGGATTTTGCTTCAACCTCTCTTCAGCAAAAGAGCGTAACTCTTTTGGGGTGGTTGGGTGATTGACATTCTTCTTTTTTTTCATAGGAAACAGCTGCCGGTAGACGGAGAAATTGTACATAACATCTGTAATCTATATACATTTAATATATAAATAATCTATCAAATAGACATACATGACATAAGCATGTATGGAATCATTGCATCACCAAGTCCAGTGGCATAGGCACACTCGCTGCATTAAATCTCTGCAAGTTGCATGCATCAATTATTGCGCCTCCCCCGCCTCAGTGTATAATATGTTCGATGCTCTGTCAACGAGCAAAATATCCACCAGACAAAGTGATTTGAAAGGGCAATAAAAAACCCGCTGGTCAGGCGGGTTGCTTCGTTAAAGCCTAAAATGATGAAAGGGATAAATGGTCAAAAAGCTCGTACAGGACGAACCCGACTGCAGCCAGTCTTAATGAACAGGTACTGGAACCCGTCGACGAAGTACTGGACAAATGCGTTACCAGCACTGCACTCCGAAGAACTCCAGTAGAAGTCATCGGCCAAAACGCCAACAGTGCCCTTTTTATACTGCACATATAGCTCGTTTAACTCATCCTTGCTTGGCAAAAACCAGTCATGTTTCCCTCCGCCGGAATATGAGCTCGCTACTGCCGCCGCGCTGTTTGGGTAAAGCGATGCTGGATACTTGCTGAGAATTTTTTTTGTATTCGACCGCCCTGTCCCGATCGCTCTCCCAGTATCTGTTGCTCCGTTAGCATAATCGGGAGCCTTGTCATTCTTGTACTCTCCAGTGCTCCATCGAAACAATAAACCCTTTGATCCAAATGTATCGCCCCACATATCAATATGCGGCTTGCAGATGTCACTTTCCGCCGCAATCAAACCATGCTGGCCAGTAGCGTCAACATAAAACACAATACCCCCTCCATAATGTTCACCAGGAGTGACAGCAAAGGAGTGTGCTGAAAATGAAACCAGGCTCATAGCTGTGAGCAATACCATAAGCCATAGCCTCGCAAAGCGGGCTTTTGCAATGAGCTTCATGATGGTTGTTGTTTGGTTGCAGGGATTTTTGAAAACACTTGTAATGTATAAAATTTACCGCGTTGTTCACTGGAGCGAATATCAAACTGAAGTATCCGCCAGCTCCTGTTCACAGACGGATACCGACAATTTCATTTCCATACAGAACAAAAATCAAAGCTCATATCTTATGCCTGCAAGGACGGAATGCCCCTCCCATTGTACATCCAATCCATTTGCCACACCCTTCCCCGATGTTGGCTTCAGGTATCTGTATCCCAGATCAAATGTAACGTGTGAAGTGGCCTTGATACCTATGCCAGTACCTATCTGCCATGCAAAACTATTTTGTGAATCATAATTGGCAAAAGTCTGATCATGAACGTTGGTAGAAAGGATACCTGAGCCGGCCATAAGGTACGGAGCCACGCCAATAACCGCATCGAAATCATAATAACCGTTAGCCATGACCGAGAAAAACGATATATCAGCTTTACCGTTCGGCGTATCATTTGTGAAATTATGCTTTTCATATCCTGCAGCTGCCTCAACCCTGAATGGACCAGTCTTGTAACCACAAGCACCATTGAGGACCACATTGTTATCCAGGCTCATAGTGATGCCATTTTCAAATTTACGATCGCCGGGAAAACCCATACCGACCGATGCATCAAAATAAGGAGCCGCAAACAGAGGAAAAGCACCAAAACAGGTAAAGAGCACCCCGGCAAGCATTGTTTTTTTCATTATAAAAAAAATAAAACGTTGTTGTAACACCAATAAAAAACAGCAAGATAATCATTTTCCCGACAAGAGCGTTGACAGCTCCCATTGACTCAGAAACAAATTTAGGGGACGACATTCATAACGTACAGTTGCAAATTTAGGGGACGACATTCATAACGTACAGTTGTGAGAAGTCATGAAACATAAGACACCTTCCCAAACGCGCACATCAGGCGCCATGAGTAAGTATTAAATAGAATTATTTCTGTATATTTTATACCCAAACAAACCCCAATCATTATGAAAAAAATTCTTTTGACAACAGTTATAGCAATCTCATTTGCTATGCCTCAGGCATTTGCAGTAAATAATAATCAGAGAGGCGTGTATGCAGGTGTAGATGCTGGCTACGCAAATGTTAAAGGTGACCCACAAGGAGCAGCTGATGAATTTTTAAGTCTCTTAGGGGGTTCCGTATCGGTTACACAAAGCACAAGTGCTGCGATGGGACGCATTTTTGCCGGCTACAATATTAATAAAAATTTTGCCATTGAGCTAGGTTACAATCAAACAACAAATTATACAACCACCGTTGCAGGTGTATCTGGAAACAAGGCAGCATACATTGCTAAATCAGATTTTTCCGTAAGTGGTATAGATTACTCTGTATTAATTAGACCAATAGAAACGAAAAGTTGGGATGGGCTTTTTGCCAAAATAGGAGGGCATTTCCTGGAACCAACTACCTCTGTGACGTTAATAGGTACGAGCACTGCTTCAACAAAAATAAGCAGCACTGGCGGTGGATTTTTAATCGGTTTTGGATATACAGAACCACTCTCAAGCGCTGTTGATGCTCGTGTTGCTTATACTTACTATAATAGCATTAGTGGTAACAGTAATAATAATGCCAACGTTTTAACTGTAGGAGTTTTACTCAAATTGTAACTTGCAGCGCCATAATCAACAGTATTCAAAACAGAAAAAGTCCTGAAATCACGCAGGACTTTTTCTGTTTATAAAACACTGAATCACTCTCCCGTAAGTTCTGAAACGGCAGATCCTGTTAGACCAAAATGAAGGATATGTATTTGAGCGACTCAATGAGATGAGGCCGCATAAACCTGTTCCACGATGCCGGGTTGAAGGGAAAGTCATGATTGCGGATGAGTATTCCTGATCTTGCCACCATTCATCTCGCACTCTTCACATTTCATTTCCTTCTCTTCTCTAATCCAATGAACCATCACATCAAGACAGACCTCTTTCGCCTGATTATATGCTGCCGCTTTTCCCTTTGTTCCCTGTAGCCCATCTCAATTTCCGAACACCACCGGTTCCCTGAATCAGAATACCTGCTGTTGGGTTTATTGCTGGTGAGGAGAGAAGAAAATCATGCTCATCACTACTCAGCAGTTTTTCTGATTTTCACATTTACCGTAAAACAAATTAAATTGATAACAATTCATTATATGATCATGCAAGGAATAGCACGTTACACAACATTATTTGCGCCGGTTATCTTTTTTTTAGGAGGAGTGGCTATAATTATTCTTCTCAGTAAATTTATCGGGAAGGGGAAAAATCCCAATGAAAAAAAATCAAAATAAGAGAGCCGTCATAATGGTACATCAGGTGCTGGAGAAAGCATCAACCGATCTTGTTCATAAACAGTAAAGCGCTTTTTTTTGAAAACGGGTGAGCATTTCAGCACTCCACTACAAATCATCTTTGCAGTAAGGTCCGTTACTCCTTTAATGCATTCTCATCCTTTTTTTCTGAAACAAACTCCTCAGAGCAGGAAACAACTTTCTCAAGCAGCTGCTTCGGCGATTTAAAGAGCTTCCCGGCAAGCGGTGCGGCAAGGGCGGCTGTCGCTGCTGCTCCAAGTCCAAATCCACCGATAACCACGCTTGCCATAGCGCCCAATGCCAAAGGTGCACCAATCAAAGGCAAGAGCATGGAGGCATGTTTTATACCATCCGTTATCCCCGGATCAACGTTCAGGTCATCTTTAAACATCACAGTAAACAGATTACCTCGTTATGGGAAAATTGTCGCTATTATTTCCGCTTTTTTATGTTTCACCAAAAAACGCTTGCAAAGTGTAGGCAATATGCAGGAAACCACTTCGCCGAAAAAGATGAAGCTGTTAGCCACACTTTACTTTTTAAATTTACGCTATTTTTATTGAATGTGCGAACAAACCAATTCGCATAATCTACTTGAACAAGTATCAATCAACCGTTGCGCATCGTCGCAATGAACTTTTTCACCATCAACGCAGCACGGATCGCAATTCAGCTAAGGGGAGAGCTAAGGGAGGCAGTTGTAAAATGCCGGTAAAAAAAAGCACCCGGCGCGTCATGGCGAACAGGTGCTTTTTCGGACAATACAAAGCTTACTTTTTCGGAGCAATGGCTGAAGTAACGTTCTGAACGGCCTGACCTAAGGTGTTGGTTGCGCTTCCTAAAACGTCAAGAGCACTCTTGCCGAGAGGCTCAATAACCTTTAATGTATCTTTAACCCCTGTGGTAATGATTTCAAGGGATTGCTTTACAAGTGAGGTGTAAGCATTTGCAAGATTGCCGAGAGCGCCAGTGATGTCATTGTTTGTTTCGTTTGCCATAGTACTTGTTGATTAGGGTTATTAAGAAATGTTTATCGGTAAAAAAAAAGTTAGCCGCAACTAAACGGCCTGTACTTTAAGTTATGATATTTTCAATGAATTCACTAACAAAACAATATTTTGCCAACAGCCCGATCTCTTCCCTCGGTACTGGGCACTCAGCACTGTTCCGGTTGATTTCTGTCAGACCGGCAACTGATAGCCTTTTTCGCGAAACAATCGGAGCACGGCATCAACCACTTCCGGATCGAAGTGCTGCCCCCGATGACTCTCAATTTCATGAATGGCTTCTTCGATGCCTAAAGAGGCCCGGTAAGGGCGATGTGAAGCCATGGCTTCAAGCACATCGGCTATGGCAAGGATGCGCGATTCAAGAAGTGTCTCATCTCCTTTCAGACCTTGCGGATAACCGCTGCCATCCATTCGTTCGTGGTGCTCACGGATGATACGTGCAATCGGCAGAGGGAACTCGACATTCTGGAGGATTTGATAGCCGTTTTCAGCATGAGTCTTGACAAGTTCAAACTCGATTGCCGACAATCGGCCCGGCCTTGAAAGTATCTCGGCAGGTATGCTCATTTTACCAATGTCATGCACCAGTCCAATAAGCTGCAGAGTGTGGCACTTCTCTTCGCTCCACCCCATTTCCCGTGCTATATCCCCGGCGATGATGCCAACGCGCCGCTCATGACCTGCGGTGTAGGGATCATGTGCTTCCACGACCTTTGCTACCGCCTGTAACGTGCTCTGCATTTCGTTTTCCAACTGTTTTACATAACCCTTTATCTTTTGTTCTGCATCTTTGCGTTCGCTAATGTCTCGACCGGTGACTACCGAGCCAACGATAAGACCTTCTTTATTGCGTATGGGTGCATAATTGTAGCTTCCAAACCATGTTTCACCACTATCCTTTCGTAGCAGTCTGAATTCGACCCCTGTAGCGGTTTCACCTCGCAGAGCCCTCGGCACAACCCAATCTTCCACAGGAACAAGTTCTCCTGTGAGCAGGTAAACTTCCATAATCTTTGGATACTCGTCAAACGTCACGGCACACTCCTCTTTGTCTCTGAACCTGTGAAATGTTGCGAATGCGTCATTATAGTGGATGAAGTCCCCCTTGGTATCAGAGATAAAGACGGCATCGCTCATACTTGCGAGAGCTGCTTCCAGCTTCGTCCTGCCTTCTCCGATAAGTTGCTCTACCTTCTTGCGTTCGGTTATATCCTCCTTTACAGCAACATAATTGGTTATAGCCCCATTTGAATCAAACAAGGCAGAGATCACCTCCGATTCCCAGTAAAGCTCTCCATTTTTCTTTTTATTATAAAACTCTCCTCGCCAGACACCCCCGGAAAGAATCGTTTTCCAAAGATCTTCATAGATAGATTCTGGCATCAGGCCAGACTTAAGGATCCTGGGATTCTTTCCTGATACTTCCTCGAAAGAATATCCAGTGACCGCTGAAAACAATGGGTTAACAAACTCAATATTCCCAAGAGAGTCAGTAATCAGCACAATAGCAGGACTTTGCTGAATAGCCGCCCTCAGTTTTATAAGTTGATTCTCGGCCAACTTGCGCTCAGTGATGTCAATAACTGTACCGATATAACGAATCACCTCTCCTTTATCGTTGTATAAAGGCTGGCCGCGGACCATAATCCAGTGAACTGAACTGTCAGGGTAACAGACACGATACTCGATATTCATCTCTTGACCTTTTTCAGAGGTCTTGATAACGCTCTGCATTACCCACTTCCGGTCATCAGGATGAAGAGAAGCTGCCCATAAATTGAACGATGGTTTTTCAATGCCCCGTTTCAACCCGTACAAACTCCATATCTCGTCGGACCAGAAATTCTCATTGGTTTTCAGGTCCCATTCCCATACACCGGCATAAGCGGCTTTCAGCGCCTGGCTAAACCTTGTTTTACTTTCAATGAGATCCCCCTCTATGCGTTTCTGCTCAGTAATATCCGAAAGAATAACCATGCATGCATCTTCACTATCACGAATTCCGGCATCAATACGAACAGTGCTGCCAGAGAGAATCGGGACAACCTCGTGAGGGAGAGAAGCATATGCCAAAAGCTTCACTTCGCAGCTTTTATGGACTCTCCTGGTAAACACTGTTTCGAGAAGATTATCAATTACCCGATAGTCCTCGGCAACAACAAATTGTTTTAAGTGCATATCGTATAAACGGGATCGATCAACGCCAAGCAGTTTGGTGGCAGTCAGGTTTGCTTTGTGGATCTTCCCTTCCCTTCCCAAAGTCAAATATCCGACTGGTGCAAAGTCATAAAGCTCAGTATACATATTAAGACTATCCTCCAGCTCAAACCTGGTTCGAGCCAGCTCTTCCTGCTCCATTTCAAGTTCTATTTGGTGAACCTCAAGTTCATGAACAAGTCTGAGCAGTTCTTCTGATGTAGGTATCGTGCTGAGATGGAAGTACTTAGTGTTAAGGAGTTTTTTCTGCAGACGCTCCTCAGCCAGAGAGCGCAGCTCTCTGGAAGTGGTTGGTTCATTGGTATTCTGCTTTTTTCCCATAAGAAACAGCTGCTCGTAACGGCGAAGGAAATATTACCAACTGACCGGTGAGAGAAATTTTCTTTACAATATATGTATTTTATAGTTATTAAAATAAACCAACATTGGCGGCTTGCGTGCATTGGCCGCAGCAATATTCGCAGCAATTGCAAAAGCAGCCATCAAAGCCTCCCCCGCCTTTCCCCTTGTTCTTGCTAAAAAAAAAGTTTGCCATGGCACGCAGGAGGCTATCTTTAATAACTATCGATATTCTGATTTTTTTTTGAACAACGTCACTTGCTTCACTGAGTATTTCTGAACTATTATGGCGGTCATGAGTTGGAATTTCTTTGCCGTATCTGACTATTCTCCCAATGCGGATATCACGATTTCCTCTATTGAAGATGTCGACGTGAAAAGTGCATCTTGCTTTACCTACCCTGCATATCATTCATTGCTTGAAAAAGCTGCATCAGGAAAGAAAACCGAAGATAATCTTCTGGCTTTTGTGGCATGCGCCGATGGAGTCACCATAGGTCTTGTTCTTGCCCGGGAGGCGAAAAATGCAGTAACTCTTCTTTCGATTATGACTAGCGAGCCATGGCGTCGGCATGGGATTGGCACTGCAATGATACAAAAACTTATACAAGAAAGCCGACGTCTCAGTTGTAACCGTATTATTGCGGGTTATACCACGAAAATAACATCTTTGACCGCATTGGAACATTTTCTCGCGGCTACAGGCTGGAATTCACCGGAACCAGACATGTATATGTCGATGTTTCATGTCAAAGAGATGCTTCATGCACAATGGCTTAGTAAAGTATCCCAGCCGCCTCCGGGTTATGAACTGATATCTTTCAGTGAATTACAAACTGAAGAGCGCAGTCGGCTGAATGCATCACTTGATGCAGGTGATATTCCACAAGGGCTTTCTCCCTTTGCTGACGAAGAATATATGGTGCCGGAACTCAGTATTGGACTTCGCTATGACAGTGATATCGTGGCTTGGCAAACATTGATCAGATCACCGTTTATCGCCGATGCACTGTGTTACAGGAGCCTTTTTGTCAGTCCAAAAATGCGAACCGGCAATGGATTTGGCCCACTTGTTGCCACGGAAGCTTTTTATCGCCATGCAAAAAGCCCTATCTGCAATGAACGGCCAAAAGGGGTTTATGGTACTGCATTCACCGCAATAAAGCAGCTTAACTTTGCCAGAAAAAGGCTAAATCCTTATTGCATAGATATTTATGAGTCCAGAAAAGTCACATTCGTATTATAAGCATCTCATCATAACAGCAAGTTCCACTATTCAGAGACTCCTGCATCGTAAAGATAGCTTGATAAAAAATGTGCCACCACGTATGGGACTGTCCGAAGAAGCGCACTCCTTCACCTACTTGCACCCTGGCTGAAAATCCCACCGATTCCACAACAAAGCATAATCACCGCCAGCCGCCGCCTCAAGATCCTCATCGCTCAGCTCTCCTGCCACCTCTTTAATCTCCGCTTCGCTGCAATCAAACCCATCACTTTTTATGAGATTAAAGCGCTCAGCAACATCCTCGATAGCCATGATGCGATTGTAAAAAGTCTTGTCCGATTTCATCTTCGCTATGAATGCTCTTGCTTGTTCTAATGACATGAGGTCCTACTTGGGTTGATGATGGTGTTATGAATTAATCATTCGCAAGTTACGCAGCGGCTGCTGATATTGCAAAAGCAAAGCGCCGCACTCCGGCAGAGAAAAAGGCAGTATGGCACAAACGTGTCATACAAAAGGTGATAATCGCAAGCGTTACTTCAAACCCATCATTTGAATTTTTATGTCCCATGATGTGGGTACACCTTGTGCCAATCTTATAAGATCGCCAATTCCCTGTGCGGCCTGATTGAGTATACTTGCATATGGTCCAATTCCCCCTTCAAAGTCGTTGAAAACACGCCGGCTCTTTTTCATTTTATACTTCCGCAGAA
>JBAWYL010000030.1:0-28896 GCA_037143555.1 Chlorobiaceae bacterium
ATGGCCTGTACCGAGGTGACCGAACCTTTTTTGGTTGAAACGATTCTGTCCTGAAGTTCACCCATTTCGGTGGCAAGGGTAGGCTGGTAACCTACAGCACTCGGCATACGTCCAAGAAGTGCTGACACTTCAGAACCTGCCTGGGTAAACCGGAAAATATTGTCGATGAAGAGCAGGACGTCGCGCCCTTCTTCATCACGGAAATATTCAGCAATACTCAGACCGGTCAATGCAACTCTCTGGCGTGCACCGGGAGGCTCGTTCATCTGGCCGAATACAAGCGCGGTTTTATCGATAACGCCTGATTCCATCATTTCGTGCCAAAGGTCGTTTCCTTCACGGGTACGCTCGCCAACGCCAGCAAAGACGCTGAAGCCCGACTGCTGTTTGGCGATATTGTTGATCAATTCCATAATCAGAACGGTCTTGCCTACGCCTGCTCCTCCAAAAAGACCGGTTTTTCCACCGCGAGAGTAAGGCTCAAGAAGGTCAATGACCTTGATTCCGGTTTCGAACATCTCTGCTTTCGTAGAGATCTCGTCAAATTTAGGTGCGTGACGGTGAATCGAGTAGGATTTTGCCGTATGAACTTCTCCGCGCCCGTCTATCGGGTCTCCGACGACGTTCAGCATTCTGCCGAGAACTTCCGGACCGACAGGGACCTGTATCGGTCGACCTGTATTGGTGACGCTGATTCCTCTGACAAGGCCGTCAGTGCTCTCCATTGAAACGGTGCGCACCCGCTCTTCTCCGAGATGCTGCTGGGTTTCAAGAACAAGCTTTGTGCCGTCCTCTCTTGTAATGGTTAATGCATCCAGAATTGACGGCAGTTGTCCTTCAGGAAAATCTACATCAACAACTGGGCCGATGATCTGGGAAATCTTACCTTCTTGCATAGTGACAGTGTGGATAGGATTTTATGGAGTAATCAAACGTTCAGGCTTCCATCAAGTACTTGGGGCCCTTTTTAACCGGGAACTATGGCTCTGATCTTCCCGTCATAATGGTAGTTCAGGATACGAGCCACCTGCGGGAGTCGAACCCACGACCTACTATTTACGAAACAGTTGCTCTACCAACTGAGCTAAGGTGGCTTAAGCATAAAAAAATCAAGCCGAAATATAATTTTTTTGATAAAGAAACACAAAGATAAATACATCCCATTTATAGGCCGTCAAAAAAAAAGAAGAATTGTATATTGAGAGGTGCCGTTTATTAGTTTTGCTTTTTTATAACTGGAACTGAGTAATAAAATGATGAAGATGGTAAGGTATCCTGTACGGCTAGTTATGGTCAGTTGTTTTTTGTGGATTGCGTCAGCCGGTAATCTCTTTGCGGCTCCTTCAGCTGAGGGCCCTCCTCCGGTTCCGGCGTTTTCGGTCGTTTCTCTCGAAGGCAAAGCAATTGGTTCTGCAAATCTTGCCGGAACAACATATATTGTCAATTTTTTTGCGTCCTGGTGTCCGCCCTGCCGGTCAGAAATTCCTGATATGGTTGCCCTTCAGAATAAGTACGGACGCAAAGGCTTCACCTTTATTGGCGTGGCAGTGAATGAAAATGAGCCGGCTATCCGTGAGTTTATCAAAAAAAGCAAAATCACCTATCCGGTTGTTATGGCTAACGAGCAGATAGTCAATGCATTCAGCAGATATGTTGATGGAGGGATACGTGGCATCCCTACCTCTTTTGTTGTCAGTTCTTCAGGCAGGATTACCGAGATTATTTCCGGCGCACGAAGTAAAGAGGGGTTTGAAAAAATAATTACAGATGCTCAAAAGAATCGCAGAACATCTATATAAGTATGCATCAAATGATTGATGGTTGTCAGCTCCGAATGATTGTATGTTACAGCCTTGACGTATTATTCCCCTATATGTCCGTAGCCGGTGGCGGCTACGGACGTTTTTTTTTGTATAACCTTTAGACAATGAAAGAAAGATCATGAGTTTACTTGAAATTAATCCTCCGGATTATGTGAAAAACAAAAAGCTGATTCAGTGGGTGAAGGAAACCGCTGAACTCTGCCGCCCAAGTTCCATACACTGGTGCGATGGCTCACAGGAAGAGTACGATGTGCTCTGTCAGCAGATGGTGAAGAGCGGCACATTCATCAAGCTTAACGAAGAAAAACGTCCGAACAGTTATCTTTGCCGTTCGGATCCAAGCGATGTTGCAAGGGTTGAGGACCGCACCTATATCTGCAGTCTTCGTCGTCAGGATGCGGGTCCGACGAACAACTGGGTTGCACCCAAAGAGATGAAAGAGACTCTCAATGAGCTGTTCACCGGTTGTATGGAAGGCAGAACCATGTATGTCATTCCTTTCAGCATGGGACCTCTCGGATCGCATATCGCTCATATCGGCGTTGAAATTTCCGATTCTCCCTATGTTGTGACCAACATGCGCATCATGACGAGAATGGGTCGCAAAGTCATGGAGCTGCTTGGTGAAACCAAAGAATTTGTTCCCTGTCTGCACTCGGTAGGTGCTCCGCTAGAGCCTGGTGCCATAGATGTACCCTGGCCTTGCAATGGCAAGAAATATATTGTTCATTTCCCTGAAGAGCGCCTGATTGTCTCATACGGAAGTGGCTACGGCGGTAATGCACTGCTTGGTAAAAAATGTTTTGCCTTGCGTATTGCATCCTCAATGGCTCGTGATGAAGGTTGGCTTGCAGAGCACATGCTGATTCTCGGTCTTGAATCACCTGAGGGAGAAAAAACCTATGTCGGAGCAGCATTTCCAAGCGCCTGTGGTAAAACAAACTTTGCAATGCTTATTCCGCCCGACTCTTTTGAAGGCTGGAAAGTGACTACTATCGGAGACGATATAGCATGGATCAAGCCCGGAGAGGATGGACGTCTGCATGCGATCAACCCGGAATACGGCTTTTTTGGAGTTGCTCCCGGTACGTCGGACCAATCAAATCCGAATGCCATGGCGACGCTCTCAAAGAACTGTATTTTCACCAATGTCGCCATGACCCCGGATGGAGATGTCTGGTGGGAAGGAATGACAAAAGTTGCTCCCGATGAACTTATCGATTGGCAGGGCAATCGCTGGACTCCTGATTGCGGAAGGGTTTCTTCGCATCCTAACGCCCGCTTTACCTCTCCTGCAAGTCAGTGCCCTTCGCTGGATCCTGACTGGGAAAATCCTAAAGGCGTGCCGATCAGTGCCTTTATTTTTGGCGGTCGTCGCGGGGATACGGTTCCTCTTGTTTATCAGTCGGCAAACTGGAATTTTGGCGTATACCTTGCCGCAACCATGGGTTCAGAAAAAACCGCTGCGGCTGCAGGTACCATTGGCGATGTTCGCCGCGATCCTTTTGCCATGATTCCTTTCTGCGGTTATCACATGGGCGATTACTTCAACCACTGGCTCCATGTTGGACGTACCCTTCAGGAACCGCCAAGAATTTTTGGCGTCAACTGGTTCCGGAAAGACGAAAACGGCAAGTTCCTCTGGCCGGGGTTCGGCGAGAATATGCGTGTACTGCAGTGGATTGTCGGTCGCGTTCGTGGACATGCGGCAGGAGTCGAAAGTCCGCTTGGCTGGATGCCGAAGTACGAGTCGATCAATTGGACAGGTCTTGAGGAAATGACTTCGGAAAAGTTTTCAAAACTGATGTCGGTAGACCGTGAAGCATGGAAGAAAGAGCTTCTTTCACATGAGGAGCTTTTTGCAATGATTTATGACAGGCTTCCAAAAGAGTTTACCCACATCCGCGAACTGATGCTCTCAACGCTCTGGATGTCTCCAAGGCACTGGTCACTGGCTCCGGAAGATTATTCTGTTGATAACTGATGATTGTCCAGTAACGGAAACAAAAAAAAAGGCACCATGTAAGTGGTGCCTTTTTTTTGTCAAATCAGGGAGTGTCGATCAGTGTTCATCGAGTGTGAACCCGATTTTTATTGTCACCTGCCAGTAGGCAATTTTCTGGTTCTCTACATGACCGCGAGTCTCTACAACTTCAAGCCACTTGATGTTTCTGATCGATTCAGAAGCTTTGGCGACAGCATTATTGACGGCCTCTTCAATACTTGTCGGCGAAGAACCTACAATTTCGATTTTCTTATAAATGTGAGCGCTCATGGCGTATCATGGTTTAAATGCTTAAAAAATAAGGCACATGTAAGGTGACGCGTGCGTCAGGTCAGCAGGAATATTAGCAATTAAGGTGAAATCTTCAAAAAAACCTTTCTCAGCCTGAGTGCTGTTTCAAGTAAGTTAGCATGGAGGTGCCTGTGGCGGTGTGGAATGTGGCGGGTGCAGCCCGGAACAGTCGTAAAGCAGATGATTGTTCCGGGCAATAAAGGATGGAGGTAATTACACGCCAAGAGAGTGGAACAGAAGCGGCAGCGCGCAGAGCCCAATGGCAACATTGGTTGCACCGCAGATTTTAGTGATAAGTGCATTCTGCTTGTACCAGGCAAATGGAAGCAATATGGTTAGCAGGTTGATGAGAAGCAGAACCGTACCCAACGGCCAGATTTTCCCCATCATTATTGCTTTGTAGCTGAATACCGCGGTAATGAAAAAGATTCCGAGAAACAGGTGAGCGTAAATCTTTTTGTCGCCAGGGTTGTAGAAATGCATGGCCACAACGACCCAGAACAACCCGTAAGTGGCAAAAATGGTGCCTACGTAAATTCTTGCCTCAGGCGGCATTCCAACATCGAACAGGTAAAGGCAGGCGGCTGTGAAAAGCTGGGCGAAACCACCAAAATAAAGGGCAATATTGGCAAGATTTCTTCCCAGTTTTGTGTGATCAGTTTCCTTGTCAATTCCGAATCCAAGCTGTTCCAGGCCAAAAACCCAGACGGTGACGATCAGTCCAAATACCCCGATAGCTTCCGGATTAACTACATTCATCGGTAAAGCTCCTTCTTGTTTTAGTTTATGACGAAAGTACAAGCCGTCGCAATGGTAACGGTGCCCGCAACGGCTGCGTCAATGTACTGCAATTATTTTTTAAAGAATAACAGTATTGTTTCGTTACGATTGTATCACGTTTTCTTCTTTCTTTTAATACCTTTGAGGTTTGACAAAGAGAGAAATGAAAATGTTTTGTTCCGATGAGCATATCTGCTGAAGACCTCACGAAAAAAAATCATGATAAAGCTGAGCCTCAAAGGGGGCAAGGTTTTTCGCGTCAATTGCTTTCGGCTTTTCCTGCCTTTCAGAGCCGGAACTTTCGGCGTTATTTTCCGGGACAGGTTATTTCCATGATTGGTACATGGATTCAGATGGTGGCGCAGGGTTGGCTGGTGCTTGAAATCACTGGATCGGCTTTTGACGTTGGAGTTGTTGCTGCCTCTTCGACGCTTCCAACTCTTTTTCTCTCACTTTTTGGCGGTGTGATTGTTGACCGCTATCCCAAGCGGACTATTCTGCTTTGGACTCAGTCTGCAGCAATGATGCTTGCCTTTATTCTTGGCATTTTTGCTGTGACGGGCACCGTGACGATCTGGATCATCATAGTGCTTTCGTTTCTTCTCGGCTGTGTCAATGCTCTCAACGTACCTGCGCTGCAGGCTTTTCTCAGCGAAATAGTTGAGCGGGAGGATCTGGCATCGGCCATTGCGATGAATTCGGCTATCTATAATGTCTCAAGGGTTATCGGGCCGGCTATTGCAGGATTTCTGATTTCAGCCACGGGGACTGGCGTCGCTTTTCTTGCCAATGGGGTCAGCTTTTTTGCCGTTATCATCTCTCTCCTTTCTATGAAAGATCTCTCAAAACACGCTGGTGATAAAATTCCCATACATCCACTGCAGGCGATCAGAGAGGGACTGCACTATTCATGGGAACATCCGTTGATAAGGACCATTGTCTTCTTTATCGCAGTTATTTCAATTTTCGCCTGGTCTTATGTGACCATGCTTCCGGTTATAGCCAAACATACATTCGGTATGGATGCTTCAGGTCTAGGGTATCTCTACGGAGTTTCAGGCCTTGGCTCTGTTATTGGTACCGTGGTTTTCTCCATGTACTCAAGAAAAATCGACCGGCTGGTTTTTATTGCCGGCGGTAACATTCTTTTTGCCCTTGCCTTGATAGGGTTTACGTTTACAACGTTTCTGCCCGTGGCCCTTTCCTTTCTTTTTCTTGCAGGCTTCGGGCTGGTCGCCGCTGTTTCAACCATGAGCGCCACCATTCAAAGTACGGTTGACGATCGTTTCCGGGGAAGAGTGATGAGTCTTTATATGATGGTATTCATGGGGTTCATGCCGATCGGCAATGTTGAAATCGGTTATCTGTCGGAACACTTCGGCACAGGGCTAGCAATCCGCACAGGATGTGTTGTCACAATCCTTGCTTCCCTTGTTCTGGTATACAGCAGCAGGAGTGTCCGGACCGCCTATCACCGATATAAAGCACAGTGATGTTCTGAAGAAAAAAGGGAGGGGGGCTTCCTTGATGGATTTTTCATGAGAGGAACCCTTATGCATCGTATTGCGTTACAGTCCAAAGAACAACAATATGAACGCAACGATTTTTTATGAAACAGCGTTATCTTCTGCTGCTTGTATTTGCAGTTCTGCTTTTCTCTTCAAAAGCCCCTGCGGAAAATATCCGGACACTAAGAACCATGGAACAGCAAAAACCTTCCAATCCCTATTATTCCCGCACTGATACGGCGAAACTCAACCTGCCCGATGCGGTGTGGAAGAAGGTGCTCTCTCCTGAAGTTTATGCAGTAGCACGTCAAAAAGGGACAGAGCCTGCTTTTACCGGTAAATACTGGGACTATACCGGTAAGGGTACCTATTACTGCGCCGCATGCGGCAATGCTCTTTTTCGCTCCGATGCGAAATTTGCCTCGACCTGCGGCTGGCCAAGTTTTTTCGAGGAGGTGCGAAAAGGCAGTGTGACCTATATCCCGGATCGTTCTTATGGCATGGTAAGGACTGAGGCCCTCTGTGGAAGGTGCGGAGCACATCTTGGCCATCTCTTTGATGACGGCCCACCCCCTACCGGCAAAAGGTTTTGCATGAACTCTGTTGTGCTGGATTTTGTTCCGGACAGGCATGGAAGCAAAACAGGACAATAGGGGTCAATGCGCCGATGAGAGATCAGCTTTTTCCCCTTTGTTGATCCTGATCAAAAGAAGGAGCGGTAATGCCAGCGCAAAAAGAAGCGAAATGAGCATAAATGCATCCATGTAGGCAAGATGGTGGCTTTGAGCTGTAACGGTGCCTTCAAGCGCTTTTACGGCGGCCAGTTCCGCTTCGTTCTGTGACAACCCCGATTTCATAGTGGCTAACTGCTTTACTCCTTCAACCCTCATTACCGCAGCAGGATCATAAGCAGAAAGATGGCTGAGCAGTTCTACCCGGTGTGCCGCCACCCGCCTGGCGATATAGGTGTTGGTGATTGCAATGCCGAAAGAACCGCCAAGCTGGCGTACCATGTTATTAAGCCCTGTCGCCTGGCCGATGTCTTTGCCGTGCAGCCCCGTTACGGCGAGCATGGTCACGGGTATGAAAATGAACCCGAGCCCGAACCCGCGAATGAGCAGTATCCAGAAAAAGTTTTCCGCTCCAGACTGCATGGTCTGCTGGCTGAGTTCCCAGCAGAAGAGTGCAAACGAAACCATTCCGATTGTCATCAGCTTTTTAGGGTTAATGCCCCGTTGCATGGCTATGCCGAGTGGAAGTGAGATCATTCCAGTTACCATGGCACTCGGGAAAAGCACCAGTCCTGTCAGTAGCGCGGTGAAACCGAGCAGCCGCTGGACAAAGACAGGAAAAACAAAGAGCGATCCATAGAGGCCATACCCAACAATAAAGGTAAGCATTGCGCCGATTGCCAGGTTTTTGCTTCGGGCCAGCACTCGCAGGTCAACTGCGGGTTCTTCCGTGTGAAGCTCCCACAAGACAAATGCCAGAAGTGCAATCACGGCAATGATTGTAAACCAGGTGATATAGGGGGTTTCAAACCAGTCTTTTGATTCTCCCCGTTCAAGAATGAACTGCAGCGACCCGATGCCGACGGCAAGCAGTCCGATGCCTGTCCAGTCAATTTTAGAGACAGTGTGCTTAACTTTTGGCTCTCTGAGAAAGGTAAAGGCAGACCATGCGGCAAGCAGTCCAACCGGAATATTGACGAAAAAGCACCAGTCCCACGAGAAGTAATCGACAATAAAGCCGCCGAGCAGAGGCCCTATGGTAGGTCCAAGTACCAGTCCCATGGAAAAAATACCGGTGGCCTTGCCGCGCTCTTCGGGTCGGTACGTTTCGTAGAGGATTGCCTGGGATGTCGGAAGGAGCGCGCCGCCGCCGAGGCCCTGAAGAAAGCGGAAAATGACCAGTGCCCAGATATTCGGGGCCATACCGCAAAGCAGAGAAGCAAAGGTAAACAGCAGAATCGAACCGATGTAGTAGGTTCGCCGTCCGAGCAGGTTGCCAAGAAAGCCGGAAAGGGGAATGACAATAACGTTGGCAATGGCATAACTGGTCACGACCCATGCGACATCCTCGATACTGGCACCAAGGTTGCCGCTGATTTGAGTGAGCGCAACATTGACAATGGTTGTGTCAATCAGTTCAAGCATGGCCGAAACAATGACCGTCAGGGTTATAATAACCTTTCTGAACCCGGTGTCATAGGTGTGAGCTGGATTCGGAAGCATTGCCGCTACCGATACGCCGTTCTGTTCTTCTGTTCGTGCCATACGGTTCTTGTTTATTTCACCTTTACATCCACGACAACGTTCATGCCTGCGGCAAGCGGGTGATCCTTGTCGGGCTTATCGGTAAAGAGTATTTTGACGGGTACGCGCTGCGTGACCTTGATAAAGTTTCCGCTTGCATTGTCGGGGGGAAGCAAAGCGAATTTTGCTCCGGTGCCCGATGACAGAGACTCCAGCCTTCCGTTGAACTCTTTATCGGGGAATGCGTCCACCTTGATAGTGACCGGCAGTCCCGGCTTTAATTTTTCAAGCTGAGTCTCCTTGAAATTAGCTATTACCCAGAGTTCCCTGCTTCCCACAATCCCGATGAGCTGCTGGCCGGGAGAGACATACTGGCCGGGCTGTACATTTTTTTTCGAAACCTGACCGTTGGCTGGAGCTGTAATTGTTGTGTACGATAACTGGAGTTCTGCCTGGCGAAGTTCAGCTTCACGCTTTTTCAGCTCTGCTTTTTGCAGCGGTATCTGGGCCAGTGAAGCCTGGTACTGATTTCCCGCCGCGGCATATTGAGCTGATGCGGCCTGCGCTCCAGCCTTTACGCCATCAAACTCTGACTGTGAAATCACGTCCTGATTCCGGAGGTTTTCACCGCGGCGAAGGTCCGCCTGCTGTTTGCGGCTTGTTGCGGCCGCAGCATTTGCCGAGGCGCTTGAGGCATTTGCCTGGTCAGTTGTTGCCTTTACGGCCGCCCGGGCGCTCTCTACAGCAGCTGCGGCAATGTCCCTGCGTACTTCATAGTCCGCTGCTTCAAGCCTGATAAGGGTATCGCCCTTATGAACCTGCTGGTTATCGGCGGCCAGTACCTCCTGCACTTTTCCGGGGATGCGGGAAATGACGGGGTAGACATCTCCCTCTATCTGTGCGTTATCGGTTTCTACATAGAGAAAAGAGTGGTAGAGGGCTTTGCCTCCAAAGAAAAGGGCCCCGGCAATAAAAACGCAGGCAACAATGATGCGTAGCGGGTTCGATGCCTTCAGCGGGTCTTTTTCGGTGCTCTTGTTTTCAGGTACTGTTTTTGATTCAGGATGTTCCATGTTATTGCTTGTTGTTGTCGTGAAGAATATCGTTACGGAACCTTTTATTCTGCAGCTGTTCTGCTCTCTGTTGGCGTTTTCAGTATCACAACGGGGCAGAATGCATTGCGCATGACTGTTTCAGTTGTGCCTCCTACAAGAAGTCGTGCTATAGCGGTGCTGCCATGGGATCCGATCACAATCATATCTGCGTTCTGCTTTTTTGCGTAGTCAAGAATAACCGTTGCCGGTTCTCCGCATTGAACAGCAAAGGCGGCACATACATCGTTTTGAGAAAGCATATCACTGTATCGTGAAAATTCATGCAGGTGTTTTCTCTGCAGGGCAGCATCATTATTTGCTTCCGGATCTACATAGAGTATGATGAGCTCCGCACGTGCACCATGCATTGCGGCTGCATAGCGCACTACAAAATCTGAAGTCGGAGAAAAGTCAACGGCGCAGATTATTTTTTTTAGTGGCATCGTCATGTTACCAGAATATCTCCCCGGTTGCCCGTTTCAGGGTATAGCTGTTTATGACATAGGTATAGTCCGCCCGCAGTCTTGCAAGTTCTGCCTCAGAGAGAGATGCTTCTGTGTTCAGCAGGTCAAGTACGGTAGCCATGCCGTTTTCGTAGCGAGCCCTTGCGTGTTCGGCAGCAAGTTTTGCCTGTTGGACCTGTGACTCGGTCGCTATAATCTTTTCTGACGATGTTTTAAGAGCGTGAATCGTCTCTTCGACATCACTTTTTACCTGCTGCTCCGTATCGAACTTTCGGTTTGCGGCAGCATGCATGAGTGCGGTTGTCTCCTGGCGTTCCGCGCTTGTCTTGAATCCGCTGAAAAGAGGTACCTCCAGCTGCAGGCTGCCGGCAAAATTTTCGCGGATTTCATTAATATCAGGAAAAAGACCGTTTGTCACTCCGTAGGATGCGCTTGCGGAGACTACCGGCAGTCCATCTTTCATGGCAATGGAGCGTCGCTGTTTAGCCGCTGTTTCATTTTCAATGGAAAGTTTCATTTCAAGCCGCTGTTCCAGTGCTTGTGCGAGAAGTTCGGCATCGTTGCGATCTGCCGGAGTTACAGCAAAAGAGCCCTGAATGTTGAGCGGCAAATTGTCTGCTATGCCTGTCAGGTGCCTCAGGGAGAGTTCCTGCCGGAGCAGTTCATGCCTCAAGTCAAGCATTTTGTTTTTTGCCGCTTCGATTCTTACTTCGGTTGAAAGGACATCAAACCTTGTTGCGGCGCCTGTCTGGTACCGTTTTTTTGCGAACTCAAGAGCCTTGTTGAGAGCTGCTATCTCCTTCTGTTCCACCGCTATGTTTTCGCGCAAAAAGAGAATGCCGTAAAAGAGCTGAACAGCCTGAAACGAGAGATCTCTCCGGGAGATTTCAAGTGATTGTTCCGCGGTTTTTTTGCCTGTCTTCGCAAGGTCAACCGTCGAGCCTCTTTTTCCGAAATCCAGCACAGTTGCCCGCGCGGTGACTTTGGCTTCAAAGTTGTTGCTGGGGAAAAACTTGACCATAGGACCTCCCAGAAAACTCATTTCAGAAACAGGGTCGAGATACGTGTAGCCTGCATTGGCAGAGATCTGTGGGTAATAGGCGCTTTTACTCTGGGTAATTCGTGCCTCAGCTGCACTGACATCATCGGTTCCTGCCTTGAGGGTATGATTGTTTTCACGGACAAGTCGGATCGTTTTATCAATCGTAAGCGGCTCTTCAGCTGACCCTTCTGCACCGATTGCCGGTAACGGCCATGCAAGCATGATTGCGGCCGCTGCAATTCCGGCTGTTCTGAAAAAAAATCTGTTCATAATGGCTCGATGATTTGTTCCTTTATTGTGCTGGCACATCGAAGAACGTCGGTTATTTCATTGTCATGTGCACTTATCATGCAATTCGCATACCAGAGCGCAAAAATAAGGAATAATATTATAAATTGTTATTATTAAATCGGTTAATGTGTTTTTGCTTTCTCTTGATTCTTAAAAAATCAGAAAATTCCTTATACTGTCTTCTGAATATTTCGGAATATCCTGACTTTCTTGTTGCGTTATGACTATCTCTTCTGTGCATGAGGCGCACCAGCTTATGCAGTACATCAGTGATGCGGTGGGTTCAATTCGCGATCCTGATGAACTTTTCCGTACCGTTACGGATAAGCTTCGTCTTGTCTTTGAGTTTGATTCTGTTGTGATTATCACTCTCGACAAGGAACGGCGGTACAGTAATGTTTTTTTTGAAATGCTTCGATTTCAGCTTCCTGACGGTTTTGAACGAAATAAAAGACCGGTTTCAGGGTCATGGATTGAGCCGCACATGGCCGATACGTCGGTTTCAGTTTTCAGTATTGAGGAGGTTCTTGGTCGTTATCCGGCTGATTATCCTGTTCCGCATGTTCTTTACGATGTTGGTATGCGCCAGGTTGTGCTGTCGCCGCTGCGTACCGGAGGAAAGGTGATCGGGTTTCTGAATTTTGTGTCAAAAGATGAAAAAAACTGGTCGGATAACGACAAGGAACTTCTTGCCGCACTTTCATCACCTATAGCGGTCGCGGTAAGCAATACCCTGGCTTATGAAGAGCTCCGTCTTCGTGAAGCCCAGACGGTCATGCAGCTTGCCGTCAACAACGCCCTGCTTACGATTAAGGATCGGAACAGAATGCTGCTTGCGGTCTGTGAGCAGATCGATAAACTGGTACCCTGTACCTTTCTTGGTATCCGTGTAATGGGTGAGGACGGTAAATATCGCGTTTACGACAATTTCATGCGTGAAGACGGCCGCGACTTTATTCCGGTTTCTTCGACTGAAAAGCTTGATGTTGCCAATTTTGAGGAGATAGCAAGGGAGAGTTTTTCCTTGATTACCAATCCGGGCAGCTATAGTGGAGAATCTTTTCTCCGGCTATGCACAACGTATCGCATACTGGCAATTGTCAGGGAGAAATTTGGAATCTGTTCCCTTCTCACGGTACCCTTATGGGATACTCCGGGAAGTCGTGCCGGCCTTATTATTTCCAATACTTCCCGATCTTTTGATGACCACGACCAGGCAACCGTGAACCTGATTGTGCCTCAACTCTCCCTTGCTTTGCAGAACTATCTCGCGTTTGAGGAGATTGATGAGCTCCGCAGGAAGCTCGAAGGGGAACGAACCTGTCTTATAGAAGAAATCAAGGCCGATCATAATTTTGAAGAAATTATCGGAAACAGCCCTTCTCTTGCGGCGGTATTGCGAAGGGTAAGTCAGGTCGGCTCTACCGATGCCACGGTGCTGATTCAGGGAGAAACAGGGACAGGAAAAGAGCTTTTTGCCCGTGCACTTCACCATCTTTCAAGCCGCAGAAAGCGCGCGTTGATTAAGATAAATTGTGCGACACTGCCGGGTTCGCTTATTGAATCGGAGCTTTTCGGTCATGAAAAAGGGAGTTTTACCGGCGCCATAGAGAGGCGGATCGGCAAGTTTGAGCTGGCTGAAGGAGGAACGGTTTTTCTTGATGAAATAGGAGAGCTGCCGCTGGAGCTGCAGGCAAAACTGCTTCGTGTGCTTCAGGAGCGTGAGCTTGAGCGACTGGGCGGAAAAATGGTGATAAAGGTTGATGCGCGAGTTATTGCCGCTACGAACCGCGATTTGGCGAAGGAGGTTGCTGAAGGAAGGTTTCGGGAAGATCTTTTTTTCCGGCTCAATGTTTTTCCTCTGTCTATCCCGTCACTTGCTGAGCGGCGTGAAGATATTCCCATGCTTGCGGCACATTTTGCCGCGAAATATTCCAGAGAGTTCAGCAAACCTCTCCGAATGTTCAAAGAGAGTGACATGCAGCGTCTTATTGCCCGTGAATGGAAGGGCAATATCCGCGAGCTTGCTCATCTTGTAGAACAGGCGGTTATAGTTTCTGAGGGTTCATCGCTTGATTTTTCAACAATCTTCTCTCTTCCTGAACCTTTTACAGAGCGATCAATGACTGGGGAGACAAAAACCATGCATGATTTTGAGCTTGATGTTGCCCAAATGGAAAAAGAGCTGATTGCTGACGCCCTCAAATGCTCAAACGGCAGGGTGAGTGGTGCAGGCGGAGCTGCAGAACGGCTTGCCATGCATCCCAAAACACTCTACTCACGTATGGAGAAGCTCCGCATTCAAAAACGCTATCAATAGGTTTCTTGACGTCATGATTGCGCTCCCCTCTGGATATCCGGATAATAAAGTGATGCAAGAGAAGAAGATAGCCGTGGACACTATGGCAGCACCTGTAACCGGATTTTATAATTTGCGATGATTGATGACTCTCCTTCCCAGGAACGCCATTTTTTCAGTACAATCTCACCGGCACCAATCTTCTTGCCTTGAAATATGAATGCAATGTTGCCGCCGGAACCAACATCCTCTGCTGTATAGTTCGATTCTGTTGCAAGTTCTCCGAGGAATTCCTTATTGTAGCGATCAATCGCCCAGCGGAATCCAGTAGTTGCATTTTCTGGTAGACTTATACGAACAGTATCGCCTGGATGAATATTTACTGTTCGATAATTATCAGTTTCAGCAAGGAGATGCTCCATTGTAGAATAGTTGTATTGTTCAGCACAGGAAACTGCGCAGGGGGAATACATGAGATATGCACCCGCCAGCGCAGCTTTTCGCGTAAAGGATAGCAAATAATTTCCAGCCGTTCCTGATTTTTCTGTCACCTGAGCATGGTTTAAACCGTTATGCCATAGCTCTCGTTAAAGAATGCACCACTGATGTACGCTTCACTGGCGTAGGCGAAACCTTTGTCGCCCCAGCCTGTGCCCCAGCTGTTGCGTACAATGAAGCGATTGTCCGCAGTATAGCCCACAATTGCTATGCAGTGTCCGCCACGAATGGTGTTTGGCTGAAAACTATCCAGCCTGCCTTGGGTTGAAGTTGCGTGATCCCATGTTGCATCAACATTCAAAGCCGCCTCTATCGGGCCGTGTGTGGCGAGCCAGGTGCGCCAACTGGCTGGATTTTTCCCGAGATTGAAGTATGAGGAAATCTTGCGTGTCGCTGCGGTGGCATAGAACGTGTTTTCTTCACCCAGATACAGGTAATTTGCGATGTGGAACGGGAAAACAGTGTCGAGAACCGCGCCTTTATTTTTCAGGATATCAACAGCCCCTTTAAGAGTCGTACCAGCTGACTCAATGAATGTGTTCGGATTTGGATCTGTATCGAGTTCTTTGGAACCCATCCAGGAGAGGCGAATCGACAAATGCTCTGTTTGGGCCAGCTTGCCGGCTTTGACAAAATGATAACGAGCAACGCCGTCAGTAGAGCCCCAACCGACGCATGAACCGGTTGGACCCTGATCGCCAATATCCCACCAGGGAGCTCTCAAGTCAACGCTTGCCGGCAGGGATGTCGCCGGAGCGGCAATTGCCCTGGCTTGAATGGCATGATCGATATTCCAGTCCTTTTCGATATTGCGAGACGGGACTACATTGCAAATGCGGTGTGCTTCCGGCCTTGATTCAGGTGATGCAGTCATAACGTAACTCCTTGATTTTGTGAGAGAACCAGGAATGTATCGGGTTTTCTCAGTTATTTGCGGGATGCACCCCAAACTGCTCTCGGTTTAGAGCATAAGAATCATGTGTCGGAGTGCGTATGTATATTATATGTAACATGCTGTCAGCGCAAAAAGCAGTAATTCATCAACATGTAACTGGTGTTGCGTTACCCGAAAAGTTTGCGCTTTTACCATGCAAATATAGTTATATGTATATATATAAACAAAATATAGTTTCATTTATATATAAAATAAATATGTATGATGGTGTGCAAATGCATGCCAATCATGTTTTATGATTGGCATGTGTGCCAAGGTTGCAAGAATGGGTTTGAGTCAGTCGCACATTGTACGAATGGCATCAGCCACAATAGGTATACCCAATGCGATCTGTTCGGGGGTGTTGTTGCAGTAGGAGAGTCGAAGCGAGTTGTTTTGTCTGCCTGCAGGATCAAACGTTTTCCCCGCCACAAACACAGCCCCGCCTTCGATAGCCAGTGTCATGATGCGGGTTGCATCGGCTTCAGCCGGCAGGGTGAGCCAGATGTAAAATCCCCCCCGAGGCTCATTCCACTGCACATAATCAGGGAGATGTTCTTTCAGGGCGGCGACCATCGCATCCGCTCTTTTTTTGTACTCCTGGCGGACACTTGCAACATAGCTGTATATCTGGCCGGAACGAATGAATGCATCGGCCAGCACCTGGGTAAAACTCGGCGAACAGGCATCGGCTGACTGTTTGATGAGTTCACATTTTCCATAAATCTTTTCGGGTACCAGCATCCATCCAAGCCTCAGGCCGGGGCCGAGAATTTTAGAGAACGAGCCGGTATAGCAGATGTTGATACCGTCAGGATTAATCGCTTTGATTGGTTTCAGGCGGTCAATATCCTCTTCAAAAAAATAGAGGTCAGCGTAGGCGTCATCCTCAATGAGGGGTATGTTGGTTCCCTGAAGCGAAGCTATAAGCTGCTGTTTGCGTTCGGTCGTGTAAAGCAGTCCAGCCGGGTTGTGAAAATACGGGGTGACATAGAGCAGCTTAGCTTTTTCTTTCCTGTCAATTTCCTGGCGCAGTGCTTCTATTGAAATGCCTTCGTTGTCAACAGGAACTCCTCTCAGTTCAGCTTCATACGAACGAAAGGCTGAAAGTGCCCCGATGAAACAGGGGTTTTCGACCAGTACAGGTTCAGCCGGATCAATAAATGCTTTTGCCAGAATGTTAAGAGCCTGCTGGGATCCTGTTGTGATAAGCAGCCTGTTTTCCTCTACCGGCAAGCCCTTTTTTTCAAGAAACCCTCCAAGTGATTCAAGAAGTGACGGTAACCCCGGGGTAGGTCCGTACTGGAATGCGGCCTGTTTTTTTTTGATATCAAGCCGTCCGAAAAGCTCTTCAACGGCTTGAACAGGAAAAAGATCATTTCCGGGCATTCCCCCGGCGAAGGATATAATGTCGGGTCTTGAAGCAAGGGTCATGAGATCCCTGATTTCAGAGGAACGAAGTGACGATACAGCTTTTGAAAACCTTGGCATGACAGTGTGTATAGTTAGACCTGATAGACATCCCCTTCCTTGAGAAGCTCCATTTTGTGCTCCTGCAGGACATCGATAATTTTATGGAGAGAATCCGCCCTGATAACGACCGTTGCCTTGCAATCACCGGAGGCAAAGGCGTACATGTAGTCAATGGCGACATTGTTGTCCGAAATGATCTGGAGCGCCTTGTGCAGCCCTCCGGGCCGGTGAGGAATAATCATGCCCACAACATCGGTAATCTTTACAGTAAAGCCATGGCTTTTGAGCACTTGTGCGGCCAGTTCAGGTCGCCCTACAATCATGCGCAGAATACCGTAATCAGCCGTGTCGGCTATGCTGAACGCCGAGATGTTAATGTCGTTCTCAGCAAGAATTCCGGTCAGTTCAGTCAGCCTTCCTGTCTTGTTTTCGAGAAACACCGATAATTGCTTGATAATCATGGTGATGTTAAATTTTAGAATACTTTAACGGGCTCATTGAGCAAAAAAAGGTACAATGTCAATGTGCAAACGAATTAAAGAACATACAAAAAAGCCTGTTCTCAGGCACACAAATTACTCGGAATGATTCCGGGACGCCGTCCGGGTTCGCTTCACGTTAACTGGCACTGCATTTTTTTCCGAAACAGTCTATATCCGCCTGCGCTCGACCAGCACCCTAAACCTGGTCATCATTCGCTCGAATCCCTGGTCAAGCGATGCGCAACAAATTATAAGCTTTCGGTCAGTGCCCCAAGATTAATAATCAGTTTTCAATTACATCCGAAGGACGAGTGGCGAGTTTTAAGTCCGACAGACTGCTTGTCTGCCGTTTAGAGGGCGTCCCTATACATCACCGCAATGAGGTTTTGTCATGATGCTTTCGTTTTCCGCTGCGATTTGCCGGTTGCTCTGAAATAAAGTGATTCAGGGGCAACATTGAAACCGCAATCCCACGCAAGAGTTGGCCAAGAATCAAGATAAAAATGCGAGAAAATTGCTGGGTCGCGCAATGGTTCGGCTATTGGGAAGTCAAAATCATAAGTATAACAACACTAAAAGATCGGTAAATAAACCGGCAATTTTATTGGATTATTCCTTCTAACTTATTGTAATAAAATGCGTTCAGAGATCTACTCTCTTGCACTCTGAATATCGCTTAATAAATCCTGTTGCTCTTTAAACTGCTGATTATAAAACTTTCTGAGTTTTCTCATCTCTCTCCAATCTCCTCCTTTGTCAGCATTTTTTGCTACTTTTGCTTTTCCTTCCACTGTTCGGGGGCCGGTTGATTTTTCCCACGGCCGCCACTGTTTTATCATCTCCGATTGTCGAGCCCTGCGCTCCGCCGACCATGCATTCCCCCCTGGTGTTGTCATGCTTCAATAGTATGTTTTGCTCGGTTTCTAAAATATTCAGATCGGCATCACTCCCCTGGTTAATCGTGTTGTTTACCTGCTGCGGACCGTTGCTGATATTAGCCTGATTGGTTATTACGGTCTGTCGGGGCTTCTTGATATTAGCGAGCGTTTCAAGTGTGGCGCGGCAGAGGTTCTGAGCTTTAAAGGCGAGGCGCATATTCGTTTCAGTCCGGTCTAAATGCGTGCAGTACTTTGCCTTTTGTGCAAAATCTGCGAACATCGCGTTCAACGATACAATCTGTCCTATAAGTATCCCTTCAATTCCTTTCGTTTCACCGTTACGGAACTCATCCATTAGTCTCTGGACCTCACCGGCAATATTACCCAGAGAGACCTCGCCCGAGAATGTCGAAAATTTGTCTATTAATGAACTTGCTGTTGCCGGACCGCTCAAGATGTACTCGGCAAAAAACTCCCCTTGTGGTCGTGTATCTCCGGGTGCTCTTTTAATAAAGTGTAAGTTTTTGGAGTTATTTTCAGGGTTAACTCCATTCAGGGCATTCATTTCTTCTTCTGTCATGATTGAGTTTTTAATGGTTGGGGTTAAAAAGTCAAACAGATTAAGTTATACCGGCGCCCTTGTGAGTGATGCGTTTCTGGTCAGCCCATCCGTATTTGATGACGACTTGGCATTGGCCGGGCTACGTAACGGCTGGCTGAATGGTGAGCGCGAAGTGCTGGTTGCTGCCGCGGCTCTTATTTCTTGCGTTGCCTCTTCCATGAAAGAAGCTTCATCTGTGAATCACACCGTTTAAGTTTAGTAATGTCAGTGGTTATCGAAGTTCATGATATTTAATACCTGTATCGTTGTTACAAGTCCAATCCTAAGCGTTTCAATGCTTCCTTAGCATCAGCGTTGCCTTGTTTTGCTGCCATACGATACCATTTGATGGCCTCCGCATAGTCTTGCTTGACCCCATTTCCGTGCTCGTACATTAATCCGAGATTGTTTTGGGCAGCGGCAAAGCCTTGTTTTGCGGCCATGCGATACCACTTGACGGCCTCCGTATAGTCTTTTTTGATCCCGGTGCCCGCCTTGTACATGAATCCGAGATTGTTTTGAGCATTGGCATTGCCTTGTTTTGCGGCCATGCGGAACCACTTTACCGCTTCAGCATCGTTTTGCTGGATTCCGGTGCCGTACGCGTACATATATCCGAGATTGTTTTGAGCTGCAGCGTTGCCTTTTTTTGCGGCCATGCGGAACCACTTGATGGCTTCAGGATAGTCTTTTTGAACTCCGGTCCCGTTCTCGTACATAAACCCGAGATTGCTTTGAGCTGCCGCGTTGCCTTTTTTTGCGGCCATGCGGAACCACTTGATGGCTTCTGCATAGTCTTGTTTGACCCCGGTGCCCGCCTCGTACATAAACCCGAGATTGTTTTGAGCTGCGCCATCACCTTCTATTGCTGCCTGGTGCCATTGCTTGTAGGCGCGTTCCATTTTCTCTGTACCATTCGCCATTTCCGGGGCAAGTATCAACATCGTGACCAGTAAGCCGATGATGTGGCGTTTCATGGTGGACTCCGTAAGGCTTTGTTCTTTGGTTTGTCTCCCCCGACTAACGGAGGTTGCGTTGCTTGAACTTTGTTTTGAAGAGCACTCTCTTTGTCTGCTGTTCAGTATTAACAGAGCAGTATTGTCCGGTAAAAAAATAAAGAAGGTCTGAAAAAACATGAGAAACGGTGATATTAAAGGTGACAAAACAATTGATATCAGCCCTGTATACAAGGAGTTCCAGACTATGAAACAAGTTACAACGATGCTGGGTGAGTTGCTAACAATATTTCATAGATACGAATTCGAGAAACTCGAAAAGCTGCATCTAAGCAGCCACTACACCATGTATGACACGGGCTGGCAACAGCTGATCACTCTGTGCCCAGGCGTGGGCATCTTCCGCTTCCGTTGTTATTGTATGTTGCGTCTGTCGATTACCCGTTTCGCCTTGCCCATGCTGCGCTCGATTGTGCCGGGTTCTACCAGCCTGATACTGGCGCTGATGCCGAGGGTGCTTGCAATATTTGCCTTGATGCGGTGGCGAAGTCCTTCCAGCTCTTTGACCTCATCGGAAAAGAACGCTTCTTCAATTTCCACCTGTATTTCCATAGTGTCGAGGTTGTTTTCACGATCGACAACAATCAGGTAGTGAGGTTTTGTTTCACTCATTTCGAGGAGTACTGATTCCACTTGTGAAGGGAAGACATTGACACCTCTTATAATGAGCATATCGTCCGAACGGCCCACGCATTTTTCCATACGCACAAGCGTCCTGCCGCATTCGCACTTGTCGGCATGAAGGCGGGTCAGGTCGCGGGTCCGGTAGCGGATAAGCGGCATTGCCTCTTTTGTGGCAGGAGTGAATACCAGCTCCCCAAGTTCGCCGTAAGGCAGCACTTCACCGGTATCGGGGTTGATAATTTCGGGGATGAAATGGTCTTCAAAGATATGCATGCCGCGCTGAAACTGGCACTCCATCGAGACGCCGGGACCGATAATTTCAGTGAGCCCGTAAATGTCGTAAGCCTTGATGCCGAGCACTTGCTCAATTTGTGTGCGCATTTCCTGTGTCCACGGTTCGGCACCGAACACTCCGGCCTTGAGTTTTATCTTTTTGGGGTCAATTTTTTCTTCAACGAGGGATTCACCAATAAAGGCGGCATAGGATGGGGTGCATGCGAGGACGGTTGAACCAAAATCTTCAATAAGCTGCAGCTGTTTTTTTGTGTTTCCGCCTGAAATCGGGACGACAGAGGCTCCCACTTTTTCTGCGCCATAGTGCAGACCAAGACCGCCGGTAAAAAGCCCATAGCCGTAGGCAACCTGGATGATGTCGGCTTTGGTCACTCCTGCCATGGTGAGTGAACGGGCAACAACTTCACTCCACATCTGAATATCGTTATGAGTGTATCCGACGACTGTCGGTTTGCCTGTGGTGCCGCTTGAGGCATGAAATCGAACGATATCGGGCTGAGGTACAGCAAAAAGGCCGAAGGGGTAGTTGTCGCGGAGATCCTGTTTTGTTGTGAAGGGCAGTTTTTTCAGATCATCAATTTCTTTGAAGTCGCCGGGTTCTATCCCTTTTTCCTGCAGTTTATTGCGGTAGAAGGGAACCGTGTCGTAGACCCGTTTTACCATCTCCTGCAGTCGCTTACCCTGAAGTTTAAGGAGCTCTTCGCGCTCCATGCACTCGTAATGCTCGTTCCAAATCATGTCTCAGTTGCTTGAGTTTGAGATAATTCCTGTCCCTTTCTGAACGCCCTGATGTTGACATCAACAATGTCGGGGCCTTTTGCATGAAAAAGCTCTGCGATAGAAGATTCAAGCTTTTCTTGCGCAATACCGATAAACGGGGCGGCCGCACCCAGCATTACCATGTTTGATGTTCTTGCATGGCCAGCTTCACGCGCAAGTTCAGCCGCGTTGACCAGCACAGGGCGGTCTGTGCGGCGCAGTTCAGCGAGAATTTCATCAATTGCCGGGTAGTTCTCAATGTTGATAAACGGGTCTGTAGAGGTTATGATTCTGCTTTCGGGTGCAAGAAATGGCAGATAGCGCAGCGCTTCATGAGGCTCAACAGAGAGGATCATGTTCGCGCTCCCTTCTGCAATAAGGTCAGAATAAATTTCCCGATCGGAAATTCTCAGGTGTGACAGAACCGCCCCTCCACGCTGACTCATGCCATGGACTTCTGTCTGGCGGATCATAAGGTCGCTTTGCAGGGCGGCCTGGCCGATGACTGCTGCGATAGTGAGTATTCCCTGTCCGCCGACTCCTGCAAGTATAATATTGATATGCATGCTGTGTTGTTAGGTGCTGGCTGTCTTGGTTCGTTTTTTTCGTGCAGCGGTTTCAATGCATTCGCGCTGCGCAATCACAACAGATACTCCTTCGTAGCTGATTTCCTCTCTGAGTATCGTCATATTTATTTCGAGATTCGATTTTAACGGAATGATGGTTCTGATGTGCTGCTCCTCAACTCCAAGCCCCCTGCAGATATCCAGAAGCTTTGAGCCGGTTGCCGATGATTGCTGACCGCCGGTCATAGCGGTCGTGTCATTATCGGCGATAATTACAGTGATTGGTGACCGGTCGTTAATGGTATCAAGCAGGCCGGTCATACCGGAGTGAGTAAAGGTCGAATCACCGATAACTGATACTGCAGGTCGCAGTCCCGCATCTGCAGCACCTTTTGCCATGGTGATCGATGCACCCATGTCGACGCAGGTATGAATGGCACTGAATGGTTCCAGAGCGCCAAGCGTATAGCAGCCGATGTCTGAGAAAACATGGTGATTTTCAAATGAACTCATCACGGTGGTAAGCGCATCGTAAAGGTCGCGGTGGCCGCATCCCTTGCAGAGTGCGGGCGGACGATGGACAACGATATCCGGAACCGGCAGTACTGCTTTTGCTTCAAGACCAAGCCCTCTGGCGATAAGGTCGGCATTGAGCTCTCCAGCGCGTGGCAGCGTCCCATCCAAGCGTCCCCTGACGTTCTCTCCGCCAAAGTAACCTCTCAGCAGCTCTTCGTAGACCGGGTATCCCTCTTCAGCAACAAGAATTGTTTCGCAGGATTTGAAGAGGCTTTCGACCTGTTTTCTCGGGAGAGGATAGTGTCCGATTTGAAGGACGGGAAAGGACAGTCCAAAGGTCTGACGAACCTCCATTACATAGTTGAAGGCGATACCGAATGCAATAACCCCGTTTGTGCCCGATCCAGGAATAAGGCGGTTAAGCCATGACTGCTCTGAACGTTTTTCAAGTTCATCCTGTAGCTTGAGGAGTACATTGTACTGCCGACGGGCATGTTGCGGGATCAGTACAAAACGTTCAGGGGCGTAGAGGGCATGAAGGGGGTTCTGCTGGCGGGCGGCAGTGCATTCCACTCCTGCGCGTGAATGGGCAAGCCTTGTGGTAAGGCGCAGAAGTACGGGAAGCATGAGTGATTCCGACAGGTCGAAAGCCTCTCTGGTGGCATTGTACAGATCCTGCTGTGAAGAGGGTTCAAGCACGGGAAGCATGGCGAATTTGCCGTAAACCCGGCTATCCTGCTCATTTTGGGACGAATGCATCGAGGGGTCGTCAGCTACGGCTATGACAAGCCCTCCATTGACACCGGTAATGGCTGAGTTGATAAACGCATCAGCGGCCACGTTCAGTCCGACATGTTTCATGCAGACCAGGCTTCGTTTGCCGGCATAAGACATGCCGAGCGCGGCCTCATAAGCAGTTTTTTCGTTGGCAGACCAGGACGATCGAACCGGATACTCCCGGGCAGCACTCTTTTTCTGGATGTATTCGGTGATTTCGGTCGAAGGGGTCCCGGGGTAAGCGTAGACGCCTGATATTCCTGCGTCAAGGGCACCGAGAGCAATCGATTCGGCTCCCAGTAAAAGTTGTTTGTTCATGCAATAAAAATTTTTCCCCCAAAGATCAGCAATTATTTCTTTCGATGCCAATGAAATCAGCCGGAAGAAATAAAGAAGGATAGCTTTTTTTTAAAGTCGCATTAGTTCTATTAATCGTATAAGTCTAAGAAGCCCTGTTCAATTTCAATAATAGGAGGTTATTTCCTCAAGAGATTTGCGTTTTTTTGGTGAGGGCTGTGCATCCTGGGCAGCATATCCAAGGGGAGTGAATGCAAAAATCTCAACATCCGGCGGCAGCTGCAGCGCATGTCGAATGATGCCGGGGTCGAAAGCCGCAATCCAGCAGGTTCCTAACCCTTCCCGTGTGGCCGCAAGAATAAGGTGATCCAGAGCTATTGTCAGGTCGGTTTCGATTGAGTTGTAGTTGTCCTGACGGCGAACCCATGCATGTTTTCGTTCACCGGAAACAATAATGAGGCAGGGTGCGCTCTGAATCCAGTCGCGCTTGTAGCCGGGGTAGATTTTTTCAAGTATGCCGGGCGATTGGACGACATGGAAGTGCCATGGCTGCAGATTATTTGCAGAAGGAGCCATTCTTCCTGCGTTGAGAATTCTCTGGAGAACCTCTTCGGGAACAGGTCTGTTCCGTTCAAAGCTGCGGATACTGCAGCGTTTTGATACAAGGTCGTAAAAGTCCATAATGCCCCCGTCGTTCATATTTTATGGATTTTGCAGAAATCTTTTGACATGGCGTGAAACATGCTGTTTGTAGCGGTCTGCATAATAAAGGTCATCCCTCCATTGACCATAGTCCTGACAATTTTTTTCGGGACAATCCTGAATGCAGGATAAAGGAGGAAGCGTACATCGACTTTCAGGTCGAAGTGAACCTTGGTTTTGTTTACCCCAACGCGCTGAATATCCATATCACCGGAGACCTTTCCTTCAAAAAGATATTTTTTCGGATCAGAAATTTTACGTCCGACGGGGTGGTGCGTCCATTTGACCTTTTTGCGGACAGTATAGCTTTTGATCATTTCCTCTGTGAGGTCGTCAGGGTCGGCGCATTCGATGTGGTCGGGAAGCTCTACATGCTGCTCTTCAGACTGTTCGACAAAAAAGATGATATCAAATGGGTTGTTCTGCGGATCAGTTACGCGAAAATTCCATATATAGACGTTTTCAGTGTCTGTGAGTTCTACGTTATAGCAGAAAGGGTTGAAACCCAATATTTTTTTCAGATCAGCCAGGTAGGTTGCGGTCCTGTCAAAATCTGCGGAAAATATCCACTCACCCTTGCTTACTCCTGTAGCATGCATTTCCATGTTGTCGGCGTTCCATAGGTTTCGGTTCATGTGAGAACGCTGGAAAATTTTCCATGCGTTTGGGCCCTGAAAAAAATATAAGGAGAATCTTTGAAAATATATCCGTTCAGAGTGGATGCTTTTGCGAAGATCGTATGATTAAAGCAGTTCTGTCTGCAGACGTTCAGTCTGGTCATGCATTTTGAGTGCTTCAATAATATCCTGAAGGTCTCCCTGCAGAATCTGGGGCAGAGCATGGCTGGTAAAGCCGATACGGTGGTCTGTTACCCGGGATTGCGGATAGTTGTAGGTCCGGATTTTTGCACTCCGGTCTCCGGTTGTTACCATCGAGCGGCGTAAATCGGCTCTTTGCTGCTGCTGCTCGGCAAGCTGGATGTCATAGAGTCTTGTACGGAGCATTTTCATAGCGCGTTCCTTGTTCTGCAGCTGGGAGCGCTCTTCCTGACATGCAGCAACAATTCCGCTCGGCATATGGGTGATTCGTACGGCCGTTTCTACCTTATTGACATTCTGCCCTCCCTTTCCACCACTTCGATAGGTATCAAAACGCAGATCCTCCCTGCGGATCTCAACATCAACCTCTTCGGCTTCGGGCAAAACTGCCACGCTGACCGCAGAAGTATGGATTCGACCCTGTGTTTCTGTATCCGGAACGCGTTGTACACGGTGTACTCCGCTTTCATATTTCATGGTTCCGTATACATCGTGTCCGCTCACGCCCATGGTAATTTCCCGGAAACCGCCCGGCATTGAACTTTCATTATAATGGAGTACTTCGCACTGCCAGCCCTGTTTCTCGGCATACCGCTGGTACATTCTTGTGAGGTCAGCGGCAAAAAGTGCAGCCTCCTCTCCCCCTGTTCCGGCCCGTATTTCAATAATAACGTTGCGTGAATCCGCCTCGTCTTTTGGGAGAAGGAGTACTTTTAATTTCTGTTCGAGATCAGGCAGCTGTTTCTGGAGGTCATTGATTTCAGCCTGTACAAGTTCTTTCATCTCCGGATCAGTCTCGATTTTCAGAAGATGGAGTGATTCATCAAGCTCTGCTTTTGCCTGGGCATACTGGTCATAGGCATGTACGATTTCCTTAAGGTCGCTGTACTCCTTGTTGAGTTTTCTGAAGCGGACTTGATCGGCTGCTGCTTTCGGGTCGGCCAGCAGCTGTTCAAGATCGAGATGTTTTTCTTTTATCGATTGTAGTTTTTCAAGCATTGAATGGTGGTGTCAGCCTCAGACGTTGAAAATGTCATTGATTAGAACGTATGCGAACAGTGCAAGAAGCAGCGCCATGCCAACCTGTTGAATACGCATTTTTAACTCAAACGGGATCTCTCTGCGGATCAGGCCTTCAACAGCATTCAGCACAAACTGTCCGCCGTCAAGTGCCGGAACAGGAAGAATATTGATGATTGCCAGAGATATTGAGAGCATTGAGAGAAAATACAGAAAGCTTACTGGTCCCTGTTCAGCACTCTGGCTTGCTATTTTAGCAATTTTGATTGGACCGCCGACTGATTTGCGGAAGTCTTCCTGACCGGTGAAAATTTTTACGAATCCCTGAACCGTCATCACGCTCATTTTCCATGTCTGGCCAATGCCGCTCAGTATTGCGCCTCCGACACCAAGTTTTTTTCGTTCGGTTGCTATTGTCTGTTTCAGCGAAATGCCGATTTTCCCGGCATTGCTGGGTACTACAGTGGTGATGAACGTTTTGCCTTCAATACGGAGGTCTTCGGCAGTGATTTTGCGGCCTGAAACGGGTTCAAGGTATTTCCAGGTAATCGTAATCGGTTTTGCTGCATGAGCTGAGATAATACCAACGACTTCTGTCCAGTCGGAAACAGGGTTTCCATCGATTGCCGTAATGAGACCGCCGGATTTAATACCCGCCTTCCGGGCAGGCTGCTTTGGAAGGGCTTCGTCTATGACCGGCGGAACGGTAGGGCGGATTCCGAAACTCTGTTTGTCGTTGATTTTCGACATGATGTTCGACGGTGCATCAAACGTGATGCTTTTGCCATCGCGAAGGATGGTGTAGCTGATTGACTTGGACGTTAAGAGTTCAGGGTCAAGTGCTTCCTCCCAGCTTGCGATCGATTTGCCGTTTGCAAGTAAAAGCTGGTCACCGGTTTTCATGCCCATTATTTCAAAGACTGATCCTTTTTCAACAAAGGCAGGGTTTTTGACGCTTGTTCGGGGTTCACCCAGTACAAGAGTTATGCCCATAAAGATAACTGAAGCCAGAATCAGGTTCATTGTTACTCCGCCGGCGAGAACAATGAGGCGTTGCCATACAGGTTTTGCCCTGAATTCCCATGGATGCATCTCCGAACTTTGAAAATTGGTGTCGAGGCTTTCATCAACCATGCCGGCTATTTTGACATAACCGCCAAGAGGAAAAACGCCAAGGCCATATTCAGTTTCGCCGATTTTCTTTTTCCAGAATTTCAGATTATAGAAGTCAAAGCCGATGTAAAACTTGTCAACTCTCATGCCGAACAGTTTCGCGGTCAGAAAATGACCGAGTTCGTGTGCAGTGACAAGAATAAAAATGGCAATAATGAAAAAAAATGTAGAGCTAAGAAAATCCATAACAATCCTTCGTTTCAGTAAAAAAAAAGCTGTACTGCCGCTCTGGCGGGTGGTCGCTTCTTTTTCAGGTTTATACAATAAGTTTTTGAGCAGTTTCACGAGCCCATCTGTCGGCCCTGAGATATTCATCAAGTTCAACCGGAGAATATGCTTCGTGGGCCTGCATGGTTTTTTCGACAGTTGCTGCGATGTCGGTAAATCCAATTTTTTTATCGAGAAAAGCAGCAACGGCTATCTCGTTTGCTGCGTTAAGTACCGCCGGATAGGTTCTGCCTGCCTTTAAGGCATCAAATGCCAGACGGAGTGCAGGGAAACGTACCATATCGGGTTCTTCGAACGTCAAGGTTCCGATTTTTACCAGGTCGAGTTTCTGGATACCGCTTTCGCATCGCTCAGGATAAGACAGAGCATAGGCAATCGGTGCCCTCATATCGGGAGAACCAAGCTGTGCCATGACGCAGCCGTCAATATATTCGACCATAGAGTGAATGATACTCTGGGGATGCACAACAACACCGATTTTTTCAGCCGGCATGTTAAAAAGCCAGTGTGCTTCAATGACCTCAAGCCCTTTGTTCATCATTGTTGCAGAGTCAATGGTAATTTTTGCGCCCATTGACCATTGCGGGTGTTTCAGTGCCTGTTCGAGCCTGACATTTTTCAGCTCTTCCAGAGAGGTATTGCGGAACGGGCCTCCTGAGGCGGTCAGAATGATGCGTTCAACATCGTCTGTCCGATGACCCTCGAGTGACTGAAAGATTGCTGAGTGCTCGCTGTCGACCGGCAGCAGGCGGACATGATGTTTGTTTACCAGATCAGAAACCAGCTGTCCGGCTACGACGAGAGTTTCCTTGTTTGCTAAAGCTATATGCTTTCCGGCTTTTATCGCAGCTACTGTCGGCACAAGGCCGGCTGCGCCGACAATGGCCGATACCACCATATCGGATCCATCAGCAGCGGCAATGGTGGAGGTGCCTTCAATACCGTACAGGATTTCAGGTTTGTACTCTCCAAGGAGGGTCTCAAGTTTTTTTGCCGAATCCTCATCCTTGACTGAAACAGCATCAGGACGGAATTCCTTGATCTGTTCGGCCATAACCCTGACATCCTGACCTGCCGCCAGGCAGGAAATACTGAATTTATCCGGGTGCTGCCTGACGACATCAAGGGTGCTGAGCCCGATTGAGCCTGTTGAGCCGAGGATGGTTAGTGATCTCATCATGAGTAATAAGTATTATCGGGCTTGCGAGTGAATTATCGGCCTGAATTTATGCTTTTTAGTGAAGGCTTACAAATAACCGTCAGCGAACCTGTTTCGTAAACGGTTTTTTCTTTTTGTATTCCCCTGAAATTGTGTTATAATGTGGCCTCAAATCGGGTTCCTAGCTCAGCTGGTTAGAGCGACTGGTTTACACCCAGTAGGTCGGGGG
>JBAWYL010000031.1:0-27523 GCA_037143555.1 Chlorobiaceae bacterium
CTGGCAATGTCAGTACTCCGAAAAGCAATGCGTCTTCAATAACGGTCATCACAACTGTTCAGGCGGTTTCGAGTATAGGCACAACGGCCCCGACGGTTACGAGCATAGGGATCACCGATACAACAGGATTACTGAGCAACACGTTGTCCAAAGGTGATATAATCAGTGTGACGGCAACTATGACCGAAAGCGTTACGGTAGACACGAGCAAAGGTACGCCTCAATTGGGCTTGAACATTGGCGGCACAGTTGTCCAGGCGAGCTATGCTTCAGGGAGCGGTACAAATGCGCTTCTGTTTACCTATACCATTCAGTCCACGCAGAGCGCTGCGAACGGCATCAGTATCAATGCCGGCTGTTTGAGCCTCAACGGAGGTACCATCACAGATGTAGCTGGTAATAGTGCAACTTTGACATGTCCCACAGTGATTTCTGGTACAAATGGTAATAATACCCTTAATGGAACAGCCGGTAATGATATGTTGCTCGCTTATGGAGGGGTTGACACGCTGACTGGAAATGGAGGCAATGATACATTTGTTTTTACTGATCTAACAAAGGGAGTGACAGCAGGTTCCTGGGATGTTATCACTGATTTTGTTTCTGGACAAGATAAAATCGACTTGTCGGGCATTGATGCAAATACTGTTGTTTCAGGAGATCAGGCCTTCAGCAGTGTTATATTGGGTAGCAGTAGTAGTTTTTCTGCTCCCGGCCAATTACTGTTTGATAACACTACCGGAGTTCTCTACGGCTGTACTGATAACAGTAATAAAGCTACTTTTGCTATTCAGCTTCAGGGGGTTCACAGTATTAAGGCAGCAGATATTATTTTGTAACATATTTCGGGATAGGTGGGGTCCCCCTCCTAATTCGAATGCGATGATCATCAATGCCCGGGTATCGGCCTGATTGGTCAGCGGATTGAGGTACACCATTATTTTTATTCGGCTTAGCATGGAAAATATGTGGATGATGAGTAATTGTCGACCCGTTTGAATTAGCTCCGCATAAATATTTATACCAATCAATGTTAGGAGATCAAACGAATATTGTTCAAGAGATGTTACAGCAAGCATTGAAACTTCATAAGCACGGGCAGATTGAACAGGCACAAGCTATCTATCAAGAGATTCTTAAGATACAGCCTAAGCACTTTGATAGTTTACACCTGCTTGGAGTTACCTATATTCAATCTGGAATGTATGAATTGGGTGCTGATATGATTGAGGAGGCTATCAAAATCAACCCAAATTCCCCTTCAGCCTACAACAACCGTGGTAATGCACTGAAGGACCTCAAGCGACTGGACGAGGCACTGGCAAGCTTCGACCGGGCACTCGCGCTCAAACCCGACTACGCAGAAGCCAGCTTCAATCGTGGTAATACGCTGCTTGACCTCAGGCGGTTGGATGAAGTACTGGTCTGTTACGACCGGGCACTCGCCTTCAAACCTGATTACGCAGAAGCCTACAACAACCGGGGTAATACGCTGAGGGACCTCAACCGATTGGATGAGGCACTGGTAAACTACGACAAGGCGTTGGTAATCAAACCAGACTACGCAGAAGCCTACAATAACCGTGGTAATGTGCTGAAGGACCTCAAGCGATTGGACGAGGCACTGGTAAGCTTCGACCGGGCACTCGCGCTCAAACCCGACTACGCAGAAGCCAGCTTCAATCGTGGTAATACGCTGCTTGACCTCAGGCGGTTGGATGAAGTACTGGTCTGTTACGACCGGGCACTTGTGCTTAAACCCGACTACCCAGAGGCCTGCTTCAATCGTGCTAATGCGCTGTTTGACCTCAAGCGATTGGACGATGCACTGTAAAGCTATGACAACGCCCTGGCAATCAAACCCGAATATGCAGCGGCCTGCAACAACCGTGGTAACACGCTGAGAGACCTCAAGCAATTGGACGAGGCACTTGCAAGCTACGACAAGGCGTTGGTAATCAAGCCCGACTTCGCAGATGCCTATTACAACCGTGGTAATGTTCTAAGTGAACTCAACCGAATGGATGAGGCACTGGCAAGCTACGACAAGGCATTGGTAATCAGACCCGATGACGCAGAATCCCACTACCACCGTGCTAATGCGCTAAGGGAACTCAATCGAATGGATGAGGCTCTAGCAAGCTACGACAAAGCGTTGGCAATCAGGCCCGATGACGCAGAATCCCACTACTACCGTGGTAATACACTGATAGACCTCAAGCGACTGGATGAGGCACTGGTTAGCTATGATAAGGCTCTCGCGTTCAACCCTGACTATGCAGAAGCCCACAATAACCGAGGTAATACCCTTGCTCTCCTCAACCGGATGGACGATGCCCATGCAAGCTTCGGCAAGGCGTTGGCAATTAACCCCGACTATGAGTTTCTCTTTGGTGCTTACCTACATACTAAGATGAAAGTCTGTGACTGGATCGGTTTGTCTGACAATCTTTACCGTTTTGAAACAGAAGTTTATAGAAAAAAGAAAGTAACAGTACCGTTCCCGGCCTTAAGTTTGATTGATAAGCCAGAACTACATCAACTGACATCTCAAGTTTATGCGAAAGCGAAATATCTGCATAATCCGGCCAACTTCGAACAAAAAATCCGCTACGCCTCGAACACTAATTCCGGAAAAGATCGAACAGTAAATCCGCAAAAGATCGAACACTTTTTTACCCTGAGCGGAAAAGGTGTTCGAAGTCTCCGGAAACCCATTCTCCATTCTTCTGCAGGTTGACGTATCCTGTAGCCTGATCGTTTTTTCAAACAAAACGGAAGGCTATGCAACAACAAGGCAGAAGAAAAACTATGAGAACCATTCGTGAAATAGCCCGGCTTCATTTGAACAAGCAGTTGAGTCTGCGGGCCATCGCCGGAGCCTGCAACCTGTCGGTCTCCACCGTACAGGGTTATGTAAAAAAGATCGATGCGCTCGGTCTGGACTATGAGGCATTCACAGCTATACCAGACAAGGCATTAGCGGAACGGCTAAAGCCTGTTCCAAAGATCCGTGATCTGCGACCGGGACCTGACATACAGGGCCTTGTCGAGGAACTCAAGCGCTCAGGCACACACATCACCCGCCAACTGCTGTATGAGGAGTATCAACAACAACATCCTGACGGGTACAAAAAGACCCGTTTCTATGAGATGCTCAATGAATGGGAGATGCAGGACAAGGCAACCATGCGTATGACGCACACGCCGGGCGAAAAGCTCTTCATCGACTTTTCCGGTGACAAGCCTTCATGGATCAACCCTGAAACCGGCGAACTCATGACGCCGGAGCTCTATGTCGGGGTGCTCGGTGGCACCTCCTATACGTTCGCCTGTGCCGTCTCAAGCCAGAAGGCTGAAGACTTTGCCGCTGCGACCGTTAAGGCGTTTGAGTATTTCGGCGGATGCCCACAGCTTTTGGTAATCGATAACCTGAAAAGTGGCGTATCGCATGCCTGTTACTACGACCCGGAAATCAATCCTACCTTCGCTGATCTTGCGCGTCATTACTCGGTGGCAGTGCTCCCTGCACGGGTACGAAAACCGCGGGATAAGGCGAAGGTCGAAACCGGCGTACTCCAGGTACAGCGACGCATTCTGGCTCCTCTGAGGAACCGGCGGTTCTTCAGTCTCGAAGAGCTCAATGCCGCCATTGCCGAAGAACTCGAAGCACTCAACAGCCGCCTGATGTACCAGTATTGCAAAAGCCGCAAAGAGTTGTTTCTGGAGCTGGAGCAGCATCGGCTGGCCCCGTTGCCCAAAGAACGCTTCACCATCGGCTACTGGAAAAAAGCAAAGGTGCATGTCGATTACCACATTTCCGTGGACAAAAGCTACTACAGCGTGCCGTTTCGCCTCATTGGCAAGCAGGTCGACATCAAGTACACCGGCCATTTAGTCTTGGTCTACCATGAAGGCGAGGTTGTTGCTCAGCATATCAGAACCCTCAAGCTTGGCCAGTATATTACCGATGCTGCACACATGCCTCACGAACACCGTTTCCACAGGGAATGGAGCCCTGAGAGGATCCGGTCATGGGGTTCAAAAATCGGTCCGAACACCGCTGCACTCATGGATCGCATCATGCTCAGCAAGGTTCATCCGGAGCATGGCTTCCGCAGTTGTCTCGGTGTCATCCGGCTGGCAAAAACCTACACTCCCGAGCGCCTGGAACGAGCCGCACTGAAGGCTCTGGAACTCAATCTGACCAACTATAAGAGCATCAAGTCCATGATGGCCAAGGGACTCGATGCAGTTACCTTATTCGATCAGTCTGCATCTTTTACTGGCATTGTCCACCAAAACATCAGAGGAGGAGATTACTATGCTACAGAACGTTAAGGAACAATTGGCTGCTCTCAAACTGCATGGTATGGCAGAGGCTCTGGAGATGCAGATCAGGACGCCGATGGCCTCCGAAATGGACTTTGCCGAACGGCTGCTGCTGCTCGTCCAGCACGAAAAGACCGTGCGAGAAAACCACAAGCTCACCACGTTACTGCGTCAGGCCCGTCTGCGCTATCCTGGTGCCTGTATCGAAGAGCTGCATACGACACCACAACGCGGGATTGTAAAATCTATGGTAATGGATCTTGCTCGCAACGAATGGATCAAAAGTCATCGAAATCTCATCATTACCGGCCCTACAGGGGCCGGTAAAACCTGGCTGGCATGTGCCTTTGGCGTAGCTGCCTGCCGGGCAGGCATAGGTACAAGCTATGTCCGACTTTCCCGCCTCTTGCATGATCTGGGTATCGGCAGGGCTGATGGCACGTACAAGAAACAGCTGGAAAAGCTATCGAGGACTGAACTGCTCATCATTGACGATTGGGGCATGAGCCCTTTTACCGATATCGCGAAACGAGACATCCTTGAAATCATGGAAGATCGCCATAATGTGCGTTCAACCATCATCAGTACTCAGTATCCGGTCTCAGAGTGGCACCGGCTCATCGACGACCTAACGCTGGCCGATGCTATCTGTGACCGGTTGGTACACAATGCATATCAAATAACCCTGAAAGGAGAATCTATGAGGAAATTGATGGCAAATATAAGCTAACTTCGAACACTTTTGTACATTACTTCTTGCAGACTGAATGGTGGATGTTCAGTGTTCGAAGTTGACCGGAAAAGGTGTTCGATATTGCCGGAATAAGCAAAATATCCAAAAAGTCAAGTTATAGGGAACATCACTAAGCGTAATGCGGATGGAAAGATACGTATTGGTTATTACTCCGCTGACTTCCACAATCATGCCACCACTTTCTTGATGGCTGAGCTTTTTGAAGCGCACGATGCAAGCAGGTTTGAGCTCTATGGATTTTCGTTTGGTCCGAATAAAAAAGACGAAATGCGGGCACGAGTCTCCTCCGCATTCGATAAATTCGTTGATGTTACCACAAAGAGTGACCGTGAAGTAGCTCAGCTGTCAAAGGATTTTGGTATTGATATCGCTGTTGATTTGAAAGGCTATACACAAGACTCAAGAACGGGAATCTTCGCTGAAGGCTGTGCGCCTATCCAGGTAAACTATCTTGGCTACCCGGGTACTATGGGAGCTGAATACATCGATTATGTAATTGCTGACAATACAGTTATACCTGAAGAGAGTCAAGCTTATTTCACGGAAAAGGTCGTTTACTTACCACATAGCTATCAAGTTAATGACTCTAAGCGTCGGATTTCTGACAGAGTCTTTACTAAGCAAGAGCTTGGTTTGCCTGAAAAGGGCTTCGTATACTGCTGCTTCAACAACAACTACAAGATTCTTCCAGAGACGTTCGACGGTTGGATGCGAATCCTCAAAGCTGTTGAGGGCAGTGTTATATGGTTATTCGAAGATAACTCCACGGTTCCTGAAAACCTCTACAAGGAAGCCGAATCAAGAGGTGTCGATAGGGGCCGATTGGTGTTTGCCAAACCTATGAAACCGGAGGAACATTTAGCAAGATATCGATTGGCAGACCTGTTTATCGACACCTTGCCGTATAACGCACATACTACAGCCAGTGATGCATTATGGGCTGGGTTGCCTGTCCTCACGTGCATGGGCAAGTCGTTCGCTAGTCGTGTGGCTGCGAGTTTACTAACAGCCATTAGGCTCCCCGAACTTATTTCGCACACGCAAGAAGAGTATGAAGCTATGGCTATTGAGCTTGCGTTAAATGCTGAGAAGTTTTCTGAAATAAAGCGTAAGCTTGAGAACAACAGACTTGCAACTCCATTGTTTGATGGAAAATTGTTCACCAGGCAAATCGAAGCAGCTTACGCGGAGATGTATTCGCGTCACCAAGCCGAACTAGCACCAGCGAATATCTACATTGGTTCGGATAGCTTTGCTGCTGCGGCGAGCCCTGCTCAAAGCTTACCAGTGATGGAAGCAGTAAACTGAACTTGCTATAGTTCTTGGACTGGGTAAGCCTGCTTTTGACGTTGGGCGCAAAATCAAACAAAAAACCCTCCGTAAAAGGAGGGCTTTTTGTTTGATAAAAAAACAACTGCTGTCAGCAATTTCGAACAGTAGAAGATGTACGGTCCTTGATGGTCGTTTCATCGAACTCATCCCAGTTGTGCTCGTCGTGCTCACGCTGGTAGCCGGCCTCTTTAAGACCGAAGCTCATGTCGGCAACCATTTCAGGGCGCAGTTCCTTGAGATTCTTTACCTCGTCCTGAGTGAGAATTCTGGACTTGTCGAAGCCGAGGTCGATTTCGATCTTGTTGTTCTTTGTCTTGACGCGATCGATATCGTAGAACCGCTTGGTAATGGTGGTCTGGGCAAAAGCTTTAAGACAGCCAAGCATGTACTTGCGTACATAAGGATCTCTTATCCATGGGTAGCTGAAGAAGGTTTTGCGTGCGTAGAAACGGGCGTATGACTTCAGTACCAGTTTCAGCACATCTTCGCGCTCCATGTTGTCGGGCTTGATGATAGGCGTCACAAAGTTGTAACGGGAGTAATCACGAACTTCAACCCTGTCGCCAAGCTCCTTGAAGAGATCGGAGAAAGGCCATGGAGTATAGATGGTCCAGTTGGCCATATCGGGATCCCAGTCTCTGCAGAGCTGATAGGTTTCTTCGATAGTTTCAGGAGTTTCGTGCTCGAGTCCCATAACGAACTGGGCTTCAGCCACGATACCGTTTTTCTGCAGCAGCTTGATGGCAAGCTTGTTTTCCTCAATGGTGGTCTCCTTGCGGAACCTGTTGAGGTTCATCTGGCTGGCAGCTTCAGTGCCGAGCGAAACGTGAACCAGGCCTGCTTTACGGAAGAACGGCAGAAGGTCTGCATCGCGCATGATATCGGTCACGCGGGTATTGATACCCCAGGTAACGTCAAGCTTGCGATCAATAAGCTCCTGGCAGAGTGAAACGAATTTCTGTTTGTTGATTGTCGGCTCTTCGTCAGCAAGAATGAAAAAGCCCACCTTGTATTGTTTCACCAGCACTTCTATCTCATCGACAAAGGTCTTGGGACTGCGTGCGCGGTAACGGCGCCAGAACTGCCACTGTGAACAGAAGGTACAGGTAAAAGGACATCCTCTGGCAAAGTTAGGAACCGCCAGACGGCAGTTGAGAGGAGTGTAAATGTATTTGTCCCAGTCGTAAAGGCTCCAGTCGGGGGTAAGGGTGTCAAGGTCTTCAATGACCGGATGTGCGGCAGTGGCAAACACCTTGCCATCGTCATCGAGATAAGCGATGCCGGTAATTTCTGCACGGTTCTGCCTGTCAGTGCCTGCGTCGATTGCCTTGATGAGGTTAACGGTCACCTCTTCTCCTTCACCGCGTACAATGTAATCGGTTTCCGGTGCTTCGCTCAGTACCTGAGGGTACATGAAGGTTGAATGAATACCGCCCATAAGTGTCCGGATGTTCGGATTCACTTTTTTAGCGATTTTCATGATATCCTGAGCCTTGAAGATAGAGGGAGTGATATTGGTCGTCATCACCACATCCGGCTTGTTTTTGCGGATGATCTCCTCGATCTGGTCGTCAGTAAGGTAGTCGGCCATGGCGTCAACAAAGCGCACCTGATCGTACCCTGCCTGTTTCAGTGCGCCACCAATATAGGCTACCCAGCTTGGCGTCCAGTTACCGGCAATTTCAGCTCCGCCTGAATGATAATTTGGCTGAACCATCAGTATTTTCATCGGTCTCTATCCTCCAGATATGTTTTTTACAAAATAGGGATTGCAGTTCGTAAGAAAGAAAACCCTGATTAGACTGTCAAAAATCCCTGAACAAATAATTTACAACTTTTTTATAAAATTATCATATGGTATTCGTCACAACACTCTTCACTTGTGAGATGAGTTCATAAGCATGGTATGATAAAATCCCCAGCTGATTTTTTCTCGATTCTTCACTTTCATACCTGCTGCGGCCATCGCCTTCTGCATTTCCTCATCCCTGATCATCTGAATGGTTGTCCGACGTTCCTTTTTAGGGAAATAGCCGCCAATCCAGTGCTGGAACGCAAGAATATTATTGTAAGGCGCATAGGTGAAAATAACAGAGCCTTTTGTCAGGCTGCTCAGGTTACGGAAAGCCTGGGCAAATCCTTCCGCCGGGTAATGGATCAGCACATCAAAACAGACCACGGCATCATAGGTGCCGCTTACCGATTCGATGGTGTTTACTTCGAACTCAATATTATTCTGAACGCCCTGTTTCGTGGCTTCTTCTTTGGCTTTCTCCACCATTTGTGACGCGATATCGACCGACTTTACCTTATACCCCTCTTTTGCCAGTCGGATGCTGAACAATCCCGTTCCGCATCCGGCATCAAGTACGGTTGCTCCCTTCGGGAGACCCAGTTGCTGCAACCAGTCAAATGCTTTGTCCATCATAACAGCATGACCTTGACGGACAGTATTGCGTACTGATGAGAGTTTATCGTCCCCGTATATGGATGCCCATCGCTGAAAGCCCTGGCCGTTAAAATACGAACGAAGCATTTTCTTGTGTTCTTCAGCATTGAAAGAGGAACTGCTCATGGTATGAATTTTTGTCGTTACGTAGTTGATGTTGGAAATCCTGTGTTATCGCTGCCTTAATGGTGAACCCCTTCAATTCTCGTTTCAAGATCGGCATAGAGTTCTTGAAGTTCTTCAATGGTACTTTCCTCTGCTTCCCAGAATCCTCGGGAATGAGCTTCGAGAAGCCTCCTGGTCATCGACATGGTTGCATGTGGGTTAAGGGCCGCAAGTCGTTCAAGCATGGCTTTATCCTGCAGAAAAGTTTCGTTGAATTGATCGTAGGTCCACTTGTTGACCGCTGAGGCTGTGGCGCTCCACCCATAGGTGTTGCTGAGGTGGGACTCAATCTCTCTTACCCCCTCATAACCGTGATCAAGCATGGCGTCATACCATTTTGGATTGAGCAGTTTAGTGCGAGCTTCAAGCGAGACCATTTTTTCAAGTGAACAGATTCTCTGCTTTGTTCCTGCCCCGTCAATATCTCCAACCATCACTTTCGGTTTGGTTTTACTAAGGTGTTCCACAGTTTTTGAAACTCCGCCAAGATACTCATAATAATGATCAATATCAGAAATACCGATTTCATAGCTGTCAATATTCTGAAATGCCAGGCATACATTTTTCAGGGCGGAACGAAGGGCTTCAGGGCACTCCTCCCATTGACCGGAGGAAGTTACAGCAAAGCTCTTACGGCTCACAAAGGCTTCGGCAAGCTGGCTATCCTCCTCCCAGGTACTGCTTTCAACAAGATGGTTGACATTTGCTCCGTAACTGCCTGGAGCGTTTGAATAAACCCTGTTTGACGCCTCTTCAAAAGTGCAGTTTCTCTCAAGCATCTCTTTCTGCACATGTTTTCGTACAAAGTTCATCTCTTCAGGTTCATCAGCAGCTGCTGCCATGCGGGCGGCCTTGTCAAGCAATCTGACTTGCAGTGAAAGAAGATCCCTGAAAATGCCGCTGATGGTCATGACTACATCAATTCGTGGTCGGCCAAGCTCGGTTAGAGGAATAAGCTCGACATCGCCGATTTTTCCAAGTTCATCGGTTATAGCTTTTGCACCCATCAGAGCCAGTGCTTGCGCTACTCCTTCCCCGTCGCTTTTAAGATTGTCTGTCCCCCAGAGAATCAGGGCAATGGATTCGGGGAGGTCATCACCCTCCTTGCAGTATTGAAGGAGCAGCTCTTCGGCAGAGCGTTTTCCGGCCTGCTGAGCGAAAGTTGATGGAATGGTGTAGGGATCGAGACTGTGAATGTTTCTCCCAGTCGGCACGATGTCAGGGTTTCTGACCAGGTCGTTTCCCGGGGAGGGCGGAATGAACTTGCCTTCAAGTGCGTGGAGCACTGCCTTGAGTTCGTGATTATCGGCAAGATTAATAAGAACTTTGTTCATAAAATGCCAAAAGCGATGCAGTTCTAAAGGTTTTGTGCCTGCCTCCCGATGAAGATAGTCGTCTGCTTCCGATATCCGGACGGCAAGGCTTCCTTCAAGTAACCTTGACATAGAAATATTAAGGTTTTTTTCTGGATCGAAGTGTCCGGTAAAGCGTTTAACAGCTTCGCGGGAAATCGCCGACACCTGTTGCCATTTTTTTTGAGCTTCCCGGTTATATCCCATTTCATCCAGAAGCAGCGGGTAGTTGTAGTTCAGGTGTTTGCAGATCAGTTCCGGCAGAGATTTTCCGTCAAGTTCCGGTCTGCTGTGCGCAGCCAGAAGAGCGAGATGGTCGCTGACACTATCGGGCGAAGGGGCTTCGCCCATGATATGCAGTCCGAGCGGAATCATGCGTTCCTCAATCAGATAAAGCTCGCTGTTCAGTGTTGTGATATACTCTTCGACAGGCGAATTATTCTGGCCACAGTCAATCTCAAGAGCGATGGCAAGCTCCTTGATCTCCTCAAACAGCTCATCTGATGGATTGTTTCTGTAACCGGCAGCCAGATCTTTGAGCTTGCGCAACCCCTTGTAAAGCCCTGCATGTTCAAGTGGAGGCGAAAGGTAGCTTACAAGCGTGGCGAATCCACGACGTTTTGCAATGGCCCCTTCGCTAGGGTTATTGACGCAGTAACAGTAAAAATTAGGAAGAGCGCCTATCAGTTTTTTCGGCCAGCACAAACTTGACAGTCCAACCTGTTTGCCAGGCATAAACTCAAGCGCGCCATGTGTGCCGAAGTGCAACACCGCATCGGCATTGAAGCAATGCTCAATCCATGTATAGAACGCTGCAAACGCATGGTTCGGCGATGCATCCTTTGCCATGAGAAGTCGCATCGGATCGCGCTCATATCCAAAACTGGGCTGCTGGCCGATAAAGATGTTGCCAAGAGAACAGCCGAGAATATGGAAGCGGGTCCGGTCATTGAGGATTTCGCCGGGAGCGTCACCCCAGAAGGGTTCTATGCCCTCATAGGCAGGAAAAAGTTTACGATACTCATCGACCGGCAAATGCCCCTCAACATTGCCGTCAGTCCCATATGCCAGACGGTTTCCCTCAAGGAGTCGATCTCTCAGCCCTTCCGTAGTATCAGGAACATCCACCCGGTAGCCGGCAGTTTTCATTTCCAGCAGCAATCGGTGCAGACTTTCAAAAACATTGAGATATGCGGCAGTACCTGCATTGCCAAGATTGGGTGGAAAATTAAAAAGAATAATGGCGATTTTCTTGTTGTCAAGCGGTGTATCCTGTAATCTGAGAAACCGTTTTACTCGTTCGGAAATATTTTTTACCTCTGTTTCAAGCGGTATGGTTCGTTCACTGCCGGTTTCCGTCCCTGCATAGATCTGTGGCTCTATAGTCCCGTCAAGTTCTGTTACTGCAACGCTCAAAGCAGTCTGCAGTGGTGTCAGCCCGAGATTGCTTTCGCGCCACTGTTCAATGGGCTGGAAGGAAAGAGGAATAAGATTCAAGCATGGAACATCGAGTTTCTTTAGCACTGCTATTGCTTCAGGAGCCTTGTTTTCCGCAGGGCCGCCGACCAGCGAAAATCCTGTAGCATTGATCAGCAGCGCTGGCTTCAGAGTGCATGGTGTTTCAGGGTTGAAAAACCGATCAAGAACCGGGCGAAAATCAAGGCCACCACTATAAGCGATGCAGCATTTTATTCCTTCCGATTCAAATGAGTGTATCAAATAATCAAGGTGCGCCATGTTTTTACTCAAAACCGTTGAGCGCATGGCAAGAATGACTACCAGTCCTGTGTCGAAGCTTGATTTGTTCTGCCGAAGCCACTCTGTAAAGAGTGATGCAGAAAAAAATGGTTCCGCTGCGTCAGGATGGCATATTGCGGCATCAGGATAAAAGAGCGGATCTTCCTGAGGGAGTTTGCCTTTCCAGCTTGGGACATAGCGATCTACAAGCAGTGAAAGGAATCGTTCCATATTTTCCTGTGAACCGTTCAGCCAGAACTGGTGGGCAGCAATAAATGTATGAATATCGCGCGCCCTGCCGGGAAGGTGCTTCATTATTTTACTGACATTACGCACCAGCGTAAGCTGCCGCTGGCTTTCCCCATGGCTTTGCTTAGGCATTAGTTTTGATGCCCATTGCTTGAAAATGTTCGATTCTTTAGGAGCTTCTTTATTTTCTTTACGCAGTGAAAATTTTCCAAGTCTTGTCTGGGTTATGAGCGCGGGATTACTCGTAATCATACAGACCGGGCAGGTAAGACCCTCAAGAAGTTTTTCAAGTGGGCGAACAATTTCCTCGCTGAAAAGCATCGAGCCGAATACTATATCAGCATTCGGGAGAGTATTTTCAAGCGTTTCCCAAAGTTTCTTGCTGTTATGAAGGCCAAGACTGAAAACAGAAACCTCCAGACCAACATTGAACCTCCTGTTCAGCTCACCGGCAGCAGCTTTCAGTGCGCTGTTGTTGGTGGCCTCCATGGTAAGGAACACAAAATGCATAAGGGTAACCTGTAAATAAACGTTAATACCGAAAACTTCACAACATATTGCTGAGCATTCGGCTTAGTGATCCCTTCAACTGTTAAATACTTCTTTTAGGAATAGTCAAACGTAAGGAGGGGTATCAGATAAGTAAGACAGGATTTTGTTGCAAGAGGTTGTCCGGCTTATGCTGATGGGATGCAATGGAAAGATCATTGTTGTTCCGATTGCTTACCGGTTGTTTTAGGAAGAGATGCTGGTCATGCAGAATATCAGGGAATGGGGGTATCCCTGAATGTAGAGACAAAGAGGAGGAGAGTTGATTGGTCTGAGAGCTGAAAAACCCATTAATCCGTTCAAGACCGTAGTGCAGAGAGCGAGAGTTTCCTGGGACTGAAAGTCCGCGAGGGGCCACTATACCGCCAGATAAATCCTTGCTTTTTGACTTAGTGTTTTGCGATGTCGTTTTGACCAAAACGTTAAAACAGACAACAGAAATCAGAAAAAACAGTAGAATCTCAAGTGATCGGCAGATACTGCGTATGATGTTTCCTTTTCCTGTATCCATGGGTACATGTTTTGTAAAATATACCAAACAGATCAGCAAAAATGAAACTTGTTACTCTTGTCATGTTGCAAAGAGTATATTGCCCGTTTTGCGGGAGATTGAGAAATGTATGAAACAACAAAACACGGGTTGAACCGTGTTTTGTTGTTGTAATCAGGTTGTATTGCAGTTATTTAAATCTCTATTCCTTCAAGGCGGTCTTCAAGGTCGGAATAAATTTCCTGCAGCTTTTCAATCATGTCGGGGTCTGCGCTCCACATGCCGCGTCCACTTGCTTCCAGCATACGGCCAACTATGTTCTTGAATGCTTTTGGATTAACCTTCATGAGGCGCTCTCGCATTTTCGGGTCCATGGCGTATGTTTCGGCGGCTTCCTTGTATACCCAGTCGTCAACTCCCTTGGTTACAGCGTCCCAGCCAAGCATATAGGTAAAGCGGTTGCTGATTTCGGCAGCGCCGCTGTGACCTTGGTCAAGCATTGTCTCAAACCATTTAGGGTTGAGAAGCTTGGAGCGGAACTCAACTTTGAGAGCTTTGTCAGCATCGTCAATTTTTACATCGGCCGTAAACGTCTCAACGTAATTCAGTTTTACATTTTCTCCCTTTGGGTTTCGCCGGCGGGCTGAAAGCTGCAGTGCTCCCGACGAAGAGAAGTAGCGGTCGATGTCGGTAATGCCGAATTCAGCTGAGTCAACCTGCTGCACAACGCGGTCAACAGTGCTGAGCAGGCCTTTCAGAATATCAGACTGCTGGTCACCGTATCGATTCCCGCCATAAGCGAAACCGGTACGTTTGATGAACATATTGTCGAGATCCTCTTCGGACTCCCATGCAGAATCTTCTACCAGTTCCTCAACCTGTGAACCGTATGCTCCGGGGGCTTGTGTAAAGAGGCGCGATGTAGCGCTTTCAAAATCCTTACCCTCTTTCAATGAAGCGTCAACATGTTTCTTGATATGGTTCATCTCATGCGGTTCGATTGCCTTTGCTGCATCCTTGACCAGTTTGTCCAGATGATCGACAAGCACACCAAAAGTATCACGGAAAATTGAGCTGATCTGGATCAATACATCAATTCTCGGGCGGCCAAGCTTTTCAAGCGGGACGAGACGATAGTGGCTGATCTTGCCCTGAGCGTCGTATGCCGGTTCAGCACCCATAAGGTGAATGATTACAGCAACTGCTTCACCCTTGCTCTTGATGGTATCCAGACCCCAGAGTACCTGGGCAATGGTTTCCGGGTACTGACCGTTGTTTTCCTCTGTATGGCGTTGCAGAATGGATTCAGCAATCTGCTTGCCGCGCTTGAAGGCAAGTTCTGAAGGAATGCGCCAGGGGTCTATGGCGTGTATGTTCCGGCCAGTCGGCAGGATGCCAGCACCGTCACGCACAAGGTCGCCGCCGGAACCTGATGGAATATACTCACCGTCGAGAGCTCTGAGGAAGCCCTTCATCTCATTGCGGTTGTCCTCAAGTGCACGCTTCAGGGCAACGCCTTCCTGCAGGGAACTGTTGATAGCCTCAACCATCTCCTGCGACACCTTTGCTCCGCCGGTCATCTTGTTGAACACTGTTGTCGGGTTGGTCTGTCCAAAAATGGTCTTTTCTATAAACTCTCTGGTATGCTCGTCAACTGTTTCACGCGACTTGAGAGCAAGCGGTTCACCCTTCCGGGCACGTGTGGCAAGCGAGGCGTAATCGCCAAAGGCAGTGTCCTCACCGATTGCCTGCATGATGATCGATGGCAGTGACTTTTCATTGCCGCGTACCTTCAGGTACTCTGTAATGGTGGTCACCTGGGTTTCAAGCTTTGGGGTTTCTCCGAACACATGCAGAGAGTTGGAAATCAGGCGGCCCTCAAGCTCCATCATATAGGTATAAAGGCGGCTGATGTAATCCTGGAAGTTCTCACCCTCAATACGCGGACAGTCATCCGTTAGATTGAGTTGCTGTGCTTTGGTGATGATCACCTCCTCGGTTTCAACGTCAACGATTTTCTCAAGGCCTCGCTCGCGATAGTCGTTCAGCATCTCTTTAAATGCAGGGAGCTCCTTATAGAGTCCCGCCCTTGCAAGAGGAGGAATGTTGTGTGAAATCATCGTAGCGTAACCGCGGCGTTTGGCGATATTAGCCTCACTCGGGTTATTGATCGGATAGATATAGAAATGCGGAACTTCACCAAGCAATGCATCCGACCAGCAGTCACCGGTTACACCGAGTTGGAGGCCGGGCATCCATTCCGCAGTGCCGTGCATACCGATATGTACCAGAGCATTTGCTCCGAATACACGACTGATCCAGCGGTAAAATGCAATATACTGATGATGCGGTGTGTTCTCCTTGTCGAAGAGCAGACGCATCGGGTCACCCTGAATGCCAAGACGTGGCTGTACGCCGATAAAGATATTGCCGAGTGTTATGCCGCCGATAAACAGTCTGTCTGGCTTGATAGGGGCAATGTCGCCGGGGAATCCGCTCCAGCGCCCTTCAATACGCTCGCGCTCCCTTACACTGGTGATGCTGTTGAAGAGTTCCCGGTCAATAGAAAAGCACTCCTGTTCATGCGCCTGAATTTCATAATCAGTGGATTTGTCAAGCATGGCGAGCAGGGCTTCCGGTGATTCCGGCAGTTCCCCTATATTGTACCCTTCAGAACGAAGTGAAATGAGGATGTTGTAAATGCTTTTTGGTACATCAAGCAGAGCAGCACTGGCCTTTTTGCCCATTCCCGGTGGATAATCGTAGACGACGAGAGCAACTTTCTTCTCCTGGTTGGATACCTGCCGCAGCTCTGAAAACTTTTTTGCCAGTCCGGCAAGTCTTTCCAGGCGGTCCGGAACTGTTTGCAGGCGTCCATCCTTGATGGCGCCGAGCACGACAGGACATACTGCGCCGTCCATCTCAGGCAGTGAATAGGTCATGGCCGACTGCAACGGTATAACCCCCTGCGACTTCCATGAAGTGAAATCCTGTATAAAGAGAGGTTGCGATACAACGTACGGCGCATTGATCTTTCCGAGTATCTCTTCGCGTGCGGCTGATGATGCGCCCGGTGTTGTCGCGCCCGCAGGGCCTCCGACAAATCCGAAGCCCATCATGTTGACGAGCATGTCGATATTGTTATGTGTAAACCACTCTCTGGCGGCAACATGTCCTTCAACACCCATAACAAAGACCGGCAGGGGATTAAGGCCCTTGGCCTCTATAGCGCGAATAGTGTTGTCGATATACTCTTTTTCCTGCAGCAAGTGCTTGCGGAAAAAGAGAAGACCAATGTTTCTTCTTTTTGCTGAGACCTTATCGCGTTTGTGCAGCCATTTTTCATAATGATGCAGATCTTTCAGATACTCCGGTGCATCGGGGTGGTAAAAGCCCATGGTCGGCACTTCCTGTACCTTTTCAACCTTGACGTCAACTTCGAAGTACTCAGCCACGATATAGTTGAACATCGATGCCAGGTTGTCGGCGGTAGGGTTCATCCAGTAGGTGTAAACCTGCATCCAGTTCTTGAAATCCTTTGCCTTTTTAGGAATCAGCGGGAGCATGGTGCGCATTATTTTCAGCAGCTTCATGTAGCCGTACAACGCATCCTCATCGCGTCCCTTTACCAGCATTTTTGCAACTTTTTTGACGATATCGGGCATTCCGCTTCCGTCCCCTGATACCACATAATTGCCGACTTTTGTCAACTGCATCACTTCAGGCATCGACTCATAGGCAAAAATCACTTTTGCCTTTGACTCTTCGATTTGCTCATGCAGCCAGTCCGCTTGTACTTTGAACTGTATCAAAGTGATAAAAATACAATCGGCATTATGGATGGCTTTGGCCGCTTCAGGGTTCTGATGCTCAAGATCCTGATCGGTCCATTGGGTTAATTCGACGTGTGCGGCTATCTTGGAGGTTACCTCGCGCCATACTCGCTGGTTGCATTGCTCCATCCCGACAATTGCGGCAATTCTGATTTTATCGTGCATAGAATTACAAAAAGATGTGCGTTTGTTGTGGTTTTAACAGGATTGGAAAATGTAATAAAATCCTGTGACGTAAACTAACGATTAAAAAAAGAGCCAGCCACTCAATGAGAGGGCTGGCCCGGTTCATCACGACTTATTGCCAATGGATCTCTTCAGAAGGTGAAATCCACACCGGCGACATAGCTTCTTCCAGGTGCAAGGAACCATTCCGCCTCTTCGTACTGCACGTTGTCAATGTTCTTGCAAAGAAGGCTGGCGCTGATGTTTTTATCAATCTGGTATTTCGCGCCAACATTGAAAACTACAAAGTTGCCGGGGTAGTCAATTCCTTGGGGATTGGTATAGAAGTTAACCGCTTTGTAGCTGCTGACATACCTTCCTAGGAGATTAAAGGAAAGTTTATTGATCGGTTTCCATGTTACATTGCCTGACGCGGTATGCTCAGGGCGCATGGGCAGCCAGGTCGGGTCTGGATTCTGATCAAGCGTCACATTAGCCCCCTTGACATAGCTTCTGTTTTTGGCATTCATGTAGGTGTATGCCAGATTCAGGTTCCACTCGTTGTTTGGCTTTACGTTAAGGCTGGTTTCGATACCCCAGATGCGTGCCTTGGTAATGTTTTGGTAGGTGAAATACTGTTTTTGTGCCGCATTCGTTACAGCAACTGACTCAATCAGGTTATCATAATCATTCAGAAAGCCTGCGATATCAAATGAAACGTTATCGCTGAACTTTTTGAATGTACCGACTTCGTAAGCTGTCATGGTTTCCTTTTCGAGATTTGGATTTGGAATACCAACTAAGAATCCCGCATCTCGAATAAAGCGCTCTGCAAGTGTCGGAGCACGGAAGCTTCTGCCCCATGAAGCCCTGAGTGACATATCGTCAGCGGCTTTGTAATTTAATGCAATTCGAGGGCTTATGGCATCCACTGACGGATTGGTGATTGTAGCGGTTTTCTGTGGATAGGTAACCTTTGCGGAGGGACCAAAACCAATAATGGTCGGGTTGGCATAGTCAGTGTATGTTACCGTATTGGCGTCGATACCGCTCCAGTCATAACGAAGAGAGAGCAGGCTGGTCAAATTGTCAGTAAGCTTCCATTCATCCTGCACAAATGCCGCTGCATCTTTTTGCTGGATTGGTTGAAGGACATTTTTTATAGGAATAACAGCTGTATACTGGGTTGACTGAACATCGGTAATATTACCGTCCAGGCCAAAAATCAGGCGATGATTATCTAAGGCTCGCCAGTCAAGTTTGACACCGGCGCCATATCTGTCCGATGATGTTTTATTGAATTCACCGGGAGTCCTGTTATAAACTGTATAAGGAATAACAGCAGGTCCGACTGGTATTAAAAAAGAAAAAGTTTGAGTTGTAGCTGTAGGGTTGTAATCAATTAAGGTTTCGTTATGGGTATAGTACAGCCGTGTGTCAAGGCTGAGTTTATCGCTTAGCAGGTTGACATAGTTCAGGCCTGTCAGGGCGTTTTTGCGTTTAATGGTATCGTCAGTGTAGACGGCATTGACCACATCATAGCCCCTTTCAGGATAGGCCTTAAAAATCGGACCTGTAACTGGACTGATTCCGGTTATGGTATAGGGCCATGTCAAGGCGTAGCCGCCATTTGTTTCGTTGTAAAAGGTACTGAGCTGGATGTACTGCTTCGCATCGATGTCATACCGGGCTTTCAGCTTGACGTCATTCAATTGATCCTGGGTATTTTGGCGATAACCATCATCGTTGCTGTGGGTATAGAGCAGGCTGTATGTCCATGGACCGCTTTTGTTGCCGATTCCAACATAGCTGTCCCAGAACCAGGGAGTATAGCCTTTGCGGTAGGTACTTTGGTCGGTAGATGGCGGGGCATCATAAAATCCTCCGCTAAGGCCGGCTTTCACCTCAAACTGATCAGGAAGGTGTCCGAAGACGTTGACTACACCACCCATTGCTCCGGATCCGTAGAGTGTTGCGGCTGCGCCTTTCAGAATTTCAACCTTATCGGCAGCATTCATGTTGACCGATGACCAGACAATTTCGCCTGTTTCAGGAGTGTTGAGCGGGAAGCCGTCATAGTAGCCTTGAACTCTGGTGCCTATTGCGCCGCCCTGATAGGTATTGGAGCCACGTATAGCTACGGTCGACGTCGTCTGTCCGCCTGCACGGATGACATCAACACCGGGAACATCCTCAATCACCTGATCCAGGGTTGGGTTTGGTTCCTGTTTGATTCTTTCCGGCGATACAACGTTGACAGTCACCGGTACGTCAAGGCGATCCTGTTTGTAAAGTGCTGCACCTACCACGACTTCTGAAGCCATCACGGTAGTCTGGCCAATAGTAAAATTGGCTGTAGCGGTTTGTCCGGCACTAACGGATATAACCTGACTTGCAGGAGCATATCCTACTATAGAGACAGAGATTTTTTCTTGTTTAGCAGGGACGTTGGAGATGGTAAAGTTGCCGTTTGCGTCGGTTGAGGTTCCGATGTTGGTGCCGGCAATTGTTACCGATGCGCCGAAAACACCTTCGCCGTCAGCTTTGTCGGTGATTTTGCCCTTAACTGTGCCGGTGTCAGCTCCGTAAGATGGGAGAGGCACCAGTAATGTCATCAGGCAGAATGCCGAAAGAACAAAACGGATAAAGCGAAACGCTTCTGCATGTTTTGTTTTCATGATTGTGTCATGGTTTAGTTGCAATGATACGAACAAAAAAAAGGCGTTCAGAATGCTCTTTACCTTTTCATGCGCACATAATCATCAGCACCATATATCAGCAATCAGAACAGAAATACATATCATTCTCATCTGGCGGACATTCAACAACTCGCAATTTACTAAAAAAAAGAAAAAGATGTAACTTTTACGGTAAAAGTCTAGCAGTTGCTGTGGTTTTTGGAGAGGGAAAGGCAAATCCCCGGAAATTTCCGGGGATGGCAAGAAAAGCTGTTTATTATTTTTATGCGTCAGATGATGCCAAGTTCCTTACCGATCGAGGTGAACTCATTAACAACTTTATCAAGATGCTCACGCTCGTGAGTTGCCATAAAGCTTGTGCGGAGCGCTTCATGGCCAGGCATAACACCCGGGCGGATGAAAGCGTTTACATAAACGCCGGCATCGAACAGTTTTTTCCAGAAAAGAAGGGTTTTCATTTGATCCTTTATCAGGACTGTAACGATTGCTGTGCGTGAAGGAAGGAGTGTAAAGCCAGCGTTTAGAAGTCCCTGACGGACGTAATCGGTATTTGCGATAAGCCTTTCCATAAGTTCAGGCTCACTGCGGATGATTTCAAGTGATGTCAGGACGGCGGCGACGCTTGCAGGTGTTGGCGAAGCACTGAAAATAAGAGAAGAAGCGTTATGCTTGATATAGTTGATGACACTTCGGTCCCCTACTACGTAACCCCCTAGTGATCCGAAGGTTTTTGAGAATGTACCCATGATGAGGTCAACATCGCCGACAAGGCCGAACTCTGAGGGGGTTCCTCTGCCATTTTTACCGATTACACCTACAGCATGAGCATCGTCAATAAGAATGCGCGCATCATATTTTTTTGCAAGTTTCACAAGGCCTGGGAGGTCCACAATTTCTCCTGAAACTGAGAAAACGCCATCAGAAACAATCAGCCGTCCTGTATTGCCCGGAATATTCTGAAGCACCCGCTCAAGATCCCCCATGTTATTGTGGTTATAGCGTACCAGATTTGCTCCTGCACCTTGAGCCATGATGGATGCGGCCACAAGGCTTGCGTGGTTGTCGCGGTCGGAAACAATATATTCACCGCGCTGGACCAGAGTCGGGATAATGCCCTGTCCTGTCTGGTAGCCGGTACTGAAGAGCAGGCATCGCTCCTTTTCAAAAAAGTCGGCAAGTTTTTCCTCCAGCTCAATATGCAGATTTACCGTACCGGTCATGTATCGGGAACCGCTGCAGCTTGTACCGTATTTATTGATTGCGTTGATGGAGGCCTCTTTTACCCTTGGGTCAGCGGTAAGTCCAAGATAGTTGTTTGAGCCGGCCATGACCAGTTTACGCCCTCCAAACGAGACTACCGGACCTTCATTTTCATCTATTGGGTGAAAAAAAGGATATATGCCCTGTGCCTTTACCTCGTCGGCAAGGGTAAACTCAATGCACTTTTTAAATAGGTCTTTCGTTTTATCCACAGTCATGCAAATTTACTTCAGCTGGAACAAAAAAAGCTGTAATTTCTCGTATTTACGGTCATTTTGTATTGTTCGTTTGTTCGTTCGATGACCGGGGTTTAAGCAAGATGGTTTTAGCCATGTACTGAAATGTATTAAAATTTTTGTTTTTTTTGATGAAACACTCTCTGGTTTTTTTCCTGTCGGGAAAGTCCATATTGGATTTCGAGGCGGGAGAGCCTGAATAAAAGGAAATAATAAAGGATATGGCTGAAACAATACTTGTGACCGGTTCCACCGGGTTTATTGGTAAGAGGATGCTTAGTTATCTTGCTGAAGCAGGTGTGATGATAAGAGTTTTTCTTCGCCCTGAGAGCGCAGGTGGAGGAGTGCCCGAAGGTGTGGAGGTCGTTAGGGGCAGTTTCAGCGATCCCGAAGCTCTCTCTCGTGCTGTGCGGGGTGTTGATCGGATCGTGCACCTTGCGGGGTTGACAAAAGCATTAGATGAACCGGGATATGATGCAGGTAATGTGATGCCTGTACAAAACCTTTTGGACGCAGTAAGGAAGTATAACCCGACATTGAAGAGGTTTTTGTTTGTCTCCTCACTTACTGCTGCAGGTCCTGCTTCGGAAGGTATATATGGAGTCAGGGAGTCTGATCTGCCACACCCGGTGAGTGCTTATGGACGGAGTAAATTAAGGGCTGAAGCCCTTTGTCTGGCAAGTTCAGCTGATATTCCGGTTACCATAGTTCGACCTCCCGCAGTATACGGACCTGGGGACCGGGATGTGTTGCAGGTTTTTCAGATGCTTTCCAGCGGGGTATTGGTGACGGCTGGTAGTACAGCGAGGCAGCGCTTCAGCATGATTTATGTTGACGATCTTGTAAACGGTATCATGATGGCGGCTCAATCGGATAAAGCGGTCGGTGGCATTTATTACATTACATCACGGCATTCATGCTCATGGGATGAAATTATTACAGCTTCACGGAATATACTTGGTTTCAAGAAGTTGTACAGGGTATCGCTCCCTAAACCGCTTGTCTTTTTTGTCGGTATGGTGATTGGTTCGGCTGGTTCATTATCTGGAAAACCTGCGCTTATCAGCCGCGACAAGGCCAATGAACTTGTGCAGGATTATTGGGTATGTTCGCCTGATCAGGCTGAGCTTGATTTTGGTTTTACAGCTCTCACCTCTCTGGCTGAAGGCGTTGCAAAAACCATTGGTTGGTACCGGCGAAGCGGGTGGTTGTGATCGCGGGATACCCTGGATGGATTATTATTCAGCCAAGCAGTTTTTGCATGAGCCGCAGAAGCAGGTATTTTTCATCCGGGTAGGGAAGCAGTCCTTTGAGTGCAGCATCTGTTTCTCTCAGTGCAGCAATAGCGTGCTCACTCTCTTGTAGAGAAAATGATCTGGTATAGCTGAGGTAGTTTTTAACGAAGTACTCCTGTTTTCCGGACATCCCGAGAATTTTTGCAATTTCTGATTGGGGAAGTTGCCTGACATTGGGAGTTGATAGTTTCCAGAGGCGAATATAAAAGGTGGTAAGAAAGCGGACAATGTTGCCCAGTCCCTCCTTCTGCCCCTCCTGATCCATAATCATGAGTGATATACCGCTGCAGAGCCTCAGATTTCGGTCTGCAAGGGCCTTTTCAAGTTCAAAGACGTTGTATGTACGGGATATGCCGACGCAATCATAAACATCCGGTGCAGTGATACGTTTTTCTGCACTTCGTGTGGAGGCATACATGATTATTTTTTCGATTTCGTGGCATATTTCCCGTGCCGAAGGCTGGATATAGGTTGTAAAAGCTTTGAGCGCGTCAGGCTCAAATTCCCATCCCGAAGCCTTTGCTCTATTGGATGCGAAAATGTCAGGAGCCTTGATGACAGGAAAATCTTGACGGTATTTTTTTAGCGCGCTGAACAAATTTTTTTCAAGATCTTTTTTCTCAACCGGATCGGCATCAAATACCAGAACAGTAAATTCAGCAGGACTTTTGATGTAGTTGCTGAATTTTTCATCGTGCTGTTTTTGCAGCTCTTTTGTTGATGGTTTTTTGACTTTGTCAAATTGCTTTACAATGATGAGCTGTTTTGAGGTGAACATGGGATATTCAGAGGCTTTTGAAATCAGCTCACCAGGAGTGAAATCAGCGCCGTAAAGAATATGCGTGTTGCATGCTGCGTCGCTTTCTGATGAGAAAAGCGCTGTTCTGATCATGCCGGCACACTCTTCCTTTAGGAAACTTTCGGGGCCATAAAAGAAATAAACCGGCGAAATGTTTCCGGCCAGAATATTTTTTTTCAATGCATCCATTGGGGATGTCAGAAATCAAGAGGCGCGCCGGAGCGCGCTCTAGGCGTTAATAAGAGTTTAAAAGGGCAGGTCGTCCTTTTCATGGTCAATCATTGGTACCGAAGGCGGAGCGGGAAATGAAGTTACGCTGCTCTGCTGACGTTCGTACCCTTGCGATGCACCTTCGTTATGTCCTCCCTGTCCGGAAGGTTTGCCATCAAGCATTTGCATTTCAGTGATCACAATTTCTGTTGTGTACTGCTTCACTCCCTCTTTTTCCCAGCTTCTGGTCTGCAGTCTCCCCTCTATGTATACTTGTGATCCTTTGTGAAGATACTCTTTGCATATTTCTGCCAGTCGTCCCCAGGCTACTACCCTGTGCCATTCCGTTCTCTCCTGCCATTCGCCCTGCTGGTTTTTGAACTTTTCGCTTGTTGCGACTGTAAAGTTTGATACTGTGGTTGATCCCGCCTGACGGCTTTCCGGTTCTCCGCCGAGTCTTCCGAGAAGAATTACCTTATTGACGCCTTTTGCCATAGTGGTTTTCTATTTGTTGAAAAAAACTTTTGTACGCGCTGTCATTAATACTTAAAAGATACATTAATACTATTTATCCTGCAAGCAGTTTTGCATCAATGACGGGGCCTTCCCGACAAAGAAGGATGGTTCTTACACCTCCATCCGGCGTGTTAATTTCAACGCTGCATCCATAGCAGATACCGATACCGCAACCCATTACCGATTCAAGTGAAACATCACACGCTATATGGTATTCATTGCTGAATTTTGCCATTACTTTAAGCATCGGATTGGGTCCACAGGCAAAGAGCTTTACAGTACCATCCTTTGCGATACCCGGAAGCTCTCTACGGAGCAGATCAATCACTGTGCCTTGGAATCCAACGGAGCCGTCATCCGTTGCGAACAGGCAGTTACTCAGGCCGTGAGAGAGCAGGTCCTCTTTTGTTCGTCCTCCGATCAGGTTGATCACCTTTTTGCCTTGAGCGGCAAGCGCTCTTTCCAGAAAAAGCATTGGAGCCGTACCGATTCCTCCCGACACAAGAACCGCAGTGTTAAAATCAGGGCTGGTTATATTAAAACAATTTCCCAGTGGTCCAAGCACCATCATTGTCGAGCCTTCTGCGGAATCGCAGAAAAGGGTAGTGCCGAATCCGATGGATTTAACCATGATCTCAATGAAGTTTCCCTGCACATTATGAATGGAGAATGGTCTTCTGAGAAGCGGATGAGTGGTGGCGTTAACTTTTATATTAACAAAGTTTCCAGGTTTTGCCATAGCGGCAATTGACGGGCAGCTGAGTGTGATGATGCTGACGTCGCTGCTGATGCGGTGCGTCCGGACGATGGTTGCCTTGGCATCGACAGTAGTGTTTTTTTCGAGCATAACGGGACCCGATAAAAATGATAGTGTGTAAAAGATATGAAGTCAATTAAGCGAGTGGAATGCTTATTTGCAAGCCATTCCCTGATATTCCTGTGCAGATGTATCATCTTCCCGTTTGCATTAAGTAAATCTCCTGTTCATCATATTGCGATTTTTGATGCGTACCGTATCAAGGCTAAAAAATAAAAACCGATATAAATTTTTTTAACATTGCCTGAAGTGTGTATGTTAGATTCTTTTGTAGTGTCAGCTCAGAAGTTATATCTTGGAATCTTGTGATTTTTCCTCTCTATACTTTAAATCAATGTTTGGTTCATGCGTATTTTAACGTTCACAGGTAAAGGCGGGGTAGGCAAAACCAGTGTTTCAGCCGCTACGGCTGTCCGTTTGTCGCAGATTGGCTATCGAACCCTTGTCCTTTCAACCGATCCGGCTCACAGTCTTTCGGATTCTTTTAACCTCTCTCTCGGCGCAGAACCGACTAAAATCAAGGAAAATCTCGATGCAATTGAGGTCAATCCCTATGTGGACCTCAAGCAGAATTGGCATTCTGTACAGAAGTACTATACAAGAATTTTTATGGCACAGGGGGTTTCAGGGGTTATGGCAGATGAAATGACCATTCTCCCTGGAATGGAAGAGCTGTTCTCACTGTTAAGGATAAAGCGCTATAAAGCATCCGGACTGTATGATGTTCTTGTGCTCGATACAGCCCCTACAGGCGAAACCTTGAGGCTTCTTTCTCTTCCCGATACTCTTGCATGGGGAATGAAAGCCGTGAAAAATGTCAATAAATATCTTATCAAGCCGCTCAGTAAGCCTCTCTCGAGGATGTCTGATAAAATTGCGTTTTTTATTCCTCCGGCAGATGCCCTTGATTCTGTTGACCAGGTATTTGATGAACTTGAGGATATTCGCGATATCCTTACTGACAATAAAAAATCCACTGTTCGTCTGGTCATGAATGCTGAGAAAATGTCGATCAAGGAGACCATGCGGGCATTGACCTATCTGAACCTTTACGGTTTCAAGGTTGATATGGTGCTTGTCAACAAGTTGCTTGATACAAAAGAGGATAGCGGTTATTTGGAAAATTGGAAAGCTATTCAGCAGAAATACCTTGGAGAGATTGAAGAAGGCTTCTCTCCTCTTCCTGTTAAAAAGCTCCGTATGTACGAAAAAGAAATTGTCGGCCTTCAGTCACTGGAAATGTTCGCAAAAGATATGTATGGCGATACTGACCCATCGGTCATGATGTACGATGAACCCCCGATCAAGTTTGTCCGAATCGGCAATGTCTATGAGGTGCAGCTGAAGCTGATGTTTGCCAATCCTGTGGATATAGATGTATGGGTGACAGGTGATGAGTTGTATGTGCAGATCGGTAATCAGCGTAAAATTATCACGCTGCCGATCAGCCTGACTGGTCTCGAGCCAGGGGATGCGGTTTTCAAGGAAAAATGGCTTCACATTCCTTTCGATCTTGATAGTCACGAGGATGGTCGGGTTCAAAAAGCTCAAAAGGCGTATGATAGAGGGTAGTTTCACATAGGGAAGAGTACTTGTTTAGATCAATATTAATGATTACTTTTTTCATAAATAACTTACTTAGTCTATAATCATAACAGAGGCATTATTAAATTGTGCCTCATTTCCATGGAGAGTAGAATGTCGGAATCGTACCAGAAACTTCGTAAGGATTTCAAAGAGCTTGACTTTACAGATCGCCTTACGTTTCTTGCTGAAAGCGTTCTGTTAACAGGGCAAAGTGCTGTTGTTGGTAGTCTGAATATTGCCGGTAATGTTATTGATACGGTAACTGGCACACTAGGCGCAGTTATCGATGCATCAGGTATCGGTAATCTTCTTGGCAGTACTGGTGGTGTTGTTGGTGAGACCATTGATCGTGTTGCCATTACCGTTAAAGACGCATCAAGAACTGCCAACGAGATCTATGCAAGTGCTGTTGAAACTGTTGAAAATGCAACAGGAAATGCTGCGACGGCTGTTGGAGATGCAGGGGTATCCGCTTCTGAAGTCGTCAAGAATTTTACTGGATCATTTCAGAAGGGTCCAATAAAAAGATAAGATTTAACAGGTTGCTTTGCTTTTTTCATCTTTCGGGCAGGGGTTATTTTTCTTTTGTTTTTTTGTTTTTTACTGTAAATTAAAAGCAGAATCCGATTTAAATTTTTGATTACTTTCCAATAATTAAATTCCAAGGAGGAATTATGAGTGGTGGTGGCGTTTTTAC
>JBAWYL010000032.1:0-26060 GCA_037143555.1 Chlorobiaceae bacterium
GTTGGCTTGGGGCTGCGGGGGTGTAGGGGATGGTGAAGGTGAATGTTGTGCCTGCTCCCTCAATTGATTCGACCCAGATGGTGCCGCCCAGCAGTTCGACGAAGGACTTGGTAATGCTCAAGCCGAGACCCGCCCCTTCATGATTGCGGGAAATGGAGATGTCAACCTGATGGAAGCGTTCGAAAATCCTTTCTTTTTTTTCGGCTGGGATGCCGATACCTGAATCAATGCAATAAAACTCAAGCTGGTTATCTTTTCTGGTATAGCCGAAATCAATGCCGCCTGAGGGTGTAAATTTCAGCGCATTCTGGATAAGGTTTGACAATATCTGGTTCAGCTTCAGGCTGTCTGTCTGTATGATGCTTTCGCTGTCGGCGAGTCCCGGGCTGCAGCTGAGGCGTAATCCCTTCAGCTGGGCTTGAAGCCGGAAGAATGCCTGAAGATCAAGCAGCAGCTTGTTGACTGGTGTTGGTGTTATTTCCAGCTTTATCTCATTGGCATCAATACGTGAGATGTCCATAAGGTCATTAATCAGACTCAGCATGCGCTGGCCGCTCCGATGAATGAGCTCGATATACTCTGCCTGTTCTTCGCCGGATAGGTTGGGCTCTTTCAGCAGTTCTGAAAAGCCGAGAATGCCGTTCATCGGGGTGCGGATTTCATGACTGATGTTGGCAATAAATGCTGCTTTCAAGCGGTCGCTCTCCTCCGCAGCTTTTTTTCGCTCGGTGATGTCGTGAATAATGGCATACAGTATAGTCTTTTCATCAATCTCGATAGCGTTGCTGAATACTTCAACATCCCGAACTGAGCCATCTGCCCTTCTATGCTGCACCAGGAACTCGCTTTGCTTCGAGGCTCTGACTTTTGCAATGTTGCTGAAAAGTTCGTCAGAGGAGTAGGTATTGATTTCTTGAAGCCGCATCAGCTTGAGTTTTTCAATCGGCCATCCGTAAAATTTGACGGCTGCAGGATTGGCATCAAGAATTGAGCCGGTGTCCGGGTCATAAAGAATCATGATTGCTGAGTGATTTTCGAAGAGTTTTCTGAACCTCTCTTCACTTTTCCTCAGTGCTTCCTCTATATGCTTACGCTCAGTGATGTCGCGAGCGGAAACCACCGACCCTATGATTTCCCCGTTTTTGTTGCGGATAGGAGCAAAGCTGTAACTTCCCACCCATGTTTCGCCTGTATCCTTTCGTCGCAAAATGTACTCGGCATTTGTTGCGATTTCGCCCCGCAGAGCCCTGGGGACTGCTCATTGTTCTATCGGAGCCAGTTCACCGTCGGTCATGAATACATCCAAAATATCCGGGTACTCAGCGAATGTTCTGGCACATTCCTCTTTGTTTCGGAATCGATGATATGTCGCAAAGGCGTTATTGAAATCGGTGAACTGCCCATGTATATCAGAAATGAATACGGCGTCACTCATACTCTCCAATGCCGCTTCCAGTTTCACTGTAGATGCTTCAATACGTTGATCGGCCTGTTTGCGATCGGTGATGTCAATACATGTGCCGATATAACGAACCGGAAGACCTTCTTCATTGCATAACGGCATACCCTGAACCTTGAGCCAGTGAACAGTTCCGTCAAGATGATTAACACGATATTCAACTGTCAGCGCATTTTCTTTTTGTACAGCATCTTCAACTATCCTGATTATATCTTTCCTGTCATCGGGATGCAGTGTCGTTTGCCAGAGCTCATTAGATGGCTTGGCGCTGTCCCGTTCAAGACCGTACAACTCCCATATTTCATCAGACCAAATATTCTCGCCGGTTTTTAAATCAGCCTCCCAAACACCCGCGTGTGTTGCGTCCAATGTCTGCCGGAATCGCTTCTGGTTTTCAATCAGATCATCAACGACTCTCTGTTTTTCTTCAAGACTTCGTAATACCGTGATGCCATAGGCCAGATTATTTACCAGAACAGTGAGCGGCTCAATCTCCTTTGCTTCAAAGGCATATGGCGTTTCAGAATAAATGGTTAATGCCCCAATCACTGTATTGCCTACTTTCAACGGAAAACCCTGAACGGCGGCATACCCGCGTTTGATTGCCTCTGTAAGCCAAGGCTTGAACTTCGGGTTATGTCGAATGTCACGCATGGTAAAGGGTTCACCGGTACGTATGGCAGTACCTGCTGGCCCATAACCATGAGAATCGTCTGCCCAGGTTATTTTAACTGCGTCCAAGTATCCATCCTCAAAACCTGCATGAGCAACCGGCCTGACTCTTTTGGCCTCATTATGTTCAGCATAACCGACCCAGACCATCCGGTAGCCACCCGTGTCGACCATTATGCTGCAGATCTTTTGCAGCAACTCCTTTTCATCGGTGATGTGATTCAGTGCATGATTGCAATCGGTGATCGCTCGCAGAGTATGTGTCAATCGATGCAGTTCGTTTTCTGACTGCTTTTGCTCAGTGATGTCTGAGAGAATTATACGGCATGCATTGGATGAATCACTTATTGCCGCATCAATCCGAAAGGTTTGAACGGCTCGAAAATGTTGATTGTGAGATGATTGAGGATCATTCCCTGCAAGCCTGACCTCAGCCTGCACTGGGATTTTCTTGTTGAAGACTTGGTCAAGCAGTGCATCAAATACCCCGTAATCTTCAGGCATAATACATTTTCTGAAGTGAATGCCTTGTAATTTATAGCGTTCAACTCCAAGCAGTTTTGCGGCTGTCAGGTTTGCATCAAGTATTTCGCTGTCCCTTCCCAGTGTAAGATATCCCAGCGGGGCAAAGTCATAAAGCTCAGTGTACTTGTCGAGACTCTTTTCAAGATCAGCTCCTGATTGAGCAAGTTCTTGCTGCTGCATTTCCAGTTCGACCTGATAGACTGAAAGCTCATGAATTGTCTTGAGCATTTCCTCAGGCGAAGAGGGGAAATCCGGCAAGGCTGATTGATGTTTCAAAAGATACTCTTCAGCTTGAGCTCTTAACTCTGAAGGTGATTTAACCGTATTGCTGCTGTTTTTCTTTTTTGCCATTGCTGCACTTTAATAGGCATTAAAGCAAGTTATAAACTTTTGCCGTACCCCTCTTCCGCATTAAGTGGAACAAGAACTTCGGTGGCGGGTCTTGGTGAGAAGCTGAACTTCTTTTCTTGAAAAAGCCTGACACAGGTATCAACAATAAGCGGGTCAAACAATCTGCCGCTTTCCTGCTGAATGTACTGGAGTGCTTTGTCGATTCCAATTGCAGCCCTGTAGGGCCTGTTTCCGGTCATCGCTTCAACGGTATCGGATACTCCGATGATTTTTGCCTCTTCCATGATGCTCTGGCCTTTGAGTCTGTTGGGGTAACCGCTTCCATCAAGGCGCTCATGGTGCTGCAACACGATTAGAGCTATCGGCCACGGGAAGTGTATAAACTTTAAAACATCATATCCCGCCTGTGGATGATTGCGCAGTATATCCTTTTCCGGTTCTGTCAATGGGGTTATCTTGATCAATATATCGGTAGGGATATTAAACTTCCCGATATCGTGGAGGAGAGCGCTCATGTGCAGACCCTCCAAGGAGTTTGGTGAAAGATCAAGCTCTTTGCCGAGAGCCATTGCGAGTTCAGCAACACGCCCCTGATGCCCTATTGTATATTGGTCACGGACCTCAACCATGGCAATCAGAGCATTAATCGTCTCCTTCCTGCTGCTTGCAATGGACTTTTCATACTCCCTCAACTTTTTATGGACAGAAATATCCCGAACGTTGCACTGTACAGCTATTTGATCGCCGACATTATAGACGTAGCTGTGAAATTCAACGTCAATAATCTGACCGGATTTATGTTTCAGGGAGATATCGGTGTAACGTGTGTTATTGTCGGATTGCAGTTTCAGATACGCATTCTGTATCTGCTCTTTATCCTGAATAAACCCGATTTCCCAAAGTTTTTTTCCTTTGATTTCATCAAGCGTAAAGCCAACCAGATGGGTCATAAAGGGGTTGGCATCGGTGATTTTCCCACTTTTGTAGTCGAGTATCAAAATCCCTTCCTGGGCGGCTTCAAATAACCGCCGATACTGTTCTTCCCTATTTTTCAGAGCGTCGACAGCCCGCCGGGTATCGCTGATATCGGTGAGCGTAAGTCGGCATTCCTGCAGATTGTCGCTGATGAGTGCATCGAGGCGAAAAATTCGGTGGAGTGATGCTGCCTCGGGAGCAACGTTCTTTATCATAACCTCACAATGCTCGATTGTTCTTCGCTTGAAGACTTTCTGCATCATGCTATTAAATACGGAAAGATCTTGCTGTACAATAAAATTGCCAAAGCGGGCTCCCTTCAGCTGATGTCGACCTAAAGAGATCATTCTGTCGGCGGTAAGATTTGCCTCAAGTATCTTGCTTTCGGCATCAAGGGTCAGATAGCCGACAGGTGCAAAATCGTAGAGATCGGTGTAGCGGCTATGTTCTTTCTGGATTTCATCGTGTGACTTTTTCAGTTCATCATTCTGCATCTCAAGCTCAACCTGATGAACCGAGAGTTCATGCAGTATGCGCGTCAACTCTACTGTGGAGGCCGGGGAGTCAGGATTGAGGCCGCTTTTTTCAAGATATTCTTCAGCCCGCCTCCGTAACTCTAAGCGTTCGTCCACAGATTTCTTATTCTTGTTCATAAAAGGCAGCTCCTTTTTATGTTCTCCCCTTCAAGTACAAGCAAAATTGTTAACTGAAATTATGCACCAGAAATTGCGGGATGACGCCGGTTGTTGATTCTTGATAACCTTACTATGTTTTTTCTTTTGTTACATATTTCAATGCTCAAAAGTTCCCTTTGGGGAGTGGGCAGCTGGAAGTTGGCAGTGGGCTGGGGGAGGCCTACTGCCGGTGGTGTTTGAAAGTGTACGTTATGAATGTCGTCCCCTATTTTTGTGAACTGTACGTTATGAATGTCGTCCCCTATTTTTTGGTGGGGCGGCCTTTTTTTGGGGATGGTTTTGCGGGGGGGGCAAGCTCGTCGGATTCATCCAGGGGGGTGTCTGGATTTTCGTCTGTTTCTTCAACTTCGTCATCAATTTCGTCGATGAGGTCGGCGGGTATTTTTGGTATGGCTTTAACCTCAAGCTTGAGCAGTTCGTCGATGAGGTCGTCGGGGTGTACTGTTTTTTTTCGGCGAACCTGTTTTCTGCCTTTTACATCGGGGGCGATAAGCGTCAGTACCTCGTGAATTGATGAGTACATGTAGAGCTGCTTGTCGAGCTGCTGGAATGTGAGCAGTTCCTTGATCGGTTTGCAGAGGGCGACGAAAATAACCACGCCTCCATTTCTGTTGGCAAACTCTTGAGCGAACCGTATGGCGATGATTACTGCGGGGTCAACGGTTTTTATATCGGAAAAGTCGATGATAAGGTTTTTGCTTTCCTCTTTGGCAAGCAGATCTTCAACTATGGCGTTAAAGGCCTCATTGTGGCTATAGTCAAAGGTGCTTTCTTCTATTTTAAGAACGGTTATCTCTCTACGGATGGCAACTGAATAATTCATAACTGTTACGGTGTCAAAATGGATGCACAGGAAAGTTTGCATGATATGATAATGAAACTTTGCTCAATTTGGTGCATCTGTTTGTCAGAAAAAAGGAACGATTTTCTTTGAGGTCAGTTTACCGGTTAAGCAGCTCTTTTATGAGGCCAACCAGCTCGCCCTTTCTGATTGGTTTGGTGATGAAGCCGTCACATCCTGCCTCCTGGGCTTTTTGCCTCTCTATGGAGGAGGTGTATGCTGTCTGTTCGATGACCGGGAGGTCGGGGCGGAGCTGCTTGATTTTTTTTGTTGCCTCCAAACCGTTCATCACCGGCATGTTGATGTCCATAAGAACGATATTTATTTCCGGATGGTTTGCTGCCATCTCCACTGCTATCTGGCCGTTTTCGGCTGATAGAATGGTCATATTTTCTTTTTTCAGAATAGCTCTCATCAGAAGTTCGCTCACTTTGTCGTCCTCGGCAAGGAGAATGGTCGTCGCCGCCGATGATTTGGCCGGTTCCTTTATCGGTTGAGCGTGTATGGAATCAAGAGGGTTACAGGGAAGCGTGAAAAAGAACCGGCTTCCTTTTCCCTCTTCTGATTCGACGCCGATGGTGCCCCCCAGCAATTCAACCAATGATCTGGAGATGTTCAGTCCGAGTCCTATGCCTTCATTGTTGCGGATTGAGGGGTTATCAACCTGCTGGAAGCGATCGAAAATCTTCTCTTTCATGGCTGACGGAATTCCGACGCCTGTATCAAGACAGTAAAATTCAAGCATGGAATTTTTTGGGACATACCCGATATCGATGCTTCCGGAATTCGTGAATTTCAGGGCATTCTGAATAAGGTTTGTCAATATCTGAGTAACTCTCACTCCATCTGTTTCAATGAAGCTGTCAGGGTCTGAAAGTCCAGCGGTGCATCTGAACTGAAGTCCCTTGGCTATGGCTTTGGGCTCGTAAAAGGCATGAAGGTCGCGCAGGAGCTGATTGACCGACGTTTTTGCAATCTGCAGTTTTATCTTGTCTGCTTCAATCCGTGAAATGTCGATGAGATCGTTGACGAGATGCAGGAGGATCTGACCACCATGACAGATGAGTCCGATATATTTTAACTGTTCGTCTCTGGTTATATCAGGATCTTTCAGCAGTTCCGACAGGCCAAGAATGCCATGTATCGGAGATCGTAATTCATGGCTGACATTGCTGAGTAATGAATGTTTTATACGGTCGTTCTCTGCTGCAGCCTGCTTGCGATCGGTGATGTCGTGTATAATTGCATAGAGTGCGTCTGTACCGTCAATATTGATGGTGTTGCTTAATACCTCAACATCCCTAACCGAGCCATCAGCCTTTCTGTGCTGTACCAGAAATTCATTCTGCTTCGATGCGCGGACCTGTTCAATGTTGCTTGTTATTTTGTCAGCGGGAGAGGTGTCGATCTGCTGTATACGCATTGTGCGGAGAGTTTCTGCGGGCCATCCGTAAAAGCTGACGGCAGCAGGATTGGCGTCAATGATGCTGCCGGTATCGGGATCGAAAACCAGTATTACTGCAGAATGTCCTTCAAAGAATGCCCTGAATCTTTTTTCGCTCTGTTTTAGCTGGAGATGATCATTTTCCAGCTTTTTGCCTATGTCAGTAATATCCTGTGCAACAATAAGCAGCCGATCGTTGCTGCTTTCTGAAGATTTGAAGGGATAGACGGTATTACGCAGATGGAGACCTTTGCGATTATAATCAAAGGTGAGAGGTGTCTTCGTGCGCAGAACCTCTTTCAGCATTGCCAATTGCCGGGCTGCATGTTCTGAAGGCAGCAAATCAAAAAAGCTGATTTCATTGCACTCTTCCGGTTTTTTATCAAAACAGGAAGAAAAAGCTTCATTGGCGCTAATGATGATCCCTTCGGAAGAAGTAATTACAACCGGATCAAGAAATGAGTGAAACAGTGTGATCATTTGACAGTGACCTTTTTTTTCTGCGATTCCAGCACAATCTCTCTTTTGGAGTGATAGAGGTAACGCATTTTCTAAGTTACACGCCTCTCGTGTCTGAATTGTGCGTGAAACGACAGAAATAAAGTAACAGTGACTGGAAAATGTGTCAATTTAAGTAATTTCAAGTGAAATACCAGAATATGCGGTGATCAATTTCTGCAAATTCACTGATTAGTTTTGAGACTCTCGCTTACTGCCAGCTTGAACTCTTTAGAAATTTTAAATACCGGAACATCTTTTGGCTCTACCGTCACCTTTTCTCCTGATCGCGGGTTTCGTGCGTCTCGAAGGTTCTTGTGCCGGATATTGAAGGATCCGAATCCTCTGATTTCAATGCGTCGGCCTGTTTTCAGAGAATCAATGACACTTTCAAAAAAAGCGTCAACAACCGATTCTGTTTCAGATTTCGTGAGACCTGTTTTGTTTGCTATAACATTAACAAGGTCGGCTTTTGTTGTTGTCGTTCCCATGGCCGTGAGAGTTTTACTGTTATGAGTGACTCGATAAAGAATTGCTCAGCCTGACCATACAACAGAGAAGAGCATTCCATATATATTTATGCCCAATACGGTACGCTTATAATTTAATTTTCTTTTTCATAATCTTAACGTTTTCTCAAATCGATAGTTCAATATTTTTCATGAACTTATCTCATGATCAAGCATTTCTGCCGATGAAAGGTCACTCTTTTCTTAACTATACCAAGCTGCAGGTCTTATATCTGATTCTCCTAAACCCGCTCATGCATAAAAGGCATAATCATCAATGACGATCATGCCTTTTATGACGCGGGTGTTCTGTGCTCTTTTCGAGTAAAAGAGGGGCAATCGACGGGTTAGAAACTTGCTCTTATAGCAAGAGCAAACGTGTTCTGATTGGTGATGCCGGTTTGTGCGTTTGCGGTTCTCTCTTTGGTGAAATAGACGTAGGTTCCTGTCAGTGATACTGCCGGCGACAACCATGCTGACAGTGCAGGAGCAATGGTGGGCTGATGCACGTCATAAGGACTTGATTTTATTACACTTGCATTTGCCATGTCGGCATAGGCGACTTTGGCGTAAAGCCAGGAATAGATAAAATATCCAGCTTCAATTTTGAAGTTGTTGAGCTGCAGGTCGCGGTCGTGACTTGCTGCGAAACCAATCTGAAAATCTTTATAGACACCCTGGATATCAGCGCCGTAAACCAGGGTTTCGCCGGTATAATTGCCAGTGAATCCGATGGTTGGAATAATTTGAGTTTTCGGATCAGGTACGCCGGTAATGCTGTTTTTGGCGTATGTGAGTCCGGCGCCTATGGTGATCTGGTTGTCGAGACCGGTATAGGGGTCGCCGAGTTCTCCATTGGCTCCGCTGAGCAGACCTGCGCCGAATATTTTATATTTTCCGCGAAGATAGAGCAGATCGTCAATGGTATTTGATGTTCCCACAATAGGTGTTGTGGATTTAGCTGCCATGCTGGTGCCTGCAACAAGGGAGTATCCGGCCGTCTCTCCTCTTGTGAAGTCGACTTCTGCATAGGTTACCGGAGATGGAAGGACACCAGAGACGTTTACGACGCCACCGACACCTAAACCGTTCCATGAAACATTGCTGAAGCTGTTGCCGATGGCAAAGTTAAGGCCTGGAGAAAATTGCCAGACCGCCCTTACGTTACAGGAAACAGGAGTGTCAACAGAAGAGGTGGTTGTTGCGTCCTTGTCGGTTTCCACTGTCGCTCCTCCAAATCCATTTATTTCGCCGAATATCGTGAGGCTCTGACCAACTGAGCCACCAAAAAACAGCGAAGCCACATTAGGGGCGTTTAAGGTAAGCTCCTGTTTTGAAGATACAGCGCCGGTAGAGGTGTATGTCGGCACTTTATAGTTGATGAGATTGCCGCTGAATGCAAGGCTTAACGGATCGAACTGGGGGTAAGAGCTTTCGACAGGAGCCGCAAGGGTTTTTTTCCACTCATCATTGCCAATCTTTACCTGCTGCTGACGGGTAAACGCTTCTTCAACGCCAGACGGCATGCGATAGCCGTTGTTTTTGAAGGCCTCACCGACTGCATTGCGCTGAGGCATGCCGGAGTGACACATCAGACAGGATGTCTGGTACTTTCTTCCCCATGAAGGGATTGCCTGACTCTCAGAACTCCAGAACAGAATCGGAACCATACATAGCGACGCTACATATGCAAATGTCATTTTTTTCATAAGGGGGCTTCCTTGTTATTAGTTTTAGTGTTAGTGTCTGTTGTTTTTTGTAAAAAAATATCCATCAACCATGGTGAAGTTGACAAAAAGTGCCTTATGCACAACCAGCCGATCAGAGACTGATATGCTTACGTTTTATTTTGTAAAGGGATTGAGGGAAAGACGTTAACAATTGTTATAATGCATTATATTCAATTGTAGTGAAAAAATAAAACGTATCCAAAAAATCACTTCATAATTTTCATAATAATACCATGCAGGCATCCACGGACGCTGGAGGACAACAGTATGGCGTTTTTTTATTGAGGGTTACTGATTGAGGGTATAACGGCAATACGTTGCTAAAGTCAGAAAGATTTATAAATTTGTGAGGAACTTTGGTTTTTTTCGCTCAGGATTACATAACTTTTTTTTGCAGTAACCATTAATCATCATTAAGGAATCAGTTTATGTCACGTTTTTTATTGGCGGCATTGTGTGCTTTTTTTGTTTTATCCTTCAGTGGCATTGATGCCATGGCGGCTTATGATTTAAAGGCTGGCAAGAGTGTTTATGATACAGCCTGTATAGTATGCCATAAAACCGGCATGGGGGGGACACCAAAACTTGGTGACAAAGCTGCCTGGGCTCCGCGTATTGCACAGGGTATGGATGTGTTAATCAGTAAATCAATCAAGGGCTTTCAGGGAAAAACCGGGCTGATGCCGGCAAAAGGAGGCAATCTTGAGTTTACCGATGCACAGATCGGCAATTCTGTAGCCTATATTGTTGAAAACAGCAAGTAACGTTTTTCTTACCCACTTCAGCTGTCGTGATAGTTGCACTTTACATCGGGGCAACTATCACCGGCTTCGGCAACAGGGATATCAACTGCCAGCTTTAAGGCTCTCACTGACTGCCAGCTTGAACTCTTTGGAGATTTTAAATACCGGAACATCTTTGGCCTCCACTGTTACCTTTTCACCGGATCGCGGGTTTCGTGCATCGCGATGATTCTTATGGCGGATATTGAACGATCCGAATCCTCTGATTTCAATACGTCTGCCGGATTTCAGCGAATCAATGACACTTTCAAGAAATGCATCAATAACAGATTCTGTTTCAGATTTTGTGAGACCGGTTTTGTGTGCAACAGTATTAACAAGGTCAGCTTTTGTTGTTGTCGTTCCCATGGTCGTGGAGAGTTATATTGTTGAACATGAGGTTCAATTTACTCATCTTTTTCATAAAGTGAATGCCTCAAGAAGCCTATAGTTCAATATTTTTCCTTTACTTATCTCATATTAGAAGTATTTTGTCCTTTTAGCAAGTGTCGCGCCCGAAAAAAGCCATGGCCGCTCCGGTATGACATGGTCCCGGGCTGATACGGGGAGTTTTTGATATCCGGTTTGTAATGTGCCCTCTTTCTGAACTTTGATGAGCGATTTATGTTCAGTTTTCTGCATGCTGCAGATATTCATCTTGATAGTCCGTTAAAAGGGCTTGAGGAGTATCAGGATGCTCCGCTGGAGCAGATCAGGATTGCGGCTCGCCGTGCTTTTGATAATCTTGTCGATCTGGCGGTGGAGGAAAAAGTTGCTTTTGTGCTGCTTGCCGGTGATCTCTATGATGGCGACTGGAAAGATTATAATACCGGGATTTATTTTTTAAGCCGAATGGGGCGTTTGCAAGATGCAGGCATTCGGGTTTTTATGGTCTCCGGGAATCACGATGCCGCGAGTCAGATTACCCGATCGCTCAGACTCCCCGGCAATGTCACCCTTTTTCCGTACCGGCATGCGGGAACCCATATTCTTGATGATTACGGGGTTGCTTTGTACGGTCAGAGTTTTTCGGACCGATCGGTGAGGGATGATCTGACCGGAAACTATCCTCAGGGCAATCCGGCCTTTTTCAATATCGGCCTTCTTCATACCAGTCTTAACGGGCGTACCGGTCACGAGCCTTATGCTCCGTGTACTCTTGATGCCCTGCGTTCAAAAGGCTACCAGTACTGGGCGTTAGGGCATGTTCATCAACGTGAGGAGGTCAGCAGTGATCCATGGGTTGTTTTTCCCGGTACCATCCAGGGGCGTCATATCCGTGAAACTGGTTCGAAAGGGTGTACGCTGGTGAGGGTGCAGGACGAACGTGTTGTGTCGGTTGAACATCGGGAGCTGGATGTTCTTCGCTGGGTGTTATGCCGGGTTGATGCTGCACTGAGCGAGAGCGTCGAGCAGCTGCTTGACAACGTTCGCGATATTGTTCAGGAGGAAAGAGCGCGTGCTGACGGGCGCCCGATTGCCGTCAGGATTGTTCTGGAAGGGAAAACGCCACTGCATGGATCGCTTCATGAAAAATCGCTTCAGCTGCATGAGGAGTTACGGGGGGTTGCTGCCAGCTTTGGTGACGTGTGGATCGAAAAAGTGAGGGTAAACACCAGAAAGCCTGAGGGATCATTATTCATCGGGGGAGAGTCGCCTGTTGAGTCGCTTAGAACATCGATTGAAGCTCTTGAGTTTGAAACGTCGAGCCTTATGGAATTTATTCCTGAATTCGAGAAACTGCGCAGCAAGCTTCCCCCGGAACTGCTTGCCGACAGCGATCCTTTCCGGCCGGATGAAGAGGAGCTTTCAGCAATGCGGGAAGAGGTAAAGGAGCTGCTGATGGGCAAAATAGAGCAAAGAGGGCAGCATGAACATTAAAAGCCTGACACTGAAAGCGTTTGGACCTTTTTCCGGACAGGTTCTTGATTTTTCCTGCGGCATACCCGGCCTGCATATTGTGTATGGAGCGAATGAAGCGGGCAAAAGCAGTGCCATGAGAGCTCTTCAGGCTTTGCTGTTTGGTTTTCCCCTGCGAACCAGCGATAATTTTCTTCACCAGAATTCTCAACTTCTTGTGGGGGGGTGCCTGCAGGGAAGTGACGGAAAGGAGCTGACTTTTTTTCGCCGGAAAAGAAATGTGAAAGATCTGCTGGACTGCAATGACAATCCGGTTGATCCGTCTCTTTTGAGGCCTTTTCTGCATGGTGTTGAAAAGAATCTTTTTACAGCTCTTTACGGGATTGATCATGAAACACTGGTTGCGGGAGGTCAGGGGATTCTTGATCAGCAGGGGGAGGTCGGCAAATCGCTTTTTGCCGCCGGAGCGGGTCTTGCTTCGTTAAAACCTCTCATGGATGAGCTTGAAGCTGAAGGTGATTCTCTTTTCCGTCCTCAGGGCTCGAGCAAAGCCATCAATGAAGCTCTGGCTCATCACAAGGAGCTGCAGACTCAATTCAAGCAGGCAATCCTGTCCGGGCGGCAATGGGAGGAACAGGAAAAAGCCGTCGGGAAGGCATTACGGAAAAAGGAGGAGCTGCAATCGTCCAAACAAAAACTTGAAACGGAAAAACGCAGGCTTGAACGATTAATGCAGGCTTTACCCGATCTGTGGGAACGCAAAAATCTGCAGGGACAGCTGGAGGGTCTTACCGGGGTGCGTCTGTTTCCTCCCGAGTTCAGCGATCGCCGCATTATTCTTGAACAAAAGGAGAGGGAGGCCCGCCTGCACTATGACCAGCTGGAGGCCAGGCGTCATGTACTCCGTGAAAAGATGAAAGGCCTTTCTGTGAACCGGGCACTTCTGGATGAAGCTGAGGCAATCGAGGAATTGCATCAGCGGCTTGGAGAGTACCTGAAAGCAGGGAGTGACCGTCCGCTGCGTGACGGGCAGAGAATTGCATCGCGCTCTGAAGCGGCAAAGCTTCTGCGACAGATTAAACCGGAATTATCTCTTGATGAGGTTGAGAGTTTGCGTCCAGGTCTGCTGAAGCGAAGGAGCGTGCACGAGCTTGCTTCCAGATATGCAGCACTTTTGCAGGCTGGCCGAGGGGCTCGGAGTCAGGTGGAGGATGCAGAACGGGCTTTGGAAAAAGCCGGCAGTGATTTGCAGGCGCTGCTGCCGGTTCGTGATACCGGGATGCTTTTTTCTTTGCTTTCGGCCGCTGAGAGGGCAGGTGATGTTGACAGGGAGATTGAGAGCATCGGGCAGGATCGTCAACGGGCTGAGAGTGAGTGCACTGCGATGTTGAATCGCCTCGGGCTTTGGAGCGGGACCCTTGAGCTTGCGGGACATCTTGCGCTTCCTTTGCCGGAAACCGTTAATCGTTTTGATGAGGAGTTCCGGTTACTTACGGACAAAAAACGCCGGTTTGAAAAGGAAAAAGCAGATCTTGAAAAGGAGCGCAAAGAGGTTGCTGAGCAGTTGCAGCAGCTCGAATCGGGTGCACATGTGCCTGTCGAAGAGGAGTTGACAAAAAACAGGAGGGTGCGTGACCAGGGATGGATGCTGCTGCGCCGGCAATGGATTCTGGGGGAGAATATCGGTGACGAGAGCCATAGCTATAATCCATCGCTCCCTTTGCATGAGGCTTATGAAAGGATGGTTTCTGTTTCGGACCAGATTGCGGACAGGCTGTACCGTGAAGCGGATCGTGTTCAGCTTTACAGCTCACTGAAGAGCAGGCTGGAAACAATTGAAAAGAGGATCAGGGATGCCGGTGAGAGTGAAGTTCTTGCTGTTGCGGCGTTCAACGAGCTCAGTCACCGCTGGAATGAACAATGGGCTCCGTTTGCGTTTACACCGTTATCTCCCCCTGAGATGCGGGCATGGCTCGGTGCCTTTGAGAGTCTGCGGCTTCAGGTCAGGGAGCTGGAAAAGCATGTGAGAGATGAATCCATAAAGGCTGCACGTCGACAAGAGCTGAAAAAAGGGCTTTTGGTGTCGATTGAGGCGTTTGGCAAGGTGGGTGAGTTTCCCGGCGAGGAGCTGACCGGAATTGTTCTCCATGGCCGTAAACTGCTGAACAGTCTCGAAGCCGTTCAGAAACAGCGTGAACTGACAGAGTCAAAAATCCGAGATTTGAAGCGAACCCTGGACAATGCAAGGGATACTTTGACGAAGGCTGAAAGAGAGGTGGGAGAGTGGCGACGAGAGTGGCATGATGCCGTTACTCCGCTTGGCCTGAACAGCCGGACTCTGCCTGCAGAAGCGATAGATTTTATTGATACGCTGCAGGGGTGTTTTGAAAAGCTGAAAGATGCTGATGAATTCAGGAAAAGGATAGAGGGGATTGAGCGGGATACAAGGTGTTTTGAACGGGATGTGGCGGCTCTTGTTGAGAAAATCGCTCCTGATCTTTCTGCTTCTGATGCGCGGTCGGCAGTTCATGAGCTTAAAGGGCGTCTTGGGAGGGCGAGTCAGGAGAGGGCGGTGTTTCTTGGTGACAGTGAAGAACTTGGTATTCTGGAAAATGCTCTTTTGATACGGGATAAAGAGTTGCAGAGCTGCAGGGAGGAGATGGCTTCAATGCGTCAGCTGGCCTGCTGCGATACGAGAGAGGAGCTGATTGAGGCAGAAGAACGCTCGAATCATTTCAAGAAGCTTACGAACGACATTCTTGAGGTGGACAGACGTCTGAGTCGCATTGCTGAGGGAACAGCTCTTGCTGATCTTGAAGTTCAGGCCGAATCAGTCAATCCTGATGAGCTTCCCGGTCAGATAGAGCGATTGAATAACGATATTAAAGTTGTTTTAGATCCGGAAATACAGGAGTGGTCTGAATGCATCGGCAGGGAAAAAAACGAGCTTAAGCGCATGGACGGCAGCGAAAAAGCAGCCGATCTGGCAGAAGCGATTCAGTGCTGTCTGACGAAAATCCGACGATTGACCGGGCGGTATATCCGTGTAAAAGTGGCGGCTAAAATTCTTCGGGATGAGACTGAACGATACCGGACTGAAAACCAGGATCCTGTGCTGAAGATTGCGGGGCGGTATTTTTTTGAGTTGACAATGGGGGCATTTACCGGATTACGGAGTGATGTTGATGATCACGGGCAACTGGTCCTGGAGGCTGTCCGGTCAAACGGAAACTGCCTTCAGGTTGAGGCGATGAGCTCAGGGACCCGTGACCAGCTTTATCTTGCTTTGCGTCTTGCCACTCTTGAATGGAGGATAGAAACGAGCGAGCCGATGCCTTTTATTGTGGACGATATTCTCATTAATTTTGACGACCAACGCTCGCGGGCTACAATCAGGGCGCTGAGCGGGCTTGCTGAAAAAACGCAGGTCATTCTTTTTACGCACCATCAAAAGATTGTTGAAACGGCGAAGGAGTTGCAAAATGATGGAAAAGTCTTTATTCATCAGCTTGGAGCCGGGACGGGAGAGGTAAACTGAATCAAACTGTACGATATGAATGTCGTCCCCTATTTGTAACTATTTGTAAATAAAATTAGGAGTAAAAATTTTGGGGTATGTTGAGAAGAATATGATGGAGGGGGAGAGGCTTTTTGTGGCGGGGCGGCTTCACTGGATAATTTTTTCAAAGGCGATTGTTTTTTGTGCCGTTTCGGCGGGGCTTTTGATTTACTCGCTTAAAACATCTATGGCAGGGGAGGCTCAGGTCTCTTTGCTTGTGCGTAATGCGGGGATTTTAGTGCTGATTCCGGCCTTATGGTATTGTATTGACGGCTTTATCAAGCATCAGTCAACGGAGCTTGCTGTGACGTCCAAAAGGGTGATTGCAAAATTCGGGTTTATCAAACGGAGTACGATTGAGCTGAATCACAGCAAGGTTGAAAGTTTTCATGTTGATCAAAGTGTGTTGGGACGGATTTTCGGGTTCGGAACCTTGCACATTAACGGTACAGGGGGTGGAATAACTCCGATTCCCAATATTTCTGATCCGCTTGGGTTCCGTCGTAAAGCAATGGAGGCAATTGATGCCTCACAATACAAGGGTTGATGAGAGGGAGGAGGAGTATGGGGGCGGGGTGTATACTATTGCGATTTTTCAGGGAATAGCATACACCCCGAATGTTCAGGCAGGGGTTAGTTGTTGGTACCTACCGTCATACTGTACCCGGTGAAGAACTGTTCCGTTAAATGGAATTCTCCTGGTTTGATAACTTGCCAGGTTTTATTGACGTTCTGTCCCTTGGTATCTTCGGCTTGCTGGTCCATGGTGAAGTAATAGATGGGATAACCCCTGAATGTATTCTGTTTTTTGCCATCATTCCGAACTATCGTGCCGAAATCTTTTGCGTTCATTTCGGGAGCGGCAGAGAGAACAGCGCCACAAAAGAAAGGAGCCCAATTTTCAAGCATTTCACCGCTCACATTACTTTTTCCCGGTGAATCTTTTTTAGTCCAGTAGAGTGCTTTTCCGTTTGCATCAGCAAGATAACTTCCTATACTCTCCTTGTTTATTATTGTTACATCCGGAGCGGTAGCTAATGCTGCTTTCGTCGTAATAAGCATCATTGCGGCAATAACATACAGCGATAACTTTTTCATGATGAACTCCTGATAATAGTTAAAAATGTTCTTAACCAGAATCTGTGTATCCTTTTAAAAGTGCCTGTGACATCATAGTACCTCCTTTTAGTATGCGTTATATGTTTATTGATCACATTAAAAGAGTGATCAATAGTTATAACACCTATATGCTAAAATAAATTTCCCACATTGGAGAGGATAAGGGAGATGCAGATGTGCCGGGTTGCTGTTTCTGTAAGCTTTTGAAAGGGTTATGTCAATGTGTCAATTTGCACTTCTCTGTTTTCAAGAGCCTTTGTTCTGGCCAGCATAGCGATATAGATAAGGTCAAAAACAGAGCAAAAACCGCCTGTTACCAAAATCAGTGTGCTTGGGCCGCTCATGTTTTTCCCGCCGATTATGCCAAAGAGGATTGTTGGTGTTACTGTGCCCAGCCATTTACTGACCGCTATTGTCAAACTTTGTCCTTCGCTGTTGCCGCGACTTACAAGCATTGTGATAAAGAGCACGGACATGAGAAGGTTTTGAAGAAAAGCAGCATATTGACGGCCGACGTAGAGTCCGAATTCGCATAGAAAAACATATTCCAGAATAAATGCTGTGAGGAGAACAAGAACACTCCAGGGAAGGAACCACTTCGTCTGCAGATTTGCTGGAAAGTATTTTTTCCCGAAACGGAAATAGGTGTAAAGAATGACGCAGTCCAGTAAGAACCAAACGGCAGAAATTCCAACCTGGATGACAAAGCCGGTATCCTGATACTCAAGCATGGCCTGCTGCACCTCCCAGGCAATATTTAACGCAAGCGCCCAAAATGGCATTGCATAGGTTGAATTCTTAAATCCGAGTCTGATGCTGTCCAGATAGACAATGGTCCAGCATATTCCGCTGATAACTATTAGAAATAATGACAATGGTGCGAGATTCATGATGTATTAAATAGACTATTCTTATAGGACGTTTTATTTCTAAGGGTTGAGTTTCCAGGCGTTTATGGCGAAAGTTCATTAAGCATTGGCATGAGAAAAAGATATCCCGCGGTTTGTGTACGGATTTTGACTTTCAGGTCAATCATTCACAAAACTAATCCCGCCTGTTCGGTTGTCTGAGTTAGGTGCCGACGTTTAGCTTGATTCGTCCCCTAGCTGGGGGGATTCGGTATTATTTATCAGCTTACTTGATATATACATTAAATATATACATTAAGTTCATGGCAGTTCTTTTTTTGAGCAAAAAAAGGGGCCGATTACATTGTATATCGGGTTTTATTATATGCTTCATATGTGCTTATTCTTGGGGCTTTGGGCGTTTCAGCCCCAATAACGGAGGGTGAACTGTACGATATGAATGTCGTCCCCTATTTGTGTCGGGAGTCTGTGCAAGGGGATTTAATGTTGAGGGGGGGGGTGAACTGTACGATATGAATGTCGTCCCCTATTTTTGGATTACGCCTTTAGTGCTTTTCCTGATTTTCAGGCGGCATAGGCTTCATAGATAATTCCGTTGGTAATTACACCTGCAACTTTTGCAATGTTTTCTGTTGATTCCGAGAAGTGGGTTAGGACCTGTGCTCGTGTTTCGACTTTAAGGTCGTTAAGCCAGAAATCGTTTCCACCCTGGTCGGGCGTACGGCCAAGTACGTGCTGATAAAGTTCCGTTACGAATGTTGTGTCTGTCGGGTTGCTGCCATACATGTTTTTGAACTCGGCGCTATCGATAAAACTTCCGGCCACACTGGTTAAAGAGATGCCATGATTGAGGCCATTATACCAGTACCCTAAACCGCCATAATCAGGAGTACGGTCGAATGCGGCCTTGTAGAGGCGATATGACTCCTGCAGATTTATATCCGGTGTCGCCGCAATGGTGTAGGTATGATCGGTGAATTGGAGCGATTCAACGTTGGTTATGGTATCAGCAGCTGTACCAACGGTGCTCTTGATTGAAAATCCTGAGCCAGAGAGAGCTATTGCATACTCTGCAACCTTGCCGTTGATAATAACGGTGTCAATACCTGCTCCGCCATTTATCGCATCGTTACCGGTTCCCGCATATATGGCATTATTTGCATCGTTGCCTGTAATGGTGTCGTTGCCGGAACCGAGCTTGACGTTTTCGATAATTGCGCCGAATGCAATGCCAAGATTGTTGGTGCCATCGTAGAGATTGGTGCCCTTTCCGTCGATCCCTGATCCCTGATTGCTATAGTGAAGAGATGAATAATGGCCTGGTATCAAGTCAATAGAGCAGCTGGCAGTGAATTTAGATGTGTCAATGGTGTCGATGCCGGCGGCATCCCAGATGGTCATATAAAATGGCTGAGATGGATCAAAGCTGTATGTATCATTCCCTGTGTGGTAATTTTTGTTTGCTCCATAAAGGTACTGGATGGCCTGAATGTCATAAACCATTGGGGTTGTGGCGCTGACATTGATGTATTTCTGAGTTGTCGTATCCCAAAACTCTGATTTCGCCTGGGTATAGGACATGACAGTGTATGTCGTGCTGTCCAGAGTCGAGGGCAGATATGGCGGTTCGGTTGTACCTCCCCCCGCATTGTAATTACCGGGATGTTTCAAGCCAAGGCCATGACCAATTTCATGTATTAACGCCTGATAGTTATATGATCCAGCTGACCAGTCCGTTTCTGCAGCATATAGTGGAGCTATCCAGACATCTGCGGCTGATGCGTTGCTATCCGGATAGTAACAGTGCCCCCAAGCTTCAGTGCCTACGCCCGAAGAGACTCCGAAACGGAAGTCGCCTACGTTGGTCGCTGTGTCGTCAACTTTTGTAAAAGTGACATTAGCTACATTGGACCATGACTGAAGTGCATTTTGTGTGGCGGTTATTTGCGTGGCATTTAAACCGTAATGCGTTATGGCAGTTTGCTCATTCAGATCGCTATAACCAGGCAACGTTTTACCGGCATCAGTATAGGTAGAGGCCCAAACTGCATTGGCGTTGCCTGTCCAGGGAAAACTGAAGGTCAAATCGGTACCTGTGCCAACTGATCCACCCCACTTTGTGTGAATTCCTTTATATCCATTTAATAATGCATCTATGTTTGTTGTACCACTTAAATTAAAGGAAGTGGTGGCAGAAGAGGTATTTGGGCTTGGCATGACGGGAGTTGATTTTCTGTTACAGGAGTCATGAATTCGAGCTAACGCGATACACTGCTCCCAAATGATACTTAACTGATTAACGTCCGGGTAAATTCCCTCAGGCTTGAAATATAATTATTTTTCATCATTGTCGGGGATAGCGGGCAGTTGGCAGTGGGCTGTTGAGAAGTTTTTAGTGCAGGGGATTGTATGGGGTGAATGTTGTTTACTGTTTATGTGTGGAGTATAGATTTGAAAGTGTAGTAAAATATTTATATACTCAAAGTATAGATTTTCTTTGCCTGTTGGATAGGGGTGAATATCATACTTTGAGAGATAATGAGAAAGAAGAGCGTGGCTGGGGATGAGGGTTCCGGGTTGCGAGCCCGTGGGAAGGATGGAGAGCATTTGAGTCGTAAAGTTCCGGATTTCCAGATGGAGCATGAGAGGCGGAGGGAAGGGGGGGCGCAGAAAAAGAGTGACGGGCAGAATATGCTGAAGCGTTACAGCGACCTGTATGATGTTCCTCCGGTCGGGTATATGATCCTTACTGCGGATGGCTGCATTATACAATCGAATCTTGCTGCGTCGAAGATGCTGGGTGTTGACCGCTACGAGCTGAAGGGCGACCGGTTAGAGCGGTTTGTTGTTCATGAGGATCTTCCTGCCTTTAATGCCCTTTTGAAAAAAACAATCAGAAGCAGTAAGCGCCAGAATGCCAAAGTGAGGATTTTAACCGTGAGTGACGAATTTTCATCGCCGCTTACCTTGCATATTGACGCCTTTATGACGGATGACGGCCAGGAGTGTCGTCTTACCCTTACGGACATTACCCGACATAAGAAGAGAGAACGGGATAGGGAAGCAGCGGAAATTAAAAACGAGGAGCTCACGGGGAAAAAGAGTTATCACCGCGATATCATTGAGTTCATGCAGAGCGGTTATGTTTACGGACAGATGATTTTTGAAAACCGCAAGGGAGTGGATTTTGTCTATGAAGAGGTTAATGAAGCTTTCGAAACAATAACCGGCCTGAAAAATGTTGTCGGAAAACGAGCATCCGAGATACTGCAGGGTTTTGCTGAGAGAAATCCTGAATTTATTGAGAAACATGCGCAGGTGGTTTTGAGCGGCAATTCCGATCGGATGGAGGTATACCTTGCACGTATGGATAAATGGCTTGATATAACGATTTACTGTCTTGATAATGAGCATTTCGTGGATATTATCAACGACATTACTGCTACAAAACTTTCTGTAGATACGCTAAGGCGAAGTGAGGAGTTGTTCAGGACAATGTTCGAAGGGCACTCCATCTGCAAATTGATCAGTGATCCCGGTACTGGGTACATTATTGAGTCAAACCGGGCGGCAAGAGAATTTTATGGATTGTCGTCTGATGAACTCAGAAAAATAAAAATCCATGAGCTCAATATCCTTCCGAATGAGATCCCTGCATCCGAAAAGGAACAATTGAATGTTTCGGGTAAAAACTGTACGTACGGGAGGCACAGGAGAGCCGATGGTTCCATTCGTGATGTTGAGATCTTGAGCAGTACCATCCAGATATCAGGGAGGGTCGTTCATTATTCCATTATTCTTGATATTACTGAAAAACGGCATAAGGATGCTGTTATGGCATTCAGACTGAACCTTAACAAGATAGCGGAAATGTCAACGGTCGATGAACTGCTGCAGGCGGCAATTGACGAAGCAGAACGGCAGACACAAAGTAACTGCGGGTTCTTTCATTTTGTCAGCGGTGACCAGAAAACACTCACATTGCAGGAATGGTCAACAAATACAAAAAATAACATGTGCAAGGCAGATGTGCAGCACAGACACTATGACGTTAACGAAGCCGGCATATGGGCCGATGCCCTGAGGGAGCGAAAAGCAGTTATCCATAACGACTATGCCTCAGTCAAGGATCGTAAAGGCATGCCGGAAGGCCATACGAAAGTTGTCCGCGAAGTGGTTGTTCCGGTCATTCGCCACGGCAAGGTATGTGCCATTATCGGTGTTGGCAACAAGCCGCTTGAATACGATGAGGAGGATGTGCAATGGATAGACATGATCATTGATGCGGCATGGGAGGTCATAGAAAAAAAGATTTCAGCGAATACAGGAAATATTCCCCATTTTTATAATGCTCTGGAAGAAAATCTGGGCATTCATGATGCACTGACCGGTCTGCCGAAATTCAAGATATTTTCCAAGCGCTTAACTTTTGCAATTGCCCAATCCGTGCGCAACAAATCAATGGGTGCGCTTATAATTTTTGATCTTGACAGGTTCAAAATCATCAATGACACCCGGGGGCACGATATAGGAGATCTCGTGCTTAAAAAGGTGGGACTCCGGGTGCAGGGGGTCCTTAAAAGAAGCGGAGGCTGGATATCGCGCCATGGAGGTGTTGAATTTGTTATTCTGCTGCCGGAAATCAATGGCGTATCGGATGCCGTCGAGTTGACCGAGAAGATCAGAAATGAAATTATTCAGCCGTTCGATATCAAAGGCCAAACCATCAGCGTTTCATGCAGCTTCGGCATTGCTGTTTTCCCTGATAACGGTATAGATGAACTTGTCCTGCTGAAACATGCCGGTGACGCCATGTGCCGTTCAAAAAATGAAGGCCGCAACCGCATCAATGTATACTGTGAGTAATAAATCACCTGGTACCCTGCTTTAATCGGAATTGAATACTTCAAGAGGTTTGAGTGCCGGTCGAGAGTATTGTTTAAGATGACGTATCGCCGTATATTTGAGTCAGGTGTTCCTGGCGGAATCAAGGTTTCGAAGTCTCATTCGAAACCTTCTTTGTTTACAGATAACCCGGCAACAATGATGGATGGCGCTTAATCTTTTTACCAGCAACAGGATGGAAGTTCTTGCTGCTGCTCTTTGTTCGACGTTGCGAGTACCCCCTGCAAACCCCTTTACCAAAGAGGTGATTGTTGTTCAGAGCAAGGGAATGCAGCGTTGGCTTTCCATGCAGCTTGCCTCCCGTTTCGGTGTGTGGGCTAACGGGTATTACCCGTTTCCGAATGCGATGGTTCATGAGCTGTTTGAGAAGTTCTTTTCGCCTGCCCCTGACTTTTCATTGTCCGCCCCGGAGGTAATGACATGGAAAATAATGCGGCTTCTGCCGGATCTTCTGAAAACCGCCCCTTTCAGCGCCCTGCAACACTATCTCACAAATGACCGGGACGAGCTGAAGCTGTTTCAGCTTTCAGAAAAAATTGCCGATACCTTTGACCAGTATACTCTCTATCGTTCAGAGATGCTTCGCGCGTGGGAGGAGGCTGTTCCAGAGAGCACTCGGGAGGGATGGCAGGCGATGTTGTGGCGGGAGCTGAGTTGCGGTAGTCAGGGGATGCATCGGGGAAGAGTGAAGGAGATGTTCTGCAGGCAGCTGAGCCCTGCAGCAAAGGGAGTCGGGGAGTTTCCTGAAAGAGTTGCCCTTTTCGGCATTTCGTACCTGCCGAAGTTTCATCTTGACATTTTTTCGTCCCTTTCTACAGTAACTGAGGTGAACCTTTTTCTGTTGAGCCCGTCCCGTGAATACTGGGGGGATATTATTTCAAAGAAAAAACTTGCAGGACTTCCGGCTATGGAGCGTGCTTTGCGGAGTGAGGGAAACCCGCTCCTTGCGACGCTTGGCATTATTGGGAGGGATTTTTCTGAGATGGTTATTGATTTGAGCGACGAGGCATTTACTGAGGAGGATGAGTATGTCGATCCGGGTGAGTCGACGCTGCTGCATGCCCTGCAGTCGGATATCCTGAACCTTAAGGGGACGGGGGAAGAGAGGGGCAGGCGAAGTCTTAAGAGGGAGGACCGGTCGGTCTGGATTCATTCCTGCCATAGTGCGCTTCGTGAAGTAGAGGTGTTGTACGACAATATCCTGTTTATGCTTGAACATATCAGTGGTTTGAACCCAAGGGATATTGTGGTGATGACACCGGATATTGAGACTTACTCCCCGTACATTTCAAGCGTTTTCGGCGCAGGAGAGGAGGGCGGTCCGGCGCTTCAGTACTCGATTGCGGATAGGAGGATGATGAACGAGGGCAACATTGCCGGAGCGGTCTTGAAGGTGCTTTCGCTTTACGGGAGCCGTTTGGAGGCATCTGAGCTTTTTGACCTGCTTGCTTCGCCGCCGGTAAGCCGGCGTTTTTTATTGAGCGATGAAGAGCTTGAGATCGTACGGGGCTGGATTGAGAAAACCGGGATCCGCTGGGGAATGGATGAAAGCGACCGAAGAGGCAGGGAACTGCCGGCTTATCGTGAAAACTCATGGATGGCCGGGCTTGACAGGCTGCTACTTGGGTATGCGATGCCGGATGAAGGCATGCTTTTTAATGAGATTCTTCCCTTTGACGATATTTCCGGTTCGACGGCGGAGACGCTGGGGAAGTTTGCGGATTTTGTTCATGCTGTCAAGAGGGTTGCTGCCAGCTTTGAGAAGGCTCGCTGCGTCGGGGAGTGGCGAGTGCTGTTTGAAGCGATGCTTGGTGAGTTTATTGCGCCTGACGAGAGTTCCGAGAGGGAATACAGTGCAATTATAACGCTCGGCGAGCAGATTGCCGAGAGTGCTACTCTGGCTGAGTTTAGCGGGGAGGTCAGCCCTGCCGTCATTCTTTCGTGGTTCAGATCACGTCTTGAACAGCAGGAGCAGGGTATGGGGTTTATGACCGGGGGCATTACTTTTTGCGCCATGCTTCCTATGCGCAGCATCCCTTTCAGGGTTGTCGGGCTTATCGGCATGAATGACTCTGTGTTTCCCCGTCAGAGCAAAGCTCCGGGATTTGACCTTATTGCCCAACATCCCAGAAAAGGAGACCGCTCTCTGCGCAATGAGGATCGTTATCTTTTTCTGGAGTCCATCATGTCGGCGCGCGATGTGCTTTATATCAGCTATGTCGGGCAGAGTACAAGGGATAACAGCGAGTCGGGGCCTTCTGTGCTGGTGAGTGAACTGATTGATGGTGTGAGGAGGGGTTTTTCTCTTCCGGATGAGGGTTCGATTGAGGAGCACCTTGTTGTGCGGCACCGCCTTCAGGCTTTTAATCGGGAGTATTTTACGGCCGATTCTTCTCTCTTCAGCTATTCTGTCGAGAATTACCATGCGCTTGTTGAAAAAGAGCGCGGCCGGTCTCTTCGGCCTTTTTTATCTGAACGACTCAAGGAGCCGCCTGATGAGTGGAAAGAGGTTCGCCTTGAGAAGCTGCTGCTTTTTTATGACAACCCTTCCAGATTTTTTCTTGAACACCGGCTGGGCATCCGACTGGAAGCGATGGCAGTGCCGCTTGAAGATCGTGAACCTTTTGAGGTCGAGGGTGTTGAACGCTACCTTTTGAAGCAGGAGCTTCTTGAGGTGGAACTTGAGGGAGGCAACCCGGAAGAGCTGCTGCCGCTTTTCAGAAGCAGGGGAGTGCTTCCTCCTGCTCGACATGGTGACGTGCTGTTTAGAAAAATTCTTGATGAGGTGCGGGCATTTGCCGGAAGTGTTGTTGAAAAAACAGGTGGTGAGCGGCCGCTTCCGCCGCTTGAGGTTGATCTTCAACTGGGTGAGTTCCGCCTGACGGGAACGCTTGAACACCTTTGGCCCCGGCAGCAGCTGCACTATCGGTGTGCCAGGATGAAGGTGAAGGATCAGTTGCGAAGCTGGATAGAGCATCTTGTGCTTAATGCGGTTGCCTGGCCGGGATACCCGGTGGAGAGTGCTCTTGTGATGTCGAACGATGTCAAGAGTTACAGGGCTCTGCCCGATGCGATGACCCGTCTGGAGAGGCTTCTGGGCTATTACTGGCAGGGGCTTTCCTTGCCGTTGCGTTTTTTCCCCCGATCGTCGTGGGCGTACGCCGCAAAGGGGAGCGTGGAGGCTGCCCGCAAGGAGTGGCGGGATGATACCTTTAATAATTATCCGGGGGAGGGTTCTGATCCTTCGATTAGGCGCTGCTTTGGGGG
>JBAWYL010000033.1:0-24916 GCA_037143555.1 Chlorobiaceae bacterium
ACCCGCAACCTGCTGATTACAAATCAGCTGCTCTACCAATTGAGCTACACCAGCAACTAAAACTCAAAAAACAGGGCTGGTAATATAATGAGAGGTTTTAAAAATACAAAGAAAAAAGGATTATTATATTAATTAATCCTTAACTGCCGCAAAAAAACCTGCAAGGCGTATTACGACGCTTCTCGTCACCAGCCTTTGCGAAAAAGCCAGAATATTATCGATCAAGGTCGGGAATATGTGTATACGGTTTCGCGCCAAGCCTCGTATGGCCGCTTTGACTACAACATCTGTTCCGGAAATCGGTAAACGCAGATTTGCAGCATTGTGACCGGAATGTATAAAGAAACCTGTATTGATAAAGCCGGGACAAACTGCTATAACTTTTACCCCGCTCCCTTTCAGTTCTTCATGAAGCGCTTCGGTCAGCGTTATGATAAATGATTTTGTTGCTGAATAGAGTCCAAGACCGGGAACACCCTGAAGACCTCCTAAAGATGCAACATTAATTATACTGCCTTTTTTTCCGGCTATCATGTCGTTGAGAAAAAGTCTGGTAAGCCTTGACGTTGCCATGACATTCACCATAATGATCTCTTCCAGTTTTTCATATGGCATTTTCGCAAAATCACCAGCGCAGGATAATCCAGCACAATTAACCAATAGATCAATATCGGCTTTCTTTAGACGGCAGAAGTCATAAATTCGGCCGGGACTTTCAGGATCACTCAGGTCTTCGACACAAACTTCCACCACGACACCCCTCTTCATCCGGAGCTCTTCAGCCAGAGCCTGCAATCTTTCATGCGAGCGGGCAACGAGTACAAGGTTGTGACCAATACGGGCATATTCTCTTGCAAAGGCCTCACCGATGCCCATGGAGGCACCGGTAATTAATGTAAAGAACATATCGGATCAATCCATTTCCCGCGATCTTTGATAAGCCCTATAAGCCGGTCAACGGCATCACGTTCAGAAATATTTTCTTCCACACACTCCCTGCCGACATAAAGACTGATTCTGTTTTTTCCTGCGCCGACATAGCCGAAATCAGCATCAGCCATCTCTCCCGGACCATTAACAATACAGCCCATGATTCCAATCTTCAAACCTTTAAGATGGGCTGTCCGCTCTTTGATTGCAGCTGTTGCCTTTTCCAGCTCAAAATAGGTTCTGCCACAACCGGGACAGGAAATAAATTCGGTTTTGGACATTCTGATTCTTGCACCTTGAAGAATATTGAATGCCAGATTAACTTCATCAGTAGCTGAAAGTCTGGAATCAAGCGCTATAATGTCACCAATACCGTCGCAAAAAAGTGTCCCTGTCTGAACCGAACTCTCTATCAGACTCTCAAGACGGTCGGAAGTATCTCCTTTGAAGCGGACAATCAGAGGATAGTCGAGAGATTGGCTGTTGAATGCCTGAACGAGTCGGCGGTAGACAAAAACAGCACTCTTTGTGATGATCGAAAACAATAGTCGCTGAACACCCTGCTTCCGCAGTTTCATGGCAAGATGGGTAAGCACCTCTGCAGGAACGGATGGACTTGCCTGTTCATGCAAAAAACAGAGTTCCAAAACCCCAAAATGATCATGACCAAGATGATTCAAAAAATCCTTTCCAAGCTCTTCTCCTTCAACAATATCAAGCCTGACTTTAGAAACTTTATCAAGCAGCGGTATTACCAGCGAAACATCGCTTGTTGATGCCACAATATATTGCCCCGAGTCACCAAGGCTAACGAGAAAATCGTCAAGAAGATCAAGGTCTCTGGAGTTATTGACTCGAACAGATGCAAATTCTGAACGAATGGCATCCCGGGGCTTTTCCGGTGCGAGCCGCTGCAATGCTTCTTTTAAAGCTGCATCAAATTCCGTGAGTTGAGCGTGGACTTCCGTTTCAACTTTAGGTGTATTGTCGCCCCCAATTATACAGTCTGCAATTGAAAATCGGGAAGAAGCCCTGCGCTTATAACTGAAAGGATTGAAAGGCGGATTATCATGAAGAGAGAGATTGCTGTCCGCCTGCCGATTACGGCTCTCAACAATATGCTTTAGAGGAAGATGCCCTTTATCACCTTTAACAAGATGAAAGTCATTATACTTTTTTACGATCGCAAAACCGACAGGAACCTCATGAACAGGATCTTCAGTCAGCGATACTCTGATGGTGTCGCCAAGCCCGTCTTCAAGAAGTGCCCCGATACCCATTGCTGATTTAACACGACCCTCATCACCATCTCCGGCCTCGGTTACTCCAAGATGAAGAGGATAGGCATGAATAAGCTCTGCATCAGCTTTTTGTACAAGAAGCCGATAGGCCTGAATCATCACCCGGACATTAGACGATTTCATTGAAAAAAGAATGTCATGAAATCCTGCCCCCTCACAGATTCTTGCAAACTCAAGAGCAGCTTCAACCATACCTTCAGGCGAGTTACCATAACGACTGACGGTTCTGTCTGACAATGAACCATGATTGGTGCCGATTCTCATTGATACGCCATTCTGTCGTGCTTTTTCAACCAGCGGTAAAAATTCAAGCCGAACATGCTCAAGCTCCTGCAGATATTCATCTTCGGTATATTCACTGCTTGAAAATTTCTGCCTGGCGGCATAATTACCGGGGTTTATGCGAATATTTTCAACAAATTCAACCGCCTTAAGTGCTGCCCGGGCAGAAAAATGAATATCGGCTACAAGCGGTGTATCAATGCCATCACGACGAAGCTGGTCACGTATGGTTCTTAGATTTTCTGCGTCCTTCTCGGTTGGAACGGTAAGGCGGATAATTTCACATCCGGCTTCATACAGCCTCCTGCACTGCTCCACAGTGGCAGTGGTATCCATGGTATGCGTATTGGTCATGGACTCTACCCTTATGGGCTGGTACCCTCCTAAAAGAAGAGATCCAAATGAAACTTCACGAGTTAAACGACGGCGGTACTGATACATTTGATAGTGTAACTGTTAAAAAAACTAATGTGATCTGATGATAAACAGAGTTTCACCCGGCTTGCGATAATTATATTTTTCCCTGGCTGCCTTTTCAATACTGTCGGGCTCATGGGCGTGCTGGATGCGCAGCTCATTATCAAGAATTTTCTTTTGCTCAACGCGCTGCTGTTCAAGAAGCGTGCGGTGCTCTGCCTCCATACGGACTCTTTTGACAATACCATAATCGTCGAAAAATATCCACAGTATGAACAGAGCAAACGCTACCAGGAAAAAAAACTTTTTCGGTTTAGACCGAATATACTCCCAGATTCTATCGATAATTTTTTTCACGCATCATAACGCTTTGGGTTGCAAGGTGATGCCGAGTGTACAGCAAATGCTGCGCAACGAAAGAAACCCTTAGTAATAAGGGTTTCTTGTAGAGTTTATTATACCCGGTATGTGCTTTTGCCGGGGTATCGGGCTTGATCACCAAGTTCCTGCTCGATACGAAGCAGTTCATTGTACTTTGCCATACGATCTGAACGGGAAAGACTGCCCGTCTTTATTTGACCGGCGTTTGTTGCTACTGCAATCTGTGCTATGGTGCTATCCTCTGTTTCACCGCTGCGGTGGCTGATAACGGAGGTGTATCCATTGGCTTTTGCAAGATTAATTGCCTGAAGTGTTTCGGTCAATGTACCAATCTGGTTAACCTTGATAAGTATGGAATTGGCCACGCGCCGCTGAATACCTTCAGCCAATCTATTGCTGTTGGTAACAAACAGGTCATCGCCAACAAGCTGAACCCTTGAGCCAATCTTGTCAGTTAAAAATTTCCAGCCTTCCCAGTCATCTTCAGCCATACCATCCTCTATTGAAATAATCGGGTAGTCGCTGGCCCATTTTTCCCAGTATTCAGCCATCTGCAAAGAGGTAAGCTCCTGTTTTGATGACTTCTTGAAGACATATTTTTTCTTTTGGGAATCGTAAAATTCAGAGCTTGCCGGATCAAGGGCAATCATGACCTGAGCATCACCAAGGCCGCCTTTATTGGTCGGTGAACCAACTTTATAGCCGGCTTTGCCAATTGCCTCGATAACAAGTTCAATGGCCTCTTCGTTTGAGCGAAGATTAGGAGCAAACCCGCCTTCATCACCAACGGATGTGCTCAGTCCTTTGCTTTTCAGCAAAGCCTTGAGGGCATGAAAAATTTCGGCTCCGGAACGCAGGGCCTCAGAATAGGAGCTGAACCCGGCAGGCATAATCATGAATTCTTGAAAATCAACAGTGTTATCAGCATGGGCACCACCATTAAGAACGTTCATCATCGGCACAGGAAGGGTGTTAGCCATCGTACCTCCGATATATCTGAAAAGAGAAAGTCCGGTGTATTCGGCTCCAGCTTTTGCACAGGCAAGCGAAACACCGAGAATTGCATTTGCGCCAAGCCTCGACTTGTTCGCTGTTCCGTCCAGCGCAATCAATGCCTCATCAATTTCCTGCTGTTCGGTCACAAGCATACCATTCAAAGCGTCATTGATAACAGTATTGACATTTGCAACAGCTTTGAGTACACCCTTGCCAAGATAGACGCTGTCATCACCATCCCTGAGTTCACATGCTTCATGGATACCTGTTGATGCACCGCTGGGCACTGCTGCACGGCCGAATGAACTTTCAGAGTATACATCAACTTCTACCGTTGGATTGCCCCTTGAATCAAGAATCTGGCGGGCAAGAATCTTCGTGATGATAGGCATAACAAAATATATTTTTAATGTTTATACGCAGTTATCGCGCAAAGAAACCGTTAAGCTTTTTCTGCTCAACAATAACTTGAAAATATATCTTTTTTTCCCGTCCATTTCATTGCCGGAACAGCAGCAAATAAAACTTTTTTTTGTTAATTATATTTCTGCTGTATTCCATTCAACGAAATCTACAGCAGTGTTCTCTGTTTTGAGTGTCTTGCATGACCATTATTAATTCAACAAAGGAGTCCTGCTATGCAAGTCGTCCTACCGGATCAATTGCGAAACATTGTTATCACAGGTCATGCCGGCAGCGGCAAGACCATGCTCACCGAATCTCTGGCCTTGACGATGGGTGTCATAAACCGATTAGGCAATATTGACGAAGGAAACACCCTCTCCGATTACTCTGCAGACGAGATTCAAAGAAAACATAGCCTGAATACCAGCCTCATAAATGGATTCTGGAATGATTGTAAAATAAATATTATCGATACACCGGGCCTCCTTGACTTTCACGGGGACGTCAAATCAGCCATGCGGGTTGCCGATACCGTACTGATTGCCGTAAATTCTGCATCTGGCGTTGAGGTGGGTACTGATGCAATTTGGGAGTATACCAAGGAGTACTACAAGCCCACAATGTTTATTTTAACCAAGCTGGATGCCGACCGGACAAACTTCAACGCAACCGTGCAAGGCCTCAGGGATCATTTTGGCAATCTTGTTACTCCGATACAGTTCCCTGCTGAGGAAGGTATCGGGCACCATACCCTTATTGATGTCCTTCTGATGAAGCAGCTTACCTTCAGCCCGGACAAAACTGGCGGAATGACAATTTCCGATATACCCGATCTTCATCTGAGGCAGGCTGAAGAGTTGCATCAGCAGCTTGTTGAGACGATTGCTGAAACGGATGAAGAGTTGATGAACAGGTTTTTCGAAGTTGGAACCCTGACTGAAGATGAACTGAGAGCAGGTATTAAATCAGCATTGGTCAGCAGAACTTTTTTTCCTGTTTTCTGTACATCTCCCCTTCATCTGATCGGATCAGAACGGTTACTGAACGCAATTGTCAACCTCTGTCCATCTCCGATTGAGCGGGGACCGGAACAATCTATTTCCACGGTTGATGGATCAACAAACCTTATTCAGCCGAATCCTGAGGGACCGACAGTTGCGTTTATTTTCAAAACAATGTCAGAACCCCGTGTCGGTGAAATTTCATACCTGAGGGTTTACTCGGGTCATCTTGAAACAGGTCATGAACTGATTGACGTCCAGACCGGACAGCTCGAAAAACCTGGTCAGGTCTATGTCATCACAGGCCAGAAAAAAACTCCTGTTGACAAACTCCTTGCAGGAGATATCGGCATGGTTGTCAAGCTGAAGGATGCGCATACCAACGATACTCTGGCCGACAAAGGGACCAGTTGCAAAATAAGTCCGATTATTTTTCCTGAACCAATGTTGGCTACCGCAATTATTCCTGTTACGCAGGGTGATGAAGATAAAATCTCAGCCGGTCTTCATCATCTGCATGAGGAGGATCCAAGCTTTACAATCAATCATGATGTTGAATTCAACCAGACCATTCTAAAAACTCTTGGCGAAACCCATCTTGATATCATTATCAGCCGTTTACAGGCAAAGTTCAATGTTAAGGTGGATATTGCACCTATCAAAATTCCATATCGCGAAACTATTCGTGTGACGTCATCCGCCCAGGGAAAATATAAAAAGCAATCGGGAGGGCGTGGACAGTATGGAGATGTCTGGGTTAGACTTGAACCTACCTCGCGCGATACCGGCTTCGTATTCGCAAGCGAGGTTGTCGGAGGCGTTGTGCCGACTCGGTTTCTCCCTGCTGTAGAAAAAGGACTTCATGAAGCTATTGAAAAAGGTGTTCTTGCCGGGTATCCGGTAGTCGATCTCAAGGCTGTCGCCTATGACGGCTCGTTTCACCCTGTAGACAGCTCTGAATTTGCCTTTAAAATTGCCGCAAGTATGGCCTTCAAAAATGCGTTCGACAAAGCGAGACCTTTTCTTCTGGAGCCGATTTACTCTTTGACCGTCTATGCGCCTGAACAGTATACCGGAGAGATAGTCGGTGATATTTCAAGCAGACGAGGAAAAATTCTTGGTATGGATTCTGACGTGAGATTGCAGATTATACGGGCGCTGATTCCACAGGCTGCACTGACTGCATTCCATCATGCTCTGACACGACTGACCCAGAGCAGGGCACGATACTCCTATAACTTCTGCCTTTACGAAGAAGCTCCACCTGATATCGCTCAGCAGATAATCGCTGCCAAAGATGTAAAAGAATCTTAACCTTGTCTCCAGTAAAGCCCCGTAAATTACGGGGCTTTTGCTTTGTTAATTTACAGAAAACCGAATATCGACTTTATTTTAAGCCACCAGACAATCCAGATAGCTTCACGGATGTTTTTTTTGGTCATTTTTGATTTCCCTACAGATCGATCGACAAATACAATAGGAATTTCTTGTATTGAAAACCCTTTTTTCCATACTCTAAAATTTATCTCTATCTGAAATGAATACCCCTGTGAGTTGATTGATTCGAGATCAAGCGCTTGCAATACCTCTCTTCTGAAGCACTTGAATCCGCTTGTCGGATCATCAACAGGCATGCCAGTAATAAGCTTAGTATAAATACTTGCCATTTTGGAGAGCATTAACCTTCCGAGTGGCCAGTTAACAACATTTACCGTATTGTTCATATAGCGCGATCCGATTACCAGATCGACTCCCTGCATGGCATTGAGAAAACTCTGAACTTCTAAGGGGTCATGCGAAAAATCAGCATCCATCTCTATGATGTATTGATAACCCTTCTGAAGAGCATACCGGAAACCGGTTATATATGCCGTACCAAGACCCATTTTTCTCTCACGCCTTATGACATGAAGCCCTGTCAAGGTTTTCTGGATTGAACGAACAATATCCATGGTTCCATCAGGAGAGTTGTCGTCAATGACCAGAATATCTATAGATGAGGGATAGAGTTTTGCAAGGACATTCAACAACCTGGCAATATTTTCTGACTCATTATAGGTTGGTATAATAATCAGCACCGAAGATTTAGGCCTGGCATCTTCAGAGAATCTTATTTCCTGGTTGTTCAATGTTACGTTGTTTTGCCTTGACATTACAGATAAAGATCTTCAAAAAAAAAGCATTGCTTCTGTAAAGCAATGCTTTTTAAAACTATTAACAAATAAATGACAATTCCTGCCTGTCCTATCGCGCTTCCCTGTGAAATCTGTGGAGAAACCTCAGATCAAAATCAAGTCTTTCAGGTGGCGTAAATGAAAAATCGAGCACTTCGCCGTCAGGAAGAACTTCGATTAATGCTCCGGAAGGACATTCGTCCGTGGAAAAACAGGCAGAACAGGATATACAGGCATCCTGATCAATGTAACACCTGAACCCGCCTTCTTGAACATCTCCGTAAAACTTGTAACCGATAGCGTTGACTTTCGGCGGACACTTGTCGAGACAGAGGCCACATCCGACACAAAGATTCTCAATAATAAAATAGTGCGACTTCGCTCTTGGTGCTGCTTTTTTCACCGCCTGCGGAGCCCCTGCCGGAGGTGGTACCGGTGCAGTTGGCGCAACCGGCGCAACTGGTGCTCCCTTCGCCGAAGGTGGTGCTGGCTTTGCTCCTGCTGCGGGCTTTGCTCCCGGTGCAGGTTTTGCCCCAGGTGCGGGTTTTGCTCCCGGCGCCGGCTTTGGAGCTGCCTTTTTTACCGGAAGTGCAGATTCCTGACGTACACCGCTTCTTCCGAGATTTGTATTCAGTGGTTCAAGCCGTAGCTTTCCCGTTTGTTTCGGGGGAGCCTCTTTTGGTTTTGCCTTTGCCAGCTTTGCTGCCGGAGCTACCGCTTTAGGAGCGGCAGGCGGAGCCTTTGCTGCAGGTGGTGACACTATATCCGGCTGTTGTACAGGATCGGCCATAAAAACCCTCCTCTTTAATTACATGGTAAACTTTAGTAGCAAAACATAACACACACGAAGAAGTCACTTGACCCCTTCGTGTGTAATCGTGATTAAGCAATCAACTTCATCAGATAATCAACAACCTGAGTCAGCATGACCTGTCCTGATACCGACGCATCACTGACAGTCGGCGCAAGCGGGGCATCAGTCTGATAGAACCCGTTTGCAAGAAAAAGAAATACCAGCATAAAGGTTCCTCCGAAGTAAAGGAACGTACCTGCCATTTTGGAGTCTGAAATGGTCAGTACAGGGAAGCGGAATTCAACATCTCTGTTGAGGAACTTCTTGCCAAACCAGCGGATGGTTCTGGTCTGAATATCAGCACCTTCAAGACGTGATCCACGATCTTCAAACCACACAGCAAAGCTGATAAACCATATCAAATGTCCAAGCATAAGAATGGTAGACAGGTGTGAACTTGAGAATATCGTCACGGTTTCAGTCCAGAAATAGTAGAAGATACCAGCTGAATAATGGTGGTGAAGGCCAGCAACTGAATCCCATGCCTTTGCATCGGCAGCAGGGACACCATACATCATGGAAGCGATCCATGCACCATCAATATACCAGCAGACTGCAGAAAGACCCTTGACTCCCCAAAGCATTGCAAACCAGAGCTGATCCTGAATAGAAACGCCGCAAGTTCCGCCGTATACTGGACCAAGACAAGGGAAAGAATAGGAATTTTTCTTCAGACCAAGATCATCCCACAATGGTGAAGTATGGGCGAAGAATGCAATACGGACAAGTGCGATAAGCGAGAAAAGCGAACCAGCTGTGATAACATGAGCCATTACCCAGTCATTGATGCTTGGATCGGTAAACATCCACTGGAAAATCGGAAGCGGTTTCAGCCAGTAGAAGGACATCATGATATTCGTGCCGAAAATATTCAGCTCGCAGATTGTATTCCACACAATAACCGCATAGACTGAAAGCATAGTGGCAAAACAGAGAGCCATTACTGTACCGAGAATCTTGACCTGAACTTCCTGATCACGCCCTTTTGTAATCCAGATAGACTTGATCTGGTTGTACATGCCATTCAGCTGGATTTTAAGAAGATACTGGCCGCCATGGTAAACACCGGCAAAAACATAGAGAACACCACAGATGATATGGTTGAACGTAATGAGGTTGATGACAACCCTTGCCATACCGAAAGAGTGACCGTTCTTTGGAAGAATGGCATACGGAGCGAAATCTGCAAACTCTTTTGAACCGGAAATAATTTTACCGCCTTCCTGAACAAAATTATAGCTTACCCTGTTGAATGGCTCGCCATAAAGGTAAAAAACAAGATTGTCAAGCTCTTTGTAGTACGCGGCAAATGATGGCTGCTGGAATGCAACGAAAGCAATAACACCGAGTGCAATGTTGATGTAACCGATTGCTGTCAGGTGAACAGAAAAAGCGGCTTTCATATCATCATTCAGGTGGATGGCTGCATTCGGAGGATTGTTCCACCAGTAAATACCCAGAGCAAAAAAGATGACAAAAAAGACAAATGACATGAAGGTTTCTGAATTGATGGTCTGGAAATCGGGAATCGGCTCAAACCCGAGTATAAACCACATCAGTAAACCCCACCCAAGGAAAAGCAGCGACATGTAAATAGTGTGTGGTCCAAGTGCATCCTTGTAGGTCTTTGCACTTGTTCCGTTGAAAACTATATCACCAAACTTTCCAAGAAACCTGAAATCACGGAAGTTACCTGCTCGTCCGGTAAATGGATTCGTGAGATTGTGAGTCCAGTGACGCCATCCACCGAAAAGAAGGATAGATCCTGAAAGAAAGTGAAACAGTGCCCAGCCAATTAGTTTTGAGGCTGCAAATTCAAGGTCCTCTGTTTTCGTAGAGTAGGTATCAATGCCAAGAGCAACCATTCTTGGTTTGATAGTCAGATAGAACCAGTTGTCATGGAAGCCGGGAGCACCCCAAGGGAAAACCTGAATACCTGAGATGTAGTAGATCGCCATAAGAAATCCCAGCACTCCAAGCAGTGCGAGATGACCTCCGACGACCTGTTCGTCATCAATCTTCTCTGTATCAAAAATCTGATACCACTTCGTTGAACGTGTTTCTGTTCGCTGGAACAGAAATCTCCTCATTTTAGCGGCATCCTGCTCCTTGATAACCGATGGCGCACCTGCAGCACCGTTCGCCTTCGGAGAAGGAGCGTTCCCCTTGGGAGGTGGGACAGTGCCCTTTGGCTTGACTCCTGCCGGATTCACTTGTTCAGCCATTGTATTCTCTCCTTTGTTTGGACCTATTTCATGTTAAAGAAACCAAAAATAAAACCGTTGCGTTATAACTTGTCATACCATCAGACTGCAAAAAATCAGCGATCACCGTGCTCAATGCCCTGCAGTTTTTTTATCTATCTCGTAACGCAATGCGAATGATTACTTTTAAAATCTATGGAAAAACACTTTAAAAACCAGCTTTAAAAAGGCAGATACCCAAACAAATCAACAGATATAGCCGTGTGTAAAATAAGAAAATTTATTTAATAATAAATAGTTTTGCCGGCGCATTAACGCGCTATTGTTTTATTATACTGTATGAAAGCCCTTGCCTTGAACATTTTTTGTATGCTCTCAGGTAAAGGAAAACCTCTCAATCAGGAATACCTTGAACAGTATGGAGATCTCATTCTGCAAATTGTCCGGAGCGGGCAATGATTTTATTGTTATTGATAACAGAGACCTTTCCGTCAATCTTTCTTCGGAACAGATCAATTCGTTATGCACCAGAAGAACCGGAATAGGTGCTGATGGACTTATTCTCATCGAACCATCTGCCGGCCATGGATTCAGTATGAAGTACTATAACGCTGATGGTTTTCCTGGATCAATGTGTGGAAACGGTGGAAGATGTGCTGCTTACTTTGCCTATATCATCGGCATCCCCGTATCTTCCGCCAACGGTTATGCATTTGAAGCTAACAGCAACAGCTATGAGGCCTGGATTACCGGTGAAGAGACTGTCAGACTTCGAATGCTGGCCCCAAAAGAGTTTAGAAATAATATCGCAATCGAAGGGCTGGTCTGCCACGCTGTTAATACCGGCTCTCCCCATGCCATTATTTATACTTCAGACCTTCAAAACGCAAGTGTTACCGGAACCGGACGCACCATCCGGCATCGGATTGATATTTTTCCCGAAGGCACCAACGTCAACTTTATCGAGATTACCTCTCCTGACTCTCTTTCCATCCGCACTTTTGAGCGCGGCGTTGAAGATGAAACCCTGGCCTGCGGCACAGGAGCGGTTGCAGCTGCTTTGATGAGCTATCACCTTGGCAAAATTGTAAATACAACAGTACAAGTCACCGTAAAAAGCGGAAACACCCTTGACGTCAGCTTTAATGATGCAATGGATAAGGTATTTCTGTCCGGCCCTGCAAAAATAGTATACAAAGGCAGCTTTACCATTGATTAAATTACGAATTTCTTTGCACACGCGCCACATATTCTTATGAAACAAAGTTCCATACCCGAACAGATTTCTTATAAAACCTCCCAGAGGCAGCTGGAAGATGCCGCTGCCATCATGAAGCTCGACCCTGCCGCGTATGAACTTCTAAGACGCCCTTTACGCGAGCTCCATGTTACCATTGCAATAAAAATGGATAATGGAAGTACAGAGATCTTTGAAGGATTTAGGGTACAACATAACGATGCAAGGGGACCAAATAAAGGAGGAATCCGCTTTCACCCAGACGAAACTATCGATACTGTAAGAGCTTTGGCTTCATGGATGACCTGGAAAACCTCTGTCATGGATATTCCTCTTGGCGGAGGAAAGGGTGGAGTTATCTGCAATCCGAAAACCATGTCTACCGGTGAACTTGAGCGCTTGTCGCGGGGCTATATTCGACAGCTCGGAAGCTTCCTTGGCCCTGCCAAAGACATTCCGGCCCCGGATGTTTACACAACTCCTCAAATCATGGGATGGATGGCTGATGAGTACTCCATCATGCAGGGCAATAACACGTTCGGAGTCATCACCGGCAAACCGCTTGCTCTTGGCGGCTCTGCTGGAAGAGGTGACGCTACCGCAAGAGGTGGCATCTATTGTATAAAGGAAGCCTCAGAAGCGCTTGGCCTGAACCTTGCCGGAGCAAGGGCTGCAATCCAGGGTTACGGCAATGCAGGCTCTTACGCCCACAAGCTTGCTGTTGATCTTCTCGACATGAAGGTGGTTGCTGTTTCAGATTCAACAGGCAGCATTTATAACCCCGATGGTTTTATCTATGACACACTCATGGTGCATAAAAGAAAGACTGGTTCAGTAAAAGGCTTCCCTGGATCAGGAGCAATTTCTGAGAAAGAACTTTTGGAACTCGACGTTGCAGTACTCATTCCTGCTGCACTCGATTCGGTTATTACAGAGAAAAATGCTCCGGATATAAGGGCGAAAATCATCGCTGAACTTGCAAACGGACCAACCACGCCTGAGGCCGACCTTATTCTTTTCAATAAAGGCGTTTATATCATTCCCGACCTTCTTTGCAATGCCGGAGGCGTAACTGTCTCGTATTTTGAAATGGTGCAAAACTCCTATGGCTACTATTGGGAAGAAAAGCAGGTGCATAAGCGTCTCGAAAAAAAAATGAAGACAGCATTCCTGGCCGTGCGGCAAACAAGTGAAATCTATACTGTCAATAATCGACTGGCCGCTTTTATTGTCGCTGTTGAACGCGTTGCCAATGCGATGAAGCTGAGAGGATGGTATTAGGCCCGAAGTTTGATTATCCGGTTTTTGGCGCCTCACAAGCTGCAATGCTACCCATTTCTTCTATTCAAACTCCTTGTTCTGCTTGCTTATGGCTTTTATGGCTATTGCGGCCATTTTCACTGTTGAGGTCAGCCCTCCTTCGAAACTCAATGTGGCCATCCTGCGATAATCCTCTGCCGGCATAACCGGGGCTGAAATCGCCGTTGATGTCGCCGTCGAGATTTCCCCGTTCATCAAGTCTGCACCTGCTTTTTTGATAAGCTCATACTTCCGGTCAAAAAGCTTCGGAGTATTGGCAGCTCCTGCTGCAGAGATTAAAAGTTCACCCGACCATTTCCACCCCATATGTTCAGAGATGACACGGAAGTGCTGACTGAGAATGTTAAAATTCTCAATCTCCGGAAAGCCGCAGGAGGAGATCAAAACAGATTTTGGGTGTCGTCCAAAACGTTTGGGATGCTCGGTTCCTCCGCTCGCCAACGCGATCTGAGCCGGTTCCAGAACAATAAAGAAGCGATCGATAACGTTTTTAACCGTAGCTGGAAAATCAAACGTATAGAGCGGTGCAGCAAGAAGCAGGTAGTCAGCCCGTTTGTAAACATCAAGTATCTGTTCAAAATCGTCTTTCTGAACACACTCTCCGGGCCTCTTTCTGCTCCAGCACGACCAGCAGCTGTTGCATGGCGCTATGTTCATCTTGTGAGGATAAAACTTGTGCACTTCCAGCTCTTCCTCCGTCTTCCTCATACCTTCAAGGCACAAATCCAGCATCTTTTCGGTAAATGATGGACGCCGGAGTGAACCCGATATTGCCAGGACAACGCTGCTCATGAAATATTTGTTGGATTAGCGTTCAATCCCCGAGCCCTGGCGGCTAAGGCTGGAGAAAACAACATGAAGAGTATGCCAAAATCCATCAGTCCGCCTTTGGTAATGTCGTAGTCAGAAAGGATGCGCTCCAGCGAATAGCCTGAAAAATAGCCGAGAGTATACTCGAAGATGAGCGTAAGCACCACCCATAGTGCACCAACTTGAAGCTGCTGCCAATGTGATCCTGGACCAAACCACCGGACACAGAGCCATGCAATGGTAAAAATAATGGAAGAGCCGATCACCACACCGATCTGGCAAGAATGTAGCTCACCAATCCGGGGAACCAGAAAGAGCCGACGCAATATTCCATGAACCGATTCAGCAGCAGCAATCAAAAACCAGACAGAAATAACTCTTTTCCAGTTCATTTCATACCCTCCGCGCAAGTTAGTACAAATATATCACGGTTGATGAGATTATCCAAGAACTTTGCTTTCAGCTACCGGCTCTGCTGCAAGCTGTAACAATCCCTCTGTAATCAAGCCACCTGTTCCTTTCGCTCACCCGCCTTTTTTTCATCAAAGCCGGAGAACTTTTAACATGCAGTCTCGCTTTATTTCTTCAACAAGACAAACAATAGCAGATCAATCAGTATATTTTTCTGCAGTTACATTTACGATTCAAATAACTCTTAATTAAACCGGAGAATAATTTTATGCAAAAATGGGTTTGTATACCTTGTGGTTATGTGTATGATCCTGAATTTGGAGATCCTGACAGCGGAATTGAACCGGGAACGCCCTTCGAGAGTCTTCCAGATGATTGGGTATGTCCTGTTTGCGGAGTCGACAAGACATTGTTTGAGCTCTCCAAAGAATAAAGAGCAGTGCACTGAGCCCTCCCTATCCGGAAAAACGCTCTGAAAACGGAGCGTTTTTCTGATTTTAATATTCCGTTGACTCCTGCACTTAAGGCTTCACTGTACCGGAAGGAATATCAGGAACACCACCCTCTCCTTTTCCTGCAGGTGGAGCGCCTTGATATTTAGAATCCTTGCTTGCAATGCTATCGGCTGAAACGGCCTGGTCAATAAGATATTCCGGAACCCCGATCACAACTGAATCCAAAGGCACTACGTCAGGCTTAACAGTCATAACCTCCTTGTAGTCCGGTACGAAAACTCCTCTCTTTCGCATGATGGCATAGATGATTCTTGAACGATTGCGCACATAGGAAGAAGAACCAAGAGGAGAAAATTTAATTGGATTCGGAAGTATTGATGCAAGTTTTGATGCCTGTTGAGCCGTTAACCGGGCAGGACTGACACCGTAGTAATGATGTGCCGCCTGATCAATGCCGAATATACCGTCACCCCATTCTACAAGATTGACATAAAGCTCAAGAATTCGGCGTTTTGAAAGTTTTTTTTCAATTCTCCATGTAAGAATGGCCTCCTTGATTTTTCGAACAGGGTTCTTTGAAGAGGAGAGATAAAGATTTTTAGCCAGCTGCTGGCTAATGGTACTTCCTCCCATTTTAAATTTTTTTGCAGCAATATCTTTTTCTATTGACCGCTCAATAGCCTGAAAATCAAAACCCTCATGCTTCCAGAACTTGTCGTCTTCGGCAATAAGAACCGCTTTTATGAGGTTAGGTGACACATTTTGAAGAGAGACCCACTTCTGATGTATTTTTTTATCGCTGAGGCCGGCTGCTTTCCATTCGGACTCACGGTACTCCATAAAAGCTGTTTTTACAGGATTTTCGTCTACAAGCTTTCCCACATCGGGAAAAACAAAATATCGGGCGATATCTGCAAAGAAAAGCATCAGCAGAATGCCGATTATAATTCTGACAAGCTTCATTCTTCTTTACGATTAAAGACTTTCTGTAAAAATATTTATGCTGGTAAAATACCAAATATGAAGGACATGCAATGACATGAACGTCGAAATTCTTAACCACGATCCAAGCGCTGGCGATCGGCCATTACAAACTGAAGAGATTTTATAGATAATCCTGTTAAACCGCATTTTCCAGAAGGGACGACGGGCTTTTGCATGCAGCTGATTTAGATCCGATCTGCAGCCTGGACAGTATGGAGTGTGGCATTAAAAAAGTGCCCTCGGGCAGACTCGAACCGCCGACCTACAGTTTAGGAAACTGTTGCTCTATCCACTGAGCTACAAGGGCATGGGTTCAAATTTAGTATTTTTGAACAAACTTGCAACCTCCTTGTTATTTTCTCCCGAACATCCTGTCAAGCTGGTCAAGTGAAAGCTTGATAATAACAGGTCTTCCATGCGGGCATGAGTATGGTTCACGGGTAGCAAAAAGGTTGTCAATAAGTGTCCGCATCTCATCAAGGGAAAGCTTTTGACCAGCCATGATTGCATTGCGGCACGAGTATGACTTCGCAAGGTTGTCTCGCTTTTCGAGCTTCAGACGTGAGGCATTATCCTGATATTCAGCAATCATATCCTGCAGGATGGAGACTTCAGTCCCCGGTTTAACATCCTGAGGGACCCCCTCTATCATAACAGTTTGTTTGCCGAACATCCTCAAATTAAAACCAAGCCGGTTGAGATCTTCCCTGATTTCCTCAAAAACCTCGAACTCCCACGGACGAAACTCTACTTTTTGAGGAAAGAGCAGCTGCTGTGAGTTTGGAACATTCTGGTTCATCACATCAACTGCACGCTCGTACAATACCCGTTCGTGCGCCACATGCTGATCAATAATCATCAACCCGGTTCTGATTTGGCAGATAAGGTATTTGTTATGCAGCTGCCAGATTTTCGGTTCGGCATCTTTCGGGTTTGGAATGGCTTCATCTTCATTGAGCCGGGAAAGCAGTACGGATGATACCCCATCATCACCTTCCCGCAGTTCACGTTCTGTACCGCTATATCCTCCTGTCGATTGAGGTAAAAACATCTCCTCCTGCTGCAAGCTGAAAACCCTTGAAGCAGCTGGTTCATGAAACGAACCTGACCGATAATGCGAATAGAGATCACCGGTGGATATCGAGCGATTCGGTATTTCCTGAAAAGCCAGTTTTCTAAACGAGGATTCCTGAGAAGGCAGAGAATGGAATTCGCTGCTTTCCCGGGCTTCGATGTCGGGCGAAAAATCCTGTAACTGAATAGTCCGTTTAACAACAGGATAGAACATATTTCGGACACTTCGCTCATCATCAAACCTGATCTCAAGTTTTGCAGGATGTACGTTGACATCAACCCGTGAAGGATCAATGCCAAGAAAAAGCAGAACAAAAGGAGTCTGGCGCTCAACAAGCAGATCGCCATAAGCCTGCTGAACCGCCTGAGAGAGCATACGATTCTGGACAAGCCTGCGATTTATAAAAAAATACTGGTCGAGTTTTCGGCGTTTCTGCATAACGGGTTTGCCGAGAAATCCCCTGATTGAGAGAAAATCGTTTTCCTCGGAAAGTTCAATCATGCTGGCGGCAAAATCGTTGCCGTAAAATACATTGAGCCGGTCCAGGATATCCGGCGTCTTTAAATGGAAAAGCTCCTCGTCATCGCTATACATTCGCCACTCAATCTCAGGATATGCAAGAACAAACGATTTTACTGTTTCAAAAATATGTTGATACTCGGTAGCGTTAGATTTCAGAAACTTACGCCTGGCTGGTACATTGTAAAAAAGGTTCCTGACACTGATAGTTGTTCCCTGCTCTCCCTGTACTTCTGATTCCTCAACAAGGACTCCTCCCTCGTAACGGAGTCTCAAACCGAGGGTCTCTTTTGCTGTTCGAGTTTTAAGTTCAAAATGCGAGACTGAAGAGATACTGGCAAGCGCTTCACCCCTGAAACCGAGGCTTCTGAGGGAGTCAAGATCCTCAACATCTGAAATTTTACTGGTTGCAAACCGCTCAACACTTAAAAGCGCATCATCGCGCAACATCCCCGCGCCATTATCAATAATACGGATTAACTCCTTTCCTGCATCCTTGATAAGAACAGTTATTTTGTCTGCACCTGCATCAATGCAATTTTCTATAAGCTCCTTAACGGCTGATGCAGGGCGTTGAACAACTTCTCCGGCTGAAATTTTGTTCGCTACTATATCAGGTAATCTTGCAATTCTTGCCATACACTATCATGAGAACTATATGCTTGTCGTAAACTGCGTGAAAAATTTTATCGATCCTGCAAGGTATCGATAAAAGTGTATCTTTTTTCGAAAATGAGAATTAATTTTGCAATTGCTGCACAGCTTCTCTCTTGGCAATGAAAACATTACAGCACTGTCAGTCCCGCAGGCACTCCCAAAGTTCACGAAGGGCAGCCTCGCTGAAGCGGAACTTGTTGCGTTCACGATCTCCCTGCATAAAGAGTGTTTTGGAAAGCACCCTCCCTGTCAATTTTTGGGCAACCGCCAGACAAACCATGCCAACTGGTTTTCCCGGGGAGCCTCCCGATGGCCCGGCTATACCCGTTGTTGCAACAGCCAAATCGGCCCCGCTTTTTTCCAGGCATCCTGCTGCCATCGCTCTTGCAACCTCTTCGCTCACAGCTCCGAAAGATTCAATAAGCTCTTCTGGCACACCAAGCGCCTTGTGTTTTGCCTGATTGCTGTACACAACAAAACCCTGATGGAAATACCGTGATGAACCCGCCACATCAGTCAACCGGCTTGCAAGAAGTCCGCCTGTGCAGGATTCTGCGACAGCCACTGTCATCCCTTTTGCTGTGAGCATCGTTCCGATCGTCTCTTCAAGAGTGACATCGCTGGTCGCAAAAATATATTGACCCGCCCTTTCCATAATGGCTTTAACAATGCTGCTGTTATCGCGATCTACTTCTTCCTTCCTCCGACCTATGCTGCTGATCATCAGGTTTACACCCGCAGCATGCGGCAGATAGGCAAGGGTCGTTCCCTCCGGCAAACTGTCTTCGATGTCAATAATCATTTCTGCCAGTGTCGATTCCCCGATACCAAGTGTTTTTACTGGCGTATGACGAATTACTGTGGAAGAAAGTGCTGCAAAATAAGGAAGTACGGTGAGTTCCATCATAGCCTGCATTTCTGAGGGAACACCGGGCATCAGTACGAGATAATGATTATCAAAGCGTTCTCCACAGCCGATAATCATCCCTGCAGCTGTACCCTTTGTGTTTGCTATAACATGAGATCCTTCAATCACCATAGCCTGATCTCGGAGAGAAGCCGATAATTCCACTCCCCATAGCTTCATCCTGCCGGCAAGATTCTCATAGGCATCCTCGCTCAATTCGAGCCCTCTATTGAGAAGCTCCTGCACAGCTTTTCGTGTCCGGTCATCTCTGGTAGGCCCGAGTCCTCCCGTTACAAGCACAATATCAGCCCGCTCAAGTGATTCACTTAACACTGAAACCATCTCTTGTTCAAGATCAGAACACGACACGATTCTCCTGACCGGCACTCCTATACCTGAAAGAGCTCCTGCAATAAAAGCTGCATTGGTGTTTACCCGCTGACCTTTAAGAAGTTCATCCCCAATGGAAACAATTTCTGCGCGCATTGTTCTTTTTATTTAAACAAGATAGCTGGCAATGCGTAGAATATCGGCGAAAACCCCTCCCGCGGTAACCTCTCCACCTGCTCCTGGACCACGCACAACAAGAGGGGTGGTACGATAACGCTCAGTGGTAAAAACTACCATATTTTCCGATCCGCTAAGTCCGGCAATAGGGTTTGAAACCGGAACCCTTTTTACTCCGATGCTTGCCTTTCCATCCCGAATCTCGCCGGCATAAGCTATAGTCATTCCAACTTCAGCAGCACTCTCGATTTCTGCGGCATACCACTCGTCAACACTCGATAACCGGTCAAGGAACTCTGCAACGGGCATCTGACCACGATATTCCGGTGGCACAAGACTCTCACAAACAACGTCACCGTACTCCAGTGTAAAGCCGAGTTCACGACCAAGAATCAAAAACTTGCGGGCAAAATCAGCACCTGAAAGGTCATCTCTCGGATCCGGTTCGGTATAGCCTGCCTGTTGGGCACGGCGAACAATCTCACTGAACCGGCCGCCTTTGCGAAGTTCATTGAAAATGAAACTCAATGTTCCAGAGAGAACTCCTTCGATACTGATAATCTTGTCGCCGCTGTTCTTAAGATCGTGCAATGTGTTGATAATGGGCAATCCAGCACCTACATTGGTTTCATAAAGAAAACGGGCATTGCTTTTCCGCTGTGCATCCTTTATCCGGCGGTAGAGCGGCCACTGCCCTGCCATGCCAAGTTTGTTTGCAGTTACCACTGAAATATTCCCAAGCAGAAAGTCGGGATAAAGTTCAGCAACCTTGGCACTTGCCGTGCAATCAACAAAAATTGTATTGTGCAGGTTTTTTTCTTTGATAAGCTGAAGGTACCCATCAATATCGGGGTGTTCGACTCTCGGCACAAGAGCTGATTGCCAATGCTGAAGGTCAATTCCATCATCATCAAGCGCAATCTTGCCGGTATTTGCCATCCCGCATACGACCACATCAAGGTCATTATCTTTCTGAAGGTTGTGTCGATGTGCACTTATCTGACCGATCAGGCTTTTTGCTATAGTACCGGTACCGGCAATAAAAAGATGCACCTTGCGTTGCGAAAGGAAAAAAGATTCATGAATACAGTTCAGAGCTTTATCCTCATGATGGCTGTCAATAACCAGAGAAATATTCATTTCATTAGCCCCTTGAGCTACTGCTATGACATTGATGCCGTTTTTACCGAGTGTTTCAAACAGCTGGGCAGAGACTCCCGGATGACCAGACATGTTATTGCCGACGACGGCGATCATGGCAAGATTACGACGGATCACAAGAGGGTCTATCTGACGGAATTCGATTTCACTCTGAAACTCTCCCTCCAGAATTTTTTTGGCTTTTGCAGCCTGAGAGGGATTAATGGCAAGAGTAATCGACTGTTCAGACGAAGCTTGTGAAATAAAAATGATGTTGATCCGGTTCAGGGCAAGGCAAGTGAATAAACGTGATGCAATGCCTGGAACACCAACCATACCGCTTCCTGAAAGATTCAAAAGCACCACTTTGTTGATTGAGGAAAGACCTGTCACAGGCAAAGTCCGGCTGATGTCAAGGGGGGTGGAATGTTCAATTCTTGTCCCTTCAGCTCCCGTATTAAATGAATTTTTGATCATCACAGGAATACCTGCTTTCATCGCAGGCTGAACAGCAAGAGGATGCAGAACTCTGGCTCCTGCATGGGAAAGTTCCATAGCTTCAGCATAGCTGATATAAGGCAGAATGCGGGCATCGCGCACCCGTTTTGGATCTGCACTGAAAAAACCGTCAACATCTGTCCAAATAACGATTTCCGCTGCACCAAGTGCCGCACCAACAATTGAGGCGGTATAATCTGAACCTCCACGCCCAAGCGTCGTTACTGATCCATCGGGCGCAGCAGCAATAAAACCGGTTACAACCGGGACCTCTTCAAACAATGCAAGGCGTTTTCTGATCTTAACTTCAGAAGCGTGACTGTCAACCAGAGCATCAGCATAATTGGTATCAGTTACAATCAATTCGCGAGCATCAAGATAAAACGATGAAATATGCTGCTCCTGAAGATAACTGCTGACCAGGCGAGCTGATAACCGTTCGCCAAAACTAAGTACCCGAGCAAGGCTTTTTTCAGAAAGCTCCCTCAGCAAAAAGATACCATGCACAAAATCATTGAGCTCAGCAAGTTCGGAACGTAGTAATATGGCGATATGGTCGAAAATATCTCCGGAAAAAAGTTCGCCAGCTATTGAGTCATGGAGATGATCAAGCTCATCAAGGGTAACACGGTAACCACTGTCACCGTTACTGGCTTTTGTTGCTGATTCAAGTAAAAGATCGGTAACCCGATGTATAGCCGAAACGACAACAACAATTTTACCCTGGTCCAGCCCGCCTGCAATGATAGCTGCAACTTTTTTAATTCGCCCGGCTGAACCCAGAGAGGAACCTCCAAACTTGTATATCTTCATGCTTCCGCCCATACCTTCATTAACTATAAAATGAGACTTAACTTCAATCATTACTGTGTAAAATATAAATCATTTCCTGATGAACTGCATAACGCCGTAACCACTTAACCCCTGCAACCATAAAAAAAGCGCCCTTGCAGGCGCTTTACATTATTGATATCTTGAAAGGCTTTTTCAACTGCTCAATGCCTCAGCACCGGCAACAATTTCACTAAGCTCTGTAGTAATTGCAGCCTGTCTTGCCCGGTTGTAACTGATATTGAGTGTCCGTAAAAGCTCCTTTGCATTTTCGGTGGCTGAATCCATAGCCGACATACGGGCAGCCTGCTCTGCAGCATTCGATTCAAGCAGCATTCTCCATATCTGTGTATTGAGATGCTTTGGTACCAGCACATCAATAATAGCTGACGGTGAAGGCTCGTAAATGTAGTCACTGCTGCTCTCCTTCCCTGAAGTTTCAGGTGCAATAGGAAGCAGTACTTCAGCTTTCAGGTTCGGAGCAAGTACCGACTTGAATTCATTGTAAGCAACAATAACCCTGTCAACCTCGCCTCTCAGATACATGCCGGAGGCGGTATCTGCAATCTCTTTTGCCGTACTGAAATCAAGACCCTGAAAAACAGACGGGTATCCCTTGACTATCTTGTACTCTCTTTTTCTGAAAAAATCAAATCCACGGGACCCGGCACAAATCATGCTTACTCCACCCTTGCTGTAAACATCGGCGAAGTCCTCATGAATGGTTTTGTAGGCAAGCTTGATGATATTGGCATTGAATGCACCGCAAAGACCCCTGTCGGAAGTGATAAGAATCACAAGAACTTTGTTGACCTCAGCACGGCCCGAAAGCAAAGGGTTGAGTGATGTATCTACCTTGCCTGACAGGGAACCAAGCATATCCTTAAGCTTTCCGGCATAGGGACGAGCCATTACGGCCCGTTCCTGAGCGCGTCTCAGCTTTGCAGCGGCCACCATCTTCATCGCCTTGGTGACCTGCTGAGTAGACTTTACCCCCTTGATTCGTACACGTATATCCTTTAATGTAGGCATGTATTACGGGACTGTTAATAAATTGCTTAAAAACCCTTTTTTCTCTACTTACGCCTTATTTTTTTCCTTGAAGGTATTCACAAACTTGATAGCAATCTCCTTAAGCGAGTTTGCCGTATCGGTCTCCAAAGAACCTTTCTCAGCAATGTTTTTAAGGATATCACTGTGTTTGACCTCAAGCATGCCAAGGAACTCCTCCTCAAACTTGCGGATAAAGCGTAAATCTACCGAGTCGAGCAATCCCTGGGTACCGAGAAAAATAATGGCGACCTGTTTTTCAACCGGCATCGGGATATACTGACCCTGCTTAAGAATTTCTACAAGCCTTGCTCCTCTGTCAAGCTGGGCTTTAGTGGTTTTATCCAGGTCAGAACCAAATTTCGAGAACGCCTCAAGTTCACGGAACTGGGCAAGATCAAGACGCAGGGTACCGGCGACTTTTTTCATGGCCTTTATCTGGGCACTTCCGCCAACTCGGGATACCGATATACCGACGTTGATAGCCGGCCTTTGTCCGGAGTTGAAAAGGTTCGACTCAAGAAAAATCTGACCATCGGTGATAGAAATCACATTAGTCGGAATATATGCAGAAACGTCTCCTGCCTGGGTTTCGATAACCGGCAATGCAGTAAGACTTCCGCCACCCTTAACCATTGGCTTCAGGGCATCTGGAAGATCGTTCATCTTCCTTGCGACCTCGATATCGTCTGTAATTTTCGCAGCTCTTTCAAGAAGACGGGAGTGCAGATAAAAAACATCGCCGGGGTATGCTTCACGTCCCGGCGGACGACGAAGAAGCAGGGATAGCTGACGATAAGCCACAGCCTGTTTTGAAAGATCATCATACACAACAAGAGCATGACGACCGGTATCGCGGAAATACTCACCGAGAGTAGCACCGGCAAAAGGTGCAATAAACTGAAGAGGTGCAGGATCAGATGCAGTCGCAGAAATAACGGTGGTGTATTCCATCGCGTTATTTTTTTCCAGGGTATTGACAACCTGAGCCACGGTCGAACCTTTCAGTCCAATCGCTACATAGATACAATAAACCCCTTTGCCCTTCTGGTTTATAATGGTATCAAGCGCAACGGCTGTTTTGCCAGTCTGGCGATCGCCGATGATAAGTTCGCGCTGTCCGCGGCCAATCGGAATCATGGAATCAATTGCCTTGAGACCTGTCTGGAGCGGTTCATTAACAGATTTACGGTAAATAACACCGGGAGCCCTACGCTCGAGAGGAAGACGCAGCTGAGTTTCAATGGAGCCTTTGCCATCAATCGGCACACCAAGAGGATTGATAACCCTGCCAAGCATAGCTTCACCAACCGGTATTGAAGCAAGCATACTTGTTCTTTTAACCGTATCTCCTTCTTTAACCTGATTTGATTCGCCAAACAATACAGCGCCGACATTGTCTTCCTCAAGGTTTAAAGCCATTCCCATCACTTGATTAGGAAACTCAAGAAGCTCTCCTGCTGCAACATTTGATAAACCGTATACACGTGCAATACCGTCACCAACCTGAAGCACTGTTCCCACATCATAAACGTCTGCTTCTGACTCAAAACCGGCAAGCTGCTTGCGAA
>JBAWYL010000034.1:0-21796 GCA_037143555.1 Chlorobiaceae bacterium
AAAACCAACCAAAGAGCAGAAAGAAAACTCAGCCATGACCACCGAGGAGTGGAATACCTACTTTGCAGGTCACTGGAACTTTGCCGGTGCAAAACAGGATGGGCATCTTGCAATGTTTCCAGAAGAGCTTCCGCAACGGCTTATCAAAATGTTTGCTTTCCGGGGTGATACTGTGCTCGATCCCTTTATGGGTAGTGGGACAACGTCACTTGCCGCAAAGAATCTTGGCCGAAACTCGGTCGGGTACGAAATCAATCCGGAGTTTATCGAGATTGCCAGACAGAAGCTGAATACCAGGCAGCCCGATTTTATGGGGACAGAATACGAGTTTCTGTACGACCCGGTCAAGGTTGATTTTGCCGCAGCCATTGAGCAGTTGCCCTATCAGTTCAAAGATCCCCACAAGCTTGATAAAAAAACCGATCCCCGAAAACTCACTTTTGGCTCCAGGATTGAGAAGGAGAGTGAGGCGCAGCGCGAAGAGTTCTTTACAGTCAAGGAGGTGCTCAGTCCTGAAAAAGTGCGGTTATCCAACGGGTTAACGATAAAACTGATCGGCATCAAGGGCGAGGCGTTCACGCACGACAAGGCGGTCGGGTATCTGACTGAAAAGATAAAGGGTAAGCGTATCTTCCTGAAGTATGACAAGCTGAAACATGACGAAGAAAACGACCTGCTCTGTTACCTCTATCTTGAGAACAAGACATTTGTCAATGCGTATCTGATAAAAAGCGGGCTGGTTGGGATTGATAGGAGCTATGATTATAAGCAGAAGGAAAAGTTTCTCACATTATCCGAAAAAGTCAATGGCTAAAGCTTGGATTCTTCACTTGTTGTGATCAACCGCTTTTGATTTCAAGACCGAATATTTTCCCTTTGTGCTCGAGAACAAAATCAACTTCATGATTTCCTTGATGCTGGATATACTACGGGCATAAGTCTGTCGAAGAGATTTTTTTGTCATGACGATGTCTGGCGGCTCTTGTATATTATCGGAGAAGCAGAACCAAGAAACCTTTACCTATGGCAATAACAACCAGAACCGAAAAACTTGACCTTCGTCTCTCCAAGCAGGCGAAGCAGGTGCTTCGTAGTGCAGCAGCAGCAGCACAACGCTCCGTCAGTGAGTTTGTGCTTGAGAGCGCCCTTTCCCGAGCTGAGGAAACCTTGGCAGACCGTCGTTCATTTCAACTTGATGGGCCGCAATGGAGCTTATTTATGGAGGCACTGGATGCCTCGCCGCGTGAATTGCCCAGACTCAAGAAGCTTTTTCAGGAAAAAAGTATTTTTGAGAACGATTAACCATTGATGACCACGCACTTCTCCATAGAAAAGCTTTGCAGCGGTCACAATCTTGATGATTTTGATTGCGGTAGCCAGGCGCTCAATAGATTTCTTGTCCGTTTTGCCCTTACAAGCCAGCAGGCCTCTTCATCGCAAACCTATGTAGGTATGGCAGATCGAGCCATTGCTGGATTCTATACGCTGGCTGTAGGTCAGGTAAATTACGAGGACTCCCCGCAACGTCTCACAAAAGGGCTGGCCAGGCACCCTGTTCCCATCATGTTGCTGGCGCGTTTGGCTGTGAGTATTGACTGGCAAAATAGAGGAATAGGTGCTGGTCTATTAAAAGATGCCATGCGACGAACTATGCAGGCTGCAGATATTGCAGGGATACGAGCCATTGCAGCCCATGCAAAAGATGATGCGGCGCGCAAGTTTTACACGCATTTTAATTTTATTCCCTCCCCGACAGACCCATACCATTTATTTCTTCTGCTCAAAGATCTTCGCCGAACGGATCCTTAAGGGTACTGGACTTTATTCATAACTCAAGCGGATTGAGTTCAAGGAATTCCTGCCAGGGGATACCGGAGTTGCCGACAAGAAGAACTTTGTAGGGATTACATTCTTTACAAAATGCAGCCATGCCTGATGCATGTTGTGATCGACCGCTTTTGATTTCCAGACCGATTATTTTCCCTTTGTGCTCGAGGACAAAATCAACCTCATGATTTCCCTGACGCCAGTAATAGAGCTTGAGTGCATCAGTACGGGTATGATTAATGAGATGAGCGCCAACTGATGATTCAACCCATCGGCCCCACAGTTCTGGATTTTCTGAGATATCGTGAAAAGTGTGCTGCTGCTGTGCGCTTATCAGTGCGGTGTTATGTACCTGAAACTTCGGGCTTGATGCCCTTGATCGTAAATTCCCGGGATGATACTTTTCGAGCCCCCCTAATAATCCAGCGGTATCAAGCAGATGAAGATATTGCGCCAGTGTTGTTGTATTTCCAGCATCCTGCAGTTGACCAAGAATTTTTGTATAGGAAAGAATCTGTCCTGAATAGCCGCATCCAAGTTCAAACAGCCGTTTCATAAGGGAGGGTTTGTCGACTCGGGTAAGCATCAGAATATCTTTTGAGATGCTTGTTTCGATGAGAGAATCGACGATGTATCTTGCCCATCGCTCTTCATCGTCTATCAGTGTTGCTGCACCGGGATAACCGCCAAACCAGACGAATTGCTCAGGGGTAAAGTTAAAAGCATGTTTCATTTCCCCGTATGACCAGTGGCCCAGGTAGATTGTTTCAAATCTGCCTGCAAGTGATTCTGTAAGTCCTTGCTGGATTAACAACCGGGATGAACCCAAAAGAATAACCTTTAGGTTTTTTTGATTGACTGAATCCGAATCCCACTCTTTTTTAACTGTTTCACTCCAGTTGCTGATTTTTTGAATCTCGTCAATGATAAGCACGCTCTCCTGCTGTTCAGACTTCAGAAGTTTAATCCGGGCTGCTTCCCATTGTTGACTGATCCAGTTTGATTGTCCAGCTGCAACAAGGTCAGCTGAGGCGAAGTGTACAGGCAGGGGAGTCGATTGCATAAACTGCTGTGCAACAGTGGTTTTGCCGACTTGACGCGGGCCGTAAAGAACCTGTATGAATTGCCGGGGTTCTGATTCGATTCGTTTTGTAAGGAGCGATTTTTGGGCTCTTTCTATCTGCATGACAATTTTGCTCAGAGTATTGAGTAATTTTACTCAATATAAAAAACTCTTTGCCGAAAAAAAGTGCTGAGTATTGAGTCCTGAGAGGCTTGCGGCGGATACCATTAAAGCGCCTTGCGCAGGGTAGGGCAGGGTGCTTTAAACAGGGAAGTTGGTGTTTACTTTTTCGGGGTGATGGCTGTTGTGATGCCGGTTAGAACACCTTGGATGAGCTGAATGCCTGCGTTGGCTGTGCTGCTTATAATTGTTGTATAAAGATTGATGCCGGATCCGGCGATCGAAGCGGCTGAATCGATACCATTACTTACCGTGTCAGCTACATTCTGGATTGGAGTGCCGACCGCATTGAAGAGATCGGAAAAGACGCCGTTCGTGTTTGCCATAGCTTAATATGTTTTGATTTATGGGATAAGAAAAGTTGTGTGCGTAAAAAAATTATGAACGAAGGAATCCGAAATGGTAAGGTAAGCATGTACTTCTTCAAGAACAACAAGTAATGGCGATGGTGAATGGAAAAGCGGGAAGCTGCCTTATGCTGGCATTAATTTTCTCAATTCAGTTGCATCAAAAACAAGGCGGATTGCAGAAATCTTGTTGTCAGACACGGTGAAAAATTCTGCGGTACGAATAATGCCTGCCGGACTTGCAGAATCACAGTCATACAGTAACGCAGCACTTTGATGATCAAAGAAGCTGTTTAGCAAAGTGACGCCTTTTAACAGCTGCTTGAATTGAGTCAGTACAGCAATGAAATCTTCAGCTTTCGAAAAGGTATTGAAACTTCCCTGAAAATCCAGCTTATCCGCAAGACAGGCGCGTGCTGTAACAAAATCACCGTTTGTCCAGGCATGGTGATAAGTTTCAATCAATTGTCGGGTATCCATTGTTCTGCCTCCTCTGTTTATTGAAGTTGGTGTTGTTCTGTTCACCTGTCCGGCCATGCACATACCAGATTTTTCGATATCTATGTTTATATTCTAAAAATAATATGGATAATAATCAACAGGTATTGACAGTGAACCATGCAGCGAGATCAAGCACTCAGCATTCTGAGTAGTCATAAAATAGATCTTGAACAACGTTATCGTTTGCAAAAAGTCGGTATCTTTGGATCCGTTGCCAGAAATTCTGCGAAAGATGACAGCGATATTGATATTGTTGTTGAAATGGAGCCGAATATCTTGCTAAAAGTTCAACTTAAGGAAGAACTGGAGCAATTGCTTGGCAGCAAAGTTGACCTGATCAGGTATTGGAAAAGAATGAACCCTTACCTCAAGGCATGCATTGATCGTGAGGCTCGTTATGTATGACAAGCATCTCTCTTGGAAAAACTTGTGCAGTTAGATGCCGCCATCGTAAAAATTAACCGCCGGTTTACTCTTATCAAAACTGCTGATGATTTTCTGGATAGTGATCAGGGTATGGATATGCTGGATGCAATTGCAATGATGCTCATCGCTATCGGTGAAAACTTCAAAAAAATTGACAAGGAAACAGGGGGCACACTTTTAGTTTCATACCCTCATATCAACTGGTCAGGAGTGAAAGGACTACGAGATATACTCTCGCATCAGTACTTCAATATTGATGCTGAGGAAATTTTTGGAATCTGTCAAGAGCACCTTGGCTTACTGGATGAGACGGTAAAACAAATGATGCGAACTCTTACGCAGTAAACTGCTTCAACATCCGCAAATCATTTTCGAACAGCAGCCTGATATCGTCAATCTTGTATCGCAGCAGTACCGTACGGTCAACTCCCATGCCGAAGGCATAGCCTGACCATGTTTCGGGGTCGATACCGCAATTGCGCATAACGTTGGGATGAACCATGCCGCAACCCATTATTTCGAGCCAGCCTGATTTTTTACAGACGCGACATCCTTTGCCGCCGCAGAGGTAGCAGGTGACATCGACTTCAGCTGAGGGTTCGGTAAAGGGGAAAAAGCTCGGGCGGAAGCGCAGTTTTACATCGGTGCCGAACATCTGCCGGGCAAATGAATAGATGGTTGCTTTCAGGTCGGCGAATGAAACATTTTTATCGATATAGAGTCCCTCAAGCTGGTGAAATACGCAGTAACTGCGGGAGCTGATGGCCTCGTTCCGGTAAACCTTCCCCGGACAAATAACCCGTATGGGAGGTTTCTGGTCGAGCATGACCCTGACTTGCACTGGTGATGTATGCGTTCTCAGGAGTACATCCGATTCAGCATTTCCATTATTGGTAATAAAAAAAGTGTCCTGCATGTCGCGGGCTGGATGGTCCGGCGGGAAATTGAGCATGTCGAAGTTGTAGTGGTCGAGTTCAAGTTCCGGACCGGTTGCAATACCGAAGCCCATGTCCGAAAAAATTTTTTTCATCTCGCCCAGTACTTTCTGCACAGGGTGCTCACTGCCGGTAAAATAGCGTCTTCCCGGCAGTGTCAGGTCTATCCCTTTGCTGCTTTTCCTTGTTGCCGCTGCAAGCCTTTCTTCTGCTTCGCTGACTCTTGTATCCGCAGATTGCTTGAGCTCGTTGAGCAGTTGGCCGATCCGCGGTTTTTCAGCAGGATCAACTGATTTGAGCTGGCCGAACAGGGCTGCTATGAGCCCTTTTCGAACCGTATATCGAAGGCGGAAGGTCTCAAGATCTTCCGGAGTGTTAATCTCAAAACCAATGATCTCCTGCTGTAAACTACGAATGGCGTTTTCCATTGATACCGGTGTAATTCTTATTCGATAACGGCTTTAACAATCTGGGTGAATGCTGCAGGATCCTTGACAGCGATTTCAGCCAGAGCCTTGCGATCAATTTCAAGGTTTTTCTTCAGCATTGCATTGACAAGCTTAGAGTATGTGGTGTCGTTAAGACGTGCCGCAGCATTGATACGCATGATCCACAATGCACGGAAGGTACGTTTTTTAACCCTGCGGTCACGGTAGGCATACTGCTCTGCTTTATCGACCGCGTGCTTGACGACGGTCAGAACATTACCGCGAGATCCCCAGAATCCCTTGGCCTTTTTTAAAATCCTTTTTCTCCGCGCTTTTGAAGCTACGGCATTATTTGCTTTAGGCATCGTTGTGTAGAGTTAATGTTAAAAATTTATGCCAGAATCATCCGCTTGATCTGCTTTGCCTTTGTTCCTTCAAGCAGTGCTGCCTGATGCAGACGGCGTGTGCGCTTTCTGTTCTTTTTTTCGAGGTTGTGTGATCCGTTCATTCGTTCACGCTTGATTTTTCCGGAGGCAGTGGTTTTGAACCGTTTGCATGCTCCGCGGTGTGATTTCATTTTAGGCATGATCGTCCTTGATTGTTTTATATAAAAATGGTCAAATATTCTTGATTACTCAGCCGGTTCAACCTCATCCACTGGTTTAGCCGGTTTAGCTGCTTCAGTTGACAACGGAGCGCTTGTTTTTGCTTTAATACGCTCGTAGGCATCTATCTTTTTCTTGTCAGGCTCAAAATAAACGAACAGTTTCTTTCCCTCGAATTTAGGATCGCCGTCACGATTGCTGACTATGCTGAGCCGTTCGGTCAAGCGTTCGGCCAGTTCCAGTCCTTTATCCTTATAGATGATTGACCGGCCCAGGAAGACGATAGTTGCCCTTACCCTGTTTCCCTTGCGCAGAAACTCCTCAAGATGAGCACTCTTGAAATCGAAATCATGCTTGTCGGTGTTCGGATGAAAGCGCAACTCCTTGAGTGTGGTTGTCTTCTGCTTTTTTTTGAGATCCTTGTCCCTCTTGTCCATTTTATACAGCAGCCTGCCGAGGTTGTCAAATTTGCAAACCGGTGGTTCGGCATTCGGCTGTACTTCGATAAGGTCTTGATTCCGCTCTTCGGCTATACGCTTTGCATCAATGGTTTTCATCACCTCCTGTGTTCCGTCCGGAAAAATAATTCGTACTTCCGGAACACGGATCTGTTCATTGACCCGATAGGTAAGTTTGGGCTTTTGAGTCGTAACCTTCTGTTTCTTCATGCGTTCAGGTTTTTTTTAGATAATCAGGTTCTTCCGGTAATCTCTTTCAGGAGCTTTTCGATCAGTCCGTCTACGCTAAAGCGCCCTTCATCGCCGATGCGATGGCGGCGCAGCGAAACCTCGCCGCATTCCTGCTCTTTCTGTCCTATAACGATCATACAGGGGACCTTGCCTATTTCTGCATCGCGTATTTTTTTTCCGATTTTTTCACTTCTGGTATCCAGTTCAGTACGGATTCCTGCAGCCTGTAGAGTCTGGTGTACGGTTTTAGCATAGTCGTGCACATCTTCGGCAATAGGCAGCACAACAGCCTGAACAGGTGCAAGCCAGAGAGGGAAATTTCCTGCGGTATGTTCAATGAGAACTCCTATAAACCGTTCCATGGAACCGAAAGGTGCTCTGTGAATTACAACCGGGCGATGTTTTTGACCGTCGCTTCCGATATAGGTGAGATCAAACCGCTCCGGCATGACATAATCAACCTGGACCGTACCGAGCTGCCATTTTCTTCCAAGAGCATCACGGACGATAAAGTCAATTTTCGGGCCGTAGAAGCTTGCTTCACCAACACCGATAAAGTACTCGATCCCCATACGGTCGGCTGCCTCTTTGACATCTTTTTCCGCCTGTTCCCATACCTCTTCTGTTCCGCCATATTTGGACTGATTGGCCGGATCATGCATGGAAAGCCGTGTATGGACATCTGAAAAACCAAGTGTTCCAAAAACAAATTGCGTCAGGTCGATAGCGTTGCAGATTTCGTCAACAAGCTGGTCGGGACGACAGTAAATATGTGAATCATCCTGTGTAAAGCCACGAGCGCGCACAAGGCCGTTGAGCTCACCGGACTGTTCGTGCCGGTAGACCGTTCCGAACTCAGTCAGTCGGATCGGCAGATCGCGGTAACTGCGCATTTTCGAGCTGTAGATGAGGTGATGGTGCGGGCAGTTCATCGGTTTAAGAAGATACTGCTCCTGCTTGCCGTCTTCATCGTGATAGGTCAGCGGCGGAAACTGGGAATCGCTGTAATACGGATAGTGGCCTGAACGCTTGTAAAGGTCAATATTGCCGATATGCGGTGTATAGACAGGCAGGTAGCCACGCCTGCGCTGCTCTTCCTTTAAAAAGGATTCAAGCTCATTGCGGATAATAGCGCCGTTTGGCAGCCAGATTGGCAGCCCGCTTCCAACCTCGGGCGTGAGCATAAAAAGCTCGAGTTCAGCACCAAGTTTCCGGTGGTCTCGTCTTTTTGCTTCTTCCATGCGAGCGACATATTCTTTAAGAAGCTTTTCAGATGGAAAGGTAATGCCGTATATGCGCTGCATGTTTTCCCTTGACGAGTCGCCGCGCCAGTAGGACGAGGAAATATTGGTCAGGAGAACTGCCTTGAGTTTCGAAGTCGACGGCAGATGAGGGCCAATGCACAGATCAGTAAATCCGCCTTGATGATAAAGGGAAACCGTATCGACGTTTTTCAGGGTATCTTCAAGAATTTCAACCTTATAGGGGTCGTTTCTCGTATGCTTGAAAAAGTCAATTGCTGCTGTGCGGGTCAATTCTTCCCGTTGAATGTGTATATCCCGTTTGCTGATCTCAAGCATTTTTGCTTCGATCGTGCGGAGATCCTCTTCCCGAAAGCGGTGGCCGGAAGCAACATCATAATAGAACCCCTGCTCTATTGATGGGCCAGCGCCGAATTTGCTTCCTGGAAAAAGCTCTTCAATAGCCTGAGCCATGATATGGCTTGAGCTATGCCAGAAAATATCTTTGCCCTCAGCAGAGTCAAAGGTGATGATTTCAATGCCAGCATCAGCGGTCACTGGAGCTGTGAGATCAACAAGTGTCCCGTTAACCTTCAGTGCCAGCGAATCCTGGGCAAGTTTGCGTCCAATAGAGAGAGCAATATCGAGACCGGTACTGCCTGATGGGAATGATTTAACTGTCCCGTCCGGCAGGGTAAGGGCTATCAAAGCCAGTTGTTCCTGATTTTCAGACATTCTGTTTCTTGTCGTTTCATTCCACGCAAAGCGTGTGGCACATGCAACTTCTTCGCTGGAAAAATCTATACAGCCTCTTTACGTTAGTAATACCGGGCCGGGAGGGCTGAGCAGATAATATCTGCTATCCCCGGTTCCGGAAAGTAGAGTTGGACTATACACAAAAAATTAAAATAATCCAAATCAGTTCATCATTTGCATAATATCAGGGGTGACCGTATCCTTTCCCTGTTTCAGGGCTATTTGTTCTGCTTTTCTTTTAAGCTCCCTTCCAAAGGAGATCTGGCTGATGAATGGTGCTTTTTTAACCAATTCGTTCAAAAGGGCATTGGCTTCATTGCTCCATGCCACTTTGCCGGCAGTATCTTCACCTGACGACCCGCGACGGTTTAGGGGCAGGAAGTTGAAAAGCATGTCGTAAAGGGCATTGACAATTTCCTGGAGGATATAAACAGCTCCGCTATGACCCATAAATGGGGTGCCGAGAGATCTGCGGACAATAGGGCCGGGAAACCCTGCCGGAATAAATCGCGTTTTGGCATCAATTTCAGCCAGATAGATTTTATCGACAATTCTGCCAAAGAGGAACTGCGGTTGTTTCTGCTGGATCTCGTCACGGATCAAGGTGTTATCAGCCTCTGCCGAGTCGTGGCTGAACATGCAGAGCATCCCCATTTCCCCGGCAAGAAAGGTGTTCAATCCAAGGGCATAGGTTTTTGCTGCTGTTACTCCGAACCGTATCGTAGGAAACCATTCAGCCTGGGGCCCACGCCAGAGATCCCAGATTGGCTTCAATGTGGTGCGTTTTTCTTCTTTCAGAAATGCTTCCGCTTTTTCATTTTTGTTCAGCAGTCGTCCAAGCTCAAGAATAAAATTACGGGTTTCATCAATGCCAAAAGGAGCTTGCAGTACAGGTCTTTTCAGCAAGCCGGCCAGTGTACGGCCGAACTCATGGTACATAAGCACAATGACCTCGGAGTTTTTAAGATCTGCAATATCATGGAGAGAACTTTCAAATGGATAGACGTGCTGAAGGCTGCCTCCCACGCCTTCAATAAGGCGCTTGAGTTCTGCCAGATCAGAGGAGCTGTTGAAGCAGCCGTAAGTAGGACCGATAATGCTTACTGTTCCGGGTTTAACGTCGGCGGGTTTATGATCATTGCATTGTTCATGGAGCCACTGCAGCGAGCGGTCTCGCCCCTGCCATTCATTTTCCCCAAGTGAGTTAGATGGAAAAAAACGGACATCAGGGTATTTCATTTTAAGCATTCGCACATGGTCGCTCCCAATCATCTCGCTCTCGGCACTTGATACCAGAATCAGCTGCCGTCCTGGTGCCTGCAGTTTTTCAATGGTCTCTCTGACAATTTCAGAACTGCCTGAAGAGGCTATCTCCTTTTCTGTAAGGCTTGTAGGTGTAAAGTTTTCAAGGTAGGGGACTGCATCGGTATAGTCTATGACTGCTACACCAACAAGATTGTAGCAGCCGACCGGCGCGTCAGCAATGACATGCACATCCTTTAGAGAACAAAAGGTATTGACTGCAGCCCAGTAGGCGCTTGCGGTTGATTCGTCCCGAACTGTTTTTGCCATGGTTATAAAGCTGGTAAACTTTTGTTGATCAATGTGTTCTGTTCAGCGGGGGCTACCCTGCAGCGAGACAGGAAGTATTCCTCGGGGTTTAAGTTTGCCTTTCAGAGCCTTTACAGCATACTCTTCACTTGCTTCTTTTGATGAATAGGTACAGAGACAGGCAGTTATTTCAGGAAAATAATTGATCAGGTAAGGAGTTCCGAGTGAAATAAAGATCAGCGGTTTTTCTTTTGGCATCATTTTGGCCAGGGAGTGGACGAACTCCTGTTGTTTTTCGGTCAGCTTCAGGGTTCCCGAGCCGGAGAGCGCCTGGACATAAGAGGTCACAATAACTGCCGGTGCTTTCATTGCCATATCTGCAGCCTGAGCATAACGAAGGGAGTCGGCTCCCGGATCTATTCGGATATGGTCGGCGGTATAATAGTTATCGATATTTTTGATATAGTTTTTGCCGACTTCTATGTCGGTTTTATCCTGAAGAATAATATTCAGAAGGTTGCCGGGTGATACTTTTTTCAGAGGCAGGTAGTGGTTTTCATCTTTAATCAGCGTGATTGCAGCCTCCGCAATTTTATTTGCGAGATCCCGATGCGATTCAGGGCTTGCATTCTCCTTGATCTGGTTCAGATCGACAAGCTTCCTGTGTTCGATGTCGAGCCATTTTTTTGCCTGGAGGATTCTGCGTACCGAGGCATCAATCTGCTCTACGGGTATATCTCCTTTTTCAACGGCTCTAACGATAGAGCGGTGGGCAAGTTCGGGATCGGGAGAAAAGAGCAGAAGGTCGTTTCCTGCCTGAACGGCTTTAACTGAAATATCAGGGACATTCTGGCCGTTGTAGAGAGCTTTCATGTTTAAGGCGTCGGTAATGATCAGGCCCTGAAACCCGAGTTCCTTGCGAAGCAGGTCGGTGACTATTACTTTTGAAATTGAGGCAGGTTGCATTGTGCCGGTTAATTTCGGAACAGCAAGATGCCCGATCATAACGCTTATGACACCCTGTTCAATGGCGGCCTTAAATGGTTTCAGTTCATAATCCTCAAGTTGTTGCCGGTCAGCTTTGAGCACAGGGAGCGAAATATGGCTGTCAACGCTTACATCTCCATGCCCTGGAAAGTGTTTTGCTGTTGCAATAATGCCGTTCGACTGGAGCCCTTCGATAACTGCATGAGACAATGCAATAGTCAAAGGGAGATTATCGCCGAACGAACGCGTATTTATGATGGGGTTCAGCGGGTTGATGTTCAAATCAAGGGTCGGACCGTAGTCCTGTTGAAGTCCAACGACTTTTGCTTCTTTAGCAATGGCCCGGGCCATTTTACTGGCAAATTGAGTGTCCTGTGTAGCAGCCAGTGCCATGTTGGGAGGAAATTCAGTTGCTCCGCTCAATCTCATAGCCAGCCCCCGCTCCATATCAGCACTCATCAGAAGTGGTCGGGCTGCAAGAGACTGAAAATGGTTTGCCAGCATAGCGGCGCTGAAGGCATCGCCCTTGAGAAACATGATTCCACCGATTTTGCCCTCCTTTACAAGCCGGTCAAGAAGTTTGTAAGCGTTGTCATCATAGCTGTTGTAATGGCCTTCGGATTCAGCAATGAGCATTTGTCCGATCTTTTCGGAAAGGGTAAGTTTCTTTACTGTCTCTTCGATACGGGGATCTGAAACATTGAAAATCTGTTGGGCAGCCCAAGGCTCGATCCCTGGTTTTGATGGAGACCCGTTTAATGCTGATGGACGAAGTAGCAGAAGGCTGCAAAATCCAGAAATAAGGAGGTAGCGGTGTATTTTCATTCTTTTTGGATTCGTTCCTCTATGTCTGTTACGTTGAAGGGGATGCTGGTTGTGCATGAAAAGTAAAAAAAATCCTGACAATCCGTTGTTATTGTCTTGGATGACCATTATAGATAATTCCACCTTCAGCGATGTAGTGATGGATAACCGAACTGGCCTTGAAGCGGGATACACCGGTTACTACTACGATTCCACGTTTTTCAAGTTCTTCAGTCCAATTATCCGGTTTCGGCCCTTCATCAAAACCAGCATTTTCTACATCAGCAGTATAAGCCCCGCATACAAGCCGTTTGATTCCCGACCAGATGATTGCTCCAAAACACATGGCACAAGGCTCGGAAGATGTTACAAGTTCATGGGCAGGAAGATCAGGAGAGTTGAACGTGTAACGGGCGAGACGATACTCAGCGATGGCCAGCGCTACCATTTCAGCGTGGTTATATGAGCAATTGCTACGCACTACGAGATTGACCCCGACCGCAACAAGCCTGCCTGATAATTGTTCAAAAACAGCAGCACCGAAAGGGCCGCCTGTTTTGTGTTGAACATTTTTTCTGGAAAGTTCGATCGCGAGGTCCATGCGATCCTTTTCAGAAAAGAGAACGCTGCAGTGTTCCGCTGTGAACTCCTTAATCCATGGCGGCAGGACTAATTCCGGGTTACAGTCGGGCATCGGCAGCTCTATCTTGAAACAATTGTTGAAGTAGAAAAGGATGTTTTGCTCAGCTCATATAAAGATAAGGCTTCCATTCATCGGAAACAGTTGCTGTCAGTTGCTGCAAGAACATCAGGTTATTGGGTCTTATCGGTTGTTTTAACGGGGGCATGCCAGCCTCTCGTGGTGTTCTGTTTCCTTTTTTTGAATTACAGCGAGGGCAGGCTGTTATAAGGTTTTCCCACGAATATTCACCACCTCTTGAGCGAGGAAGGATGTGATCAATGGTCAGGGGAGAATCGGTTTTACCGCAATACTGACATTGGAAGCTGTCTCTAAGGAGAATGTTTTTCCTGTTCAGTATTATTCTCTTGTAGGGGACTCTGACAAAAAAGGTCAGTCGTACAATACTCGGCAGGGGATAACTGCGGGAAACCGTGCAGATGACCCTTTCAGGGTGGTGGGCAACCGGCACGGCTTTGCCTCCAAAGAGTAAAAGAACGGCTTTCTGAGCGTCACAAATACTTAACGGTTCATAACTGCTGTTGAGTACAAGAACTTTCGTACGATGTAATAGCATATACGCTGATTTTTTTATAGTATAACTTCATGGGTGTATATTGCACAATAAGTCAGGTTAAGGTTTTGTTAATTTTTTTTACTGGCTCTTACAGGGTGCAGCAGATGTTAAGCTGCCTTGAGGCAAGAGCTTCATCAAGCCTTTTGACCGGTGTTGTTACCGGAGCTGAGAGAATCAGTGCCGGGTTTGTTTCTGCTTCATCGGCGATGCTGATCAGGGCTTCGGCAAAAACATCGAGCGTCTCTTTTGATTCGGTTTCTGTCGGCTCTATCATTATTGCTTCGCTGACAATGAGCGGAAAATAAATGGTCGGAGCATGGAACCCGTAGTCAAGCAGTCTTTTTGCGATATCGAGTGTCCTGACACCATGTGCTTTTTTCTGACGGTCTCCTGACAGGCAGAATTCGTGCAGGACAGGCTTAGGATATGGCAGATCATATCGGTCGAGCAGACGGCTCAACAGGTAGTTTGCATTAATGATGGCATTTTCAGAAACCCGGCGCAGTCCATCAGGCCCAAGCATTCGGATATAGGTATATGCTCTGACCAGAACGCCAAAGTTTCCATAAAAATTCATCATTCGGCCTATGCTTTCAGGATGGTCGTAAGTGAGTGAATAGGTTGTTTCTTTATCAGTTTCTTTCTTTTCAATGACTGGTACAGGCAGGAAAGGAAGAAGTTTTTCGCTAACGCCAACCGGGCCGCTGCCAGGACCACCACCACCATGCGGAGCTGCAAATGTTTTGTGGAGGTTGTAATGAACCACATCGAAACCCATATCTCCTGGACGCGTAATTCCAAGCAGTGCATTCATGTTGGCACCGTCCATATAGAGGAGGCTGCCGTTATCATGCACCATTTTGGCGATTCGCACGATGTCTTTTTCAAAAAGCCCAATGGTATTCGGATTGGTAAGCATGAGCGCGGCAACATCGCTGTCAAGTTTTGAACGGAGATCGTCCAGATCGGTGCGCCCATCACTATTGCCGGCAACAGAAATAATCTGGTATCCTGCCAAAGCTGCTGAAGCAGGGTTTGTGCCATGTGCCGAGTCAACAACAAGGAGTTTGCTGCGTTTTGAGCCCACTGATTCGTGGTACTTTTTAATGAGCAGAATGCCGGTAAGCTCCCCATGTGCGCCAGCAGCCGGCTGGAGGGTAACTGCCGCCATGCCTGCAATTTCGCGCAGCATCTCGGCAAGTTCATACATAAGCCTTAGAGCCCCCTGGGTTGTTTCCGATGGTTGAAGTGGGTGCAGTGCACTGAATCCGGACAGGTCGCTGGTATAATCATTTATCTTGGGATTGTATTTCATTGTACAACTTCCAAGAGGGTACATGTTTTTGTCAACATGGTAGTTCATGTTCGAAAGTCGAACAAAATGACGGACAACTTCACTTTCGGAAACCTCTGGAAGTTCAGCAGGTGTTGAGCGAAGAAACTTTGATGGCAGAATAGAATCCAGTGGAATTTCCGGCACATCATGACCGGAGAGAGCGTATCCTTTGCGACCGTTACGGGATAAATCAAAAATCAGTTTTTCTCTCATGGTGTTACTGCTTCAGGAGTGGGCTTTTACGTTATAATGTACCTGTAATTGAATATAGAGGATGGCTGACACAAGCTCCAAAGAATCAGGAAAAAAAGAAGAGCATGAGCCGATATTTCAGCTCCAGTCAGCATTTTCATTGGCGAGGTGCTCCATGGCTTCTTTAGCTGCAAGTTGTTCTGCATCCTTTTTTCTCTGGGCAGTGCCCTGTCCAAGCAACTGATCGTTGCAGGTCACAACAATCGTAAAAGTTTTTTCATGCTCGGCACCGGCTTCTTCCATTACTGAGTATACTGGCGGTGCGAGATGGAGTGCTTGGGTGTACTCGATCAGTCGGCTTTTATAGTTATGTTCGGCTGAAACAATCGTATTGAAATTAACATGTTCAATAATATGTCGGCCGATAAACCCGGAAGCTTCCAGAATGCCCTTATCAATATAAATTGCTCCGATCAGTGATTCAAAAGCATCAGCAAGTGCAGACTCGCTGTTTCTGATCTTGTGTTCATCAGCCGAATCTCCAATAAGGAGGTGATCGCCCAGGCCAATGGAACGAGCAAATCCGGCCAGGGATTTGCGATTGACTATTTTAGCTCGGTCGCTTGAAAGCTCGCCCTCTGCGTTTTCAGGGAAACGGTTGAAAAGATATTCGGAAATCAGCAGATCAAGTACCGAATCCCCCAGAAATTCAAGACGTTGGTTTGATTCGATAATAGAGGGTGTTGCCGGGTCATGTACTACAGAGCGGTGAGTCAGGGCGGTAATATAAATTGGCAGATTTATACCGGGTGCTCCGATAAGCCTTTGCAGGTAATCTATTGTCTTATCGGAAAGACCTGAAGCTATCAAGGGGTTATTATCCTCGATTTTATAGGGGATGTTGTTTTCCTCTGATCGGGGGAACGCAAAGGATGTAAATTTTTGCCAGAATTGCTCCATAGGCAGAAAAGGTTTTATCAGAGCGATGAACCGTTTCTGAAAATCAGTGAGGCATTATGACCTCCAAACCCGAAACCATTATTAAGTACGTACTCTAAAGAGCGTTTTTTCGGTGTGTTTGGTGTTACATCAATATCAATCTGAGGGTCTAGATTATCGCAGTTAATTGTTGGAGGAACAGTCTGGTTCTCCATGGCAAGCAGGCAGGCTATCGATTCAACAACACCAGCAGCACCAAGAAGATGTCCAGTCATGGATTTTGTTGAACTGACACTCAACTTATAAGCATGTTCACCAAAGACGGTTTTGATGGCAGTAACTTCAGCAATATCACCGAGCGGTGTCGAAGTGCCGTGGGTATTGACATAATCTATTTTATCAGGAGTAATTCCTGCCAAGGCGAGTGCGTTTCTCATGGCATTGACCGCACCTATTCCTTCCGGGTGTGGTGCTGTCAGGTGATAGGCATCGGCGGTAGCTCCGACTCCAACAATTTCACCGTAAATTTTTGCTCCGCGTGCTTTTGCTGACTCAAGTGATTCAAGGATCAATGATCCGCCGCCCTCTCCCATAACAAAGCCATCACGGTCTCTGTCGTACGGGCGAGATGCCTGCTCCGGCCGGTCGTTTGCTGTGGAAAGCGCTTTGGCTGCATTGAAACCTCCAACACTCAACTGCGTGATAGGTGCTTCCGATCCACCACAAACCATGTAGTCCGCCATACCGGTTTGAATGAGCATATAGGAGTCAATAATGGCATGCAGAGATGTCGCACAGGCTGAAGCTGTTGCATAGTTCGGCCCCATCAGGCCGTGCCGGATGGAAATCTGGCCTGCTGCAATATCCGGAATAAGCATGGGGATAAAGAATGGACTTATCCGTCTCGGACCCCGTTCAAGATAGTTCCTGAACTGTCTATCGTAAGTGGTCATGCCTCCAATTCCGGAACCATGGACAACACCGATTCTCAGTGGGTCAATTTTTTGCAGATCCAGTCCTGAATCTGTCAGTGCCTGAGTTGCAGCACTGACAGCATACTGACAGTAGGGATCCATGCGGTCTGCTGATTTCCTGTCTATATAGTTCTCGGCAGAAAATCCTTTCAGTTCGCAGGCAAAAGTTGTGGCAAAATCAGTTGTATCAAAATAGGTGATTGGCGCAGCCCCGCTTTTTCCTTTATACAGTGCATCCCAGAAAGCATCTTTGTTAAGACCAATGGGAGATAATACCCCTATTCCGGTGATGACTATTCGTTTGCGATCCTGACCCATCTGTTTTGATTTAACGTTTGCCTGCTTATAAAAAGAAAATACGATGGTTACTTTTTAATGATATAATCGATAGCCTGCTGTACTGTGCCAATCTTTTCAGCATCCTCATCAGGTATCTGCACACCAAACTCATTTTCAAGCTCCATAATCAGTTCAACCGTATCAAGCGAATCTGCACCGAGGTCATCGGAAAACTTTGATTCCGGTTTAATCTGATCTTTGTTAACGCCCATTTTGCTGACGATAATATCGTATACCTTATCTTTGATTTCTGCTTCAGTCATTGTTTGTTCTCCTGATTAATAGTTGGTTACGAATAAAAAAATTGAAAAAGTCCGACAATATACAAAGAAATCAGCCTTGCACAAATCACATGACCATGCCGCCACTTATGTTTATTACAATGCCGGTAATATATGCGGCCTGGTCTCCGGCGAGGAACGATACCACGTTCGCCACATCATCAGGCTGGCCGAAGCGCGCAAGGGGGATAACATCGAGCATCTTCTGTTTTACTTCTTCAGAGAGCGCATCGGTCATTTTTGAGGCTATAAATCCTGGAGCGACAGCATTTACCCGGATATTGCGGGATGCAAGCTCCTTGGCAATCGATTTGGTAAAAGCAATGACTCCGCCCTTTGATGCTGCATAGTTAGCCTGCCCAGCGTTTCCCATGATGCCGATAACGGAGGCTATATTAACGATAGAACCTGAACGCTGCTTCATCATGGTGCGGCTGACTGCTTTCGTACAGGCAAAGGTTCCTTTCAGGTTGACTGTAAGTACTGCATCCCAGTCCTCTTCGCTCATTCTCATAAGAAGGCCGTCACGTGTAATGCCCGCATTGTTGATGAGAATATCGATTCTTCCTGTTTCTGCAGCAATATCGTTGAAGACACTTTGCACAGCATCAGTATTGGTGACGTCAAGTTCAAAGCAAAAAACTTTTCTTCCGAGTTTTTTTACTCCTTCAGCTGTTTCGGTCAGCCATTCGGCTTTGATGTCACAAAGGACAATATCAGCTCCTTTCGAGGCAAGATTAAAAGCGATAGCCTGCCCTATCCCTCTGGCTGCTCCAGTTACAACAGCAATTTTTCCTTCAAACATAGTTTCAGTCGGTTGATGTTAATGACCTTTATGACAATTTTCAAACATACGGTTGGATGTCCGTGGCGGTGTCAAAGCCTCGGGTAGTAACGGTTTTATCGATCCTTTTAATCAGGCCCTGCAAAACTTTTTGAGGTCCGATTTCAGCAAAATCTGTAATACCGCACTGTACCATTGCTTCAATGGATTGTGACCATAATACTGAGCTGGTAAGCTGTAAAATCAGGTTTTTTCTTATTTCATCAGCGCTGGTGACTGGACGGGCAATCGCATTCATGCAAACAGGTATGGTCGCAGGCTGAATGTCAATCTGATCAAGAGCAGCTGAAAGCTCATACTCTGCAGGCTTCATCAGCGGGGAGTGAAATGCTCCTGAAACGACCAGTTCTTTTGCCATCCTGGCTCCTTTGGAGGGTGCAAGTTCAACTGACTTTTTAACAGCAGCAATATCACCGGAGAGAACAACCTGCCCGGGAGAGTTGAAATTAGCAGCCTGAATGATACCTTCCCGTCCAGCCTCGGCAAGCAGGCTATCCAGTGCATTATCAGGCATGCCGATAATCGCGGCCATCGTTCCGGGGTTTTGTGTGCCCGCATTCTGCATGAGGTTTCCACGCTTTGCCACAATACGCAAAGCATCATCAAATCCGATAGAACCGGCAAAGCATAGCGCAGTGTATTCACCGAGGCTGTGGCCGGCCGTCATGGCTATATTTTTGCTGCCGAGAAGAGAAGCAGCAGCTATACTATGCAGAAATATCGCCGGTTGGGTATACTTAGTCTGACGCAATACCTCTTCGTTTCCGGAAAACATAATATCGGTTATCGAATATCCGAGGAGTTCATCTGCTCGCTCCATCATAGTGCGGGCGGCGGGGAAATTTTCAAAAAGGTCCTGTCCCATGCCGCAATACTGGGAACCCTGTCCCGGAAATACAAATGCCTTCATGAGTGCGATCGCTTTAATAAAGGGTGAAACGAAATTATTGCCATTTTATATAGATGCCTCCCCAAGTGTATCCTGCTCCAAAACTGACCATTACGAGGTTTGAGCCGGAGTGCAGTTTCTGCTGTTCATCAAGTTCTGCAAGGCAGATCGGTATGGTTCCCGCCGTTGTGTTGCCATAGCGGGCTACATTGGAGACGACTTTTGCCTCATCAATCCCCATCCGTTCAGCTGTTGCGTTGATAATTCTTTGATTTGCCTGATGAGGAACAAGATAGTCAATATCCTCAGCCTTGAGGTTGTTGCGGCTCATAATTTCAGCGGCAACCTCTGCCATGGAGATAACTGCAGACTTGAACACCTGACGGCCGTCCTGATAGATATAATGCATCCGTTTATCAACGGTTTCATGGGATGCCGGATTAAGGCTGCCTCCGCCAGTCATTAGAAGATGATTTTTTCCGCGTTCTCCATCGGAATACATCCGTGTATCGAGAATACCGTATCCCTCCTCCTTTGCAGCTTCAAGGATAACTCCCCCTGCGCCGTCTCCGAAAAGAATAGCGGTAGAACGATCAGTATAATCAATAACCGATGACATTTTGTCCGCGCCGATGACCATGATTTTCTTGTGGGCACCGCATTCAATAAAGCGGGATGCGGTATTCAGTGCAAAGATAAAACCGGAGCAGGCAGCATTAAGATCAAATGCCCAGGCATTGCCGGCCCCGATTATGCTCTGTGTAAGACATGCTGTAGATGGAAAGAGCATATCCGGGGTCATTGTGGCGACTATGATCAAGTCGATCTCATCAGCAGTTATCTGTCTTTTTTCAAGAAGCTGCTTCGCCACCTCACCACACATATATGAAGTCGCTTTTTCCGGATCCTTAAGTATCCGGCGTTCGCTTATACCAGTTCTTGCCCGAATCCACTCGTCGTTGGTTTCGAGCAAGAGTTCAAGGTCATGATTGCTCAGAATACTGGCAGGCAAATATTTGGCGGTGGTCGTAATTGCAGCTTTCATGCGTTGTTGGCCGTTATTATCATGCAGGATAAGAAAAAAACTGCCCTGCAACTTAGTGTTGATGACTCAGCTGCAGAGTTGTGCGGTTTGAAAAGTATTACTTTTCTGAAAGAATATCCGCGATATGTTCATTGACTCGTCGTTCGATCATATGTTCAGCCATATAGATCATGTTTTTGATCGCTCTTGAAGAAGATCGGCCATGACCGACAATTGAGATGCCGTCAACTCCAAGAAAGGGAACACCACCGAATTTTTCAACATCAAATGGTTCGAGCATCCCCTTGAACATATCGGTAGTCAACTTTGCAACCGGCTGGTCCATCCGACCAGAGGTAATAAGTTTATCGAGAGACTGTTTGAACAGGGTTCCAAGAAATTCCGGAATACTTTCGCCAAATTTCAGGATAGTGTTGCCCACAAGGCCATCGCAAACAACGATGCTTGCATGTCCTTTAAGAATGTCATGTCCTTCAATGTTTCCAATAAAGGAGATTTTTCCCTTGCTGTCTGCTTCTTTCAGAAGTCTGAATGCCTGTTTGAGCATTTCAGATCCTTTGCCCTCTTCCTCTCCGATATTAAGAAGACCCGTCAGTGGCTTTTCAATTCCCGCACCATAGCGCTGATAGATGGTCAACATTTCTGCAAACTGGACAAGATTTTCGGGTTTGCAGTCAACGTTTGCCCCTACATCGACAATATTGGTCAATCCTTCGCCCAAGCGTGGGAAATAGGCATAAATAGTAGGGCGGAGCACACCGGGAATCCGGCCGAGGACAAAAAGTGACGCGGCCATCTGTGCGCCTGTATTGCCTGCACTGACGAAAGCCTGTGCCTGTTTTGCCTTGCAGAGTTGCAAGCCTTTGACAAGCGATGATTCCTGTTTTGTTTTGACCGCAGTGGCAGGAATGTCCTCCATTGTCACAACTTCGGGCGCATGCAGAAATCTCAGGTTAAGCGCACTGATATCATGGGCGGCAAGCAGAGGTTCAACTTTTTCCGATTGACCGATAAGCACGATTTCAAACCTGTTACTGCTTTCCTGCAAGGCTTGAATCGTTCCCTCTATCACACAAGCGGGGGCATTATCTCCGCCCATGGCGTCAACAACAATGGTCAACATGATGGGGTTTTTGTCTTGTTAGGGTTATCAGCTCTTTGCTAATTTATTGACAACACATCTGCCACGGTAGTGACCGCAATGGCGACAGGCGCGGTGCGGAAGGGTCGGTTCGCCGCAGTTAGCGCAGATGACCGTGGTCGCCGGCTTTGTACGGGCATTGAACTGGGCACGTCTTTTATCCCTTCTGGATTTAGACATTTTGGCTTTAGGATTGGCCATAGCGGTACTCTTTATTTAT
>JBAWYL010000035.1:0-21300 GCA_037143555.1 Chlorobiaceae bacterium
GGTTGTTTCCCCCGATACTCTCGTCAGCCATGGAGTCCTGTAGTTTATTAACAAGTTCCTGTTACCCGTTTTTTTGATGCCCTAATCTATGGGCTTTCACTTCAGGAAACAATGATAGTTTTGTTACATGTTTGTGAACTTATTGTAATTGAAGAGTTATAAAAAGTCTTTTATCGGTTCTCTTTGCAGTAATGATTCATTCAGTGATATCTGACTGTTCCAATAATCAAGTTCTCAGCGGCTGGATGTCATAAAGGGAGAATTAACGCGATGTTTACAATTGAGAGAAGCGAATGCAGCTCACAATACACTACTTTAGGATTAAATTTTACAGATGCTCTTAACTCTTGGCCAAACATTTAAAAAAACTCCAAATGGAATGGTTGTACTGCGATTTTCATATCCATACAACATGGAGTGACGGAAATTGTGAGCTTAAAGATGTCGTAAGGATGTATGGCGAAACCGGATTTGATGTGATAGCAATTACAGACCATGTGCTTGATAGTGCAAGTTTGTTACGCACAAAGAAAGAGTGTGGAGTGAACTGGAGTGTTGAAAAAGAGCAGTTTGCTCATTACCAGAAAGAACTCTGGAGCATTGCCCGCTATGCCTGGGAAAGCTATGAAATGCTTGTAATTCCAGGAATTGAGCTTACTAATGATGCGTCAAAATATCATATTCTTGCGCTGGATAGTAAAGAATACATTAGCCCTGATCTCGGTGTCGAAGATATTCTGACTGCAATTACATGCCAGGGAGGAATATCGGTTGCCTGCCATCCATACATACGAAATCATTCCGGTGATGCACCGTCCGAATATCTCTGGAATAATCAGGACCGGTTTGCTTTGATGTTTGATGCCTGGGAAGTTGCAAATCGAGATGATCTTTTCAACGTTGTGGGGTTGAAAAAATTCAATTACATCGCGAATTCAGACTTTCATGAAGAGAAGCATCTGAGGTCATGGAAGACACTGTTGCGATGCGCAAAAAATGTTGAGGCTGTCAAACATGCCATAAGAACAAACAAGGCTGTTGCTTTATTTCTGTATCGTGGGGGCAAACTAAAATAACCGCTCATGTTTGAACTGCAAACCCTAAGTATGTGCTTTAGTAAAAGCACTATGTGGTTTCTTAAAAAAAAACATGCCCATCTTGAGAGCCTGCTTACTAAAGCAAAGCCGGTTCATCTTGATCATTCGTCACGGATTGTTATTCTCAGTGATCTTCACATGGGCAACGGCGGCCGGCTTGATGAGTTTCGACAAAACGCCGAGCTGCTGAAAACCATTCTTGGGAACTATTATTTGACTGAAAAATACAGTCTTGTCCTTAATGGGGATATTGAGGAGCTGTTCAAGTTTCCACTGGAAAGCATTGCCTCAAAATGGGGGGATTTTTATGACCTTTTTTTGAAGTTTAAAGAGAACGGATTTTTCTGGAAAACTTACGGAAATCATGATGCGGCTTTGCTTGATGAGAAAGAGTACAGGCTTGCTTCATCGCTGGTTGAATCGATTACCTTTCATTATGGCAATGAAACCCTGCTTCTCTTTCACGGCCACCAGGCTTCGGTACTTTTATGGGAAACCTATTCAATGCTCAGCCGCATAGTCAGCCTGTTTCTCCGATATATAGCAAAGCCTATAGGAATAAGGAACTTTTCTGTCGCTTATAACAGCCGTAAAAGGTTTGCCCTTGAAAAATCAATTTATGAGTTTTCAAATCAGGCTAAAATTGTCTCCATCATAGGTCACACTCATCGTCCTTTGTTTGAATCGCTATCAAAAGTTGATTATCTGAATTACAGGATTGAGGATCTTTGCAGGACTTATTCATCTACTGCTGCCGAACTTCGCCCGGACATAGGGAATAAAATAACAGCGTTGAAAAACGAACTTGATGACTGTTACAAAAAAGGTAAAGTAATCGGTCTCCGGAGCGGATTATACAATAACCTTCCTATTCCAAGCGTTTTCAACTCAGGGTGCACTATTGGAAAGCGTGCCATTACAGCCCTTGAAATTGAAGGCAGCACTATCAGGCTTGTCTGCTGGTTTAATGGTAAACGAAGGCCTACGTTTATCGATGACAGGGATCAGCGGCCAATCGAACTTGGCTCGACCGGGTTATCAAGGATTGTGCTGAACGAAGATTCCCTTGATTATGTATTTACCCGCCTTCACCTGCTTACCTGAAATATTCGATAACGATCAGGAGATTTCACAGAATTGTTGCCTGACTGTAACCATTCCCCAACACTAATTTAGTTTCTTACAATTGTCATGTTTTTGGTTGCAGCCGGGATGCCAATGGTACCTGAAGGAATCTCATGAAACAAAATGAGCACAGTTTGTTCCAGCCACTTCCTCTGTTACCCTTCGGCAGGGCACTCCTGCTGAGATTACTTATGCTCCCCAATGTTCTGTTAACCAAGGCCTACGGTCTGGAAAATCTTGCTTGTACCGAGAGTGCGTGCATCTATGCTTTTAATCACAACAATTCATTTGAGGTTCTGATGGTGCCGGCATTGCTTATTTACCATCTTGGTGGACGCATGATCAGTTTTGTCATTGACTGGATGTATGGCAAAGCCCCTATTCTCGGTTCTTTATTGGACATGACCGATCCCGTTTATGTCTATCATAAACGTTCTTCACTGCGCTGGATAGAGAGTAAACGGCTATCCGGCAGTATTGATGATACGGTAAAGAGATGCGTCGAAAAGCTTTGTTCAGGTAAAAGTATCGGGATTTTTCCTGAAGGAACGCGCAACAGAAATCCTGAGAATCTGCTTAAGGGAAAACCGGGAATAGGTCATATAGCCTTGAAGACAGGAGCTGCGGTTGTGCCTGTGGGCATTGACTTTGAGTGCAGGATAAGAAAGGGACGCGTTCCGGTGCTTGGGCGAACAATAGTAAGAATCGGCAAGCCGCTTGATTTCAGGCATCAGTCCAATCTCTATCTGACACTTCTTGCCGGGAAAGCCTCATGCAAGAGCAATAATTCCAAGGAACTCAATCGGATGGCGGCTGATGTTACTCATGAAATTATGCTTTCTCTTGCTGAACTTTCCGGAAAGCAATACGGAGAGCCATCTGGTTTGAAAAGAACAAGATTGACTGAAACAACCATTAAGCCAAAGGAGTATCTATGCCGAGTGTGAGCGTCAACAGGATTGAGAGTGCCGGCGATCGTGCCGCGGCTCTGGAAGTGATCAAGCAGGTCTTTTGTATGGAAAAAAACTGGATCAGCTCTGTGCAGAAACAGATTCCTGATGAGCTTTCAGGGAATGCCGGAGTTTCATGGTTTTTGGCAAAAATCAATGGCCGGGCGGCAGGCGTACTTCGTCTCCTTTATGATCCATCTTTTGACATTCCCGAAGAGTATGATGTTAAGTTTATGCCGGGTATCAATAAAGAAGCACTGAAAAGTGCCGGAAAATACGTTGAAATCGGCAGGTTCATGATCCTTGAAGAGTTCCGCAAAAACCCAAGGATTGCACTCCGGTTGATGCGTTCAGCTACGGCGGAGGTGATAGAGCGTGATTATACTCACTTTATCACTGATGTCTTTGAAGACGAGAAGCATTCACCGCTCAACTTTCATACGCGTGTGCTCGGTTTTGAAGTGGTGGGAAAACATTTGTTTGGTGAACTAAATTGCAGCTCGACAAGAATTATTCTGACCCTTGATATTTTGAAGCTTTACAGTCGGATCAAGGATAGCCGGAGCAGAATTTACCAAGAATTGACCGATGGATTCAAGGGAATTATTGAGCGTAAGGCTGCGATGACTCAGAGTGGAATTTCCAGAAGATTACGGGAGCTTAGCCGACTGCAACCAAAAATGTAATTGATAGCCAAATAATAAATACTGGAGGGGTTTATGCTTCGACTGGATGAATTAAGGGCTGAAATAAAAGGTGAATTTTTTTTCCAGGAGGAGCTAAAAAAGCATGATGTTAAAAAAGTGGAGGCACAGGCAGATATTATCATAAAGCCAACCGGGAAAAAAGATCTTACAAAAATACTTCGGATGCTTGAAGAATCCGGCTTTCCACATCTCATTATCAATTCGAAAGGAAGGGTGGTTTTTCCCGACAGACGGTTTCATGGTGCTGTTATTATAACTGACCTGAAACTATAGTGGAGGGTGCAGAGTGTTCACCAACATGTAACAGTTTCTCAATAGAGCAAGTCGTACATTAGATCATTGCGGTAAATCTTTAAACAAATCTGATATGGCTACAGGTAAAGTCAAATGGTTTAACAAGAAAAAAGGATATGGCTTTATTATCAACCCCAATGGAGGTGAGGATATTTTTGTTCATTATTCAAACATCTGCTCAGAACATCGTTTCAAGTTTATCCATGAGGATGTAGAGGTTGATTTTGAACTTGAAACAACTGAGAATGGATTGCAGGCAAAAAATGTCTGCGAAAATTTTCTTTACGACAAGAAAAAACATTTCGAACTGAAACAGAGCTGTTAAGTAATGTGGGAAAAGCAGGGGTAAATACATTCTTCTGATACGAGATTATGAAGAATATCGTACTCGCAAGATTTATTTGCCGGATCGAAGTCATTTATAGATAACAATGAAAGCTTATGCATTTTGTCCGGCATGTGGTGTCAGACTTTACCGGACAATGATAGAGAGGGACATGAACTTAATTTCTGCCTTTCATGTTTACGGGTGCAATTGTAAACCGATCTTATTCCGCATGGACAGAACAATGCTTTTCCTCAAGTTTGTAACCAAGACCTCGAACCGTTTTAATCATACTTCCTGTTTCTCCGAGTTTTTCCCGAATTCTGGTAATGTGGGTATCGATGGTTCTCGTATTGAGAGTTTTATCGACATTCCATACATCGCTGAGAAGCATCTCCCTTGATTGAGCCTCTCCTTTCCGTTTGATCAAGGCAACAAGCAGTTTGAATTCCATGAGGGTCAGCACAAGCTCATTGCCATCCAGCCTGACAATATGGCGCGTCAAATCGATTTCAAGACCTGCAACCTTAAGCACCTCCTTGATTTTGCCCCCTATACGTCGCTCTCTATTGAGAACAGCCCTTATTCTGAGGTTCAGCTCGCGTGGGCTGAAGGGCTTGACAACGTAGTCGTCAACACCGAGTTCAAATCCGAAAATCCTGTCGATTTCCTCTCCTTTTGCAGTGAGCATAATGATAGGAATATCTTTGTATACCTGATTTTGCCTGATGATACGGCATACATCAAAGCCATTAATTCCTGGCAGCATGATATCAAGCAAAACAAGGTCAAAATTATTGCGTGACAGTTGTTCAAGACCATCTTCACCGGAACTTGAACGATGACATTTATAGCCCGCACGCTCGAGGTTATATTCCAGCAGTTTCGAGAGGTTCTGGTCGTCCTCTATAACGAGAAGCATTGGAGTCGACATTGTATGTGTTGTTTTCAATAATAGAGTACGGATTTTCAACTACAGACTTTGAGCTTTTAACATTAGAGTGCTTTTTCAGACAGGTAATGCCACTGAGAGGAAGTGATCTATAAACTCTACTCCCCCACTCCCCTGCTGTAATTCGGGCCAGTCTGCTTTGTATTTGATTGTGGATATATGACAAGAGCGGGTCGATGTCGACAGATTAGTGGTTTGTAATTAACGACAAAAAGCTGCCTCGCAAGAGACGGCTTTTTGTCGTTGGATCTATTCTTTAAGTAATGAAGTGGTTTCTGCCTGCTATTAATAATAGTTGACAAATCCGATTTCACTTATGATGCGTTTACCATCTTCGGTTTTTGCCATTTCGATGAACTGCTTGATTGCACCGGTTGGCTGGCCGTTAGTATACATGAAGAGCGGACGGTGAATAGGGTATGTGCCGTTCTTGACCGTTTTAGCGTCAGGCTCTACACCATCAACCAGGATAGCTTTCACAGAATGGTCAACAAAACCGAGGCCAACATATCCGATAGCACCAGGTGTCGTTGAAACCCGGCTCTTTATAGCGCCATTGCTTGACTGGGTTTCAGCTCTTTTGGAAATCGGATTATCTTTTCCCATAACAAGTTCTTTGAACGAGTCAGCTGTACCACTGTTGGATTCACGCTGGATAACCACGATACCTGCATTTGGTCCGCCAATCTGACTCCAGTTTGTGTATTTACCCATGTAAATCCCTCGAATCTGAGCTTTGGAGAGCGCGTTGACACGGTTACTTGGATGCAAAACAATAGAAAGACCATCAAGTGCCACAACATGCTCAACAGGGTTAATGCCTTTGCCTTTTGCTGCAGCTAATTCATTATCTTTCATGGGTCGTGACATGGTTGCGATGTCGCAGGTTTTGTTTATCAGGCTTTTTGCACCGTTACCTGAACCAGACTCGCTTACTGTTACCTGAACACCTGTCGTTTTTGTAAAGTGATCGGCAAATGCTTTGGCAATTGGACCTACGGTGGTTGAGCCGTCAATAACTATTTTGCCTGCGGCATGTGCTGTGCCGGAAGCCATAACACCAAAGACAGTTGCACTTAAGAGTATTTTCTTGAAAAGTTTCATGGTCATTGTGATCAATGAGTTAATAAGATGTAAAGAAAAAGAAATCTTTGTTCATAAACCGGTAATACAAGGTTGCCCATCAGCAAATAACAACCCTGTAAACCAGCCACATAACACAAGAACGAAAGAACAACACACAACGTTTAGAATTTTACTACCGCATCAAGCTGCAACTGATGAAGAGTAGGATTGTAGGCAGTAGCAGAGGCATTAATGTTGTTATACTGATAGTACCTTGCAGTTAAAGTCAACGCCTGAACAAGATGGTAGCTGCCTGCGACTTCAAACCCTTTGATATTTACAAGGTCAGCAGGTTTTCTGTCGGAATCGGTGAACAATGGAAAAACTGAATCTCTTCCAATACTCACGTATCTTGTATCAAACAACCACTGTCCTACTTGTTTTGCATCACCGATCGCTAATCCCGTCATCCAGGCAGTTCTCTGACTGTCATCAATACTGGAATGATCAGCATGACTCGCGGTGTTAAACGCATATTGACCATAAACCTTCCAGGGAAGGGTCTCTGTAAGCTGACCACCAACTTTTCCAAAGAATTCACCGATATTATAGGCTGAATTTTTCCAGTTAGCAGGAACGCTTGATGCTAAAGCGCTGGCATTAGTATCAACGATTGAAAGGTTCTGGAGACTTCTGTAGATATTGTACGCGCCGCCAACCATATAGTTTATATCATTGACTTCACCCTTATATGCACCTTGAGCAAGGTAAAGGTAAGGGCTGGAATAAGCTGACGTATTATTTTCGTTCAGAAAATAGTAACCAACAATTCCAATCAGTCCGTCTTTTTCTTTACCATTTGCGTCTTTACCGTACTGCAAGGTTGCACCCTCTATGGTAAGGTCAGAGTCATAAACCAGATTATCCATCCTTATAATCGTATTGGTAATATCTCTTTTACCAAGAATCATATTTACATCTCCACAGAGAAACATCGGATGGTAATCGATGAAGGCTTCGTTGAGATAGATGTTTTTAGGCTGAAACGTGCCTACAAACGTTTGATTTCGAGAAATAGTTTCCTTTGTATTATCATCACCTGTTGATAATTGCAGCCCAACAGAAAGCTCTTCATTGATCCATGGGTAAACTCCGAGACGGACGCGAGTACGAGCTCGGCTACTGTCATCTGAAGGAGCATTACTTGTTGCAGTTGGAGAAATATGCTGGGATTCAAAACGTTCGCGGATATCTCCATTCCAGTTCCACTCTACAGCTTGCGCCTGGTTGAAGCCGAGGGCTGCTGCCAGACCAACGAATAAGGCAACTTTTTTATTCATAATTGTAATGGGGTTTTGTTTGTGTGATCTCTTCATGAAAATTCCGAATTCATTTCGCATACCTTTATGCGCTCACCAATGTAAAGAACGTTGTGTTAAGGGATTGTTACGGGATTGCAACAAGATTGTGAACAATGATTCGAACAATGATTCGAACAAAAACCCCTCTCTGGCACTTAAGAAAACGATTGTAAGGTCAGCGGACTTTTATGATTATATTTTTTTATCGAATACCGCCATAAAACGTACTGTCTGGAGGTGAATGGGGATTATGCCTGTTTCACCAGACCGGAAATGAAGGTTGAGCGTGTCAGTTACGACGTGATAACGCCATCTTAAGCCAGGGGAATTTTTATTGAAGATAACCGGCAGTATCGCGCCCCTTGAGGGCGCGTGGATTTAAACTAAAAAACGGGCGGTGACGGGCGGGGGCTCCCCTCCTCCTCAATACCCCAATGAATGTGGCTCCAGGCTCTTTCATGCAAGAAATAGCCAATTGTCGTATAGATGTTGCTCACAATCGTGAATCCAAGAGCTATACGCGTTAACCCGGTTAATACATAAATTGCCATAAAATCAAGGCACATTATGACTATGCGGTATGTCAACGCCTTGACTACTGATCTGCGGACTTTAACGGTTCGTGGCATGATGCACTCCTCTGCAATTATTGCGTGTTTATTTGCGTCGCTTTTGAACGGACTGCATCACCATTGAAACGCTACAATGCCCTGTTAAATTCACATTCACCATGATAGCGTCGCTCCACCAAGTGACGTCACAATGCAGCACTCTCATGCGACTGCATGGATTATTGGTGGTATTCCTGAACAAATACCTTAACTTGCGTTAATATGATTAACTATTATTATACATGATAATTGCTCACGCTCCTGCAGGCTATATTGTCTCTAAGTTACTGTTTAAGAGATTTTTAAAATGCAATGTGTCTTACAATTTCTTTATAGCCTGGGGAATGATCGGAGCAATAGCTCCCGATTTTGATTTGCTGTATTACTATCCTATAGATCATCAGCAGCATTATCATCATGAATACTTTACCCACTTCCCCTTGTTCTGGTTATCTCTGGTAATGATTTCAGTGATGTGGTTACTATCAGCAAAGAATCAGAGTCAACATGCGGCGTTGACATTTATTTTCACTTTAAATGGATTTATCCATATGGTTCTGGATACCATAGCTGGTGAATTCATGTTATGGCTGGCTCCATTTTCTCATCGGTCAGTATTTGGCCTTGACAAATACCTGCCCTGGAGCAGGGGGTTCAGTGAACTCTTTATCATTCTGATAGCGCTCTATTTATGGAAAAATAAATACATAAAGACAGTGCTTTCAAAATTAGATACTCAAGTATCTAAACGTTAAACCTATAAGTGATCTGCAATAAGTCACTCCGTAAGCTATTCCAAGATCATTCAGTATCTGGTTTACAGTGAACACGGAGGGCGACCAAAAGGGTCGCCCTTACGACGCAGTAATGCATGTGTATCTGTTTTGTGTCCTGTGGCTGTTTTATGACGGAATCATTTCCTGCGAAGCGCTTATGACTAAAACTATTGATTTATATGCAAAACCTTTGCGGGTGGAAATCCATTAAAGAAGGTCGATGAGGCATGACTGTAGGCTCCAATATTTTCACTGTAGAGTAAATCCCCTATCGAAAGGTCTACGGGTAAAAGATTAGCCATAGTGATGGTATCGAGAGCGTCACAGGTAGGACCATAAACCGCGCACATTTTCTCATTGCCTTCTTTGAAGGATTTTAAAGGATATTCGCAATGATCAAAGATGATCCCTGAGAATGTATGATAAACCCCGTCATTGACGTAATAACATTTTTTGCCGTCACGATACGCTGTACCAACAATTTCCATCACGACGCAGGCGGCTGTTGCCACTAAAAATCTACCGGGCTCGGCTATGATTTCAATGTCGGGCGGAAAGAGTCTGTCAAATTCGGAATTGAGCATTACAGCAAGCTCAGCAAAGGGCTTTACACTGTTGTCATAGGGAGCAGGAAAGCCGCCGCCGATATCAAGAATTTTTACCTCTTTATACCCTCTTTCCCATGATTCCTTGAAGATATTGGATGCCAGATTAAGGGCTTGAATATAGTTCTGGAAATTTGTGCATTGACTGCCGACATGGAAGCTTAATCCCTCGACCACCAGTCCTTTCTTGAACGCCTTGTCTATAAGATCAACAGCTTCTCCAGGGTCTGCTCCGAATTTGGATGAGAGCTCTACCATGGCTCCAGTATTAGGAACTCTTATTCGTAAAACAAGACCCGTGTTGGGTGCGTAGGCAGCGATTTTCTCTATTTCATCTTCATTATCAAATGTGACCAGCGGCTTGTAACGGTCGAGTTCCTTTAATGTGGGTATCGGCTTTATCGGATTGGCATAGATGATTTTATCCCAGATAAATTCCTGCTGCTCTTCAGGCGTAAGGTTTTTAATATTTTCATAGACATTAAGAAACTCAGGCATTGATGCGACATCAAAGCTGGCTCCTGCGTCATAGAAGGTTTTAACTATTTCATGGTCTGAGTTTGCTTTAACAGCGAAATAGGCCTGAACCCGAGGAAGATGGTGCTTGAACTCACGGTAATTAGCTCGCAAAACGTCGTGGTCGACCACAAACAAAGGCGTACCATGCTCTAAGGCCAGTTGTTTCAAATGTTGAGGGTCCATTAGGGGGTATCCTGTTTTAATCATTATCGGTAATAAGGAAGTTTTTAAACTGCCAAGGATCGGTTTCATCAATATCAGGGTTATTAAACCCTGCAAAATAGTTGGGATTGTATTTTAAGGGTGTCCAATCGGAAGCTTTTGATATGAAGTTGCCAAGATAGGGTTTTGCAATTCCAAGGATATACTCATGATCGATATTATCCGGCACAACAACACCCCTGTCAGGATTTTCGATCATCCACATACAGGCTGCGACCACAGATATTGCCACCTGCATGGTGGTAGCATTCTGATGAGGTACCAGCGCTCTGGATTGCTCTATGCTCAAGGCGGAGCCTGTCCACCAGGAATTAAAACAATGACCCATCAGTAATGAACCAAGAATATCAGAACCTTTGGTGATCTCATCATTCATGATCCTGAAGTTTGATTGAAGTTTGTAATCATAACCTCGCAGCTCATGCAGAGACGTAATAGCGGCATCACTCGGACAATAAGCGTAATGTACCGTCGGACGGTAAACGACCTGCCCCTCTTTACAGACAGTCAGGTAGTCGGAAATCGTAAACGCTTCGCCATGGCGAACTACCATGCCACGTATATCATAATCAGGCACCCAGGAGCAGACCCAGGTATTCATACCCATTTTGGCAAGACAAATCTGGTTTTGTGGTCCTTCCTCGTGGGTATAGGCAAATTCCGGAAGTTCTTTTTCATGGGTTCCCCAACCCATTTCAGCTGTAGTCATACCTTCTTCCCTGAATCCCTCGACACTCCAGGTATTTACAAACTCGTCAACCTGTTTTGGTACATCAGAGATTTGAGTATCCCTTTCAGAGCAGTGAATCACTTTTACTCCAAGCTCCATAGCCAGTTCATTGAAAATTCTTTTTTCAGATAAATCCTGAATGATTTCGGCTTGAGCGTGGCTCACTTTGTTCCGGGCAATGACTTCTTTGGAAATATCAAGCAGCCCTTGTTTGGTAAAATGCGATATTAATCCCGGATTGGCACCATGCTCCAGTACAGCGGTTACGCCTTTATCCTGCCACCCGGATGTCATGCGGCGGACGTTCATATGCCGCCAGTAAAGTGTTCTTTCGGTAGGATGCTGTTCGAGAGCCCCTTCATAAGGATCCCACACCTCTACCGAGGTGTTAATATAGAGGACACCATGATCATGACACCATTGGAGAATCTCGCAGCAATCGATATTCCAGGCTAAATCTATTATCAAGTCACCCTCTGCAACATAATTGGCAAGGGTTTGAGCTATATTATCCGGTGTTATTTGATGATTAATATATTTAACGCCCAATGCTGTCCAGGGTGATACTTTTTCACTCATATCCTCAAAATCCATAATAGTGACATGAGTATAATCAACCTTGATGTGTTTAAATAGTATTGGAACTGTACATTGGGATACTGAGCCAAATCCAATAAAGAGTATATTTTTGTTAAAATCAATCACGATGTATCACCTTATTTTTTTAAAATAAAAGGTGAATATATAGATATATTTTTTTTTAATACCAAGATGCCTCACACTGAAGATGACAAAGGGTGGCGGATCAAACGTTTAGACTTGACAAAAAAAGTTGCCATAGTTCATTTTAAATCAAAACTCTTTGCTTGCAGTGGGCAATGGGGGATGGGAGATGGGAGATGGGAGATGGGAGATGGAGAAAAGATTGGGGAAAAACGCAAAATTCTTCTTAATGGAACTTTCGTTTTAAGCAACACTTTGGCTGATAATTTGACCTTTTCCATAAATATGCCATTGTCTCTTTCATACTTTCCGAATGATGGTGAGGATTCAGTGCCGGATTCCGAGAAGGAAAAAAAGGATTTTCAGCGGGATTGCTTAAACCACAGAAGCCCGCGATTTGCGGGCTTCTGTGGTATGGCGGAGAGGGAGGGATTCGAACCCTCGATAGCCCTATAAGAACTATGACGGTTTAGCAAACCGTTGCCTTCAGCCGCTCGGCCACCTCTCCATACTAACTGCTAATGTGGCGGAGGATGAGGGACTCGAACCCCCAAGGGTGTTAACCCGGCAGTTTTCAAGACTGCTGCCTTACCAATTAGACTAATCCTCCTCGATGCTGTAATGAACAGGTTCCAAAGATAATGAATCATCCCTTTAAATGCCAGAAAAAAAGAAAGATGATTCAGTTTCTTTATTATATGTTTCCCTGCGGAGAGGGAGGGATTCGAACCCTCGAGGGCTTTAACACCCTACCCGCTTTCCAGGCGAGCGCACTAGACCAACTATGCGACCTCTCCGTAATAAATGGCCTACAATTTACACTCTATTTTAGATTTTCAAAAGCATTCTGTTACTAACATTGTCATTCTATGCTCACTTTTTGTAAATTGGCAAAATTGATTTAGCAGCAATCTTTTAACCCTGATGCCTATTATGAAGATTCTCTATGAAGCACTGACGTTTGATGATGTTCTTCTTATCCCTGCATATTCAAGTGTTCTGCCTAAAGAAACAACTACGGCAAGCAGGCTTACCAAAACGATTGCGCTGAGAATTCCCTTGGTGAGTGCTGCAATGGATACGGTTACTGAATCGGGACTTGCCATTGCGCTTGCACGTGCCGGAGGTATCGGCATAATCCACAAGAACCTTTCGATTCAAGAGCAGGCCCGGGAAGTTGCACGGGTTAAACGGTATGAAAGCGGGATTATCCGCAATCCATTTACCTTGTATGAAGATGCCACGATGCAGGATGCGCTTGATTTGATGCTTCGGCACTCCATTTCGGGCATTCCAGTTATTGCACGACCATCATCACCCGGTGAATGTGATATGAAGCTGAAGGGTATTGTAACGAACAGGGATCTCAGGATCAAGCCGAAACTTGATGAGAAAATTGCGAATATCATGACCAGCAGAAACCTCATTACTGCCCGTGAGGATGTTGATCTTGAACAGGCGGAAAATATATTACTCTCTCACAAAATCGAGAAACTGCTTATTACGGATATTGAGGGGAACCTGAAAGGATTGATTACGTTCAAGGATATTCAGAAGCGCAAACAGTTTCCTGATGCCTGCAAGGACAGTCATGGGCACCTGAGAGTCGGCGCTGCGGTCGGCATTCGCGGCAATACGCTTGAGCGGGTTGAGGCGCTGGTGAATGCCGGTGTTGATGTTGTGGCTGTCGATACAGCTCACGGACACAGTAAGGCTGTTATTGATATGGTTCGGAGCATTAAGAGTACCTATCCTGATCTTCAGGTGATTGCCGGTAATGTGGCTACGCCTGAGGCCGTAAGAGACCTTATTGAAGCAGGTGCTGATTGTGTAAAAGTGGGTATCGGACCGGGAAGTATCTGTACAACCCGTATTGTTGCGGGGGTGGGCATGCCGCAGCTGACGGCTATTGTGAACTGCGCTGAAGAGGCGGCCAAAACCAATACACCGATTATTGCCGACGGTGGCGTCAAGTATAGTGGTGATATTGCAAAAGCGCTCGCTGCCGGAGCGGATTCGGTTATGATAGGAAGCATTTTTGCAGGAACTGATGAGAGCCCAGGAGAGACGATTCTTTATGAAGGAAGAAAGTTCAAGACCTATCGCGGCATGGGGTCTCTGGGAGCAATGGCTGAGCCTGAGGGAAGCAGTGACCGCTATTTCCAGGATGCTACAAGCGAGTCGAAAAAATATGTTCCTGAGGGCATTGAGGGGCGCATACCGGCAAAAGGAGGTCTTGATGAAGTGGTTTACCAGCTTATCGGCGGCCTTAAATCGGCAATGGGCTATTGTGGGGTAACCTGTATTGAGGAGTTGAGAAAAAATACGAAGTTTGTCCGCATAACCTCCGCAGGCTTGAGGGAGAGCCATCCGCATGATGTCAAAATCACCAAAGAGGCGCCGAATTATTCGACTTCGATGTGAGAGCTTTTATAGGTCCTATGGGACTCAATAGGACCTATAGGACCTATAGGACCTATAGGAGTTATAGCTTAGACTTCGTCCTGACTTCGCCACTTTTGACAAAGTGACCGGCACTTGAAAAATAAGTTATTGTTTTTAAAGTGCTTAATATTTTCTAGTTCCCGAGTTTCCGCACTAATGGTATCTTTCCTCATGTGCGGAGACTTGACAATCAGAACAGTCAGGACTGCATCTGGGGCAACTGCCGTTCAGGTGGTCCAAAAGGAAGGGAAACAACGTTCCTTCCTCAAGCATATCGGCAGTGCTTATAATGAGGACGAACTCAAGCTGTTGATGGCTGAGGCGGGTACAAGTGAATTCACAAAAAAAATTCAGCAACTTCTTGAGTTCTAAGTTTCGGCACTAAATGGCACAACTCGGAAAGCGCCGAATTATTCGACTTCGATGTGGGAGCTTTTATAGCTCCTATGGGGCTCAATAGGACCTATAGGAGTTATAGCTTAGACTTCGTTCTGACTTCGCCACTTTTGACAAAGTGACCGGCACTTGAAAAATAAGTTATTGTTTTTAAAGTGCTTAATATTTTCTAGTTCCCGAGTTTCCGCACTAATGGTATCTTTCCTCATGTGCGGAGACTTGACAATCAGAACAGTCAGGACTGCATCTGGGGCAACTGCCGTTCAGGTGGTCCAAAAGGAAGGGAAACAACGTTCCTTCCTCAAGCATATCGGCAGTGCTTATAATGAGGACGAACTCAAGCTGTTGATGGCTGAGGCGGGTACAAGTGAATTCACAAAAAAAATTCAGCAACTTCTTGAGTTCTAAGTTTCGGCACTAAATGGCACAACTCGGAAGGCGCCGAATTATTCGACTTCGATGTGAGAGCTTTTATAGGTCCTATGGGACTCAATAGGACCTATAGGAGTTATAGCTTAGACTTCGTCGTTCAGTCCTTCGAGGCGGTCTTCCAAATCGGCGTAGATTTCCTGGAGTTCGTTGATCATGTCCTGATCGGCTTTCCACATGCCTCGACCATGGGCTTCGAGCATTCGGCCTACAATGTTCTTGATTGCCTGCGGATTGAGTGTTGCGAGCCGCTCCTTCATTTCGGGATCAAGCGCGTAGGTTTCGGCGGTTTTTTTGTAAACCCAGTCGTCCACGCTTTTGGTCACTGCGTCCCAGCCGAGCATATAGGTAACCCTGTTGCTGATTTCACCGGCGCCGCTGTGACCGTGTTTGAGCATCCCTTCAAACCACTTTGGATTGAGCAGTTTTGAGCGGTATTCGATACGGAGTGATTTTTCGGCATCGTCAACCTTGATGTCGGACGTAAAAGATTCAACGTAGTTGAGCTTGATATCGCTGCCTTTAGTGTTTCTGCGCCTTGCTGCGAGCTGCAGGGAGCCGGAGGAGGAGAAGTAGTGATCAATGTCGGAAATACCGAATTCGGTTGAATCAACCTGGTGCACAACCCGGTCTACCGAGCCGAGGAGTTTCTGGAGAATTTCGGTCTCTTTTTCGCCTTTTCTTCCGCCACCGTATGCACTGCAGTTTCGGCGGATAAAGAGGTCGTCAAGATCGTTTTCCGATTCCCATGCAGAGTCTTCGATCATATCGTCGACATAGGTACCGTAAGCTCCGGGAGCCTGAGTGAACTGCCGGGCTGTTGCGCTATCGAACTCCATACCTGAAGCGAGGGCTTCTTCAACATGTTTTTTGACATAGTTCATCTCTATCGGCTCATCTGCTTTGGCGGCTTCCTTGACAAGGCGGTCGAGCTGGTCCATGAGCAGGCCGAAGGCATCGCGGAAAATCGGGCTGAGCTGCATGAGGACATCGATACGGGGCCTGCCAAGCTTTTCAAGCGGGACAAGGCTGTAGTGACTGATTTTACCAAAAGCGTCATAGGCGGGTTCACCGCCGAGCAGCCTGATGACAACAGCAACAGCCTCGCCCTTGGTTTTGATGGTGTCGAGCCCCCACAGCACCTGAGCTATGGTTTCAGGATAGTGCCCGTCATTTTCTTCAAGATGCTTCTTAATGATAGTATCGGCGATGAGTGTCCCGCGTTTGAAGGCCATGACAGAGGGTATTCTCCATGGATCGATGGAGTGGATGTTGCGCCCTGAGGGAAGCACATTAACACCATCACGCACAAGGTCGCCTCCGGGACCGGATGGAAGATAGCGTCCATTAAGAACCCTCATGAGCGATTCCATTTCGCCGGTGTTGTCGCGCAGCGCATGGAGAAGCTTTGCTCCATCCTGGGTCAGCTGCTCAAGAAAGGGCATATATTCAGAAGGAAGCTTTGTTCCGCCCGTAATTGATGAAAAGGCGGATGCCACATTATTCCGGTCAAAAAATACCTGCTGCACGAAATTACGGCATGCACCCTCAACCCACTCGCGAAGCTGAATAGCCTCTTCATCTCCGCTTCGTGACCTGGTGGTCAACTCCTCATAGCTGCTGTAATGACCGTTTTTGCCGGACGAGGTCATGAGAATATAGGGAAGGGTCTTTCCGTCTTCGCCACGGTTCTTGAGGGTTTCGGTGATGGTGATGATTTGTGATTCGAGAGGACTTGCTTCGCCGAATACATGCAGCGAATTGGAAATCAGGCGGTTTTCGAGTTCGGCGATATAGATATAGAGCCTGCTTACGAAATCGCCGAAGCGTTCTTTCTCGCGGCGTGGACAATCGTCAGTCAGGTTGAGAAGTTCGGCTTTCTGCATGATGGCCTCTTCAATGCCGGAACCATCCGCACTCTCTTCAGATGAGGCTGAAAGGTATCTTTCACGGTAATCGACGAGAAGATCCTTGAGGGCGGGAAGTTCCTTGTAAAGACCGGCGCGAGAGAGAGGAGGTACTACATGGGATACCATGGTGGCCAGCCCCCGACGTTTTGCTATAGTCGATTCGCTCGGGTTGTTGACAGGATAGAGATAAATATGCGGCACTTCTCCAAGCAAGGCATCGGGCCAGCAGTCACCGGTCAGTCCTGTCTGCAGGCCAGGCATCCACTCGACCGATCCATGCATACCGACATGCACCATGGCGTGTGCCTTGAACTCGCGGCTGATCCAGCGGTAGAAGGCTATATACTGGTGATGCGGCGTGTTCTCTTTGTCGAAGAGGAGCCGCATGGGATCACCCTGCATGCCGATGCGTGGCTGAACGCCGATAAAGATGTTGCCGAATTGTATGCCGCCGACAAAAACATCCTGCTCTCCGATGGGCACGATTTCGCCGGGAAATTTCTGCCACCTCGCTTCGATGCGTTCGCGCTCTCGTGAAGAGGTCAGCTCCTTGAAGGTATCGTAACTGATTTTAAGAGCATCGGGACGATTTTGCTGAATCTGGTGATCGGTTGCCTTGTCGAGCGCACTGAAGAGTGCATCGGCACTTTCAGGCAACTGGCCGACATTGTATCCCTCTTTTTTCATGCGCTGCAGAGCGGCAAAAAGCGTTCTTGGAACATCGAGCAGTGCGGCACTTGCTTTTTTGCCGAGACCGGGAGGATAGTCGTAAACAATAAAGGCAACTTTTTTGTCCCTGTTGGCTGCTGCACGCAGACGAAGCCATTGGGAGGCAAGACCGGCAAGCCGGTCGATACGCTCAGGTACAGTCTCTATCTTTCCATCCTGCAAGGCTCCAAGAATAACCGGACATACGGCGCCATCCATTTCGGGAATGGCATAGGTGAAGGTCATCTGCATAGGAGAAACGCCGAGCTCATGCCAGGATTCATAACCCTGAGTCAAGAGAGGCTGGGCAACGATATAGGGAACATCGAGTTTAGTCATGATCTCGTGGCGCGCTTCGGCGGCTGTTCCAGGTTTGGTCGATCCGGCAGGACCTCCTACAAGACCGAAACCCATCATGTTGACCAGAAGATCAATCTCTTCCTTGATCAGCCAGTCACGAACCAGAACGTGGCCTTCAACACCGGTCACAAAGGCCGGGAAAAGATGAATTCCGCGCTTTTCAAGCGTACGGATGGTATTGTCGATGTAGGTTTTTTCCTGAAGCAGGTGTTTACGGAAAAACAAAAGGGCGATTTTCTGGCCTTTGTCGATATTGATTCCGCGCTTTTTCAACCAGTTTTTATAGCTCTTGATGTCTTTGAAATATGCCGGTGCATCAGGATGATAGAGTCCCATGTTAGGCACATCAACAATTGCCCCGACAGTGACCTGCTCATTAAAATATTCACGCAGAATAAGGCGGAACATGTTGGCGATGTTCTCTGCCGTGGGCTGCATCCAGTAGGAATATACCAGCAGCCAGTTTTTGAAGTCCTTTGCCTTTTTTGGCACGAGAGGCAAGATGGTGCGCATGATTTTCATGAGCTTCATGTAACCATACAGCGCATCTTCATCACGCCCTTTCACCAGCATACCGGCTATTTTTTTCACCATATCCGGCATACCGGCCTTTCCGTCACCGACAGAATAGTTTCCTACTTTGGTCAATGACATGGCTTCAGGCATTGACTCAAAAACAAAGAGTGTCTTATCGTTGGTCGATTGGTCGAGCTGCAGTTTGAACCAGTCGATCTGCTCCTTGAAATTGATCATACTCATGAAAACACAATCGGCTTCGAGAATAGCTGTTGCAGCTTCGGGATTCTGTTTTTCGAGATCAACGTCACTCAACTGTGTGAGGTCGGCTTCGCTGGCAAGAAGGGCTTTGATTTTTTTCCAGAGGCCGGCGTTATATTGTTCAAGTCCAACAATAGCTACAATTTTGCGGCGATTAGACATGATGGTAAGTGGTGGGTAATAATTAGAGGTTACTTTCTAAGAATATTTTGTACGTACCTCTAATGTATAAAAGAAGGGGATAAATCCTAAAAAAAGACCCTTCCGGACCGTTGAGGGAAGGGTCTTCAGAGATTAAAAGCTAAGGGCTGCTTCAACGATCTGCTCAGCTTTTGCGTTGGGCAAATAGAAGTAACGGCCTCCAAGTTTCTGGGCAAGTTTTGGTGCTTCACCTCTTGAGAGGTAGTTCATCTGGGTATCGATAACGATTGAAGCAACACCGTCCGCCTGAATTGAAAGCGACAAGGCTTCGACCTCCTTTTCAAGCTCTTCCTTGGGAGCTTTTTCAGCATTCGGGTCAAACGTAGCCTGCAAACCGATATTTCCGCGTCCGTCGGTGATAAGGACAAACATGATCTGAGAAATACCTTTGGTACGGGCCTGCTTTGCTGTCTCCCATCCGAGATAGAGCGCCGAAGCAAGAGGAGTACCTCCGCCGGTCGGGAGGACGTCAAGTTCGCGTTTTGCACGATCAACACTCTGGGATGGCGGCAGAAGAACCTGTGCCTGCTTTCCACGGAAGGAGATCAAGGCGACCTGGTCGCGATGGACATAGGCATTCTGCAGAAGGCTTGCTACTGCACCCTTGGCCTGGCGCATACGATTCAAAGCCATGGAACCCGAAGCATCAACCATGAAAATAAAGAGGGTGCCGGACTTGTCGCGGAAGCGCTTGATTTTTACATCATCTTTCGTGATAAGAAGAGCTGTTTTTGGTCTGCCAGCCATCTTGCTGTCACGCCTGCGTGTCTCCTGCCATGGTGCGGCTGAAATGAGTGTCGGAATAAGCGCGACTTTGTTGGTGCGCATTTCACCGGGCTGGGCTCTTACAAAACGTCCTCGACGATTGTTGAGCGCTTCACCACGGCTTCCTGTGGTGGTTTTCTTTTTCGATGCCAGCGATATGTTGAGGATATTGTCGGGGAGCTCCATTTCGATAGCATCCATCATCAACTCTTCAATCATGTCGGGAGTCTCTTTCTGCTCCTCTTCGGCATCGGCATCAGGTGTATCGGCGGGTGCTTCTTCATCCTCGCCCTCCGGCTCTTCATCCTGCGGCGGCGGTTCTTCCTGAGGGGGCATCTCGTCTTGTGCGGCTTCCCTGTCGGGCATGCGGGTCGCACGTGGAATAAGCACAAGCTTGATGGCAAGTTTCATATCCTCTTCCTCAACATCGCTGCGCTGAGCAAGGGCTGCGCTGGCTATTGCGGCACGGACAGTAAAGATATCAACACGGTTACCCTCTACCCCGAGACTGATCGCCGTCTGTATGAGCGCCTTTATCTGTTCGCCGGTTATTGAGACGTGGGACAACTGCTCACGGGCGGCCTGAATGAGACCGGAAAGCATTTTCAGCTCGTCGCTGGTGTCTTCGGCGTCTCTGGTGCCGAGTACGATATTGACGATTTTTTTTCGTGCCCTGTAGTCGTTCTGGGCGGTGAAGGGAACAATAATTCCAATCCGGTCGAGCAGTCCCATGCGAACCTCGCCATCTGTGGGATCATAGGTGCCCACGAGCATGAACTTTGCGGGATGCACCTCACTGAGACCTTCACGCTCGACAAGAACTTCGCCGCGCGAGATGGCATCCATGATATGCGAAACGGCTGAGCTGTCGAGGAGGCTGATAGAGTCGACATAGAGCACTCCACCATGCGCTTTCGAGAGGACGCCGTGCTGGACGACGCGAAGGCCGGTTGCAAGGGTTGCTTCCAGATCAACGCCACCAATCAGTCGGTCTTCGGTAACGTTCAGCGGAAGTTCCACAAAAGGGGTGCCTTTGGGAAGAATATCGGCAAAGGCCCTGGCAATAGTTGATTTTCCCGACCCTACGGCCGATGGAATAACCACTCCGCCAAGTTCAGAATCAACGGCCAGCAGCATGAGTGCCTGCTTGGCCAGATCCATTCCAACAATATCGGTAAAGGCTATCATTATACTGCTTCTGCTTCTCCGAGGACTTTAGCGAGTTCACGATCAATTTTCTCCCCGGC
>JBAWYL010000036.1:0-19584 GCA_037143555.1 Chlorobiaceae bacterium
ATTGGAAGAAAAAATATCAATCTCTGAAAAGTCCGGTCTCATTTCACTCCGGTTTTATGTTGGTAGGATTTCAGCATATCAAGGACGTTGACGCCTGTATAGACAAAGCTGTCAATTCCAGCGTTGAGAAGCTGTTCGTGTTCTTTTGGCGGCTTGCCGGCCATGACCGTGATAAGGCCGGGTTGAAGAGTGCGGAGCCTTGATGCGATTGTTTGCGCTGTTGGAACGGGATCTTTTTCGGCAATGCAAAGGACAATAATGTCCGGTTTGCTTTCCAGTGCGGTGCTGAAAGAACTCTCTTCCAGAGAAAGAGCAGTTTTACCAGCAATCTCAAAGCCCCCGCAATTGAAAAAGTCCTCTGTAAAGGTTGCCTGCCGGAAGCTTACAGCGGGGTCGCCGAACATCCAGATAAAGATTGAAGGTGTATGCCCGCCCTTCCGGCTGTAAGAGAGAGTTTTAAGACGTAACAACTCATAACCGGCGGTTTCATTTCCTTCAGGCATGTTTGCAATAGCCAGTTCAAGTGCATCTATGTTCTCCAGCTGTTCGGTAACAAGAGGCCAGGGGTAACGGTTGACGCCGATAAGAGTTTTTTTACGGTTGTCGAGGGTTTTTCGGCGTTTTGTTTCAACGTCCGAAATCATTGTCTGGATGAAGCCACCCTTAGCCGCTTCAGCAAGACCGCCCTGTTTTTCAATCTCTTTAAAGAGAGCCCATGAAGATTCAGCAAGGTTTCTCGTCAGAGTTTCGATGTAATGAGAGCCATGTGCCGGGTCGACAACCCTGTCGAGAGAGGCCTCTTCCTTGAGAATGAGATGAATGTTGGCAGTAATGCGCTCTGCAATATCAGGGCTGACAGAAAGTCCCGTATCAAAAGCTCCAATCTGCAGCGTATCGTAACCGCCGAGTACTGCTGAAACAGCTTCAGTTGTCTGCCGAAGTACATTGGTGTAAGGATCGAGCAGAGAACGGTTTCTTTCTGATGTTCTTGCAAAAAGGGCAGGAAGCGAAGTCGCTGAAGCGCCGTATGCTTTCAGCAGATGCCCGAGAAGGTAGCGCAGGGCTCTTGGCTTTGCAAGTTCAGTAAAATGGCTTGATCCGACAGGCAGAATGATGTTTATGGCAGACGCAATAGTGTCCGCCGGAACTCCTGCCTGAAGATAATGATGAAGGTAGTCGCTCACTCCCGCAAGAGCCAGAGCAATTTCCTGTGCAGCAGTTGATCCTTGTTCGTGGTAGGGGATGGTATCGACACCAAGAAGCCTGAAGTTCGGCAGCAATTTTCCGGAAGTAAACAGATCTGCCGTCTGCCCGCTTGAAGAAGCAAGTAACCCCCCGGAATTTTCAGTAAACCCGGGTATGGAAAGGAGGGCTTTCAGAAGGTCAGCAGCAGGGGGAAGGTTCCCGGAAAAATATACAGCTGCAGCAGATGGGTTAATTCCTGAAAAGAGTCTGTTGAGATTATCCGGTGTGCAGAGCGATGGATCGGTTATCACAAACTCAATTGCCGCGGCATCCAGCTCAAAGCTTTTTAATGCGGCTTTGTTTGCTGCTTCAGGGTCGGCGACGGTAATCCGGCGACAGTTTTTCCAGCTGTTGGAACGAGTATGAACTGGTATGTCGAGATGTCGTGTCTTTTCTTCATGGCTGTACCACGGCTCAAGGTTGAACCCGTCCGGCGAATGCCAGACAATACTGTCGTAGGGTATATCCTTGAGCTCGGCGATAGCCCTTTTTTTCCAATCCTCCCGGCCTGCCGCCGGGAACTCATTAAAGAGAGAATCAGGCCGGGAGTGTGTCATAACTTCGTTTAGAATTGTTCATATATACAAAAAAGGCACTCTATGCTTCCTGTTTTTCAAGCACGGCATGCTCAGTTCTGTAGTCGTTAAGAATTTCGGTAATTTTGTACTTAAGTTTTGACGGCAAAGCAGTCAGCTCAACAAATCCTTTCTGCTGCAGCCACCAGGTTGTCTGGAAGTCTTTTGTCGTCGGTTGTCCAGTATACTGCTCAATGACGCGTTTGCCGGAAAATCCGATATTGCCGGCATTATGTTCAAAGAGCTTGATTCCCCTCGATGCGATTCCGATAGCCACCCCGCCGAGTGTAGGGTCGGTAATGATGGAAATGACAGGGAGTCCTGCTTTTTCAACACTGGAAATGGCAACATGCAGTTTTGGCAGGCCAACCATCGACGAACATCCCTCATGCATTCTGGCACCGCCTCCCGTAGCCTGAACAACAAGTGGCACTCCTCGTTTAATTGCGATTTTGCAAGCCCGCCAGATTTTTTCTGCAGTAGTCATGCAGAATGAACCGCCAAGGAAATTGAAGTTGGTTACGCAAAAAACTACCGGTTCTCCCTCAATGGTAGCGTCCCCGGTTATAAATGATGCGGCAGCACCGGTTTTTTGTTGTGCTTCATTAAGCTTTTTCCTGTAGTCGGGAAATTTGAGAATATCCCTGTCGACAATGTAGCGTGTATCGGAATGTTCCTGAAAGGAGCCCGGGTCAAGGATAAGGTCGATGTAGTCATGAGCCGTAAGTCTGACATAGCGGTGTCCGCATGTTTCGCACACAAAATTGTCCGCAAGGAGTTTTGTGTAGAGTATCGGGTCGAGCACTTTTTTGCCCATGAGGTTATGGCAGTTTTTGTGTCGTGCAACAAACAGAACCCTGTCAGGTTTAGGAATAAAGAACGAAACCGGCTTTTCAAAGGCGACAATCTCCTCCTCGGTAATAGTATTCCATTGGCCGATTTTTTCCCATCGCTCCATTCTTCTCGAAAAAACCTTGTCTTTAGGTATTTTATTCAGTTTGTCGAGCCACTTGGCCATCGATTTTTTGAACGATTGAAGGGCAGACTTCGGGAAGTGATGTGCCGGGCCCTCAGGTTCACGGATGATTTCATCAATGATGCCGTTTTTAACCCCCTCTTTAGCTGTTATCTGTGAAATTTGTGCGGCAAAACCTGCTTTTTCTCTTGTGCGGAACAGGATGGATGAACATGCTTCAGGCGAAATGACCATGTACGTGGAGTATTCCATCGCCAGAACCGCATCGCATCCGGTCAGGGCAATGGCGCCGCCGCTGCATCCCCGGTTGATAATAACCGACAGGGTTGGCACTGTTGCTTCAGCGAGCAACTGCATGCAACGGCCGATTTTCCATGCAATGCCGCCTGCTTCCGATTCTTCTGTAGGGTCAGCTCCGGCAGTATCGATGACCGTAATGATAATACGGTTTTCCAGTTCAGCCAGCTTAATGGCCTCATTTGCTTTTTCAAATGCGGCCGGAGTCGGCATGCCCTGATTCCATTTCTTGATCTCTTCAGGACTTCTCATCAGCTTTCGCATAAGCACAAAATCGGATGTTGGTCCTGATTGCTGGCCTATAAGCATGACTGGCCAGAAGTTTTTTCCATTGCGCAGGACAGCCCGGTGTGTCTGGATAATGCAGCTGCCGTGCAGGTCATTCTGCAGGCACTCTTCCGCGTCATCAAAAACTGTCAGGTAGTCAAGGTGCTTGGGGCGTTCGGGATGAAAGGAGAGCTGATACTTTTCGTATTCGGAAAGTTGTTCAATACTCTCATGAGAGTAGCTGAAGCCCTCTCTTTTTTCAAAAGGCAGATAAAAATGTTTCACTGGTTACAAGCTGCTTTGTCTCGATTGTTTAATGCTTTTTCTGAGCAAACTCAATAAGTACCCTGTTTGTCTCTTTTGGATGAAGAAACATGATTTTTTTTCCGCCTGCCCCCTCTTTTGGCAAGCCGAGTGGATTAATGTTAACAGATGCAAGACGTTCCGTTTCTTTGTCGATATCGTCGGTTTCAAACGCTATATGATGCATTCCATCCCCGTTTTTTGCAAGAAATTTTGCAATCGGGCTTTCATCGCTCAAGGGCTCAAGAAGTTCGATTTTTGATTCACCAACGGTAATAAAAGCCACTCTTACTTTTTCAGAGACGACCTCTTCAATCCTGATTGCCTCAGGGGCGCACCCGATAACGTTCCGGAACGTTTCAAGTGCGCTTTCAAGGTTTTGAACGGCAATGGCTATGTGGTCAATTTTTTTGATCATTTGCTCTTGACTGTGGCTGATTTTGGCTTTTCCTGTGCATAGCCGATTGTTTGCAGTACTGTTGTTATCTCCTCAAGAATCATCGGATCGTCAATCGTGGCGGGCATGGTATACTCTTCGCCGTTGGCAATCTTTCTCATGGTGCCGCGAAGTATTTTGCCAGACCGGGTTTTCGGCAGACGATTGACAATAATAGCGCTCTTAAACGAAGCAACCGGTCCGATATTCTCGCGAACGTACTCGATAACGTGCTTGATGATAAGGTTGTGCGGAGTTTCAACGTCATTTTTAAGAACAAGGAAACCAAGCGGTACCTGACCTTTCAGATCGTCATGGACGCCGATCACGGCGCTTTCAGCAACATCAGGATGTTCACAAAGAGCACCTTCAATGCCACCGGTTGAAAGTCTGTGGCCGGCAACATTGATAATGTCATCAGTACGCGACATGATATTAATGTACCCATCTTCGTCAATAAAGCCGGCATCACTTGTCTGGTAATAACCCGGGAACTCCTTCATATAGCTTTCCACAAACCGGTTGTCTGCTTTCCAGAGGGTCAGCATACAGCCAGGAGGAAGCGGGAGTTTTACAACGATGTCACCCATCTGTCCTGCCGGAAGCTCATGCATATCAGCATTGATGACCTGTACATTATAACCAGGAACAGCCCTCGACGCTGAACCGTACTTGACAGGGCCCGGTTCTATACCCTGGCAGTTCGCAGCAATTGCCCAACCGGTTTCTGTCTGCCACCAATGGTCGATGACCGGAACTTTAAGTTTTTCTTCAGCCCACTTTACCGTATCGGGATCGGCCCGTTCTCCGGCAAGAAAGAGGGTACGGAAATTTGTAAAATTATAGTTCCTCAGGTAGTTGCCGTTTGGATCTTCCTTTTTGATAGCCCTGAATGCTGTCGGAGCTGTAAAGAGTACAGAAACATTGTATTCGTTGATGATTCTCCAGAACGTTCCCGGATCTGGCGTGCCGACCGGTTTGCCTTCAAAAATCAGGGTGGTGCAGCCCTGAAGAAGTGGAGCATAAACAATATAGGAGTGCCCGACAACCCATCCGACATCACTTGCCGCCCAGAAAACCTCTCCGGGTTCAACATTATAAATGTTCTTCATAGACCATTGCAGTGCAACCATATGGCCGCCGTGATCGCGCACAATGCCTTTAGGTTGACCGGTTGTTCCTGAAGTATAGAGGATATAGAGTGGATCGGAAGATTCAACAGGGACACACTGTGCAGGCTCTGCGCCAAGAAGGGACTGGTTCCAGGTAAGATCGCGCTCTTCGTTAAGTTCAGCTTTCAGCTGGTCGCGCTGCTTGATGATACAGATTTCAGGCTTGAAGTGGGCCAGCTCTATGGCAAAATCAAGGAGTCGTTTATAATCAATAATTTTACTGTGTTCAATACCGCACGATGCTGAAATGATGACTTTCGGTTTGCAGTCGTCAATTCGAATGGCAAGTTCATGAGAAGCAAAACCGCCGAACACAACTGAATGGATTGCTCCGATTCTTGCGCATGCAAGCATGGCAACTACCGCTTCAGGAATCATGGGCATGTAAATAATAACCCTGTCGCCCTTGCGTACTCCTCTTGACTGCAGTGCCCCTGCGAAAAGTGCTACAATATCTCTAAACTCACGGTAGGTATATCGTTGCTTGGTTCCTGTTACCGGGCTGTCATAAATAACCGCTAACTGGTTACCCCGTCCTTCATCAACATGTCGGTCAAGGGCATTGTAGCAGGTGTTGGTAATTCCTCCTGCAAACCATCGGTAAAAGGGAGGATTGTTTGTATCTAAAACCTTGTTCCATTTTTTGTACCAGTGAAGCTGTTCTGCTGCTTCTCCCCAGAAAGCTTCCGGGTCCTGAATTGATTTCTGATAGATTGAATTGAAGGATTGCGGCATATGAGTTACCCCCTGAAAGTAATGATTTAGTGAAAAATAAGGGAGGCTGGATTACAAGGCATAGAACAGCTGGCAGTAAGGTAAAAGAAGAGCATGAACTTGGTATGGTTTATTTGTTTTAAACTCAATGTTAACAAAAAATACACATTGGAACAACGAACAATTGCAGTTGAAAAAGAAGACATTTAGAGAGGCAATGGAGTGAAACTGACTGGCAGAAAAGCTGAAGAGCGGCATCTGTGCCGCCGGAAGGTATTGCTCGAGCCTGCTGGAAAGTGATGGCGGAGATCAATGTTGGTTCAAAAAAAAATTAAGAAAGCGGCCTGAGTTGCTCGAAAAGTATAAAAAAATCTTCAATTGAAAGCGCCTCGGCACGAAGTGTAAGCGTATTGCCCTCTACCAAATCAAGATTATAGCTCTCTTTCAAATTGTTCAGCAGGGTTTTTCTTCGTTGGTGAAACGCAGTTCTTACAAATCGGCTGAACCCTTGAGGGTCTTCCATCCGCTCACCCTTTATTGGCGTCATGCGGATAACGGCACTGTCCACTCCGGGCTGCGGTCGAAAGACCTTGCGTCCGACCTTGAAGAGGTAGTCCACATAAAAAAATGCCTGCATCTGGACGGCAAGGATTCCGTACTCTTTTGTACTTGGTTTTGCAACTATTCTCATGGCCACTTCATGCTGCATCATCAAGGTTGCTGAAACAAGAGAACGCCGGTGTTCCAGAAGTTTGAAAAGAATTGGAGTAGTAATGGAATAAGGGATATTGCCGAGAACTCGTAAAAGTTTTTCTTCAGCAAGCGGGTTAAGGTCAATTTCAAGGAAATCGCCCTCAATGAGGTTCAGCTGCGGGTACTCGATCCGGATGAATTCAGCGAGCTTCCGATCCTTTTCAATGACGGTAAAGGCCGGACAGATCTCAATGATCTCTCTTGTCAGGGCTCCGAACCCCGGGCCGATTTCCAGAATGTTGTCTTCCTTGCCTGCACCGGAAGCAGCAGCTATTTTTCTTGTGATATTGCGGTCGGTCAGAAAGTTTTGACCTAATTTTTTTTTCACCGCTATTTCAGTATCCTTATATTCAACTTTTCTCATCAGTGGGGTTTGGGATTATTTCAGAAGCAAAGTCTGGCGGAAGCAGTTTTTATAATTTAAGTTATTCTGGAAGTAATGGAAGAAAATATCATCGGGGCCACAGTGGCGCAATATGTGTCGCGGGGAAACAAGGCTACTCGAACCGGGTTTGGTGACGCTCTGCTTGAAATCGGACGGGAGAACAGCTCTGTCGTTGCATTATGCGCCGATCTCACAGGGTCGTTAAATATGAATTTGTTTCGCGATGCATTCCCCGATCGTTTTGTTCAGACAGGGATAGCTGAAGCCAACATGATTTCCATGGCTGCCGGACTTGCTGCAACTGGTAAAATACCGGTTGCAGCAAGTTTTGCTGTGTTTGCCACCGGCAGGGTTTTTGATCAGATTCGCCAGTCGGTATGCTATTCAAACCTCAACGTCAAGATCTGTGCATCCCATGCCGGTCTTACGCTCGGTGAAGATGGCGCCACCCACCAGATTCTTGAAGATATCGGTCTGATGCGCGGTTTGCCAAGGATGACGGTAGTCGTGCCCTGCGATTACAGCGAAACCGTCCGGGCGACAAAAGCGGTTATAAAGCACGAGGGCCCCGTTTATCTGCGATTTGGCCGGCCGAACGTACCTGATTTTACCCTCGATGAGGATGGGTTTGAAATCGGCAAGTCAATCGAGCTTCATCCAGGTAAGGACGTAACTGTTATTGCCTGCGGTATCATGGTATGGAAAGCCCTTGAAGCCGCCCGTATTCTCGAAAAAGAGGGCGTTGGTGTCAGGGTTATCAACATGCATACCATTAAACCCATAGATACGCTCGCCATCGTCCGTGCCGCAAACGATACCGGAGCTATTGTTACAGCAGAAGAACATCAGATTTATAACGGGCTTGGTGATGCTGTTGCCAACGTTTGTGCCCGCAATATACCCGTACCTGTTGAAATGGTGTGCGTAGAAGATCAGTTTGGAGAATCCGGAAAAGCTGATGATCTTCTCGAAAAATACAAGCTTACAACAGGCGATATTCTTGAAAAAATTTATCTGGCTCTGCGCAGAAAGAATTAATGTCACATTCTTTGCAAGGAAAAAGATGACAAGGGGATTGACAATTAATATTAACGCAGAGGAGACTTGAGCTATGGCAATGCCTAATTTCGGCGATATGATGAAGCAGATCCAGCAGGCAGGCGAAAAGATGCAGGATGTGCACAAACAGCTTGAAAAGATCGTAGCCTACGGAGAGGCAGGAGGCGGGATGGTAAAGGTCAGTGTCAGCGGCAAGCAGAAAGTGCTCACTCTCGTCATTGATCCTGATATTTTTGATGACCCGGAAATGGTTCAGGACCTTGTTCTTGCCGCAGTGAACAACGCCATTGACGAGTCCTTGAGGCTTGCTCAGGACGAAATAACCAAAGTGACCGGGGGAATGGTTAACCCGGCCGATATCCTCAAGAACCTGGATTTTGGTAAATAGCACTTCATGCATTATACCTCAGGCTCAATTGAAGCTCTTATTGATGAATTCGCCAAACTTCCAGGGGTAGGACGTAAAACCGCACAGCGTCTTGCCATGCATATCCTGCATGAGCCGAGAATTGAGGCTGCAAAACTCGCTGAAGCCCTGCTTGAAGTAAAAGACAAGGTTATCCGCTGTTCTGTATGCCAGAATGTCACCGATATCGGCGCCGATCCCTGTGCAATCTGCACAAGCAAGGCGCGTGACCGGTCGGTAATCTGCGTCGTAGAATCACCCGTTGACATGCTCGCCTTTGAAAAAACAGGGTACTACAAAGGGCTCTATCATGTTCTTCATGGTGTCATTTCACCACTTGACGGCATAGGACCCGACGATATCAAAATTCGCGAACTGCTGGCGCGAATTTCCGCTAAAGATCCATTGGAAGTCAAAGAGGTTGTACTTGCTCTGAATCCGACCATTGAAGGCGAAACCACAGCACTCTATCTCAGCAGGCTTCTCAAGCCGCTCGGTATCTTTGTCACAAAAATAGCACGGGGCATACCAGTCGGGGCGGAACTTGAGTTTATTGACGAAGCGACCCTTTCACGCTCTATGGAAGGTCGTTCTGCCGTTTAGCAATTCCGTTTTAATTCCATAAAAAATGAGTTCAGAAAAAAAGTCAGTCTTGATCCTTGGCGGAGGCCTTGCCGGTTTGACAGCCGCCAAGCGGTTGACAGATAAAGGGTTTCAGGTCAAGGTGCTTGAAAAAAGAGAGATTTTCGGCGGCAAGGTCTCTTCATGGAAAGATGATGAAGGAGACTGGATCGAATCCGGCACCCACTGTTTTTTTGGGGCATATACCGTGCTTTATGATCTTTTGAAAGAAATCAAAACCGACCATGCTGTTTTATGGAAAGAGCATCAGCTAACCTATACCCTTGATGGCGGAAAACGCTTTACCTTCAATACCTGGGATCTCCCCAGTCCGCTTCATCTCCTGCCTGCGATTGTCAAAAACGGCTATTTTACTCTTGGTGAAATGGCAGCTTTTTCAAAATCGCTCATTCCTCTGGCACTGAAAAAGCAGGCTTATGCCCCGACACAGGACCACCTGACATTCGCTGCATGGGCAGAACAGAAAAAATTCGGCAGGCGCCTCATGGAAAAAATGTTCCGTCCGATGGCTCTTGCCTTGAAGTTTATTCCTCCTGAAGAGATATCCGCCAAAATTATCCTCGATGTTACCGAGACATTTTATCGTCTTCCTGCTTCATCCTGCATGGGGTTTCTGAAAGGTGCTCCGCAGGAATATATCCATCAGCCGCTTCTTGACTATTCAGCCTCGAGAGGTGCAGTTTTCAAGAACAGGATAGCTGTTGATGAGCTTCTCTATGACGATGGCGAAATAAAAGGAGTTCATCTCCGTAACGGCGAAATCCTGACCGCTGACTACTACCTGTCTGCGCTGCCCATCCATAACCTTAACAAAGTGTTGCCCGGCAGCCTGAAACAGCACGACCGTTTTTTCGGAGGACTTGATAATCTGGATGCTGTTCCTGTCATTTCCGTACAGATATGGTACGATCGCGAAATCGCCACGGATGACAACGTACTCTTCTCTCCCGACGGTGTAATTCCGGTCTATGCAAATCTTGCACAAACAACACCCGACTACCGTACCCTGAGGGGAATGCCATTCAGCGGCAAAACCCGCTTTGAGTTCTGCGTTGCACCGGCAAAAAACCTTATGCCACTTTCGAAGGAAGAAATTATCCGTCAGGTTGATCTCAGCGTAAAAAACTGCTATCCCGAAACTTCACGAGGCGCTCAGATTCTCAAAGCAACACTGGTAAAAATACCACACTCTGTCTATGCGCCAACTCCCTTTATGGAACAGTACCGGCCAACCCAGACAACACCTGTTCGTAATCTTTTCCTTGCCGGTGGATTTACGCAGCAGCTCTATTACGACTCCATGGGGGGCGCAGTCATGAGCGCAAACCTTGCCGTTGACGGCATTGTGAAAGAGGCAGGCCTGAAGAATTGCTGATTGAGCAAGCAACTGAAATCAGGAGGGGCTCAATGCGACAGTCCCTGAAGTCCCTCCGCTCCAGTAATCCAAAAGCAAGTTAAGCCTGTAACCTGTATAAAGTCTTTATTACTCATTGGAAATTTATCTTTAGTTTTCTTTGGGAATTATTATCTTCAATTCCCTGATTCGATTCAGTTAATTGACTATTAGGCCCTTGTAGCTCAGTGGATAGAGCAGTAGTTTCCGAAACTAAAGGCCGGCAGTTCAAGTCTGCCCAAGGGCACAGAAAAAATGATATTTCGGGGTGTGGCTCAGTTGGTAGAGTGCTGCGTTCGGGACGCAGAGGTCGTGGGTTCGAGTCCCGCCACCCCGACACAAGAGTGGTTCACAAACATATCAAGATCTCCCTGAGCCCCTGAACAAAGCAATGGCATAAAACCACCATTACAATGATCAGTCCGCCCTTATCGATGAGTCCATTAAAAGGAGTTGTTACTGGAAAAGTCTCAGCTCCTTTTTTTGTTGGTTAACAATCCGGAACCGGAAGCAGAATCGTTCAGAAATCGGCTAATGAAATCTCTCAGTCGCGCTCTGCAAGGCGGGCAACAGCATGGCCGCAAGCAGCGCACTTCCCTTTGAGCAGCAAGTCTCCGCCTTTATCAAGGAGAGCGCCGGAATAGTCAATGATCGTCACTGTATCGCGGCACTTCGAGCAAAAGCAATTGGTAAGTATTTGCTCCCGTGCCGGCAAGGGAATTGCAGCCCAGAAGTCTCGAGCAGCAGGCGTGAATTCCGGGAATTTCAGTATGGCCATTAAGAGCTCCGTATTATAAATTTCAGCATGTCATCTCCATAATTTTTTTGGCAATGGCAATGTCAGCAGGAGCTAACTTGTATTCAAGCAGTGAGGTGATAGGCACCCACTCAATTTTATCGTGGACCGTCAGCGTGAAATTATGGTCGGCTATAACCGTAAGCAGCGCTAAAAGCCTTATTGCACCCTGCTCGTAGAGGTAATCACACGGGGTTGAGTGAAATTAAATACTATGAATTTCATCAATATCACTCCTTATTGTAAGAAAAATATTTTCGATATAGAAGTAACATCGTAGATTTTAATTTTTGTCATATAGAAGGGTGATGCCCTCATTTCTTCTATTATTTTATGGGACGGCGGATGTCCTACCTCCGGTTGTACGTTGATACTGTTCGGTTATGGTCGTTCCATTCCCCCCGAACAATAATCCATTACAATCATAAAACAAGGAGAACCCCATGAGCTGTAAATTTGATACTGTTCCGGTAGAGTCCGATACGGTAATAATCTTGAGTTTGGAGGCGAAACTTGATGAGTACGACGTTCTCTATCAAAAGTGGTCGTGGGAGAATATCTATGCGGAAAGCTTCATTTTTGCCTCGCAAGATGTCGCTATTATGAGTGATGACGAGCTTAAGGAATTTGCCCGTTCTTCACCCATGATCAAGCCGGAGAGTAGTGTTACCTTAAAAAGAGGTGAGCAATTCACCTTTGTAAATTTTAACTTTGTCAGTTCGGAGGGCGAATAAGCTATGAGCAAAATTCTTTACATTGATATGGATAGCGTTCTGGTTGATTTCAAGTCAGGGATTGAAAGGCTTGAGTTAGAAGAGAGGGTAGCCTATAAAGATAACCTTGATGATGTGCCCGGCATATTTGCCCTTATGGATCCGGTCGAAGATGCCATAGAGTCATACCACGACCTTGCCGGTCGGTTTGATACCTATGTCCTTTCAACAGCCCCGTGGAATAACCCCAGTGCCTGGTCAGACAAGCTCCATTGGGTAAAAAAGCATCTTGGTGCTCCTGCTCACAAGAGGCTTATTTTGACACACCATAAAAACCTCAATATTGGGGATTATCTTATAGATGACCGGGTTGCAAACGGTGCAGGTTTATTTACTGGTGAACATATCCAGTTCGCCACCGAACAGTATCCGGATTGGAAAGCAGTTATCACATACTTAAACGGTAAAGAAAACTGAGTATGGGGATGCACATAAACAACAGTAAGACCCAATGGATTGACCGTAATGCGTTGTTACAGTCAGTAACCGAGCATTATGGACCTCCCCAGCTTTTGAAGCAACCCCTAACTCCTCGAACAACTCCCTTTCCAGGCACTCTTGAGGCGTTTCCCAATATTCCTGAGTTGTGCCATTAGTGCGAAAGTTCGGAATCCAAGAGTTTTCCAAGCATGCTGCTCGAAAAATCACCGTTATCCATCTGCATCACGTGCACCTCACCGGTTTGTTCATCACGGATGTGGCCTCATGTACATTCAGTAGTTCTTTCCGGGGCTGCCGACAATGGGTTTCAGCGTACTGCCGGGCCTCGGCCAACAGCAACTCGAGCTCATGTTCCGTATGAGCACTGCCGATGTGCTTCAGGAAAGAACGTTGCTTCCCCTTGTTTTGGACTACCTGAACGGCAGTCGCTCCGGACTTGGTCCGAACGGTTCTGATTGTCAAGTCTCCGCGCATGGCTCAAAGATACCATTAGTGCGAAAACTCGAGAACCAGAAAATGCTAAAAACAATGAAAATAATAACTTAATTTTTTGTGCCCGCTGATTTTCAGAAAGTGGCACAAGTCAGGAAAAAATTCGGATTAAAATTTAGCATGTCATCAGAAACCAGATAAGTGATTTGCCCTAACAATAACTTTGTAACTGCAGTTTGTTAAAAATAACTTCCACTGCAGACCTTACTATAATAACCCAACCTTATCGAACATCTTCTTCAAATATATCGGTCCACCATCAGGCATAAATAAAACATTCCGCTCTTCCAGATCCTCTTGCTGGCAGGTAACATTAAGCAGCCCTTCAAATCGAGTTGCAGACAGAATAAAGGCATTTAGCGTCAGTTTTGGATCACCGAGCTTCTCCTCGATCACTTTGACTTCCTTGTAAAGGCCAAGTTTTGGATCGGTAAGGTTCATCTGGCGTAACCCTTTTGGATCAATAAAGTTCAGCCACTGCTCTCCTGTAGTGTCGTCTACCAACCATAGCAAGAAGTCTGGATAGAAATTCCCGGCCAAAGCAAATCCAAGGCCCTTGGCTTTTGTGTCAGCATTGCGGAGCAGGTAGAGGCTGCGCTTACCAATAACTTGTTGCCCGTTTGGTGTCTTATAGAAAGCGTCAAGGTCTTTGACAAACTGAACTTCGCTTGGTGCATCGAATGCGAGTGGGCGCATTTTTAAGGGGGCAGCTCCATCGAAAAGTCCTGCGAATAATGGGTAATAGAGATGATGATCAAAGCTGATGGCAACCATCCGCCCGGCATTCCACTGATTTGCTTCACCCAGTTTCCCACTCGTCACCAGTAGCTGGAGTGCCCGAATTTTCTTCTCATAAGCTTCGCCATCCTCTGTATTATCGATATCAAAGTGGTAAACCTTGAGTATGGCGTCATCTTCTTCATTTATATTCACAATGTCGTAAAACTGCCCTTCATACGCAGTTTTCAATGATTTGTAAAACCGATCGGTATAATCCTGCAGTAAACGGATAAGAATATCTTCCTGTTTCCTTATATCGGCGATAGACCTTATTGTCAGCTCTTCATGGGGGATGTAGAGGGTATACCAATCATTGTGCGTCAGGCAGAAATCAACTAATCGTGCCCGCTCCAAACGGAGATTGCTCCAACTGCGCAGCTGCTTGAAATCCTGAGCCGCCAGATAAATTCGATTAAAATCAAACATTGCCATAGTCTCGCTGGCAATCTTCCCAATATTACGAATGGCGGTTTGTTCGTGAGCACTCCCTTTATTCTGCGAGCTCATTGCTTCAATCTTTGGATACAAATCGAGATCGATATGTGCCTCTTTGATTTTACCAGAAAACTCGGCAGGCACTTCGTAAAGCCATGGAAAATGAGTGCGCTTGAATCCCTTGATCTGGTTGTCCTTATAGCCGTCTTTGAGTGTCAGTGTTTTAAGCTGGTTTTTTGGGAGATTAGAATGGGTTTTGAAGTCCAACTGAATCATCTCATCGGATGTGCTGACACCTTCTTCTTTCAGGTACTCCTTGAACGTTGCCATATAACCCGCATTCACTCCGAAGATGTTCAGTGTTTCCAGTCGCTCAAGATGCACACCTTTTGGCCGCTGCTCTGGGGTGCTGCGCTTGAGTGAATACTCCTTACCTTTTAACCGCACACCCCGCCCGAATAATTGGATAATTTGAGAACCTTCACCTTTGCCCATGTTGAGCAGCCCCATCGTAGAAACTCGCCAACTGCTCCACCCTTCGGTAAATTTTCGCGACCCAATCAGAACATGAAGCCGGCTCTCTTTGCGATTGAGCGTACCGAACATCGACCCGCCAAAATCGTCAGCTTCAGTATCGAACGCTGTGAGATTTTCGGCTTCTTTGAAAAAACCGGCATCATCGCCAATATTGATCAGCCCAAACGGTTCTGCATCACCTACTCGCAAGGCCAGCTCACCCTTGCTGCTCTTCAAGTTGACCACCTTAAGCCGTTGCGGAGCATCGGTATTGAATAGCTTTCTGAGTATATCCGCATACACTTCCGTCGCATTGCTCTGCATCAAAGGAGTAAAGCGATCATGGAATATATTCTTACCTTTTGCATCCAGCAGAATTGCAGTATTTGCCATTAACTCCTTAAGCCATACCTTGGTTTTTGCCGCGTCGTTCAAAAACCCTGCAAAGAATTTGAGAACATTGAGGATATCGGAGTCTTCTCCGGCAACCGTATTGCCAACAAAAACCCAGAGAGGCTTTTCAATGTTTAAATCACTCAATTTTGCTTTGTGGGTACTCCACAGATATTGCTGCTGATAAAAGCTCAGGAGGCAAGCGGTAAAGTATTGATGGGCGATGTTCTCGTCTGTATAATCTTTATCCTTCAGATTAAGGATCAGAGACTCTTTACCGTAACCATCCTCATAGAAAAACTTGTAGGAGTAATCAAAGAGAATACTTTTAGCGTAAATCTCGCGGGTTGCCAGCGTTCGGGCCTTCCTCTTTTCATCGCTGGTCAGTACCAACTGCTGCTTTTGCACGCTCTCCAGTTTTTTCAGGTTGGTGGTGTCAAAAAGCACTTTCGATTTCTTTTTGCGCAGCTCATCTTCTGCCCTGAGCACTGTGAACCCCTTTGCCACGGCCTGGCCGAAAGTAGCTGAATACTCAAACGCAAAACCTCCCCGAACAAGCGATTCACGGCGGCTCATCCAGGCACCTGCAGCTGTCCCTGTACCACGATGACCCTCATCGACCAGCACCAGATTGTTTCCTTCGAACGCTTCTACAGCAACAGTCTTGTCACCCATCTCATCGCCCAGCTTGTTGATATCAATGACTTCAACAGCGCCCCGGACTACACTGCGGTTTTTGTCGAAAAGGCTGCAAAAGCCAAAGCCTGAGAGCTGCAATTCTGACAAGTGCTGACGTGACAACCCCTCATTTGGCGTGAGCAGAATAATCTTGTCCGGATAGACCTCATTATTACCACTCTGGAAGTAATGAAGATACTGTCGGATATTGACGTGCAGCAGCAGCGTCTTGCCGCTGCCGGTAGCATTCCAGTATGCCAACTTGTTCAGCTCATCGGCTTCAAACCGCTGAAAATGATGTTCAGCTTCCTGCCCCCCATTGTAAGACTGCAAACCGTCATTCAGACCATCCAGCAATTGCTGCCGATGGTTGAAGTACCAGTCAAGGTAGATCTCGGTAAAGAGCAGCGAAAGGTACTGGAAGTACTTCATATTCAGCACAACACCTTCGACCTTGTTGCGCCGCTCGGTAATAGCATTCCAGTGCCCGACAATATTCAGGTCATACCTCCGCAGGGTTTGCTCGCTAATGCGATCAACCTCAAAGAGATTCTGATGCAACTCATGAAAAAATCCGGTCTGACCGTCTTCCTCTATCCCTTCATGGCGATCCTCACCAAGCCGGTTTTTCAGTGCGTGCAAACTGCCGCCTTTAAAAAAGCCCATCATCCATTGATTGAGCACCAGCTCCTCGTGGAAGCTGCGTTTTGCAGCTTTACTCATTGTCGCCCCCATCCGCTTGATACGCTTCTACCTGCTCCAATAACAGTGTGCGTTCCCGATCCAGCTCCTTTCGCAGCTCTTCTTCGGATGGCAAGACCAATTTATAGCGGCTGGCGAACAACTGTTCACTACCATTCAAGACCGAATAGCGAACCACCGACTCGTCCTTTTGCGAACACAAAATAATGCCAACAGTAGGATTATCGCTCTCGCCCCTTTTCAAATCGTCGTACATGCGTACATACATGTCCATCTGTCCGATGTCCTGATGCACAAGCTTGCCGCTCTTCAAATCAATCAGCACAAAACACTTGAGCAGATAGTTGTAAAAAACAAGATCAATATAAAAGTCCTGCGACTCGGTACTGATACGCTGTTGACGGGCAACAAAAGCAAAACCTTTACCCAGTTCCAGCAAAAACGCCTGCAACTTATCCATCAACGCCTGCTCCAGCTTTGACTCCAGCAGCTTTCCTGTGCCGGGCAATCCAAGAAACTCGAGCATGACGGGATCGCGCACAAACTCCCGGGGGCTCTGTGGCAATGTCGCGATATTGGCTTCGGCCTCAGCCTCCACGCTGGCCTTGTCGCTGCTGAGGAGCAGGCGCTCATAGTACAATGTGCCAATCTGCCGATCCAGTACGCGAACATTCCAGTTTTGCAAAGCAGACTCATTCATGTACCACTGCCTTGCTTCGGGGCTATCAACACGCAGCATTGCCCGATAATGCGACCAGCTCAATTCGCGACGCACTGTGTCGTAAATTGGAAAAGCAAGATAAAACCGGCGCATGTGCCGCAAATTAGTGGCATCGAACCCCTTGCCAAACTCACCAGTCAATGATTCTGCCAGCCGCGACAGCAGTTTTTTCCCATAAGCAGCGCGTGCCTGCCCGCCTTGCTCAAACTCAACGATATGGCGACCAATCTCCCAGCAGGTACGCACCTGAATGACATCCACTGTCCGCTTTGCTTCTTTGCGGGCATCAGCAATCAGAGCGCGCAACTGAGCAAGCAACACATCGATATTCCCCGAGAGGCTCCGATCATGCTCATTCATCGGCACCTCCATGGTTGCATGTTTAAAAGTCCCATTTTATACCCCCTCCACGCTGAACATGCGGTTTAGGAATTCGGGCTCGATCTGGCGGAGTTTCAGGGTTTTGGTAATGCTACCTTCCGCTTCGGTAGTGGTGAAGACTGCGGGAATGTTATGGTCACCGTTGATGTAGACAATATCGAATTCACTGTCTCGCGGGTTGATGGCAAGTTTTTCACAGAGACGGTTCAAGGTTTCATAATCAACCAACTCCAGATCCCGCCATAATACGAGCGTTTTTTCGCCTGTCGGGAGCAAGCCTGTTACCAGCACAAAGCCTTTGCCCTGCTGCACATCAATATGCTTTACGCGCAAGCCGATGAGGTAGTTGAAAGTCTCAATCAGGTCAATGGTGCGCTCTTCATATGCGCCTGCCGAATCCACCGTAACCTTGAGCTTACAGTCAAATGGCTTGTTGAAGTGCTCCACCGAAAGAAGCGACCCCCGGCTTTCGATGTCGAGCAGATAGCGCAGGAGATACTCCTCCTGTGCTGATTTTGGCAGTGTGTCGAGCAGCTCTTGTTGCTTTGGGGTACGGCGGAGCTGGAGGTTGTTCAGCGTGTCTTCGTAGCTTTCGATTTTGATGACTTTGAAAGCATGGGAGGTGCCGGTCTGCGGAGCCGTAGCTTTGCCATCTTTCCATACAGCGGAATAAACCACCTTCTGGATACGGGGTTTTAGAACAGTATCGAAGTATGCTCCCTGCTCCACGAGTATATATTTTCGATGCCCCTTATCATCACGATTGAGATTAATAACGGCCTGACCAGTTGTACCTGAACCCGCAAAATAATCGAAAAAGAAACCACTTCGGCCTTCTTTGATGGATCCAAAAAGCTCTTCGTATAGTGATACAGGATGGCAATAAGGAAAAGCCAAACCAAGATCATCCATATCCTTTTTCCCACTGTTAGCATTTTGCATTACAGATGACAATTGTCTTTTTGAATCAAGCCCTAAATATACTTTCTTTTGCGGCTGAGATTTATCATCTATTCCCCATAAAATTTCGTCACTTTCGATAAGAACTTGCAGTGTTTCAGGAGTCCTTGACCATCCATTCGGAGGCACTGGACAAGGTTTCCCTGTGTTTGGATGAATTAAAGGGATGTGATATTTTGGATCTGTGCGAGGTTCCGGAGCTCCCATAGCAACTCCACGATATACTGAACCATTATCTTCAATGAAACGGTAAGCTTTCTCACCTCCCGTCAAATTTTTTTGCGTACTTATCCATTTGGAAAATGCCTGACGAGATTTTTCATTAACGCCCCCAAAAGTTAACGTAAACTCTTTCGCCTTCTCAAGTATTAGAATGACATTATCATTTTTCAAATAAACAGGGCTTGGATCTTCGGATCTCCAAAGGATATATTCATGCTGTGTAGCTACCCCTTTACGACCAAGCATTGGGTTTTTCTTATCCCAAATTATTGACCCGCAATTTGGCAAACCTATTTCACCCAGCATTAGAAAAAGGTTTTCGTACTCATTTTCATCTATATGACATTGAAACACACCTCTGCTCTGCAATAAAATTGGCACTAAAGAAGTTGTTTGCCACATCAAACTCAACCAAGAAGAGTGTTGATACTGATTTTTATACAAAAAACCACTTGTTGCGGTGTTGTATGGCGGGTCTATATGCGTACATATAATTTTTTCTTGATACCTTTTCTGCAACAGATTCAGTGCCTGAAAATTATCCCCATGTATCAGAAGTCCATTAAGGCTTTCATCCAGATTATCCAGGGCTGCAAGTAATGAGCTTTTGAATGCTGCATCAAAGAGTGCACTGTCTACCATCAGATATGGGTGCGCCTTCAGGTACTCAA
>JBAWYL010000037.1:0-18547 GCA_037143555.1 Chlorobiaceae bacterium
CGGGTTCCTAGCTCAGCTGGTTAGAGCGACTGGTTTACACCCAGTAGGTCGGGGGTTCGAATCCCTCGGGACCCACATCGAAGTTCTTCATTGAACAAACAAAATAGGCAGGAGACCCCTGCCTATTTTGTTTCCCTCATCTTTACACGCCCTCTTTTTCATCCATAGTTATAGTAAACCCTTTAAGACCGGTGTCAGGTGCTTTTTCTTCTTTCCGGATTGAAGCAACACCGGCATGGAGTGGCCCTTGTTTTGCAAGTCTCAGTAATTCATCAAGCATCTCTTCAGGGCCCTGGGCCTCTATTTCTACTGTGCCGTCAGGCAGGTTTTTGACCCACCCGCACAGGTTGAGTTCTTTTGCCTTCCGGGCAATAAATACTCTGAATCCTACCCCTTGAACGAGGCCCTCAACAATCAGGTTTATTCTTTTCGCCTGTCCCATGGATGTGTTCAGCTTTCAGGGATTTTACGCTCATCTCTGAGCCTTGCAACTGCCTCTTCAAGCTCAGCCTGTTCTTTGTCGCTAAGCCGGTCTGCTGCTCCATGAGAGGGTTTGCTTCCAAAGTCAGTCTCGCCGCTATCGTCTGAGTTTTCATCTTCAATATGGACAGGGAACAGGCTTTCGGGACGTTTTCCCAGAATTTCCTCGATTTGAGCGTATTGAAGCATTTCCTTCAACAGAAGTTCATTCGCAAGTATTTCGAGCTTTTCACGGTTCCTGGTCAGTAAATTCATGACGTTGAGACGCGATGCTTCTACTATGGCCATTACCTCCCTGTCGATAAGCCGGGCGGTTTCCTCACCGTACTTTTTGTCGATGCCTGGACTTCCGTAATAGGGATTATTGCTTTCATAGAATGAAAGGTTACCGAGTTTTTCGCTCATGCCGTATACCATGACCATGTTATAAGCGATACTCGTTACTTTTTCAAGGTCATTCTGTGCTCCGGTGGAGATTTCGTTGAAAATGATTTCTTCGGCAATACGCCCGCCGAGAAGACCGCAAATACGCGCAAGAAGCTCGCTTTTTGTCATGAGATAGCGATCCTCAAGCGGAATGTTCATGGTATAGCCGAGCGCGCTCATTCCTCTTGGGACAATGGAAATTTTCTGAACAGGATCGTTCTCTGCCATCATCCAGCTGATAATTGCATGACCAGCTTCATGATAGGCAACAATCTGCTTTTCTCGCGGGTTGATGACCTTGTTCTTTTTTTCAAGTCCGGCTACCACACGCTCAATGGCATCCTCAAAGTCTTTCATCTCAATGCTTAGCTTGTTGCGACGGGAAGCAAGCAGAGCAGCTTCGTTGGCAGCATTTGCAATTTCTGCACCTGCAAAACCAGGGGTCTGCGAGGCAAGTGCTTTCAGGTTAACATCCTTTGATAGTGACAGCTCTTTGGTGTGGACTTTGAAAATATCGATGCGTCCTTTCAGATCGGGTTTGTCAACCATAATCTGGCGGTCAAAACGGCCCGGCCTCAGCAGTGCTGAATCCAGTACATCAGGGCGGTTCGTAGCGGCTATCAAAATGACGCCCTTGTCCGTTGCAAATCCGTCCATTTCAACAAGCAGCTGGTTGAGGGTATTTTCGCGTTCGTCATTGGCGCCCATCATCGCCCCTTTTCCTCTGCTGCGGCCGACAGCGTCGATTTCATCAATAAAAATAATGCAGGGAGCTTTTTCCTTGGCCTGTTTGAACAGGTCACGTACTCGTGCTGCGCCGACACCGACAAACATTTCCACAAAGTCCGAGCCGCTGATGCTGAAAAACGGAACATCAGCTTCGCCGGCAACAGCTTTTGCCAAAAGGGTTTTTCCTGTACCCGGAGGGCCGACAAGAAGAACTCCTTTGGGGAGCTTTCCACCGAGTGTGGTATACTTTTTCGGGTCCTTGAGGAAGTCGACCACCTCCATGACCTCTGCCTTCGCCTCATCGAGGCCTGCTACGTCTTTGAAGGTGATGCGGGTGTGCTCGTCAAGATTTTCATAGAGGGCAGCCTTGTTCTTGCTGATATTCATGAATTGGGAGCCCGGTCCGCCCATGCGGCGGAAAACAAAAAAGTAGATGCCGATCAGCAGGCCAAAAGGCAGTATCCATTGCAGCAGTTCGCTGATCCAGGTGCTGCTTGGTACGCCCTGGTATTTGATGCCTTTTTCTTCAAGGTGCTGAACGAGCGATTCATCCCGTACCGCATTGACATAAATTTCGTCCTGCTTTGTTGTGGACTGAGGAAGAAATATGCCGGGGCCGTCTTTTTGCTGTTCTTTTGGTGCTATACCGGTATTCATTCCGGGCTTAAGCTTGATATAGATCCGTTCCTGTGCTATTTTTACGGATTCAATTTTGTCTTCTGCAATGAGTTTGCGGAATGTACTGTAAGGGATTTCCTGTGTTGAGCCTGACCAGAAAAAGGCAAGCTGCACACCTATGAGAAGAACAATGACTACCACATAATACATTATGGAGAATTTCGGACGCGGTACGTTGTTTTCCGGTAAATTTTTATAGGGATTTGAGGGTTTGCTCAGTTTTTTTGCCATCAATCATCAATCATGGTTATAATAATGCGACTCAGTTCTGTGTTCACCGTTCGCGGGTTCAAGATTCTCAATTTACGGGATTCTTTCATTTAAAGAAGTATCTCATAAGAAAACATATTATATATTACGAACATATAAACAGTATTTCTGCAGTTATAAGTTTCTCTAAGGCTTGCAGAGTTTTGTTTGGCTGTTTTTTTTGCTTTATTCCGCAGCATGGCAGGATAAAATTTTTACTATAACACAGAGAGGAAGAGGAAGTTAATGAGCGTCGTTCGGGATAAGGCAAACAGCAGAATATCAGCAATAAAATCTCTTTTGTGTGTCGGGCTTGACAGCGATCCCGAGAAAATTCCGCAGTTTTTTTTCAAGTATGAAAACCCTGTTCTTGAGTTTAACCGTTCAGTTATAAGAGCTACAAGTGATGTGGCAATAGCCTATAAGCTTAATACAGCTTTTTACGAAGCCAGGGGTATTGCAGGATTACAGGATATGGAAAAAACCCTATGCCATATTCCTGACACCGTCATGACGATTGCCGATGCAAAACGGGCTGACATAGGCAATACAAGCGAAAAGTATGCGCAGGCTTTTTTTAAACACTGGCCTTTTGATGCCGTAACGGTTGCTCCGTACATGGGGTTTGACTCTCTTGAGCCATTTTTTGCCTATGAGGATAAATTGGTATTTGTCCTTGGACTAACTTCTAACAAAGGTTCGGAAGATTTCGAGGAACAGCCGATGCAGAATGGAGAGCCACTCTATCGAAGTGTGCTTGGTAAAGTAGCGGCATGGAGCAGAAACGGAAATGGAGGCGTTGTGGTTGGCGCTACTAAAAGCACGCTGCTTGAAGAGATTCGGCGTATTGTTCCCGGTCTTTTTCTGCTGATACCAGGGGTCGGCGCACAGGGAGGATCGCTTGAAGATGCTGTTAATCTTGGTGTCGATGGTAACCGCCAAAGTGCTGTTATCAATGTCAGCAGGAGTTTAATTTATCCTGCCGGGTCATTTTCAGGTATAGACGATTATGAACGGGCTGTTTCCAGAGAGGCCTTAAACATTCATGATGAAATGAAGCGGGTTTTATAGTGGAAGTGTTTTTTGCTATAACTCAATGGTCATTCAGGCTGATATCCGGCAACTTCACAGGCTTGTCGTGAGGTTCTTAATGACTATTAAAACAGTACAGTTATGTGTGGAATTGTTGGATATATAGGGTGGCGTGATGCTGCTCCGCTGCTTCTGAAAGGCTTGAAGCGGCTTGAATATAGAGGTTACGATTCGGCGGGGATCGCCTTGTTGAATGAAAGACTGTTGGTTATGAAGCAGAAAGGCAGCGTCAGCGGTCTTGAGGTTGCGAATGACGGTCTGAGTAAGGAGATGAAGTCGGCGACGGTCGGTATTGGCCATACGCGTTGGGCTACCCATGGTGAGCCAAGTGACATCAATGCTCATCCACACCAGAATAGTGTCGGTGATATTGCTGTTATTCATAATGGGATTATTGAAAACTACTCTGTGCTGAAACATGAGCTCATTTCTCAGGGCTATATTTTTTCAAGCGATACTGATTCTGAGGTTCTGGTTCATCTGATCGACAGGATATGGAAAAGTGATTCGTCGCTTGACCTTGAATCGGCTACGCGCAACGCTCTTCGGCATGTCGATGGTGCTTACGGTATTTGTGTCATCTCTTCCCGGGAGCCGGACAAGATAGTTGTTGCCCGCAAGGGAAGTCCTCTGGTGATCGGTATCGGTACCGGGGAATATTTCATTGCCTCAGATGCTGCTCCGATTGTTGAACATACCAATAAAGTAATTTATCTCTCTGACGGTGAGCTTGCTGTGGTGAAAAAGGATGGCTATCTGGTGAAGACAATTGAGAATGTCGCGCAGGACAAAATTATCACCGAACTTGATTTTTCACTTGAAAAAATTGAGAAGGGGGGATTTGAGCATTTCATGCTCAAAGAGATTTTCGAACAGCCGGCCGTTATGCACGATGTCATGCGGGGACGTGTCAGACTTGATGAAGGCAGGATTTGTCTTGGCGGGATAGAGGATTATCTCGACCGTCTGAAGCAGGCAAAGCGAATAGTCATCTGTGCCTGCGGCACAAGCTGGCATGCCGCTATGATTGGTGAATATCTTATTGAAGAGTTTGCCCGTATTCCAGTCGAGGTAGATTATGCTTCAGAGTTCAGGTACCGCAATCCTATTGTCAGTGTTGATGATGTGGTTATTGTTATCTCCCAATCGGGTGAAACCGCCGATACTCTTGCAGCGCTGCGTGCAGCGAAGGAAAAGGGAGCTCTCGTTATGGGTATCTGTAATGTTGTCGGGTCTACTATTGCCCGTGAAACTCTGTGCGGTATGTATACCCATGCCGGACCGGAGGTCGGTGTGGCTTCGACGAAAGCCTTTACAGCCCAGGTTATCATGCTCTATATGCTTGCTCTGGCCCTCAGCAAGGGACGGACGATTTCTCATGACGAGATTGCACTGAATCTTAGAGAACTTTCCCGCCTCCCTGAAAAAGCCACACGTATTCTTGAACTTGACAGTCAGATAAAGGGTATAGCTGAGCGCTTCAAGGATGCCCGGAATGCCCTCTATCTTGGGCGCGGTTATAACTTTCCTGTTGCTCTTGAGGGGGCGTTGAAACTCAAGGAGATCTCTTATATTCATGCAGAAGGTTATCCTGCCGCAGAGATGAAGCACGGTCCGATTGCGTTGATCGACAAGGATATGCCGGTTATTTTTATTGCTACCCGTGATAGTACCTATGCCAAGATTCTCAGTAATATTGAGGAAGTGCGCAGTCGTAAAGGCAGGGTGATTGCCATCGCCAATGAAGGTGATCAGGAAATAAGTCGCCTGGCCGAACATGTCATTTATATTCCGCAATCTTCAGGACCGATTACTCCTCTTTTAACGGTCATCCCTCTGCAGCTGCTCGCCTACCATATCGCTACACTTCGCGGCTGTAATGTTGACCGGCCACGGAATCTGGCGAAATCGGTGACTGTGGAGTAGGTGCTGTAACTCCTTAAGAGAATATCTTCATTGACCATAAACCCGTGAAAAGCTTAACAGCTTTACGGGGTTATGGTTTTTCTTTTTAAACAGTACGTCAGGGGAATTATTATGCATAATTGCCCGTTCAATAACAGTTTAAATGGCTTTTTTCTGGAAACGTACTTTTTCACTACAACCGAGATAGTCTATGCGAGGTCATATTGTTATTACCGGAGCTACCGGCGTCATAGGCGCTGAACTTGCCCTGAAATTGATTAGTCGTGGGGAAAAAGTTGTTCTTTTCGCTCGCAACCCTGAGAGTGCTGCGCACAAAATTTCTGGTGCGGCAGGATATGTCAAGTGGGACTCGGATATGGAGAGCGGCGAATGGACTGGTTTTATTTCGGGGGCAAAGGCCGTCATTCATCTGGCAGGAAAACCCTTGCTTGAAAGTCGCTGGAATGAAGATCACAAGAAAGAGTGCTATAATTCAAGAATTCTCGGCACCCGCCATATTGTGACTGCAATTGCCAGCGCATCAGAAAAACCACAGGTTTTTATTTCTGCATCAGCTATCGGCTACTATGGCTCTTTTGATCGTTGCAGTGATACGCCGGATATTATCGAGTCAGGCGCTAAAGGCAGGGATTTTCTTGCGAGAATCTGTATCGATTGGGAAAAAGAGGCGCTTGAAGCTGAAAAAACCGGTGTTCGTCTTGTGCTTCTGAGAACCGGCATTGTTTTGTCTACAAAAGGGGGAATGCTGCAGAAAATGCTTGCACCCTTTAACTTCTTTCTTGGCGGGCCCATTGGTTCCGGGTTTCAGTGTATTTCCTGGATTCATGTTGATGACGAGATCGCATGCATTCTTGAGGCGCTCGATAATCCTTCTTACAAGGGTCCGGTCAATGCGGTCAGCCCGGAACCTGTTTCCATGAAAGAATTTGCTGATTTACTTGGTGAAGTTCTTGGGCGGCCATCCGTTTTGTCTGTGCCGAAATTCGCTGTTCAGATTCTTATGGGTGAGGGTGGAGAGTACGCGGTAAAAGGTCAGAAAGTAAAACCTGGTTTTCTCAAGGATCAAGGCTTTCACTTCAGGTATCCTAATCTGGCTGAGGCGCTTAGTGATCTTGTTAAAAACAAGAAATAAGCAGTTTCACCTGCTGGCTCTTCTGGAAGATCTCGGAGCTTTTCTCGTTACGTCGTAACGGATATTGTGCTTTCCTTTCAATACGTATAAAACCAGACAGGGTTTGTATTCTGTCTGGTTTTATATCGCAAAACTGAACAGCTCAGTAGCGCTCTCTTCTTTCGGGCCTCTCTTCGCGAGGTCTCGCTTCGTTTACTTTTATAGTGCGACCTTTCAAATCTTTGTCATTCATGGATTCGATGGCTTCACGAGCTTCACTTTCGTTGGGCATGTCAACAAATCCAAATCCTTTTGAACGTCCTGAAAATTTGTCGTTTATGATGTTCGCGCTGTCGACCTGTCCGAATTGAGAGAACGCATCACGAAGGTCATCTTCAGTAACAGTGTAAGGTAAATTACCGATGTAAATATTCATTGTTAGTTCTTAGTATACATGTGCATTGATAGAAAGAGACACCTGCAGAGAACCAAGGCACAAATTACCTGCATAGCGATCAGACAACCATTGGCTGATTTCTGTGGATAATTTATTGCAATTAACAGACGTTTTCAAAAATAAAATACTCTCTATTAATACATTTATACGTTTTATTCATTGATTGGCTGATAATGTATTAACCCGGGGTCTCCCCTTTTTTACCGTGCGGTAGAAAGAAATTCTGCTGTTTTTAATTTTTTTCCCTTCTCTGTCTTTCTTACGGTATTGTTGCCGTAAATGACCTGCCGGTCCAAAAAAACTTCCATGCATCATTCGTCGATAATACGGATAATTCTACGTTTGCGTAATAAAAATTGATAATATTTTTGTTTTGGTTAATTAAATAACTACATATACGTAGTTATCGTTAATAATTTAGGTTGTTTTAATTTCATTTAATCTATTTATGAATATTAGGATTTTAACAACGACGCTCTTTCTGTCGGCAGCTTCGTTGTTTATGCAGGGTACTGTCTATGCAGCAGCATCAGTGGTCACCGATACAGGTACTACGGCATGGATGCTGACATCTACTGCGCTGGTACTGCTGATGGTTCCAGGACTTGCCATGTTTTATGGCGGGCTTGTCCGGACGAAGAACGTGATCGGAACCATGATGCATAGTTTTTCCGCTATGGTGATTATTGGCGTTCTCTGGCCGCTTGTTGGTTATGCCCTGAGTTTTGGTCATGGAATTCTGGGTGGTTTTGTAGGCTGGGACAGCAGGTATTTTATGCTGCAGGGCATCGATAATTCTATAATGCCTACGCATATTCCTGAATATGTTTTTGCCATGTTTCAAGGTAAATTTGCCATTATTACGCCTGCTCTGATTGCGGGGGCATTTGCCGAAAGGGTTAATTTTAAAGGTTATGCACTGTTTATTGCTCTTTGGAGCATATGTGTATACTCTCCGATTTGTCATTGGGTATGGTCAGCCGACGGTTTTCTGTTCAACCTCGGGGCTGCTGGAGCTATCGATTTTGCAGGTGGCACCGTTGTTCATATTTCGTCCGGTATTACTGCGCTTGTGGCTGCTCTTTATCTTGGCAAAAGACGTGCTTACCCGAATAATGTTATGCATCCGAACAATCTTGTAATGACCCTGATCGGAGCAGGACTGTTGTGGGTTGGATGGTTCGGGTTCAATGCCGGCAGTGCTATCTCCAGCGATATTGCTACCGCAAGGGCACTGACTGTCACGCAGATAGCTGCAGCAGCAGGGGCGTTTACCTGGATGGTTATTGAAATATTTCAACATGGCAAGGCTACCAGTCTTGGTGTGGCATCAGGTATTCTTGCCGGACTGGTTGCTATTACTCCTGCGGCAGGAGTTGTTCAGCCGTCAGGTGCTTTTGCTCTCGGCGCACTTGCTGCAGGTATCTGCTATACTGCAATTCTGATCAAAAACAAGCTTGGTTATGACGATAGTCTTGATGCATTCGGTGTGCACGGTGTCGGCGGTATTGTTGGTGCTCTTGCCCTGGTATTTTTTATCCGCCCGTCATGGATGGTCGAGGCAGCAGCGAAAGTTGGAGGGAGTTGGACGGTTTGGCAGCAGCTTGGTGTTCAGGCCATAGCGGTAGGTGTAACTATTCTTTATGCAGGGGTGGTTTCCTTTGTTTTGCTGTTTCTGGTTGAAAAGACAATCGGGTTGCGGATAAGCGAAAATGATGAAATGTCCGGGCTTGATCACAGCATGCATGGCGAACATGGATATGGGCTTATCAACCTCAACTAACTTATTGTAATGAAACTGATAACAGCAATTATTCAGCCGGACAGGCTTGATCATGTTCGTGAGGCATTGATTCAGGCAGATATAACAAGAATTACAGTCAGTCGTGTCACCGGCCATGGACGGCAGGAGGATATTGAAATTTACAGGGGTCAAAAAATTGCTCCAAATCTAATCCCGAAAATCCGGATTGACATCGCTGTCAACAATGAATTTGTAGATATCACAGTCGATACGATCATTGCGGCAGCAAGTCATGGAGTTGGAGAGATCGGTGACGGAAAGATATTTATTACTCCTCTTGAGGAGTGTATACGGATAAGAACCAGAGAGCGTGGCGGTACGGCGATATAAAAATTATTGAAGCTTTTCCCCGTATGGGGGGGCTGCTGATGCCGGTCCGGGGATAAGCGGAGTCAGCTTCCATTCAGGATAATAGGCGTTCAGCCATGTTTCGGCGGTGGTGTCGCCAAGTTTTGCCGCCTGGCGGAAATCCTCCAGACGGCCGGCTATATCGCCTGTTTTGCTTTTTGCGATTCCTCTGTGAAAATAAGCCGTTGCCATTTTTTTATCGAGCTCAATGGCTTGTGAAAAATCGGGAATTGCTTCTGCAAAATCGCCTCTCATGTTTTTCACGACTCCTCGGTTGTAATAGCCTACGGCTTTGAAATACGGCTCTCCATAGGTGATGACCATTGAGTAATCGCTAATGGCTTCGGAATATCTTTTCAGCTGCTGCTCAGCGGCTCCCCGCATCTGGTAAGCCATGGCAAACCTAGGGTTTTTATCGATGGATTTGGTATATAATATAACGGCACTCGAAAGGTCGCCATGGAGGTGTTTTTCATATCCTTCATTGAAATAGCTGTTGGCAGATTCAGCCAGAGCAATGCCGAGTTGAAATAAAATACATGTTACAGTGGCGGTGATACAACAAAAAATCCTTCTCATGGATGCCCGGCTCAAAGGTCTATAAGGAATAAAAAAGAAATATAGTGTTCTCTTTAATATAGGCTTCCTGCTTTAGTAGTTCCTTTATTTTATGTATTGCTGTATGTCAGTCTTTTATAATGTTTTTTTGCACAAGTTATTCTGCTTTTTCTATCTTGCTCCTGTTATAGTATTCTCAACGCACCCTCCCGTTAATGTTCAGGATCAGCCTCGAGGAATTTGAAGGGCCGCTTGATTTGCTGCTTTTTTTTATCAGGCGCGATGAACTGGATATTTATAATATTCCGATTTCAAAAATTACCGCTGATTTTATTGGATATATCCATGATGTCAGAACCCTGAATCTTGAGGTTGCTGCGGAATTTATTTACATGGCATCCATGCTTATGAGTATAAAGGCGAAAATGCTGCTTCCGAGAGAAACTATGGATGGTGCGGATACCGATGAATTTGATCCTCGATCAGAACTTGTGCAGAGGCTGCTGGAATACAAACGGATTAAGGAGGCCTCTGGCTCATTGATACAGCTTGCTGAAGTTCGAGAAAGCCTTTTCAGTCGTGGTTTTTTTGAGGAATTCGAGCCTGAAATTATCGATGAACTGGATGAACCGGTCAATCGTCCAACGCTTTACAATCTCATGCAAGCCTATAAATCTGTTCTTGAAAGCATGCCCCGACCCATGACTCGCAATGTTATGGATGCTCCTGTAACGGTTGAAGAGCAGACCACCATGATTTTGTCGAGACTTCAGGATCATGTGCGGGTGTCATTTCTTTCTGTCCTTGAGGGAGTTACTGAGCGCATTATTCTTGTTGTTACCTTTCTTGCTGTTCTTGAATTATGTAAAAACAGGCAAATTATCGTCATGGTGAAGGATGATCATGACGATTTTTGGATTACCATGAGAACAGTGGCGAGTCCCAGATAAAAACCTTCTAAATATTCAGGTCCTATGCCGGAAATTGTCCCCTTTCAGGGAATTCTTTATAACTCCGAATTGCTGTCGAGTGCATCAAGGCTTATATGTCCGCCTTATGATGTCATATCAGAAGAACTGCAACAGCAGCTCTATGCCAGTTCACCATTTAACGCTATAAGGCTTGAGCTCCCGCTGGAGTCTGATCCCTATGCCGCTGCAGCATTGCGTCTTGGTGAGTGGTTGCGTGAGGGTGAGCTCAGGAAAGATCCTGTGCCTGCCATCTATCCCTATTTTCAGACATTTCAGGATTCTGAGGGGAAACTGCATACCCGGAGCGGTTTTTTCTCGGCCATGCGGCTGCATGAATTTGATGAAAAAAAGGTTCTTCCTCATGAAAAGACCCTTTCAGGCCCTAAAGCTGACCGGTTAAATCTGTTTAGAAAAACAAAAACCAATATCAGCAGCATTTTCGGACTTTATGCCGATGAGGGTAAAACCGCCGATCATCTTTTGAAAGCGTTTGCCGAAACCCATGAACCAATTGTTGATGCCCTGTTCCAGGGGGTGCAAAATAAAATGTGGCGGATCACGGACCCCTTGCTTATCGAGCAGCTTCAGCGCTCGCTTTTAGAGCGTACGGTCTATATAGCTGACGGTCACCACCGATACGAGACAGGAGTGAACTATCGCAATGAGTGTGCAGCCCAGAACCCTTTGCATACCGGTCATGAGCCTTATAATTTTATTCTGGTCTATCTGGCAAATATTTATGATGAAGGGTTGATTATTTTTCCGATTCATCGTCTGGTGCACAGTATTGAGGGGTTTGATGCCGCCGTTTTAAAGGAACGGCTTCAAGAGTTTTTTACTGTCACTGAACTTCAGGACAGAAACGCTCTGAAAGTATTTCTGGATGGTGAGGCGTCAAACTACGCCTATGGTGTGGTAACTTCCGGTAATGTATTTGGAATATCTTTGAAAATCGATCCGGATTCTCTTTTTGATTCGGCACGACCGGATGCACTGAAACGCCTCGGCCTTGTGCTTTTGCATGATCTTGTGCTTGGTCGCCTGCTTGGCATTTCACCCGAAGCTATGGCAAGACAGGCGAATCTTGTTTATGTGAAGGATGATAGGGAGGTTTTTGAGTCTGTCGACACAGGTCGTGTTCAGGTTGGTTTTGTCGTTAAACCGACAACTGTTCAGCAGGTGCTTGCCGTGTCGGAAACAGGCGAGGTCATGCCTCAGAAATCGACCTTTTTCTATCCTAAAATTATGACGGGTCTTCTGTTTAATCCGCTCGAATGAACCGCTATGACTGAAGAGTTTCTCTCATCCTCTGCTGAAGAGACCCGGAGGTATGGAAGGTATTTTGCATCGGGCTTGAAGCCCGAAGAAATTGTTTCTCTCTCCGGGCAGCTTGGTGCAGGTAAAACCGTTTTCATGAGAGGAATTACTGAGTTTTTCAACTGTGACGACCAACTTTCGAGCCCGACGTTTCCAATATTTAACATATATGAGGGCTCTTTGGGTGGCGAGCAGGTCATACTGCATCATTTTGATCTCTACAGAATCCAGTCTCTCCATGAGCTTGAGTCGATAGGATTCGATGAATATCTTTCAAGCGGATATCTTTCTGTCGTGGAGTGGGGCGACCGTTTTCCACAGTATGCGTCACTCTATTCTGCAGCGGTATTTCTTGAATATGACGGAGATGACCGGCGCAGAATTATTATTAATCATACCATGTTATGAATATTCTCGCTATTGAGTGTACCCATGCAGCGCTGAGTGTCGCGGTCAAGAAAGCCGGCATCGTTTTTGAACTGAAAAGTGCCGATTGGCGGAAGGCTGCTGAAGCGCTTGTACCACTTATCGAGGAGGTTATGTCGCAAAGCACTCTTAAGATGCAGGAGCTCGACTGTGTCGCGGTTTCATCAGGTCCTGGCTCTTTTACCTCTTTACGTATCGGGATGTCTGTTGCGAAAGGAATTGCTTACGGTCTTGGAGTACCTCTGGTTCCTGTTCCCACAATGCCGGCAATGGCCTCATCACTTCAGGCCCGTGCTGGTTCGGTTATGGCAGTTATTCAGGCCCGAAAGGGGGAGTATTATTATGCTGCCTATATTTCTGGTGATCTCTCTTCGGGAATATGGCATGATGAGGTTCTGAGAGGGTCAGCCATGGCTGTTGCTGCTGCTGTCGAGGCGGGTTGTGTCGTGGTTGGTCGTCAGCTCGATGAACTTCTCCCTTTCCTTGCTGCTCGCGGTGTCGCTTCTGCAGATGCCGATTTTTTTTCAGCCCGCACCCTTTTTTCAGCAGCAGAAAGGCTTTACAGTACAGCAGATGCCGCAACGCTTGACAGGGTAGTGCCTGACTATCGGCAAACGTTTATTCCCAATGTCGGGAAAGCGTAGACATTCCCGGAGGGTACTGCAAATAGAGCTGCAGTTACTGCGGATTTGAGTCGGCGGGCTCGCCTGCCGTCCGCCAGGTTCATCGAAGGCTTTTTTTTGCGTCCGTGAGCAGGGTTTTTTGTATGTTCATGTGATGCCATTATTGCTGTTTTGTTGCCTGGTGGCGATAAGTCATTATAAAATATAGTTAACCTATGAAGAACGAAGGTTTATGAGTAGTCTGAAAAAAGAAGATGTTTATACAGCCGACCATGGAAAAGAGGTGGAAATCAGTGAATTACTGGCGAAGAGATGTGCCGAGTTGGCGCTGGAGAAAAAATGTGAAGATATCAAAATTCTTGACCTTCGGGGATTGACCTCCGTAACGGATTTTTTTGTGATTGCGACGGCAGATTCTGAACGTAAGGCAAAAGCTGCCGCTGAGCATTTGATCGATGAACTCAGGGAGGACGGCGAACGTCCAATGCATATTGAAGGTATGGATTCCATGCACTGGATTCTGCTGGATTACATTAACGTTGTTGTGCATATTTTTATGCCTGATGAACGCCGTTTTTATGATCTGGAATCGCTTTGGTCCGATGCTCCTTTCATTGCGGTAAGTTGATATTCTGAGGCACAATCTGCACTTTTCCCTCTATCAATTCTTAATCTGCCGGTAAGAATTTCGACGGATTTTTATACATTACCCCGTTGAGTTATTTATATCAATTATCACCCAGGATCAACCTATGCAGCGTGAAAGAATAGTCCCGATCAGTATTGAAGAAGAAATGCGGGGTTCTTATCTCGATTATTCAATGTCGGTCATTGTCAGTCGTGCGCTGCCTGATGTGCGGGACGGTCTGAAGCCTGTTCATCGACGAGTACTGTTTGGTATGCACGAGCTTGGTCTTCAGGCAGGAAAGCCCCATAAGAAGTCTGCACGTGTGGTTGGTGAGGTGCTTGGTAAGTTTCATCCCCATGGTGATACTGCTGTTTACGACAGTCTTGTTCGTTTGGTGCAGGACTTCTCACTGCGTTACCCTCTCATTGACGGTCAGGGAAACTTTGGCTCAGTAGACGGCGATTCACCAGCGGCAATGCGTTATACGGAAGTTCGCATGAAGAGCATTGCTGGTGAAATGCTTAAGGATCTCGAAAAAGGAACTGTTGATTTTTCCCTGAACTTTGATGATTCCCTTGAAGAACCGACGGTTCTTCCGTCTGCAATTCCCAACCTTCTGGTCAATGGATCGTCTGGTATCGCTGTTGGAATGGCAACCAATATTTCTCCCCAGAACCTCAGGGAGGTTGTCGACGGCATGATAGCACTGATTGCAAATCCGGAACTTGAGGTCAGCGATCTTATGAAATATGTTATCGCCCCCGATTTTCCGACCGGCGGTATCATCTATGGTTACGAAGGAGTTCGTTCCGCCTACACAACGGGTAGGGGTAAAGTTGTTATCAGAGCACGGGCTCTTGTGGAGGTTACCCAGAAAAACGGCAGGGAATCAATTATTGTTACTGAGCTTCCCTACCAGGTTAACAAAGTTCGGCTGATCGAAAAAATCGTTGAACTGGTTCACGATAAAAAACTTGAAGGCATTGCCGACATCCGCGACGAATCCGATCGTGACGGTATGCGGCTTGTTATTGAATTGAAGCGCGATGCTGTGGCAAAGGTCGTCCTGAACAACCTCTACAAGCATACCCCGATGCAGGACACGTTCGGGGTGATTATGCTGGCACTGGTTGACGGAGTGCCGAGAGTACTCAATCTCAAGCAGATGATGGAGTATTACATCAAGCATCGTAACGAGATTATTCTTCGTCGCACACAATTTGATCTCACTGCAGCAGAAAAGAGAGCCCATATTCTTGAAGGGCTCAAGATCTGTCTCGACAATCTTGATGAGGTGATTTCCACCATCAGGGAATCTCCTGATGCCGCAACTGCCCAGGACCGACTCATTGAGCGATTCGGACTGTCAGAAATACAGGCGAAAGCAATTCTTGAAATGCGCCTGCAGCGACTGACCGGCATGGAACGCAAAAAAATCGATATCGAGTATACCGAGGTACTTGCCCTTATTGAAGAGCTGCGATTTATTCTCAGTAGTCCTGAGAAGCAGATGCAGATCATCCGGGAGGAACTTCTGAGAGTCAAAGAGGTTTATGGCGACGCCCGCCGTACCGAGATTGTGCCGCAGGAAGGAGATTTTTCCATCGAAGACATGATCGCCCAGGAAGATGTGGTTATTACCATAACTCATGATGGCTTTATCAAGCGTTTCCCTGTTTCGGGATACCGCCGTCAGGCCAGGGGGGGCAAGGGTGTAACCGGTGCACAGGCAAAGCATGACGACTTTATTGAGCACATGTTTATTGCCTCCACGCACAACTATATTCTTTTCTTCACCAACAGAGGACGATGCCATTGGCTGAAAGTCTATGAAATCCCTGAAGCAGGTCGTGCTGCGAGAGGCCGTGCATTGGCCAACATTATGGAGCTTCAGCCGGGAGAGAAAATCAGGGCATACATTAACATCAGGAATTTTGATGAGCCTGGCTTTATTGTTATGGCCACCACCAACGGAATTGTTAAAAAGACATCACTTGAAGAGTTTTCACATCCCAGAAAGAATGGAATTGCTGCCATTACCATCGAAGAACACGATGAGCTTCTTGATGCCCGTCTGACCGATGGTGATCATCAGATCATTCTTGCCAAGAGTTCCGGTTTTGTTGTGCGTTTTCCTGAAGCTGAAATTCGCTCAATGGGTCGGACGGCCATGGGTGTCAAGGGAATCACTCTTGACAAGGGCGAAAAATGTATTTCAATGGTAACCACCAAGCGTTTTGATACGGCGCTGCTTGCGGTTACAGACAATGGCTTTGGCAAGCGAAGCCGTGTTGAGGACTATCGTTTGACACGACGTGGTGCTCGCGGAGTTATTACACTCAAGGCTCATGAAAAGATCGGCGCCCTGGTCGGGCTGCTTGATGTCAATGATGACGATGATCTTATTATCATCACCACTCATGGTATTGTAAATCGTCAGCATGTCTCAGACATCAGGTTGACCGGAAGGAACACTTCAGGTGTCCGTCTTGTCAGGCTTATGGCCGGGGATCTCATTTCCGCTCTCGCAAGAGTGCCGAAAAACGATGATGAAGGGGATCCTGATTTTCCTATAGAGGATCCGGATGGCCAGATTGACCTTTTTATCTGACACTGTTATTGCTATCAGCAGCCGGGTTAACGTTAGAGTACAGCAAGGAGAATATAATGGAGCAGAAAAAGCCTTATATCATAACTGAAAAGCCGGGAACAAAATATTACTGTGCATGCGGCCGGTCGCTGAACCTGCCTTACTGCGACGGGGCACATAAAGGCAGCGGTTTTCATCCCTATAAAGTTGAAATAGATGAGGGAAAAACCGTTGCTCTATGCAGTTGTCGTAATTCGGCCAACCTTCCTTTCTGTGATGGCGCGCATAACGCACTGCAATAACCAAATTTTTACTAAATAATCAACGACCAACGCTGTCATGGCTCGACCGAAAAATGTGAAGCATATTTTTGTAACCGGCGGGGTGATTTCTTCGCTCGGCAAGGGGATTCTGTCGGCCTCACTCGGGATGCTGATCAAGTCCCGTGGATTGAAGGTGGCCATACAGAAATATGATCCCTATATCAATGTTGACCCCGGTACCATGTCTCCTTACCAGCATGGCGAGGTTTACGTTACCGATGATGGAGCTGAAACTGATCTTGATCTTGGCCACTATGAGCGCTTTCTTGATGAGTCGACCACGCAGGCATCAAATCTGACAATGGGCCGGGTCTATAAATCAGTCATCGACAAAGAACGGCGAGGGGAATACCTTGGAGCAACGGTTCAGGTTGTCCCTCATGTGATCGATGAAATCAAGGACCGGATGGCTGAACAGGCCAAAAACAGTAATCTGGATGTGCTTATTACTGAAATCGGTGGTACAATCGGTGACATTGAATCGCTTCCTTTTCTTGAGGCTATGAGGCAGATGAAGCTTGAGATGGGCGACCGCAATCTTTTGAACATTCACCTGACCTTTGTTCCCTATATCAAGGCTGCAAGCGAACTGAAAACAAAGCCAACCCAGCATAGCGTTAAAATGCTCCTTGGAGTCGGTATACAGCCTGATATTCTGGTTTGCCGCAGTGAGAAACCCTTGTCGCGTGATATCAAGAATAAGGTGGGGCATTTCTGCAATGTCAACGAGCACGACGTTATCGGTCTTAACGATTGCGAGACCATTTACGAAGTGCCGCTGATGCTTCTGAAGGAAAAGCTCGATCTGCGTGTGCTTAAGAAGCTTGGTCTCAAACAATACAAGGAGCCCAACCTTGACTACTGGCGCGACTTCTGTAACAAGGTTAAATTTCCTCAGGATGGAGAGGTCACTATCGGTATCTGCGGTAAATACACCGAATATCCTGATGCGTACAAATCTATCCTTGAATCATTTATACATGCCGGAGCAAGCAACAACGTCAAGGTTAACGTCAAACTGCTCAGGGCGGAAGATGCCGAATCGAAGGGATTCGATTTTACAACGGAACTTGAAGGGGTCAGTGGCATACTGGTTGCTCCCGGCTTCGGAGATCGAGGAATCGAAGGGAAAATAAAATTTATCAAGCATGCCAGGGAGCAGAATATTCCATTTTTTGGAATCTGCCTTGGCATGCAGTGCGCTACAGTTGAATTCGCACGCAATGTATGCGGCCTGCAGGATGCTAACTCTACAGAGTTTAACAAGCGCACTCGATTTGCCGTCATTGACCTCATGGAGTATCAGAAAAAGGTCAAAGAGAAGGGGGGAACCATGCGTCTTGGCAGCTTCCCCTGTATTATCAAAGAGGGGTCAAAGGCGCATGAAGTCTATCAGAAGTTTCTTATCAATGAACGGCATCGCCACCGCTACGAGTTCAATAATGTTTACCGGCAAAACTTTGAGGATTGTGGGATGAACTTTTCCGGAACATCACCAAACGGTGAGCTGGTGGAGATTTTAGAGTTAAAGGGTCATCGCTGGTTTGTCGGCGTCCAGTTCCATCCAGAGCTCAAGTCGAGGGTGCAGAAAGTGCATCCCCTTTTTCATGGCTTTGTAGCAGCAGCCAAAGAGTATGCAAGTGGGGCTCATCAGCTTGATTTAACGGTAGATATGCCATCGTTTCTTCCAGTTGAAAACGAATCGGCACAATAATGACTCTTTTTTAATCTTTTTTGAGATAAAGGGGAAGAAAAGATTTGGAAGTGACAGGATAGGGTGATACATTAGGAGCCCACTGAAGAATGATCGA
>JBAWYL010000038.1:0-18174 GCA_037143555.1 Chlorobiaceae bacterium
GAGTTGGTTCGGGGGTGGCAGGGGTTGGGGAAAAAGGTTGTGTTTTCGAATGGGTGTTTTGATATTTTACATGCGGGGCATGTTGAGTATCTGGCGGCTGCCAGAAGGCTTGGGGATGTGCTTATTGTGGGATTGAACAGTGATGCTTCGGTTCGGCGTCTGAAGGGGGACAACCGGCCGGTTTGCCCGGAGGGTGACCGTGCGGCGGTGCTTTCGGCTTTGCGGGTTGTTGACGGGGTGACCCTTTTTGATGAGGATACGCCGGAGGAGCTGATTGGCGTTTTGCTGCCTGATATTCTTGTCAAGGGGGCGGATTGGGCTGTTGAGCAGATTGCCGGCGCCGGGGCGGTGTTAGGAAATGGAGGTTCTGTTTTGACCCTGCCTTTGCTTGAAGGCCGATCAACTACGGGGATTATCGAAAAAATTATTCAGCTCTATACAACATCATCACGCGACAGTGGAACGCTTTAAACACCATATACTCAGAGTGCTGATGGCTTGCTGTGCCGTTGTGCTGCTACTGTCGCTCACGTGCCTGATTGTCTTGAACAGCGGCATGCTGGATCAAGTGGCTAAAGATGAGGCTGTTGCCCTTTTTAATCAAAAGTTGTTCGGCCGGCTTGAACTGCAGGAGCTGCATCTTCAGTTTCCCAATAAGGTGACGTTGATCAATCCTCGTATTTATGGACCCGGGGAAACAGCACCGGCACTTAAAGCCCGCACTGTTTCGCTGAAATTTAACTTTCTCACTCTCCTTCAGCCTGACATCAAGCGGTTATATCTGCGCCGCCTTACGGCCGATTCGCTCAGTGCAAGAGTTGTAACCCTGAAGAATGGCAAACTGAATCTCGAACTTGTGTTCAAGTCGCGCGACCCGGATACAACGAAGGCGACATTGGATCATTTTTTCTGTAAAAATCTCAAGATCAAGAACAGCAGCATTTCTTATACCGGGGAGCAGCGGAGTGCCGGCAATCAACCTGTCGGTGTGCAAAATATCAACCTTGAACTTTCGAAATTCACCGTCGAGAAAAAACTTTTAACCGGAACTCTTGAGAAGCTGCAGCTCAAGATTCCTGCGTCTCACTTTTCATTGCAGCAGGCGTCCGGGGAGTTTCACTTTTCTGAAAACCGGTCGGAACTTCTTGCTTTTAAAGGGGTGAGCAATAAAAGCAGTGCTGAGTTATCGGCTACAATTGATCATTTCAATATTTTTGCCAGGCAGCTCCAAAAACAGCTGACCCACAGCACATCGTTTCTGACAGTTGAGAAGCTGGCCCTTCATAGCGATGACATAAAAACACTCTATCCGGCTTTTGCCCTGCCTGCAGGCATCTACTCGCTTAAAGGACGCGCAAAAGGGAAAAAGGAACATGTTGAGATTCTTGCTGCGACGGTAACATACCTGAAAAGCAGATTGACCGTAAAGGGTGAGCTGCTTAACCTGAACAGCAGAGCGGCTTTTGCTTACCGGCTGAAATGTGACAGTTCAAAAATAGCCGCGCCCTTTGTGGAGTCGCTCCTGAACAATAGTCCATACAAAGACAAAGCCCGTACCGTCGGCGATATTACCTTTTTTGGTCACGCGCAGGGCAATCTGGATGCAGTAAAAACAGATATAACCACGCTCTCCTCGCTCGGAGAGGCCTCTGTGAGTGCAAAGACTTCATGGAACACACCGGATGCGGTTACCAGCAAGGGCAGTCTGGTTGTGAAAGGGTTTAAACCTCACAGACTCATGGCATCGGAGAGTGGCGAAAAAAGTCTGCTCAACGCTTCGGGCAGTTTTGATGGTCGGGCAGGGAGAAAAGGGATCAACCTGCTGACGCTCGACATAAAGCTTGCTCATTCAAGCTGGCGGAATCAAACGGTGAACGAGGGCTCTCTTTTTGTGAAGTATAACGGCAGTATGCTGAACAGCACCCTTTCGCTTAAGAACAAAGCGACAAGTCTGGATCTTGACGGGGCAATCGACTTTAGCGATAAAACGCCCCGGTATCATGCTACTGGTAAAACCGGAGGCCTTGATGTTTCAGGATTGACACTGTCAAATGCGGTTAAAACTGATTTGAACGGAGTATTTTCTGTACAAGGGTCGGGATTTGATCCGAAAAATCTGAATGTTGCTGCTGTTGTGCAGTTTTCGCCTTCAAGCATTGATGGATTTCAACTTAAAGATCGTTCAAAAGCAGTTTTTGAAATTACCCAGACTTCAGGATCATGCCGAACCAGTGTCAGCAGCGATTTTATAGATGTGCTTGCGGAAGGCGATTATTCGCTTGAGGAGCTGATCGCTCTTGGCAAACTTACAGGATCGGCCATATCACGCGAGTATGCGGCACAGAATATCTGGAACACGGCTCCTCCTGCACCGGTGTCAGGGTTGAGTGCACTCAAAAAGCCGTTCACGGTCAACTATCGCATTACGGCAAAGGATATTTCTCCTTTATCGCTGCTGCTCCCTTTGCAAGGCATAACTGCTCATGGCAGTGCTGAAGGACGTGCGGTTTACCGCGACGGCCGCTGCTCTCTTGTCTCGTCACTAAGCCTTGCCCGATTGCAGGTCAGGAATAATCTTCTTTTTGAAAATCTCTCATTGAAAGCTGAACTGGAGTGCAGCAGCAGCGGGGCTCAAAAAGGATCAGTAAACGGCAAAACATCGGCCGTAACTGCTGGCAGAAAAAAAACCGGTGCCGCGCTCTTTTCGGGCATGTATACTCCTTCGCATTTTGAGGGCACCGTCGACCTTGTCCTGCCGAATCCGGCAGATAACTTTTCAACAAAATTTTCAATCGCAAGAGAGGGCAGCAGCTATAACCTGCTCTTTAGCCATTTTTTGATAACAGATGCTGCGGGAGTATGGAAGGCAGCGGAGAACTCCCGTGTGCTGCTCGGCAGAACTTCAGCGAAGTTTAACCATTTTACCATAGCAAGGGGTTCTGTGCAGGCTGTATTGGACGGAGAGCTCAGTAACACGCAGCCGGGCAGTTTTCAATGCAGCTTGTTGAATATTGAACTCGACGAACTGCAGCGCTTTTCCATTAATCCCTCTCTTGAAAAGCTGTCGGGCACCATCAATGCAACGTTGAGGGTCAGCGGTAACCCCGGCTCAAAAACAAGCTCCCTGAAGGTTGAGGGCAAGAGCGTTCGGTATGATAAATTTGTGGTCGGTACGCTGCAGTTGAATGCACTCCATAGTGAAAACCTTCTTCGCTTTGACCTGCTTAGCAGTGTTCCTGAGCCGGAAAAGAGTGCAGAGCAAAGCGAAGCTTCAGTGAACACGATCGAGGGAAGCGGAAAAATTCCTCTTGTTCTTAATTTTTACCCTTTCCAGTTCCGGATGGCCGATCAGCAGGCCATCAGCGCATCGCTGCATTCAGATAATCTTTCTGCACAGTGCCTTTCGTATCTGCTGCCTTTTATTGAATCGGCGGAAGGCATCATACCGACAACTGTCAAGATCGAGGGCAGAGGGTCGAAACCGGACATTTACCTGATGACCCGTCTTCAGGACACTAAAATCAAGGTTGAACCGACACAGGTTTCCTACATGCTCAACGGAGAGGTCTATGCGAACGCGAACACTATCGAGCTGCGAAATATATCCTTGCGTGATAAACTTAACGGGACGGGTAAAATAAACGGCGTGCTAAAACTTGAGGGCCTGCAGCCAAAGGGTATGGATCTCGGAGGTAAATTTGAAAGTCTCCTTTTGTTTGATAAAAAAGACCGCCAGGATGAAACGTCGTTCGGAACTATTACCGGTACAAGCAATACCATCAGGTTGAGAGGTACTCTTTCAGAACCCGTTGCCGAAGGTGATTTGAGAATCAATGCGGCTGATTTTTCGCTTTACCGGACAGGATCCAATGAAACCGCAAAGTATATCGGCATCAACAAATTTATTGAGTTTGTGCCGCGCAACCCATCAAGTCAGGCATCGGGTATGGAGGCCTTGAGCAGGCCGGCTAAACAGACAGAGTTTTACCATTCGGCCATCGATATCCTGCAAATAAAAAATCTGAAACTCAGCAATGTCGAACCGATAAAGTGCACGGTTATTTTTGATCGTATCAGAGGTGAACAGCTTGAAACCTCAGTCAATAATCTTTCACTTGTCATCAATAAAAACTATCAGCAATATCGACTGTTCGGCTCCGTCAATGTTGTCGGCGGCAAATACAAATTTTCGAATACAAACTTTGACCTGCAGGATGGAGGAAAAATAAGCTGGAATAATAGTGATATCCGAAGTGGTGTTATGGATAATCTGTATGGAAACAAGTATGTAAGCGCAACAAACACCCAGAACAGTGACCGTGACAATGTAAAACTGCTGATTGCCATTACCGGCCGGCTTAATGAACCGCAGGTTACCATGGGCTATTATCTGAATGAACAGACTCAGCCCTATGCATCGTCAAATATGATTGGAGGAAAGTCGAGCCAGATTGATCCTAATGCGGAACTGAACGTTATTTCCATGCTGCTTTCCAAACAGTGGTACGCCAGACCGGGCAGCAATGGGCCTGCGTCTAATCTTGGTGTTTCAAGTGTAGGGATGTCTGCAGGGTCTGGCCTTCTTTCAGCCCAGTTTTCAAAAGCCGTTCAGAATCTTGCCGGCCTTGAAAGTTTTAATGTCAATGTCGGGCTGGATAAACGAGGAGCACTCAGCGGAATTGACCTTTATGTTGCTCTCAGTGTGCCGGGTACTGACGGCAAGGTCCGGTTTATCGGTTCCGGAAGCGCCCCCACCATCAAGGACTCGCCTCTCTCCAATTATTATGGCACCGAACAGAAAATTGAGTACAGGGTTACTCCAAAAATCTTCATCGAAACCTACCGTTCTTATGGACTTAACGCCAATGGAACGACCAGCACCAATTTGCAGACACCTTCGGAAATATGGGGTGCCAGTATCTCCTATAAGGAGCGCTTCCAAACCTGGGATCAATTCTGGAAACACCTTTTTCCCTCATCCGACAAAAAAAAATAAGTGCTTCTGTTTTTGTAAATTCACGTAACTGACTTTCTGTATTGAACCATGAGTAACGTTTTGAGAGGTAAAAACATAATTATTGGCATCTGTGGCGGAATTGCCGCCTATAAAACCCCTCAACTGGTAAGGTTGTTGAAAAAAAAAGGGGCCAATGTCAGGGTTGCTCTCACCGACAGTGCTGCCCGTTTTGTCAGTGAACTCAGCCTTGCAACCGTTTCTGAAGAACGGGTATATCGCTCGCTGTTTCCGCCTGCGGATACCTCGGGCACGGACTATACGCGGCACATCTCCCTTGGTGAATGGGCTGATGCTTTTGTGATTGCTCCGGTTACGGCCAATACCCTTGCCAAACTCAGTGCGGGACTTTGTGATGACATGCTTACAGCTCTTTTTATCACTCTTCGACCCGGCAAACCTCTCCTGCTGTTTCCTGCGATGGATGGCCAGATGTTTTTGTCGCATAGTGTGCAGCGAAATATTGCGGTGTTAAAAAACCAGGGTTGCCTTGTGATCACTCCTGAGTGTGGCGAACTTGCTTCCGGACTTGTCGGGGTCGGCCGAATGCCTGAACCGGAGTCGATTGCCGCGTCTCTTGAAGAGGCCCTGCAAACTGATTCGGCAGGCTCTGCGCTGCACGGAAAATCAGTCGTTGTCACGGCAGGACCGACACGTGAAAAAATTGACGGGGTTCGTTTTATTTCTAATTACTCTTCGGGGAAAATGGGGTTTGCCATTGCCCGTGCTGCAGCAAAACGCGGAGCTCTGGTCACCCTTATTACCGGACCGGTTCATTTACAGACGCCTCCGGGTGTGAACCGTTTTGATGTTGAAAGCGCACTTGAAATGCACGAAATTGCAGAGCGCTTTTTTAAAAGCTGCTCAATCTTTATCGGTGCGGCGGCGGTTTCCGATTATCGCCCTGCAGCGCAGACCGATGGAAAAATAAAAAAGAACAATCCTGAAATTGAGCTCACGCTGGTAAAAAACCCTGATATTCTTGCCGAGTTCGGCATGCAGAAAGCTCCGGAACAACTTGCCGTAGGCTTCGCTCTTGAAACTCAAACAGGCTTGGAGAATGCCCGTAAAAAACTGAAAGAGAAAAACCTTGACCTTATTGCCTTTAATTTTTTTGACCGTAAAACCTCCGGTTTTGAAGTCGATACAAATATTGTTACCCTGATAGATGGCAAGGGAGTAACGACAGAGCTCCCGCTGCTGACAAAGGATGCGACGGCCGAAAAACTGCTTGACTTTATTGAAACACTCTGTGTTGACAGCCGGTATTAACCCTCCCCTGAAAACGTGCGATTGAGATGCAAGGTATTGTATACGATAGGGAATCACCCGCAAAAGAGCTTGCTCTGCTCTACAATACGGCAAAAGAGTGCCGTAAATGCAGGCTTGCCGAAACGAGACTGAATTTCGTTTTCGGGGAAGGTGACCCTTGTGCCAGTCTTGTCGTCATCGGAGAGGCTCCGGGAGCAGATGAAGATGCTTCAGGCAGGCCTTTTGTAGGCCGGTCCGGTCAGCTGCTCGATAAAATTCTTTTAGCCGCAGGATTTAGGCGTGAGGAGGTTTTTATTTGTAATATCCTGAAATGCCGTCCTCCCGGAAACCGTAACCCGCTTGGTGACGAGATTGAGTGCTGCATCCCTTTGCTTCACCGTCAGCTGCAGATTATAAAGCCGAACATGATCCTTGTTCTTGGAAAGGTTGCTGCCAATACCCTTTTTGAAAACAACCTTTCATTAGGGTCAATGAGGGGAAGTGTCAAAAAATGGAAAGAGTATGATTGTTTTGTTACCTATCACCCTGCGGCTTTGCTTCGTAACCCGAACTGGAAGCATGGGTGCTGGGAAGATATTCAATTGATGATGCACCATTATAAAGAGATCGCGGGGCAGAGCAATGCTCCGATAAATACCATTTTGCATGATGAATAAGCAAGCGATTGTTGCCATAGATTTTAACAAGGATATCGATTTCAGCAAGGAAAGTCGGGTCCCTCCCTATTCAACGGAAATTGAGCAGGAGGTGCTTGCGTGTATTCTCCTTGAAGATGATCCGATTGAGCAGGTGATTCAGATATTCGGTGATAACGGCGAGGAGGTTTTTTATGAGCGCCGCCATCAGATCATTTTCAAAGCCATGATGCAGCTTTACAATAAGCGTCAGGCGATCGATATTATTACGGTCAGTGAAGAGCTGCTGAAAATGAATGAACTTGAACCGGTAGGCGGAAGGCACTATCTGGCTGAGCTTTCCGGCAAAGTTATCAGCGCGGCAAACATTGAGTACTATGCGCGTCTGGCTAAAGAGAAGTACCTGTACCGGCGGATGATTTCCATATCGGCTAAGATTTCCGGTGCGGCATACAGCTCATCGATGGATATTTTTGATCTGGTCGAGCATGCTTCACAGCAGTTTTTCAATATTTCCCAGGCCGGTGTTAAAAAGAAAGCCTCTTTGATAAAGGAGCTGGTCAAAAACGGTATCCGGATGCTTGAAAGCCTGAGGGCATCGCAATCGTCTGTAACGGGTGTCGGATCGGGTTTTTCTGAAATGGATCAGCTTACCGCGGGGTTTCAGCCGTCCGATATGATTATCATTGCGGCCAGGCCTTCTGCAGGTAAAACCGCATTTGCTCTTGCTGTTGCCCGTAATGCTGCTGTGGATTTCGATACCCCGGTGCTTTTTTTCAGCCTTGAAATGGCTGAGGTGCAGCTGGCTGTGAGGCTGATGTGCGCTGAAGCCTATGTTGAATCGCAGCTTGTCAGAACAGGACGGATAACTCCTGAAATGATGGGCAGAATCATCAACAGCATGGATAAGCTCAATGAAGCGAAACTCTTTATTGACGATACTCCGGGCATTTCCATAATGGAACTTGCCGCTAAAACCCGGAGGATGAAGCAGGAGCATAATATCGGCATGGTTGTGGTCGATTATCTTCAGCTGGTGACACCTGTCAGGGACGGCAGAACAAATCGCGAGCAGGAAATCGCCCAGATATCCCGTTCGCTCAAAGCACTGGCCAAGGAGCTGAATATTCCGGTTCTTGCCCTTGCTCAGCTTAACCGCTCTGTTGAACAACGCTCGGGTGACAGAAGACCCCAGCTCAGCGATCTCAGGGAATCGGGTTCTATTGAGCAGGATGCGGATGTTGTGATGTTCCTTTCCAGGCCGGAGATGTACGGCAAAACAACCTTCGAGGATGGTTCATCAACAAAAGATGTTGTTGAAATTGTCATCGGCAAACAGAGAAACGGCCCGATCGGCGATATACGGTTATTATTCATGAAAAACTACGGGCGGTTTCAGTCGACGGCCAACAGCTATATTTCAGGCGGAGATACGGCAAACGCTTCTCATGAGGAGATGCATTATCTGCCATCGTCGCCGGAGTCTGGAAAATCGAATGCAGGGGCATTTATCACTCAGGACGAAGCACCTTTTTAAACACCTATTATGCAAGAAAAAAAACAGTCTGCGAGCTCTGCGAGCATTATAAAAAAGCAGGAACCTGCCGTCAAAAGTACCGAAAAGAGCTATACCGGAATAGGTGGATCGAGAGGCATTGCGATCGGGGAGTGCTATGTGTTCGTTAAAGAGCAGGGCGATCATGAAATCGGGGAGCTGCATGAAAATAATATCAGTGAAGAGATAGAAAAGTTTCATGCAGCCTTGGAGCGCTCTGAAAAGGAATTGAAAAAAATTGAATGGGTAACGATAAGAAAACTGGGAAAGGGATACTCCGACCTGTTTCAGGCCCAGATTATGATGCTGCACGATCCTGTGCTGATTGATGCCATCTCCGACCGTATACGATTGGAGCGGAAACCGGCACATCTGGTCATTGAAGAGGAGTTCGACCAGTATCTTGAAAAGTTCATTAATTCCGATGATCTTATTTTTCAGGACCGGGCTGATGACCTGCACGATATCAAAAGCCGGATTATCAGAAATCTTAACATCAAAAAACTTCACTCCTGGATACCAGAAGGGGTTATCGTTGCGGCAAATAACCTTTCTCCTGCCGATATCATCCTGTTGAGCCGGAGCAATATCAAGGGATTTTTAACCGATTCAGGGGGACGAACCTCGCATATCTCCCTGATATGCAAGTCGCTCAACATTCCAATCGTCGTTGGGCTTGGTACCCTTTCACAAAAAATAACATCGGGTATAGAGCTGATCATAGACGGAAGCACCGGAACCGTGATCACAAACCCGGAAGCAAAAACTATTGCTTTCTATATCGGCAAAAGAGAGGCGGAGAAGAAAAATGATGCCGATACCTCTCTTACAGCGAAGATTCCTGCTGCAACAAAATGCGGTATAAGAATCACCTTTTATGCCAATATCGACTTCAAAGAAGAACTCCAGGCCTTAAGCTCTGCGGGCGGGGAGGGAATTGGATTATACAGAAGCGAAAACCTCTTTACCAACGGCAACAAGGTGCCTAAAGAGTCTGAACAGTATGTTTATTATCGGGAAATGGCTGAAATGATTGCCCCGTTGCCGCTCGATTTACGCCTGTTTGATATCGGGGGGGACAAACTGATTTACTCTCCGGTCAAGGAACCAAATCCCAATCTGGGATGGAGAGGCATACGGATTCTGGTTGATCTTCCTGACATACTCAATAGCCAGCTCAGGGCTATAATACGCGCAAATACCCATGGAAACATTGCCATACTTGTTCCCATGATCATATCGATCGATGAGATCCGCCATGTCCGTGCAGCCGTAGACAGGCATTTTTCGGAATTAAGCAGGGAGGCTGTTTCGCAGATTGAAAAGCCCGGGATAGGTGCCATGATTGAGGTACCGGCAGCTGTGGAGCTTATTGAAGAGATTACCCGGTGTGTTGATTTCATCAGCATAGGAACCAATGACCTCACGCAGTACACTCTTGCCGTTGACAGAAACAACGTTACGGTGCAGGATCTTTTTGAAAATTTTCATCCGGCAGTTATCCGGCAGTTACACCGCATCATCACCACTGCCAATAAGAATCACTGCAAAGTGATAATCTGCGGGGATATGGGTTCAGACCCTCTTGCATTGCCGCTCCTTTTAGGATGTGGACTGAGAAAGTTCAGCGTTGTCACCTCAGATATCCCGAAACTTAAATCACTGGTTTCGAAATATTCGATTGCCGAAACTGAAGATCTTGCCAGAGAGTGCCTCACACTCGATACCTCTTCAAAAATCAAGGCCTGCCTGGAGGCATTCCAGGCAGTTCATTGAATGGCATGATTGAGGAGACGGCGTCAGGGACGAAAGTCCTCAATTTTTGCATTTTTGCGTACCGATGCAAAATATTCGGCAAACAGCTGTTCCTGTTTTGCGCGGAGCAGTTGCGGTGCTACACCTGACTGTTCAACCTTGATGTCAAGCCCTGCAGGAAGAGTTTTTTTGCTGACCACGACAAGAGCGTAGCCATCGGATGTTTTTACCGGAAGGGAAAGCCTGCCCGGCTCAAGTCCTGACATGGCCTCAACAAGGGGTCTGTCAACAGCGTAACCCGGTATAAGGCCGTCGCTCCAGCGAATTTCATCAGCGGTGACTATATGCAGACCGGGATTGACGGCTGCAATTTTTTCAAGGGTCACACCCGGCCCTTTTGCCATTGCCGCAAGTTTTTTCTCCAGAACAGCACCTTTCTTTTCCCTGACAAGTTCGGCATTGATCTTTGATTTCAGCGTATTGTCAAGCAAACGATAGCCGGTGTCGTTTTTACCGGTCAGACGCATGACAAAAAAACCTTTTTCAGTTTCAAGAACATCTGAAATGTCGCCTTCTGTTGCCTTGAAGGCAAATGCTGTAATTTTTTCGCTGTAGCCAACAGGGGAAATCGGCATATGTTTTCCGAACTCGGCTGTTTTGTTGATCGTCAATCTGGCACTGGATGCGCTGTTGTCAAATCCTTTCTGCTTGGCATTCTGCTGAAAGGCCATTGCAAGACGACGTCCGCTCTCTACCGTTTCCGTGGAGGGCTTTATCTTTCTCACGATTTCGGAACAGACAACTGCTGTCTGGTCAAAACCGGTAACCTTGATAATATGGAGACCGAACTGTGTCTGTACCGGGCCGACAATCGAACCGGGACGGGCATTGAACACAGCCGCAGAAAATTCAGGAACCATACGCTCTTTACTGAACCACCCGACATCTCCGCCATTGACGGCACTGGCGATGTCAACTGAATATTTTTTTGCAAGTGCTTCAAAAGGAACACCTTCCTGAAGCTGCTTGAAAATAAGCATGGCCAGCTCGCGTACTTTCTGAACTTCTTCGCGGCTTGCAGGATTGAATCGCAACAGAATATGCGATGCTCTGGCAATTGGCTGGGCTGAAGTGGTGACCTGCTTGATCTTTATCATGCGGTATTCTCCCCTGTCAGCTATGGGGCCGACAATTGTTCCTGGTTTTGCATTCGATGAGCTGAAAACAGCCTCTCCGGCAGCGGGAGAAAAATCAGCACGGGTATAGGTAACATTTATTCCGGTGGGACGGTCACTTTGAACTTTCACATAATCGGCATCGTTGACAGGACCGGAAAACTCGGTACGGATTGTTTCAAGTTCTTTACGAACGGCCAGACTGTCTTTTGATGAAGGAGTAAGAGAGAAAAAAACAAAATCGGCTTTTCTTGAAGGAACCTGCTTGAAAAGCTCTTTATGCTCATCATAGTATTTTTTTGTTTCCTCTTCCTTTACCGGAAAGTTGCTGTCGGCTCCCGCAAAGCTGAAAGGAACCGGAATAAAGGAGGCTGAAAATCTCGAAAACTGCCTGCTGACAATATCGCTGATCTCCCTGTCGGTGACATGGTCAAGGGTTTGAAGAGCCCTGATCAGTTTGTTGATTTTAAGTTCACGGCGGACAATTTGTTCGACCTGCACCCATAATTGCTTGTTTTGCGGATCACGACGGGCACTCTCCAGTTTTTTGCGATCGATTGCTCCGGTGGCAGGATCACTGAAATTCTGGCGAATAACCAGTGGAGGATTCGGGCTGTCGAGAGCTTCAACAACTTCCTGATCCTGAAGTCCGATTCCGAATTTTACAAACTGCTCTTCAAGCAAGGCCTGGTCAACGACAGTATTCCATGCCTGTTCCTGAAGCCCGATTTCAGTTTCAGAGGTAATTTCCGCACCGGGATTAGTTCTCCGGTAATTCTCGGTATACTCCTTGTATATCTCATCGTACTGAGTGAATGGAATGGACTTTCCATTAATTTTACCCACCTGGTTGGTTTTGCCGGTAAATCCGGAAAAATTCATGCCCCATTCAAAAACAATCAGCGCAAGAAAAGCCGCTAACAGGGTATACAATATGATATGAGTTTTATCGCGCAAGCTGGACATTACAGCCATAGATCATCCCTTCGTTATGATGTTGAAAAAAAAACAGTATCGTCCCAGCCTTCCTTGCCGAGCAGCGGGACAAAAGAAAACTGCTGAAATACCTCTTTACTGAACCCGTTACCCGATCGGCGGATAACTGTCATCTGCTGGGAACACGAACCTCCTATCGGAATAACCATACAGCCGTTCTGGGCCAGCTGATCCAACAGCGTCTGCGGTTCTCCGGGTGCCCCGGCCGTTATTATAATACCATCAAAAGGAGCTTCATCCATCCATCCAAGCGTCCCGTCTCCTAAGCGACAGGTAATATTGAGATGAAGCTTTGAAAAAAGTTTTTCAGCCCTTTCATAAAGCTCTGCAATACGTTCCACTGTATAGACCGAATAACCGAGAGCATCAAGAATCGCCGCCTGATACCCTGATCCTGTACCGATTTCGAGTACCTTCCCCGAAGGAAGGCGTTCAACAAGCAAGGCAGTCATATACGCTACGGTGTAGGGCTGGGAAATGGTCTGACCATACCCTATCGGATAGGCGGCATCACTGTATGCTGTATCACAGGCGTCAACGTCAAAAAAAAGATGACGGGGAACCTCAAGAAAAGCATCAAGCACGCGCCGGTTTGTAATACCGTACTGCCACAACGTTTCAACCATCTCCCGACGCCTGAGCTCAAATAGTTGTTCAGACTTTTTCATCGAAAAACACTCATTGTGCTGTTAATGCCAAAGACACGCCAGAACACTTATCGTACAATCCATGAGAAAAGGCCTTGCTTTCCCTCTCAGGAACGCTAATATTGCATCAAAAACAACAAAAAACAATGTCTGTATCGCAGTTTACGATTTTTGGCAATAAAACCCCTATGGGATCCTATATCCTTTTTATTCGTGTTTCCAGCTCTATTCAGCTTGCATTCGGCCTGTTTCAGCAATCCAGGCTGTTTACAGTGCCTGAAGGTGATTATCTCTACATCGGCTCGGCACTGGGCAAAACAGGCAATCCTCTTGCCCGGCGGCTTACCCGGCACGCTTCACGTTCGGGCGATAAGCCGCCCCATGAAATCCGGGCTGCGATAATAAATATTTTCTCCGGACATGGTGCCGCACGAAACTGCGTTCTTGAACCGGCGGACAAAAAACTTCACTGGCATATCGATTATCTGCTTGAACAGAGTGAAGCGGAAATAACCCATATTGCGATGATACAGCATCCGGAAAAACTGGAAGACAAGTTGTCGGAATTTCTTGCTTCTCTCCATGGAACCTCTCCGCTTGCACCCCGTCTTGGGGCTCAGGATACCCGGAACAGCAGCCACATTCTCTCTCTCTCTGACTGGCAGGAAGTGCTTGAGCAGCTCAGGCAGTATATTCCTGCATTGATCAGCCCCCCTGATATGAAATAACGCTATCGCCCCAGAAGTGCTTCAACAAATTCAGCTCGATCAAAGAGCTGAAGATCATCTATTTTTTCACCGACGCCGATATACTTGACAGGCAGATTAAGCTCGCGTGAAATGGATAGCACAATTCCGCCTTTGGCCGTGCCGTCAAGTTTGGTAACCACAAGTCCGGTAACCTTGACAAACCGTGTAAATTCCCTTGCCTGCAGCACTGCATTCTGTCCGGTCGTTCCATCCAGGACGAGCAGCACTTCATGAGGGGCTTCGGGAATCTTCTTTGTAGCCACCCGCATTATTTTGGCAAGCTCTTCCATGAGGTGGCTTTTGTTATGCAGGCGGCCGGCAGTATCGATTAGCACCACATCGGCATTTCTTGAAACGGCAGAACTGACCGCATCGTAAACAACTGAAGCGGGATCTGCACCATGACCCTGACCAATGAGCGGAACACCTGCCCTGTCGGCCCAGATTTTAAGCTGTTCATAGGCCGCTGCCCTGAAGGTGTCGGCAGCGGCTATAATGACTTTTTTGCCTGCTTTTTCATAGTTATGTGCAAGCTTGGCAACACTGGTGGTTTTGCCTGCGCCATTAACTCCAACAATTAGGATCACATAGGGTTTAGCAGGGAGCACTGCCTCAAAATCAAGCGGATGCTCCGCTCCGCTTTCGCGCAGCATGTGCTGAATCTCCTCCATCAGCATTCCGTTCAGCTCCGCTTCCGATCGGTAGGTCTCCTTTTTAGCCCGTTCTGTTATGGCATCAACAATGCCGAGCGTGGTTTCGACACCGACATCGGCCGCAACAAGGATGGTTTCAAGTTCTTCAAGAAACTCGTCGTCTATCTCAGTTTTGCCCTGTGTAATAACGGAAAGTTTTTCCCGAAGCGTATCACGGGTTTTTCCGAGCCCTTCCTTAAGCCTTGATAATTTGAAATTGTCAAAAAAACCCATAAAAATGGAGATATTACCATCTGGTTATTGAAATATTGAAACCCCAGCAGCGTGACTGATAAAGAAGCACCCCAAAGCATAGTTCAGGGTGAAATTTAATTTTTACGTAAGTTCATACACACCCCTTATTTTGCAGGTGTTTACCGCTTTTTTGTTACAAACCTGTTGCAAAATCATGAAAACAGATCACGCTCAGTAATATATCAATTTTGCATCACCCTTCCGCCCGATCTGTATAAGGGCTTAATTTCCTGATCTCCTCCTGCCACCGCGCCCCAAATTGCTGCTCTAGGCAAAAAAGCCCTTAAGTGAACCTTCGGTGCCTTCCTGTGCCTGGGGGGGGCAAATAAAACCGAGTTTACCTTCATAAGCTCCGTTTCTGGTAATGCGTAACCTTCAGGGATCGCTCCCAATGCTTCGCTGGCTGCTTTATGCTCTCATCTCTTGTTCTGGTGACAACCAGTGTATTCCATATTCCACGCACCTTTTAGTTTGTTTTTTTCTATGTCCTCTATGGTACGTTAAATGACACAGGGTTATTGTATCTCCACTTCATTCAGCTTCCTGTATGCATCACAGCCTTTTTCCATCCCGTTATCACAGGCCTTGCCAAACCACTCTTTTGCAATGCGTTTGTCTTGCCTGACACCTTGGCCGTTGTGGTACAGCATTCCGAGATTGAACTGTGCTGTTGCGCTGCCTTGCTCAGCAGCTTTGAAGTACCATCGAGCGGCCTCGGCATAGTCCTGCTTGACTCCGTGCCCGAAGCCATACGCATACCCGATACTAGCCTGTGCTGCTGCGTTGCCCTGCTCGGCAGCCTTGCGGTACCATCGAACGGCCTCGGTATAGTCCTGTGGGACGCCAAGGCCTTTGTAGTACAGAATTCCGAGAATGGCCTGAGCCACTTCCAAACCCTGCTCGGCGGCTTTGTGATACCATTTCGCTGCTTCGGCATCATCCTGCTTGATTCCGAAGCCTGTGGAGTACTGCGTCCCGAGATTGAACTGCGCTATTGCGTTACCTTGCTCAGCAGCTTTGCGAAACCATCGAGCAGCCTCGGTACAGTCCTGCCTGACTCCTTGACCTAAATCATAGGCATGTCCGAGATTGAACTGTGCTGTAGCGCTGCCTTGCTCAGCAGCTTTGCGGTACCATCGGGCGGCCTCGGCATAGTCCTGCTTGACTCCGTGACCGAAGCCATACGCATACCCGATACTAGCCTGTGCTGCTGCGTTGCCCTGCTCGGCAGCCTTGCGGTACCATCGAACGGACTTGGTATAGTCCTGCGGGACTCCTTGACCGAAGTCATAGGCATGTCCGAGATTGAACTGTGCTATTGCACTGCCCTGCTCAGCAGCTTTACGACATGCAATGATTGTATTTCTTGAGGGTGCTTCACCCCGGCATGTTATTGGCATCATGACCAAAATTGCTGCCAGTAATCCGATGATGCAGCGTTTCATGGCTGTAACCGTTAGTTGGTTATTTGGAAGCTTTCAATACTTTCATCAATTTCATACTTCACCATCCGGTATTCATTTGAGTTCGGAGAATTCAATCACACCATAAGAACAGCGCCAGTAGCATGTTATACCCCAGGTATTACAGCAAATAGCGCGGGCTCCCTGAGAATATGACCGGCCAACCCGCTTAATTCTGCAATTCTTGTGCCACAGCTTCATGCAACCAGCAACACTCCACTTGTTTGTTTTCATCATATTACACAGCATGCTGATAGTGACTCCTTATGAAACGTATTCTTAACATTTCGGAACATTTTTTTATGTTGTGATTCAATATTCCTGGATAGTGAAGAGTTTAGATTTAGTCTTACTGGTCCGCACCGCATACGCTCTCGCTCCAAATCCTTTTCGACCGTGCGCATCAACTCCAATGCGTCAGCCTTGATCTGGTTAAATAGTTTCCTGTTCTTCGGGTTCGCCTGCACGCCTGTTGTTTGGGAAAACAGCCTATGTTCCTTATGATACGTATCAATGTAAAAGGCGATATCACCCGAAGCCGCTTTTCTTTCTCTGATCTTTGCGCTCATGCAATAATAGACTAAAACTAAAAATAAGTGATAAAGACTGAGAGAGAACGCATATGATTTTATTTTAGAAAGATAGAAGGGCTTTTCGGTAGTGATAAGGAATTGTAATAATACGCCACAACAAATTACGTGAAAATATGCCATATAATGCTCTTTCGGGAATAGGTGAATTCGGTCTGATCGACAAAATCGCTGCTATAGCAGAATCAACCCTGTATAACGTGCCGAATCTGGTAAGGGGAATCGGTGACGACTGCGCTGTTTTTCAGCCTGCCGAGGGACTGTTGCAGGTAGCGACAACCGATATGCTTGTTGATCAGGTACACTTCGATCTTTTGACAACACCCCTGAAACTGCTCGGAAGCAAGTCCATCAGCGTCAATGTTTCCGATATCTGCGCCATGAATGCGCTTCCCCGCTACGCCCTTATCTCTATTGCCGTGCCGCCATCTTTTTCTGTTGAGATGATTGAGGAGCTTTACGAGGGCATGAGCTATGCAGCCAAAGAATACGGGGTGGCTATTGCAGGAGGTGATACCTCTTCATCACGCTCGGGACTCGTCATTTCAGTTTCAATGATCGGGGAGGTGGCGGGTGAGCAGATAACCTATAGAAACGGTGCCAAAAAAGGGGAACTGATCTGTGTTTCCGGCTCTCTTGGCGGGGCCGCTGCGGGGCTCAGACTGCTTATGCGTGAAAAGGAGATCATGCTTGAGCATATCGAAAACAATGAGCCGTATAATAAAAATGTCATGGCTGACCTGAAAGAGTACAGCGATGCCATACAACACCAGCTGCTGCCTCTTGCACGCCTCGACATTGTAAGGTTATTGCATGCAAAGAGGGTCAGACCTTCTGCGATGATTGACATATCGGACGGCCTGAGCCAGGACCTCCAGCATATCTGCCGGGGTTCCAATACCGGCGCACTGATTCATGAAAGTCGTATTCCAATTCATCCGGGCACTCGACGTATTGCCGATGAGCTTCAGAATGATGCTCTGACCTTGGCTTTGAGTGGGGGTGAAGACTATCAGCTGCTGTTTACAATATCAAAAGAGGATTATGAGGCAATTGCAGATGACAGGGAGATATCGGTCATCGGTGAAATAACCGGTTCTGAAGAGGGTGTGCTGCTGAGCGATATTTACGGTATGACAATTGACCTGACGTCAATGACGGGATTTGATCATTTCAGCTCGTAAGAGTTTCCCTCGGTTGAAAAAAGGGGTGAGCAAGTGCTATTTATTTTTTGGGAAACACGTTGAAGATAGTAAATTGCTCGACACTGCTGTAACGAAGAGCAGGCCGAAGTGGCGGAACTGGTAGACGCCCAGGACTTAAAATCCTGTGTTCAGCAATGGACGTACGGGTTCGATTCCCGTCTTCGGCACCAC
>JBAWYL010000039.1:0-17481 GCA_037143555.1 Chlorobiaceae bacterium
GTCCCCCGATATACCCGACAATTCCGCACATAAAAGTCCCCCCTTACATCGAAAATCTGAACTTCCCGTCCTGAAAGAGCCCGACACAAATCTCGACAATTCCCGGATCAAACAACCGTCCGCTTTCATGCCGGATATGCCGGAGTACCTTGTCGATAGCAACTGCAGGCCTGTAAGGCCTTGCTCCGCTCATAGCTTCAACGGTATCGGCTACTCCGATGATCCTTGCTTCTTTTCTGATACTCTCGCTTTTGAGTCTGTTCGGGTAACCGCTTCCATCAAGGCGCTCATGGTGCTGCAGCACGGTTTGAGCTATCGGCCAGGGAAAGTGAATCCCCTTGAGAACATCGTATCCCGCCTGTGAATGAGTGCGTAACATCTCCATTTCAGCTTCTGTCAATGGGGTTGTTTTGACCAATAGCTCAGTCGGTATGGTAACCTTCCCGATATCGTGAAGGATTGATGAAAGCTGCAGACCCGATATCTCGCCAGGAGAAAGTCGAAGTTCTTCGGCAATAGCCACCGAGAGTTCCGCAACACGTTTCTGGTGACCCGCTGCAAAGGAATCCCGAATCTCAACCATGGATGCCAGAGCATAAATAGTCTCCTGATGACTGGTTGAAATGCTCTTTTCATACAGGCTCAGTTTTTTCTGATTGCTGATATCGCGAATGTTGCACTGGATCGCATGTTCATCACCGACCTTATAGACAGAACTCACCAGCTCGACACTGACGAACTCCCCGTTTTTATGCTGCAGGGAGATATCCGAGAAACTCATAAAACCTTTAGATTGCAATTTCAGATAAGCCTTTCGAGCCTTCATGTCATCAACAACAAATCCCAGCTCCCACACCTTTTTACCTGTAATTTCATCAAGGCTGAACCCAAGAAGATGAGCTATAAAGGGATTGGCATCGATGACCGTGCCGCTCTTGTAGTCGAGTATCAGAATTCCCTCCCGTGCGGCTTCAAACAACCGCCTGTACTGCGCCTCTTTACTCTTGAACGCCTCTAAGGTCCGTCTGGCATCGCTGATGTCAGTAAGCGTAAGGTGGTACTCCGGCAGAGAGTCGCTGATGATCGCGTCAAGTTGAAAGATCCGCTGGAGCGAGGCGGGCTCGTTCGCAGTGCCGGCTTTCCCGATCATAATTTCACTATACTCCTCTGTTCTGCTCAAAAGCGCCCTTTTCATCATGCTATTGAATGCCGGGCGGTCCCTCTGTGCAATCAGACTCTCAAAACGGATGCCCTTCAGTCGTGATCGATCAACCGAAAGTATCCTGGCTATGGTAAGATTTGCCTCCAGTATTGTGCTGTCTGCAGCAAGAGTCAAATAGCCTACCGGTGCAAAATCATACAAATCAGCATATCGCCTCTGCTCCTTCTGAATGTTATCCCTTGAATCCAGGAGCTCTTCTTTCTGCATCTCAAGCTCAATCTGATGAATCGAGAGCTCTTGCAGAACGTGCTGCATCGCCTCTTTCGAACAGAGAATATCAGGAATGACACCCTTTGATTTCAGCCGTTCTTCAGCCCGCCTCCGTAACTCCACCATCCTCTCCAAAGCCCCCTCCTTCCATTAAATCGTCCCCCCGCCAACTCCAAACTGCCCACGGCCAACTGCTCACCCCCCCCGTTCTTCAAACACCGTGACACAATTCCGCCCAAGACTCTTCGACGAATACATAGCTTCATCAGCATGCTTCATCAAGGTCAGCTCATCTTCACCGTGTTCAGGAAAAAGGGCAATACCGATGCTGCATGTAATGTTTATGGCATGACCTTCAATCTCGAAAGGCGTTAGCATAGCCTGTTTTATCTTGTCGGCGATGGCAACGGCACTCGACTCAGTCGCTATCTGCGGCAGCAGAACAACATACTCATCACCCCCGAGGCGCGCGAGCGAGTCTCCGCTTCTACGCAAAATGCCGAGAATGCGGGTCGCCACCTCTTTGAGCAGCAGGTCACCTATCCCGTGTCCAAGTGTATCATTAACAAATTTGAATCTGTCGAGATCAAAAACAAAAAGTGCCGCCTTGGTTTTATTGCGCCTGCACTGCGCAATGGCAAGGGTTAAGCGCTCCGAAAGCAGCCTGCGGTTCGGCAGGCCCGTCAGTGAGTCATGCATGGCAAGATTTTCAATAACATACTTCTGTAACTCAAGTATTTTGTGCTCATCATCTATCATTTTTTTTGCAATGACATCCCACGCTGCATCAGCCAGTATGGCAACTATTCTCACATCATCCTCACTGTAGTCAACAAGTTTGTTCCCGACACCGATCACCGCAGCCACCTTATTGTTGCGGAATATTGGGATCACCGCTTCACGCTTCACTTCCGCATGTCCTTCAGGCATCCCTTTACGATATTTTATAGAAGCAAAATCATTATGAACAACTGCTCTCCGCTCCCGCAAGGCATTGGCCCATATCCCCGCATCATTCAAGGCATAGTGTCCGCTTTTTCCTTCCGCCTTGCACAGGTTTGTAATAGTGTTTGTCGACCAGCCCTGCTGAGAGATCATGGTCTGGTTATCATCAACAAAGTGCAGAAACCCGATAGAGCTCTCTGTCAGCTTTTCGGCTTCATCAATAGTCATCCGGAGCAGCTCGTTAGTGGTTTTGCTCTGCACCTTCTCAAGCATGGAAATGTGGAATGCATTGGCTTTCTCAAGGCGCACCCGCTCGGTGATATCATGAATAAACGAATAAATCAGAGGGCTGCCGCTCACCTCGACCACACTGGTAAACACCTCTACATCCCGGATTGAGCCGTTCGCTCTGCGATGCCTTGCAATCAAATATTTATTCTCTCCCGATAAGACACCCTTGATTAAAACCTGCAATTCTTCATGAGGAAGCACGTTTATCTCCCCTAAATTCATGGAGAGAAACTCTTCCTTACGCCACCCGTAAAACTTCATTGCAGCCTGATTCACATCAACAATTCCGCCTGTGGCAGAATCGAAGATGATCATAACGGCAGAATTGTTTTCAAACATCTCTCTGAACTGCTGTTCACTTTTCTTCAGAGCCACTTCACCCTGTTTGTGTCTCTTTTCCAGCTCTATGGTATCGATGGCATAAGCAATATCTTTTTCTATTTCCTCAAGCAGGTGAACCTCTCCTTCAGTAAAAAAGTCCACCTCTGCCGAATAAAGATTAAGCAGTCCGGCAACAACCCCGTTCCGGCGAAGCGGAACCGCCGCGGCTGAATGAAAACCGCCCGCTATAGCCATTTCCAGCCAATGCTTCATGGTCGGGTCAGTCTGGATGTTTTTGCAGTACGCGACACTTCCTGACTTTGCTGCGGAGGCCATGATTCCCTCCTTAAAGGGAGTTTCTGTAATGTTGACAGGGGTCAATGGTGGCAGATCCAAGCCGGCATTGGTAATGAAGGTAGGTGTTACCATGCCGGTTTCGTGATCATAAAGCCCGATCCACGCCAGCCCGAATTTGCCATGCTCAACGGCCACGCGGCAAACGGCATTGAACAATTCATCGTACTCTTTAAGACGCACAATGGCTTCATTGATCTGGCTGAGTGTTGCGTACAGCCGGGAGAGATTCTGGACTTTGTTCTCTTCCTGCATGCGTTTATTCAGCTCTTCCTGTTTCTGGATTGTGCGCTCTTCGACATGCTGATCAAGTTCCCTGTTAAGTCGCAGCAGCTCCTCTGCAATTCGCTTGCGGTTAGCAGTTTCACGATTGATAAGAATAAACGAAAGCACCAGCAGGATAAGGCTCGCTGCTCCGCCTGTTCTTATTGACACTATGGTGTTCAGCAGGCTTGCTGAGGCCGCAGAAGACCCCTGCTGAAGAATTTCCGTCTCCCTCTGTTTCATCCCGGCAATCAAACGCCGGATCTCCTCCATCGTTATGTTGCCGACATCGGTCGATACCAATGCCTTGGCTGCATCAAACCCTCTGTTTTTTCTCAACTCGACAACCTGGCCCATAAAAAGGATTTTTTTTGCAGCAAGTAGCTCAAGCGATGCCATGGAGGTTTGCTCAACGGGGTCATCTGCGCTCAATTGACGAAGTTCCCTGATATGCTGCTCTAAGCCGTCAGACGAAAGGGCTGCCGCATAAGGGGCCAGATAGTGCTCATCTCCGGTAATGATGTAGCCGCGCGGTCCTGTTTCAATATCGGTAACATGCGCAAGGATATGGTCAAGCTTGTTGAGCTTTATCAGTGTACGACTGACCTTCTGGTTACTCTCGATGAGAGTGCCTAAACTGAAAAAAACAAAGATCCCTATGACCACGATGATGGCAGCGCTCAAGGCGAAAGCGATTGTTGCTAAATGTCGATTCAAGAGTCGTTTTCAGTTTTATACAGATTTTCCTGTAACGAACGCACGTATTGCTTTTTCAAGATTAGCCCCCTCAAGATTAGCCCCCTCAAGATTAGCCCCCTCAAGATCTGCTCCGTCAAGATTGGCGCCTTTGAGATTGGCTCCGTTCAGGAAGGTATCCTTCAAAATAGCGCCGCTGAGATTGACGCCAATAAAAACGGCTCCGCTGCAATTGGCTTCACTGAGATTGGCGATATTTAAATTAGCTGCGCTGAGAATGGCTTTATTCAGAATGGAGGCCCTTAAATCGACCCCTTTGAGATTGGATTCACTGAGAATTGCTTCACTCAGATTGGCTTCGCTGAGAATGGCTTTATTCAGAATAGCGGTCCTCAAATCAGCTCCCCTGAGATTGGCTTTATTGAGAATGGCCTCACTGAGAATTGCTTCACTCAGATTTGCCCGATCCAGAATAGCGGCCCTCAAATTTGCCCCTTGAAGATTGGCTTCAGTAAGAATTGCTTCGCTGAGAATAGCTTCACTGAGATTGGCTTCAGTGAGAATTGCCCCACACAGCAAGGCACCGCTTAAATTGGCCTTGGTGAGCACCGTTTTTTTGAGATTCACTCCGGTAAGATTAGAACCGCTGAGAACGCTTTCCTTAAGATTCGACTCACTCAAATCGGCCCCGCTAAAATTCACTCCACTCAAATCTGCCTTAAAGAGATTTGCTTTAAACATCACAGCATCAGTGAAAACGGCTCCCTTGACATTGGCTTCGGAAAGATTCACTTCAATCAGATAAGCCTTGCTTAGATCCGCCCCACTGAGATACGCCCCGCTGAGATTTGCTCCATTGAGAACGGCCGTCCTCAACCCGCTCCTGGTAAAATCTGCTCCCGACTCAAGAGAGGCCTTCAAATCAGCCCCGTTCAAATTAGCCCCGCTGAGATTGACTTCACAAAAATCAATTCCGGTAAGGCGAGCACCGCTCAAATCAACACCGCTCAAGTCAGGCACTATCCCTCGATTCTCTTTCACCCATCGGTTCCACACCTCCACACCCTGCCTGAGAATCCCCAAATGCTCCTGGTTAGCCATAGCAATAAAATATATGCTTATTAAGCGGACTATAACTCATAATATATAATAAGATATATAAAAAAACTCCAATACTTCCACACAATTCCCTCGCCGCCCACTGCCTACCGCCCACTTTCAGCATACACCGTAACGCAATTCCTCCCCCGACTCTTCGACAAATACATAGCCTCATCAGCATGCCTCATCAGCCTTATCTCATCACGGCCATGATCCGGAAAAACAGCAATCCCGATACTGCACGATATATTGATGATATGCCCCTCGATATCGAACGGCTTGTACATGGCCAGCCTGATTTTCTCTGCAATAGCTTCAGCATTCGACACTTCTGATATTTGCGGCAGCAGAATAACAAACTCATCGCCCCCGATCCGGGCAATCGAGTCTCCGCTTCGAAGAAGGGTTACCTGCGATCGGGCTGCCACTTGCTGGAGCAGCGCATCTCCGATGGCATGGCCAAGCGTATCATTGACAGGTTTGAATTGGTCTAAATCAAAAATCATCAGAGCGGCCCTTATGTTGTTCCGTTGGCATTGGGCCAGAGTCAGCGATATCCGCTCAGAAAGGAGGCGGCGGTTTGGCAGGCCTGTCAAAGAGTCGTGCATGGCCAGCTGTTCAATACTGAGTTTCTGGGCCTGCAGAATGATGTGCTCCTCTTCGGCAATCTTCTTGGCAACAACATCCCATGCTGCATCCGCAAGGATCGTTAACCATTCAATATCATTCTCGTCATAATTGCTCGCTTTATTGCCGACGCCAAGTATTGCAACTGCTTTTTCATTGCGAAAGATCGGAACAATGACCTCCCTGAGCACAACGGCATGACCTTCAGGCATCCCTTTACGACCCTCAAGTGAGGCATAATCATTGTGAATAAGAGCCTTTTTTTTTCGCAAGACATCAGCCCAGACGCCGGCCTCCTCAATACTGAGGTGCTTCCCCTCGCCCTCTGCTTTGCACATCTTGTCTAAAGTATTGGTCGACCATGCCTGCAACGAAAGTGTTTTCTGGTCATCACCGACAATATGGAAAAAGCCGATCGAACTGTCCGTATGGCGTTCGGCTTTATCAAGTGTTGCCTGCAGAAGTTGTTGTATTGAATGGCTCTCTGTCTCTTCAAGAAGGGTTATGCGGAACGCTGCGGCAGTTTCCAGACGCAGACGCGCCGTAACATCATGGATAATTGAATAGATGCGGGCTTCGCCTGCTATTTCGATCGTACTGCTGTATACCTCGACATTACGGATCGATTGGTCAGCCCTGCGGTGTCGGGAAAAAAAATGGTTTTTTTCACTCGACCGGAACTGTTCCCTGACAATTCTGATCTCTTCAGGAGTAAGGGTATTGACCTCCTGAATTCGCATCTTGCGGAGCTCTTCGACTGACCACCCGTAAAACTCCGTCGCAGCATGGTTGGCTTCCAGAATATATCCCGTCTCCGGGTTGATAATCAGCATGATAGCAGAATGGCCTTCAAACATCGCTCTAAAGCGTTGCTCGCTTGACTCCAGATCCGCCATAGCCTCTCTGATAGCACTGATATCGGTAAGCGTAAGGCGGCACTCCTGCCCGTCATCACTCACAAGTGCAGCAAGGTGACACCAGCATTTCGGAAAAAGCAGAACATCAGCACACTCAACCTTTCCGCTCCTGAAAGCTCTCTCCATCATGGCATTAAAAGCAGAAAGCTCCTCTCTGGCTATAAATCGGTCAAAAAATACATCCTTAAGGGTGCTCCGCTCCACGCCAAGGATGGTTGCCGTAGCAAGGTTTGCCTTGACTATCTTGTTGTTCTTTGTCAGGGTCAGATAGCCTATAGGCGCATAGTCATAAAGATCTTCATAGCGCTTAAGACTCTCCAGCCTCTCCGCCCTCGACTGAATAAGCTCCTCTTTCTGAGCCTCATTTGAGTTATCCATTATCATGATATCCTGAAGCTGTTTGATCGTCTGAGGCATTCCCTTCTCAAAAAAAAACAAGACTTTCTGAGTCGGATCTTGATTAAAAGCTGAACTTGTTTTCATGAAAAAGGTTGACACAGGCCTCAACAATGACCGGATCAAACAATCTGCCGCTTTCACTCTCAATATGCTGGAGCGCCTTATCGATACCAATCGCAGACCTGTAAGGTCTCTCTCCCGTCATGGCTTCAACGGTATCGGCCACCCCGATAATTCTTGCTTCTTCACTGATGCTCTCCCCTTTAAGTCCGTTCGGGTAACCGCTTCCATCAAGACGCTCATGGTGCTGCAGCACAGTTTGAGCTATCGGCCAGGGGAAATGAATAAACTTTAAAACATTATACCCCTGCTGTGGATGATTGCGTAAAATATCCTTTTCCGCGTCGCTCAATTCAGTCTGTTTGATCAGGATTTCAGAAGGGATATTAAACTTCCCGATATCATGGAGAATGGAGCACAGGTGCAGACCCTCCGTCGCGCTCGGAGAAAGATGAAGCTCTTTGCCAATGGCCACCGAAAGATCAGCAACGCGTTCCTGATGGCCCGCAGTATAGGAATCCCTGAACTCAACCATGGATGTCAGAGCATGAATCATCTCCTTGTGAATGAGTGAAATGTACGTCTCATACTCCTTCACTTTTCTCTGGTCGGTAATATCACGCAGGTTGCACTGAATCACTTTTTCATCCCCGACTTTATAGACATAACTGACAAACTCAATAGCAATGTTCTGCCCGTATTTATGTCGCAGGTGCAAGGGTGAGTAACGGATGTAACCTGTTGACTTCAGCTCCAGATAAGCCTTTCGTGCCAGTTCTGTATCAACGATAAATCCAGGCTCCCAGAGCTCTTTCCCAATAAGTTCGTCAAAAGAAAACCCGATAAGATTGGCTATAAATGGATTGGTGTCAATGATTTTGCCACTGTAATAATCCAGAATCATAATCCCTTCCTGAGCCGCTTCAAACAACCGCCGGTATCTTATCTGTGAATGGTCGAGAATTTCAGCCCACAGTCTCTGTGCCGACATATCATGCAGCGTAATCTGGATAATTTTTTGTTCCCCTATAGCTCTTACCTGACCGTTCAGGTCAACAGTAATCGCCCTCCCCTGCCTGTTGTACAGTAACAGATCAGGGACATAAACGTGATCTTTCGTATGGAGTTCCTTAAAAATAGGGAACCCGATCTCACGCTTGATAATGCTCGTCAACTCACAGGGCTTTCTGCCGACAATCTCCTCAATCGAAAACCCGAACAAAGCCAGCACTGCCGGATTGGCGTCCCGGATCATTCCCGTCTCAAAATCCTGAATAAAAATCCCCTCCCTGACCGACTCAAAAAGAGCCCGATACCTGTTAACCGATCCCTGCAGATAATTGCAACAATCAACACGCTCAATCAACCCCATAACCCCCTCAGTCAAATTGATAAAACTCCCCCCAATCCCTCAAAACTCATCCCTCGGCACTATTAAAAACAGTAACACAATTCCTCCCTCGACTCTTCGACAAATACATGGCATCATCAGCATTTTTCATGAGAGAAAGTTCATCCGTCCCATGCTCGGGAAATACGGCGATACCGATGCTGCACGAAATATTGATATCATGGCCTTCAATACTGAACGGCTCAGCTAAGGCAAGGCGGATTTTCTCGGCAATGGTTTCAGCATTTGCTATGGAATCAATATGCGCCAGCAGCACAACAAACTCATCACCCCCCAGACGCGCCAGCGTATCACTGCTTCTCTGCACGATTCCGAGAACCCGGGTTGCCACCTCCTGGAGCAGCAGATCACCAACCCCATGGCCAAGCTCATCGTTAACCGGTTTGAATTTATCCAGATCAAATATCATCAGCGCCGCCATTGTTTTGCTTCGTTGACACAGGGCAATGGTCAATTTTAGCTGCTCTGAAAGAAGCCGGCGATTTGGTATGCCCGTCAAAAAGTCATGCATGGCCAGATTTTCAATAGCATACTTCTGGGCTTGAAGGATTTTCCGCTCTTCCTCACCCATCTTCTTGGCAACAATATCCCAGACAATATCAGCCGCAATACCCACCCATTTTATATCATCCTCATCATACAGGCTCGGCTTGTTCCCGACACCGAGAATCGCAACAACCTTATTGCCGCGCAAGACCGGAACCACCACTTCACGTTTCACCACGGCATGACCCTCCGGCATCCCCTTGCGATCCTTGACCGCTGCATAATCATTATGGATCACCGCTTTACGCTCCCGCGCCGCATCAGCCCACACTCCTGCACTGTCCAGCGCATAGTGCCTGCCATCTCCCTCAGCCGTGCACATGCTCTTCAGGGTATTGGTTGACCACGCCTGAAGCGACAGTGTCAACTGATCATCAGCAACAAAATGAAAGAAGCCGATCGAGCTTTCGGTCAGCAGCTCGGCTTTATCAAGTGTCAGCCGCAGCATCTCCTCTATTGAATGACTCTCCGCCATTTCAAGAAGAGCGATATGCAGCTCGGTGGTAATTTCATAGTGTCTTCGTTCCGTAACATCATGAACAATGGTATAAAGAGAGGGCTTGCCATCAGTCACAATTGTCCTGCTATAGGCCTCAATATCACGGATGCTTCCGTCGGCCCTGCGATGGCGGAATAAAAAGTAGTTTTTTTCTCCTGTTTTGGTTTGCTCAATAGCATCCGCCACCTCTTCAGGACTCAAAGTGTTGATATCCTGAATCCGCTTCGTGCGGATTTCATCAATCGACCACCCGTAAAACTCGATGGACGCCTTGTTAGCCTCCATAATAAAGCCTGTAACAGGGTCAATAATCAGCATAATGGCTGAATGGGCTTCAAACATATCCTTGAAGCGCTTTTCGCTTTGCCTTAGCGACTCTGCTGTTTGCCGTTGCAGCTCTGCCATATGCAGAGTGTCTAAAGCAAACGACACATCATTGCCGATCTCTTTAAGAAGATTGATCTCCTCTTCAATGAACACATTCTCTTCGGCAGCATAGAGATTAAGAAAGGCAGCAATCTCGCCGCCCTCTCTGATAGGGACTGAAGCCGCTGAGTGAAACCCACCTGCGATTGCCATATCCCGCCAGTGCAGCATGGCAGGGTCACTCTGGATGTTACTGCAGGAAATAACGCTTCCTGTTTCAAATGCGGAGCCGACAATATCGTTTTTGAAGGGAGCTTCGTTCAGGTTGATCGTTGTAAAAGGAAGGTGCATCTTTGCTTCACCGTCTACAACTGTCGGTGTAACAGCACCGGTTTCACGCTCAAGCACTCCAATCCACGCCAGCCCGAATTTGCCATACTCCACGGCAATCCGGCAGATCGTCGGAAACAATCTCTCTTTATCTTTAACGCGCACAAGAATTTGATTGATCTGTGCAAGCGTTGCATACATTCTGGAGAGATAACCAATTCTTGACTCGTTATGTTTTCGCTCGGTAATATCGCGAGTGACTTTGCTGAAGCCCGTCAATTGATGATTATCATCATATATTGAGGTTATTACAACATCCGCAAAGAATCGCCGGCCATCTTTTCGCACCCGCCAACCCTCATCTTCCACTCGTCCCTGTTCAGCCGCAGTTTTCAGTAAAAGAGATGGTTTCCCTGCAGCAATATCTTCCTCGGTAAAGAACCGCGAAAAGTTTTGCCCGACAATCTCTTCATGCGTGTAGCCCTTCAAAAGTTCAGCACCTGTGTTCCAGCTCAAGACATCACCGTTCCCGTTGAGCATAAAGATGGCATAGTCTTTAACGCTTTCCACCATAAGACGAAAACCCTCTTCGCTCTTGCGCAGCTCTTCGACACGCTCTTCAATACGCACAGTAAGCTCGCTGTTGAGTTGAGCCAATTTTTCTTCGGTAACCCTCCGTAAGCCGACTTCCCGGTTGACGACAATAAAAGAAAACAGCAGCAGTGAAATGCCCGAACCTAAACCTGCCACTATGCCTACAATCGTATCCTGCAGGTTTCTGGATGCATTCTGGTAATGTTGCAGCAGAAGCGCACTTTCGTTATCTTGCATGCTCCGAAGGTCACGACGGAGTACAACCATCATCTGGCGGCCGGTATCGGTATCAATAAACTTCTTCGCGGCTTCAAACCCGCCACTCCTTCTTTTCTCAACGACTTCATTCATAAAGACAAGCTTCTTCTTGACCAGACGCTCAAGCCTGTCTAACAGTTGCTGTTGACGGGGAGCGTCGAAAGTCAATCGACGAAGCGCCAGCAACTGCGGGATGATGCCGGTTGTTGATGATATGGCGGCAAAATACGGCTCAAGAAATATCTCTTTACCTGTAATGACGTAACCGCGAGGTCCAGTTTCAGCGTCAGTCATCAGAGCCAGTGCTTCATCAATTTTGTGTTCGACCTGAAGCGACCGCTCAATCTGGCGTGTATTTTCAGTCAGAGCCTGTAGATGCAGACCCATAAACACGCTGGAACCGATAATCACTCCAAAAGCCACAGCAAAGGTAATCCAGGAAACGTGACTTGTCTTAATGGTATTCATAAACAATGTTTTTTTACAGCCTCCACACCGAAACTCCCGTTTCGACTATGGCCTCTCTATCAAAATGACTGTTGATATCAATAAAGCATCCCCCCGGCTTGACCTTTGCCAAAAGCTCCGGAAGAGCTCTCTGCACAAACTGCTTATGAAGAACAGCCACCACCAGAGCATCCGCAACAGGCAGCTCCTCCCACTCGAATAAAGAGAATCCGTACCGCTCCCGGGCTTGAGCCTCCTTCACAACAGGGTCATGAACAAACACCTCCACCCCGAACGACTCCAGCTCTTTGATAACATCAACAACCTTCGAATTACTCAAATCCTGAATATTCTCTTTAAACGCGATACCGAGAATAGTGACCTTCGCATCACGGATATTGATCCCCGCAGCAATCATCTGTTTAATGGTCTCATCGGCAATAAACTTCCCCATAGTATCATTGATCCTGCGACCGGCCAGAATCACATCCGGGTGATACCCCAGCTTTTCCGCCTTGTAGGTCAGATAATAGGGCACCACCCCGATGCAGTGTCCCCCCACAAGTCCCGGACGCATGGGGAAAAAGTTCCATTTCGTTGCCGCAGCGCTGATAACCTCATGAGCATCAATACCCACCAGGTGAGAAATAATCGCTACCTCGTTCATAAGGGCTATATTCAAATCACGCTGTGTATTTTCAATCACCTTTGCCGCCTCAGCCACCTTGATTGACGACACCCTGTAAACACCGGCCTCGACAATCAAAGCATACAGCGCTGCTATTTTTTCAAGCGTTTGCGGGTCGTCACCCGAAACGATTTTTATAATTTGGGTAAGAGTATGTTTTTTATCGCCCGGATTGACCCTTTCAGGCGAATACCCTACATGAAAATCCCTTTTCCATTGCTTCCCCGATGCCGATTCCAGAATAGGAATGCAGACCTCCTCAGTAGCTCCGGGATAGACGGTCGACTCATATATTACAATAGCCCCGGTTTTTATATACCCACCAACAATCCGGCTCACCTCAATCAGCGGCTCAAATTCAGGCTGATGTGCCTCATTGACCAGAGTAGGTACGGCAACCAGAACAAAGTCAGCCTCCGAAAGCAATGACGGGTCATCGCTAAAGGTCAGATAGGTCGCCTTTCGCAGTTCACTCGACTCGATTTCATCGCCGGGTGCAATTCCCTGCTGAAACAGTTCAATTTTATCCCTCGAATGATCAAACCCGATAGTCGGCATAATCTTGCCAAACTCCACCGCCAGCGGAATGCCGACATAACCCAATCCAACAACGGCCAGAATGCTCATGCCCACAGCTCCTTTCAGATTATTTCATTGGTTTGTTCACCAGGCCGGTCATGACATCGGCGATTTATAGACCGTTCGCTCCCGATAGCCATAAGCCATCTTCCTTTTTACCAGCAAATCATAGATCCCTGTAAGCCTGCAGAAAACATGAAACTGGTGAAACCCGAAATGCTCAAAAAAACCAGCTGTTAACAACCGCAGAAGCTCGCTGTTTTTTTCCTGACGCATTCTTGTGGTTGCCTGAAGGAGTACAGCGCAAATCGAAACAAACGTTCCTAAAACAACCCCGAAAATAAAGAGCAGCATAAGTGTCAGGGGGCTGTCTATGCTCAACACCAGCACAACAACCGCAATAACATAGGCGCACGCCTCAACGACAGCCGAAAGAGCTTCAAAAATAAAGTAAAAGGGAAATCCGAACATGCCGGCCATACCATAACGGGGATTAAATGCCATTATCCTGTTCCAGAGAAGGGACTGCAGAATTGCCCTCTGCCAGAAATTGCGCTGCGACCGGTAAGCCTTCAAGGTTTCCGGTACCTGGCTATAGTTTCCGGGGTCAGGGATGTAGGCAATCTCAAAATCTTTAGCCTCTTGATGCTCATGGATGTAGCGGTGCAGAGCAACAGTAAGTTCAAAGTCATCGACCACCGCGTTTATATTAGCTCCCCCTACAGCAAAAAAAATCTCTTTTCTGACCATCGTAAATGCCCCCGACAAGCAAAGCATGCTCTTAAGGCGGGTCAGACCCAACCGGGCCCATTGGAACGAGCGGAGATACTCAACCGCCTGAAAGAGTGGTATCCAATGCTCTGGCAGATGACGCTGGATGATTCGTCCCTTTTCAACAATCAGCCCGTTTGCCGGGCGAATAATCGCTGCCGATGCAATAACCTTGCTGTTATAGATAAAAGGGCGGATCATGTAAAGCAGCGCATCCTCTTCAAGCACGCAATCAGCATCAATCTGGCAAAGTATCGGATACCGTGCGTGATCCGCTCCGGCATTATTGGCATCAGCCCGCCGTCCGTTCTCCTTGTCCACCACAATGAGGTTCGGGTAATCTGCAGACTGGTAAACCGCGCGCACAGGCTTTGTCTCAAGATGTTTCTTGAAAACCTTGTCAATCGGCTTCAGCTTGAAGTAATCAATCAACAAAGGCAATGTCCCGTCCTCGGATCCATCGTTCACAACAACAACTTCAAACTGCGGGTACCGCAGCTGCAGAACATTCAGGAGTGTATCGACAATCACCCTCTCCTCATTATAAGCCGCAATCACAATTGAGACAGGCGGCGTCAGCCTCGACTCACTGATTCGCTTGAACTCCAGAAACTGAATCCCCTGGTGATATCGCTTCTGCTCCACGGCGCCAATCACAATGAGAAAAAAATAAATCCCATGCATGGCTATGAAATAAACGAGGATGATCCTGATCAGGATATCCAGAACCATCATTAGCTCCATATTCATGCGGCACTGCTCTTTTGATTATAGGTGAACATACTTCGCTCCTGCAGCACAAGCCGGCTCACCTCCCGGGCAAACTTGTCGTTATGCGAGAAAGCATTGTTCAAAGCGGCTATCCCGTCACTGCCGAGTTCAGCCAATGCATTGGCTGAGTTATAGCGAACCCACCACGCCGGATCACCAAGAGAATTCACAAGAACAGCAATAGCCTGATTGTTATTGATCAAGCCTAAAGCGTTCGCCGATGCCGCCCTGACCTCCCATGCGTTATCCTTCATGCATGCACACAGGGCCTGAGTTGCTTCGGTCGCTCCAATATTCCCGAGAGCCTTGGCACTCTGAATGCGGAGCTCCTTGTCAGGACTATGGAGGTACGAAAGCATCACAGGAATTGCTTCCCTCACCTGCTGCATGCCCAGTGCACTCAGAGCAAATATCTTGCACTCACTCTTCGCCTCCGGCATGGAAAGGTAGCTCAAAAGAGGAGTGATAGCCTCTCTTCCCATCTCGTTGATAATCTCAATAGTCCGCTCTGCAGGCCACTCTCTCGGTAAAGAGAGATGCTCCAGAAGAGGGATGATTGTCTCAATCGCCTTTACTTTTGCCAATGAATGCGCCGCTGAAAATCTGACCATAAAAACCTTGTCTTCAAGTGAACGGAGTAACAAAGGGATAATCAGCTCTCTTTTAGCGATATAAGGCAAAAAAGTTGCTGCGCGCTGCCGCCTTCGCCAGTTGTAGGCTCGCACAAGCTGTCTTATCTCTTTTTGAACGACAGCCGATAAATCCCCGACACCAAAAAGTTCAATAAGTTTTAACCGTGCACTCTCACCAAACTCTTCAGCAAGCTGGGCCGCAAGTCCAATAAGAAGCTTCTCATTCCCCGAAATTTCCTTTTGAAGCTCCATCAAATCAACCTCTCCGTTCAAATAACGCACAAGACTTCCTCGTAACGTTAAACGATTATCGTTGGCTCTTGCCTCCCGACGAATCGCTCTGTTATTGAAAAGCACAATCCAGGCCGATAAAACGACCACAATGCCGGTAAGAACAACAACGGCCTTTGCAAAAAGAATAAAAACGCTCACGTTGTTTCCCTCGCCCGCTCAATGGCAATAAGGTTATCAAGACTATCTTGTAATGTCCACTTTGGCTCAAATCCAGTCAGTGTTATCAGCTTGTCGATGACCGGCCTGCGACGCATGATCTCGTCAATATCCATGCCATAGGCCTCTTTATAGGAAAAGAAGGTAAGCGGCGAAACGCTGCCCGATCGTTCCGATATAAGTTTTGCCAGATCAAGAATCGATATCTCAAAATCATTGCCGACATTGACGATTTCACCATTCGCTGCAGGTGTTGAAGCCAGTTTGTCCAGAGCCACAACGGTGTCCCTCACATCACAAAAAGCACGTGTCTGTTTTCCGTCACCGTAAATGGTAAGAGGCCTGTTCGTTACGGCCTGATGGACCAGAGTTGGAACCACCATCCCGTACTTTCCGGTTTGATTGGGGCCGATGGTATTGAAAAGACGTGCAATCACAACACTGATTCCAGTCTTATACATATATGAGTAAGCAAGAAACTCATCGGCAAGTTTCGTGACAGCGTAACACCATCGCAATCGGGCGCCCGATCGAAGGACAATATCATCTGTTTCAGAAAATCCGCTCTTTGTATTGAACCCGTAGACTTCGGAACTCGACGCAAGGGTGACCTGTGCAACCGGCCTCACAGCGGCAACCGTGCGAAAAAGCCTCTCCGTAGCCGCAATGTTCGTTGCAATAACAGCTCGAGGATCTTCCAGCACCTTTTTTACGCCAACTATAGCCGCCATATGATAAATCCGGTCTGCCCAGTAGACCGCATCATTCAGATCACTCCAGAGCAGGATATCAGCCTCTATAAAACGGAAGGACGGATTGTGGAGCATCGAAAAAATATTCTTCAATGACCCGGTCGACATATTATCCACCACATAAACAGAATCGCCACGCTCCATATGATAATAGGCAAGGTTAGACCCTATAAACCCCGCTCCGCCTGTAATAAGCACCTTCATTATCTCCTCCTCTTCTGAACTATGGTTATCTGGTTACAATGCGACACGAAGCCCGACCTGCCCTCCATTGCGCTGGTAGTAGTCACCCTCCTTGCTATGCCAGAAAGCCGCACTCACCCCGACTTTTTTTGTAAGCCGGTACAAACCGTCAAGCTGCACATATTGGGTCTGTATGGTCGTTAGATTGCCAAGAGATACTACCGAGGGCTGAACGCCTCCCGAATAGGTAAAGCCAAGCCGATTATCACCAGGGCTTATCCACAGTAACTGCACTCTGCCCGAAAACTCACCCTTGCTTTTATCAATTGTTGAAATTGAAGCCGTATAGGCCAATCGAAACTCTCCGGCATTTTTTTCCACTCCGAACGTATAGAGGTTAAGCAGCCCTTCACTGTAGTTCCTCTGTGCAACTCCCAGGGTATAGCCGAAACCCTCAGGAAGTTTTCCATTCCAGCCCAGCCCGATAGAGTTTTTTGCCAGAAATGCCGCATTCGCACTATACTCCCCATCAAGATTAGCCACTCCAGAATCAAATGGGTAGACATAAGAAAGCGAAATCGCCTTATCCGACACCCCGAACCGCTGAACATTTTCAACACGGGCACTCACAAGCCCGCAATCCTTCATAGGCACAAAAAAGTTCACATACTCACTCTTCCAGTTAGGCCCGTTATTCGTCAAACGGTCCGCAGTATATCCACCCTCCACATAAGACAAAGAATCAAAAATCGCAGGCCTCCCAAACGCAGCCCTCTGCCCCCAGACCAGCCCGGCAA
>JBAWYL010000040.1:0-17121 GCA_037143555.1 Chlorobiaceae bacterium
AACTTGGGTTGATCGATAAAGTAAGAGCACATCTTGAACTGCTTGATCCTGTTACCTGGATCAGCGTTTTTCCTTGTCTCGCTGGAGGTGTTATGGCTTCAGGGGCTATGCAGCCAACTGTTCACGACTATCTTCTGCTGTTTGCAATTTTTCTGATGTTTGGCCCTCTTGGTACCGGTTTCAGCCAGTCAGTCAACGACTTGTTTGATCTGGAACTTGATCTGGTCAATGAACCCTCCCGCCCGATTCCTTCAGGTCGTTTGACTGAAATGGAGGCATTATGGAACAGTATTGTTGTTCTTTTACTCGCAATGGGGATCGGAGTGTTTATCGGGGTGCATATCGGTGGTGTTCGCGGGATGGTTATTGTCTTCTCAATTATGGCAGCTCTTTTTGTTGCCTATATTTATTCTGCTCCGCCACTGAAACTGAAAAAAAATATTCTTACCTCAGCTCCAGCTGTCGGGTTTTCCTATGGCTTTGTTTCTTTTTTATCAGCGAATGCACTGTTCGGGGATATTCGTCCTGAAGCCTTATGGCTTGCGACCTTAAACTTTTTTATGGCTGTTGCCTTGATCATTCTTAATGATTTCAAGTCAGCCGAAGGCGATAAGGAAGGAGGACTCAAGTCTCTGACCGTGATGATTGGAGCTAAAAATACTTTTCTGGTCTCTTTTTTGATTATTGACCTTGTTTTTGGAGTTCTTGCTTACCTGTCATATACATGGGGCTTTATAATTCCCTCGGTGTTTGTGTTAATCGGTCTTGCCCTCAATCTGGCCATTCAGGTTCAGCTTTTACGCGATCCAAAAGGCGGCATATCATTTATGAAGGGTGCTGTTGAAGATGGATTTGGGCACGCAATTGGTAAAAGTGATGTCCAGGAACACAATACATTTCTCCGGTTTCAGGTTATAAATAATATCTTGTTTTTAATCAACAACTTAATGGTCGCTGGAATGGTAGGATTGAAATACATTAAGGATGTATGAAGTAGTGAGTGGTATGAAGGCTCTATCAGCATCAAAAGGGTTACAGTAGCAGTTTTTTTCAGGGATCGCTGAACCAGTCTATTTTCAATAATTTTTTGTTCAGGAAATAGCGTAATCTTAAATTATAATGATGCTATGAGTACTTTTTTTTCGCTCCCGGTTGTGTGGCATAATGCACTCATCACCTTGCTGACCTTTGTCTACGTGTTCAGCGTTCCACCCCTTATGGACTACCTTGTAACCAATCACGCGCTTCCAAGGGATATCAGTCGCAAGATTACTCATATCTGTGCTGGTTCAGTCATTGTTTTTCTTCCGCTTTTTATTGACACAGACTGGTCACACGTTCTTAATATTACCGTTTTTGCTGTCTGGACGGTGTTGCTGATCCAGAAAGGTTTGTTTGCCGCACCTGACGATCAGGCGGTGAAAACCATGACCCGTACCGGGGATAAGCGTGAGTTGCTCAAAGGCACGCTCTATTTTGTCATTGTAGCCATGATATGTGGTACACTCTATTACAAGCAATTTGCCGGAGTGCTGGCGATGGCTATGTTAGGTTGGGGAGATGGTCTGGCACCGATAATCGGTACCCGGTTCGGCAAATTGAAATATCGTGTGCTTAGTGATAAAAGTGTTGAAGGCAGTCTGGCCTTTCTTCTCGGCAGTATATTTGCCGGATTGTTTTTTGTCCATCTTATTGTCCCGGAATCATTTGATGCGGGAAAGATTTTGACTATTGCTGTGATTGCCACTATTGTTGAAGGTATAAGCCCCAAAGAGCTTGATAACCTTACCATTCCTCTTGCTGTTATTGCCGCTGCCCGATTTTTATGAAATGAACACATGAAAACGGGGGATATGCCGGCAACTTATTTTATCAGCGACATTCATATAGGACTGCAGGACCAAAAAAACGAGCAGCTCAAACTGGACAATCTCGAACGGCTTTTTACCATTATCAAGGCGGAAGGTCGTTCACTCTATATGCTTGGAGACATTCTTGATTACTGGATGGAGTTTTATCATGTCATTCCAAAGGGTTTTTCAAGATTTATATCCTTATTGTCTGATCTTGTACGTCATAACATCGAGGTGGTTTATTTAGCAGGAAACCATGATTTTTATCTCGGGCGATATTTTGATGACGAGCTTGGGGTAAAGACGATATATGGTATGCATGAGCGGTTGATTGATGGACGTAAATTTTTGATTGCCCATGGAGATGGTCTTGGGAAAGGGGATATCGGCTACAAGCTTTTTGCCCGTGTTGTAAGGAACCGCTTTAATCTCTCACTTTTGGAGTTTCATCCGGATCTCGCTATCGGGTTGATGAAATATTTATCACGCTTAAGTCGTAAGCATAAAAAAGTCGATCGTGTATTTGAAACAGATCGCTTGTTAAACTTTGCGGAATCGTTGGCGGCTGAAAGGAAGTTTGATTATTTTGTGTGCGGCCATAATCATGCCCAGGGTTTAAAGGAGCTTTCTGTTTCTCCCTGCAGGTATATCAATCTTGGATCATGGATTGAAGGTAAATTGCCTTATGGAGTTTTCAAAAACGGAGTTTTTCAACTCAAAGAGTTATAACGTTAATATATAGACAGCTGATGCTATGAGTAATTCAAACAAGGTTCTGAAATTAGGCTTACCGAAAGGAAGTTTGCAGGACTCAACAATCGATCTCTTTGCTCATGCAGGATTTCATTTTTCTGTTCAGAGCCGATCCTATTTTCCTTCTATAGATGATGATGAGTTGGAAGCTATATTGATCAGAGCACAGGAAATGGCTCACTATGTTGAACTTGGAGCCTTTGATGTCGGGTTAACCGGTAAAGACTGGATAATCGAAACTGATGCCGATGTCGTTGAGGTAGCTGATCTCGTCTATTCAAAAGCCTCCATGAGGCCGGTGCGCTGGGTTCTTTGTGTTCCTGAAAACTCTTCTGTTCAATCGGTCAAAGACCTCGAAGGCAAGCATATTGCAACCGAAGTGGTTAATATTACCAAGAAATACCTTGCCAAAAACGGAGTCAATGCTGTGGTTGAATTCAGCTGGGGAGCTACGGAAGTCAAGCCTCCCGATCTTGCAGATGCCATAGTGGAAGTGACTGAAACAGGCTCTTCTCTCAGGGCAAACAAGCTGAGGATTGTTGATACTATTCTTGAGTCCAACACAAAACTTATTGCCAACAAACTTTCATGGAATGACCCATGGAAACGTGAGAAGATTGAGAATATGGCCATGCTGCTGCAAGGGGCTATCAATGCACAAGGCAAGGTTGGATTGAAAATGAATGCGCCGAAATCTTCTCTTGACAAGATTATTGCGATTATTCCAGCATTGCGCCAGCCGACCATATCTCATCTTTCTGAAGAAGGCTGGGTGGCACTTGAAGTTATCGTAAAAGAAAAAATTGTTCGTCACCTTATTCCTGAACTCAAAAGGGCAGGCGCAGAGGGTATTTTTGAGTATGATATCAACAAATTGATCGACTGAAAGGTTGTCCCGATCGGCTCATGAACTTGCAGGCTGCCCGTAAGGGTGGCCTTTTTTTTATTGCTCGTATGTTATTTTTTTATCAGTTAGCGGTTCTGTTCTCCCTGCTGTTTTTTTTAGGGCTATTGCTGAGAAACCTGATCGACTTTCCCCGACTGCCGGAGAATTCGACATATGCAGAGCCCTTTGTTTCTGTTATGGTTCCTGCCCGCAATGAAACGCTGAACATCGAAGCCTGTGTTCGCTCTCTCATGCTTCAGGACTATGGGTCATTCGAAATTCTAGTGCTGGATGACAACTCAACCGATAACACTCCGGAGCTTTTGGATTTTCTGCTCAAGGAGTCGGATGGAGGGCGCATGCAGGTATTTCGTGGTGAGCCATTGCCCATGGGATGGCATGGCAAGGCATGGGCCTGTTCACAGCTCAGCCGTCAGGCAAAGGGCGAACTGCTCCTTTTTACAGATGCCGATACCATACATAAGCCCGATGCCCTGCGCCGCACGGTTGGTGCCATCCAGAGATCAGGCGCGGACATGCTTTCACTTATGCCTCATCAGGAACTTCAATCGTTTTGGGAGAAGCTTCTGGTGCCGCTGATCCATGTTATTCTCTTGTGCTATCTTCCGCTTCGGCTTGTGAGTACAAGCCCGAGGCCGGCGTTTAGTTTTGCAAACGGCCAGTTTATTCTTTTTCGTAGAGGATTATATGAGCGTATTAATGGCCATGCTGCTGTCAGAGATGCTATCGTTGAAGATGTCTGGCTCTGCAGGGCAGTGAAAAAAGCCGGAGGCAGCGTGGTTGCTTTTAATGGTGCCGATGTGGTCAGTTGCCGGATGTATCGAAATTTAAAGGAGATCTGGGAAGGGTTCTCCAAAAATTTATTTGCGGCCATCGGCTACAGCACACCAGGGCTTTTTATTCTGGTGGTGATGATTGCCGCTTTGTATGTTCTTCCCTATGCATTTTTGTTCCATTCTCTTATGGCAGGGGAATCAAGAGTTTTATTGTTCTGGCTTCCTCTTTCCCAGATTACCATAGCCCTTCTTTGCAGGCTTATTATTGCAAGGGTATTTCACCAGTCAATCCCCATTGCTCTTCTTCATGTCTTCTCCCAGATTATTTTGATTGCCATAGCCTTCAACTCGTTTATTAAAATAAAATTTGGCAGGGGCGCTCTCTGGAAAGGAAGGAGCTACAATTTTTCCTGAGTGAGATGAGAATTCGTGGAAGGTGATAATTTTTTTTAAATTGCACGATTAAAATCAGCGCCGTCAACCAGGGACGGACTGTATCGAGTACAAGTGTATCAATCAAACAAGACTATTGTTATGGGTTTCTTATCGAACATATTCGGGAAAAAGGAAGTAGAATTGAAGCTTCCAAAGGTTATTGAGGATGTGAACCTGATAAAAACGATGGAAGGTCACTTGGACAGGGTGTTGGGTGTAAAATTCAGCGCCGATGGAAAAAAGCTTGTCAGCGGTAGTTTTGATGAACAGGTTATGCTGTGGGATGTGGAGTCCGGTAAACCACTGCATACGATGAAAGGTCATGACACCTGGGTTGAGTGTATCGATTTCAGTCGTGACGGCAAAAGTCTTGCCAGCGGAAGCACCGATAGTACAGTTAGAATTTGGGACGCTGCGACCGGCCGGTGTTTGCATGTCTGTAAAGGTCATGATACGGCAGTACGAATGGTCGCCTTCAGTCCGGACAGCAAAGTTGTGGCGAGCTGTTCACGTGATACAACAATCAGGCTATGGGATGTAGAAACTGGTAAAGAGCTGTCCAGACTTCTCGGTCACAAATCATATATCGAATGTCTTGCATACAGTCATGATGGTAAAATAATTGCCAGTTGCGGAGAAGAACCAATCATAAAAATCTGGGATGTCGCAACCGGTAAAAATATTGCGAACTTCAATACAAACGACAGGCTGTCGCACGCCTTAGCCTTTAGTCCGGACGATAAGTATATTGCTTTCTGCGGTCGAGATGCCAAGGTAAAGATTCTCGATGCCGCAAGTGGCGAAATTACTACGGTGTTTGAAGGTCATGAAGATGCTGTACGCAGCGTCTGTTTCAGCCCGGATGGAACTAAGGTTGCCAGTGCGGCAAATGATGAATCGGTTCGGCTTTGGGATGTAAAATCAGGTAAACAGCTCCATTCCTATCGAGGTCATGTTCTTGAAGTGCAATCAGTTGATATCTCTCCTGACGGAAAAATAATTGCCAGTGGAAGCGATGATCGCAAGATTAAGCTCTGGGCAATGAGGTAGGAAGCCTATCACTTCTGGTTTACAGCAGCTGAGAGTCCTGAAAAAGGGCCTATTGCTTTTTTTTTCAAAAAATAAAAAAGTAGTGTAAACTGCACAACTTCCTTTTTGAATTGGCTTAAAGTGAGTAAATTCATTTTGCGAAAAATAAATTAGTTTTTGAGCGCCTCATGTCGAGGTTTGCTCATTGTAACGCCAAATTAAAAATGGCAAAAATAAAAAAGAGGTAGATATGGGTACTCAGGTTGAAGGAACTGTTAAATGGTTCAACGAAGAAAAAGGTTACGGCTTCATCGAGCAGAAAGGCGGAAAAGATGTTTTTGTACATCACAGTGCCATCAATGGTACGGGTCGCAAAACACTTGTCGAAGGCCAGAAAGTCTTGATGGAAGTAACTCAGGGAGCAAAAGGCCTTCAGGCTGAAGATGTAACTCCTCTCTAAATCATTTTCGAACCATAGAACGGTTCTTTACGCCGTTTTGTCCGGGCGGCTGTCTGCGGATTATTTTTCAGCGCTATCATAATTCTATGAATGTGGTTGTTTTGATGAACCGCACAAGGCTTTTCGGGAGAAGCCGAACAGTTTTAACTATGGCAGAAACACCAAGGGCGCATAACCATGCGCCCTTGGTGTTTCTGCTAATACGAAAACCATCACCAGAATATACAGAAGAGATCGTATGAGCATTATTTTACTTGATATTGGCAATGTCATTGTCTCGGTAGATTTTTTAAGATTTTGCAGGAGTGTTATCCCTGATGGAACTTCAGATCCGCATGCGGTTTCCAGAAAATATTGTGAAGGAGATCTGAAAATCAAGTTTGATCAAGGCATTATTGCCCCACTGGACTATCTCTCTATGATTGGTCGTGATTCGCTGACTGGAAATATGAGTCACGGTGAAATAAGGGAACTTTGGCAGGATATCTTTTCCCCGTTGGAGGGAGCTGAAGAGGGCGTCGAGATTCTATGCAGTGAACATAAGCTTTGGATCATCAGTGACACCGATCCCTTGCATTTTGCTTTTCTCTTGAAAAATTATCCGCTTTTAAGGGAGAGGGAACGTTACTATCTTTCCTATGAACATGGGTTCCTGAAAAGTTCACCTGAAGCATTTGAGCATATTCTTAATGATTCAGGTTTGGCTGCACATGAATTTGTACTGATTGATGACAAGCTTGAAAACTGCAGCGCGGCTGCCGCAGTGGGGATAAAAAGCATCAGATTTGAATCATGGCCGGCAACAATCTCCGCCTTTGCATCATTGCAGTCAAATCTGTCATAATTGGAGCTGATGACCTATCCCGAATAGTGGCAAAAGAGAGCTTTATAATGACTCATCTCAGTAAAAGCAAACAAAAGGTAACTGTCCCGGTTTCCGAAATCGAGCTGCATGCCATACGTTCTCAGGGATCTGGTGGTCAGAATGTCAATAAGGTTGAGACCGCAGTTCATTTACGTTTTGATATCAGGGCCTCTTCTCTTCAGGAAGAGATAAAAGAACGTCTGCTCAGTTTGAGTGATCATCGCCTTTCAAATGACGGAGTTATTGTCATTAAAGCACAGCGTTTTCGTACAAGAGAGAAAAATCGCGATGACGCTCTTGAACGGCTTTACGAAATTCTGGGCAGTGTTGCCGATATTCCAAAAAAACGCAGGAGAACAAAACCAACCTTCAGTTCAAACGTTAAACGACTTGAAACAAAGGAGAAACGCTCAGATGTCAAGTCGCTGAGAGGCCGCATCGAATGGTAGCGTAGGAGTGTAAGGATAACTTAAGAGTGCAATCAATGGGCGCTAAACCGGACTTGATTCCTGGTATATATAACTATTGCGATCGCTGGTGTGAACGATGCGCCTATACTTCACGTTGCCTTCAGTTTCAGATTGAATCCGAAGAATCAAAGAGTAGTGATTCCTTGAGCGATTTTGATGTTTTGAATGCCGGGTTTTGGGAGGATATGGGTGACGCTCTTGTTAAGGCTATGCGTCTCATCAGGGAAATTGCCGCCAAAGAGGGTATCGATCCCGAAGATCTGGATAAAGAAACAGCATATTCAGAGCTTTGCGAGAGTTTTCATCGGAACGCTCGTGAACACCCTTGTGCAAGCGCAGCTCTGGTATATTCCGGTATGGTTAACGAGTGGTTCGCAGCTCTTGACGATGTTGAAGCTGAAGAAGCGCATCCCGCCAATTATCCTCTCTTTCTTGATGAGCATCTCCAGGTCATCAGGCACTATCAGTATTTTATCTATCCAAAAATTGTCCGTGCAATCGAAGGTCGCTTGAACGAACCCTTTTCAGCTCAGGACGAAGCACAAAACGATGCATGTGGCAGTGCTAAAGTTGCCCTCATAGCTATTGATCGCTCTCTTGCTTCATGGAGCATCCTCTATGCCGAGTATCCTGATTATGAAGATAAAACTCTTTCTATTCTGGTTCATCTTGACCGGCTCCGCCGTTCACTTGAAGTTGTATTCCCCGCTGCAAGAGCCTTTCTTCGTCCAGGCTTTGATTCATAGACTTATTAAGACAACCATCATCAAAAAAAAGTTATGCTTAACACAAACGAACAGCATCTTGTGGAATTTTTACTCCAGTGCCAGCCTGGACAGCCGAGAACAAGAGGAAACTGGGAAGTTGACCACCACGGGACTCCATTTCTTCTTCCTTCGATCGGAGGCATTACCCTGAACGTTCAGGTAGGTGACCCGGCGTTTGGGTGGCAGGGTGATCATATTGAGCCCGGAGTAAGCTGCACTGCCGATACCAATAAACCCTTCGAGCATCCAAACGTCGGTCTGCAGATTTATTCCTGCGCAGGCAACATTGCCACAGTTGTAACCGGCGAGGCTAAAGGAGCCGAAGGCCGTGTACTCGGTCATCACGGAGGATCGGAACATGTGATAGTTGATTTTGTTCGCGAAGTAAAAGAAAAGCTGCTTTACAGCGATACCATTATGATCCGGGGAAAAGGCCAGGGTTTGAAGCTTGCCGACTATCCTGATATTACTCTTTTCAATCTTGATCCAGACCTGCTTAAGGTCATGAATATCAGGGAAGTTGAGGGTGGCGTGCTTGAAGTTCCGGTTACAACGGTTGTCCCTGCAGTCTGTATGGGATCAGGAATCGGCTCCGCTCATGTGGCAAAAGGAGATTACGATATCATGACCAGCGATGCTGAAACAGTAAAAGAGTTCGGCATCGACAAAATCCGTTTCGGTGATTTTGTCGCACTGCTGGATCACGACAACCGTTACGGCAGGGCATACCGCAAAGGTGCCGTCAGTATCGGAATAGTCGTACACAGCGATTGCATGGAAGCCGGTCACGGTCCGGGCGTCACCACCCTCATGACCTGCGCCTCACCGCTTATCAGGCCGGTGATCGACCCGGAAGCCAATATTGCAGATCGCCTCGACATTGGAACGACATTGAAAGACAAAACAAAAGGGCAGAAGTAATCCCGAAGAAGAACGTGAACGACAATAAACCGTTAACATCATTATGCGTGTTAACGGCTTATTGTCGTGGAAAAGACATAAATATCCCGCTGCATAAGAGCATAGTCACTCCCTAAAAGCAATTACTCCCTTTTTTATCGCGCATTAGATCTTCCTTCTGTAATCTTCTTGCCTGAATTGGCACGGAAATTGCCATGTACTTATTGTGGCGTATCACTCCTTTAACGGATAAGACACTAATAATTTCCCCGGATTTATACCGGTGAATCTATCAGCTTCTGGGGGTTTAAAGATTTAAAGTCATGCTAAACATATACAGTAAATGAGTACAACCAATACAACTCGACCGGCAAATAGTGCTGCTTTGGAATGGGTCGCCAAACTTTTTAAAGTGTTGCTAACGAAGCTGAAACCTATTTCTGCGGTCATGATTATGCTTTGTATCTGGGCGCCTCAAATTGCAGTGGCCGATCTCGTTACGGTACGGGATGCCGTGGAGAAAGCATTGAACACGAACCCTGAAATTAAAATAAGGTTTCATGCTTTTCGCGATGTGTATAATGAGGGGGCTGTCGCAAAGGGAGGTTTTTTGCCGAAGGTAAATGTCTCCGCCGGTGCAGGAAGAGATTGGCTTCGCTCAGATTATCCTGGCAATCAGGATTATTGGCAGCGAAGCGTCAAGCTGGAACTTTCACAGATGCTTTTTGATGGGTTCTACACCAGAAGCCAGGTAGGTCAATTGAAAAATTCCGCACAGGCAAGGTATTTTGAATTCATGGATGCTGTCCAGAATATCGGCCTTGAAAGTTTCAAAGCTTATACCGATGTGCTGCGTTGCCGTGAAATGGTATGTCTTTCCAAACGCAATTACGACTACCATCTTAAAATTTCCGATCAGATCACGAGACGGGTTCATGCCGGTGTCGGTGCCGGTGTCGACATGGATCAGATCACAGCCCGCGTGGCGTTGGCAAAGTCTAATTACATGACTGAACTGAGCAACCTGCACGAGGTTTGTGACCGTTATCAGCGTTATGTTGGTGATCTGCCCGAAGAGAACATGCAGGAGGTTCTGCTTCCGGATGATGGGATACCCGGTAATGTCGGGGATGCAATTAAAGAAGCCTACCAGTATAATGCCGGATTTCTTTCCACCATGTCGGATATAAAGTCTGCAAAGTACGCTGTGAAAATGCAGGAATCAAAGTTTTATCCGCGCCTTGACTTCAAGGCAAGCAATTCCATTTCATGGGATCCGTATGCCGATATCGGTATATACGGCCGACAGAACCTCGGTGTTGTTGAGCTGGCGTTGACCTATAATATTTTTAATGGAGGTTCAGATGCAGCCTCACTGCACCAGTACAGGGAAAAGATGTACCGCGCAATTGATAGCAAAGACAAGGCAGCGACCGATCTGCGCCAGTTAGTTTCAACTGCATTCAACGACAAACAGACGATTACGCAGCAGATGAAATATTTTGACCAGCACCGCAAAAGCCTTGAGAGTGTAAGATTGGGATATCAGGACCAGTTCAATATTGGCAAACGCTCATTACTGGACCTGCTCGATACAGAAAACGAATATTATCAGGCTCAGCGGGCTTACTTTACAGGATTTTTTGATTTGAAAATTGCCAACGCACGGACGCTGGCGGGAATGGGCAAACTGTTGAGCACAATAGGTGTTGTTCGCGCAGAGATGCCGAGCCTGAAGGATCTCGGTATCCCGATGCCGGGCGTGACGGAATCGGATGTCCCTTCATCGGTTGTCACCCCGCCGGTGACATCAAACGAATTGGAGAAAGAGTGACGATGAAAGGATTGGAAAGTTGATCCGTCCGCATGGAAGACTGAAAGTCAGGCCTCTGTCGGTATGGTCAGGCGCTCTTATTTTTCTGTAATTTTTTGAAAAGGAGATCTATGTCTGTTGAGGTTACGTTAGGCAAGAGGCAGCTGCAGGCTGAGGCTTTGCTGCCCATGCTCTCAGGTCACAACATCTGGTCTCAATTGATGCCAGCGATCGTTATTGACCAGGCGCTCCGGACTCTCAACTGTACAGTTGGGGAGACAGAGGCCTATTATAGCGAGCAGATTGCGGCCGATGGTGACTTTATTGAAAAAAAGAAAGCTCAAATGGTTCGCGAAGGAACCAGGGAAGATGACCTTGATTTTTTTATCAGTCGCCCGGTGTTGCTTGCCCAATTTAAAGAAAAAATGTTTGCGCCACAGGTTGGTAGCACTTTTTTGAAATTAAAAGCCGGTCTTGACAAAGTTGTATTCCTCATGTTACGCAACAAAGACCATGAACTGCTTAGAGAGTTGTATTTCCGTATCGAGTCAAGTGAAGAGATGTTTGAGCCTCTTGCAGCGAGGTATGCCGAAGGTTCGGAAGCCACGGGCGGAGGCCGAATTGGCCCGATTGAGATCAGACAATTGAATCCTTCTCTGGCAAGAGTATTGTCAACAGCCAAAGTCGGGGTGGTTAATCCGCCTGCTTTCATTGAAGGGGTTGGAGTGATTACCCGGCTGCAGGAACACATATCAGCGAAGCTTGATGATGCAATGAAGCAGAAGCTCATCGATCAGCTGTTTAATGAATGGGTCAATAATGAGGTTCAGTCCTTTTTTTACTGAGCGTAATGGTCTTTTTGCTGTTTGAAACAAGCCGTATCATTAATTGCAAACTGCCTGAAAATGAGACGATTTTACGTACACATAGTTATTCCCGTGCATATGAAAATGAGCGATTGAATCTTTCTTGAATCATTTTCCGGGTGCTGTTTCTGTATGAGGTGAAATTTCTGGTACGAAAATTGCAATCGTATTGTTAAGACGTAATTTTCTGAACTTAACAAGGAAACCCCTGTTTTGAACACCCTTGAAAATACTGAGTTAAATATTCGCAAGGTGATTGCCGATATCCCTCTGTTTTCCGGTTTGACAGAGGAGACGCTCGCAATGCTAGCTGCGGTCACAAAAGTAGGCCGTTATACCATCGGTAAACCGGTTATCAGCAAAGGTGAGTCGCCTGATGCTCTTTATGTAATAAGTTCCGGACGTGTTCGTTCCCTTTATCAGGACGGTGACAGCGGAGCGGTTCAGACAGTTAGGCTCCTCGGCCCTGGAGATCTGTTCGGCTGGGTAAGCCTGATGCGCAGACAGTCAACCGAGATTGTCATTGCATCTGAAGAAACTCTCTGTCTTCAGATTCCATCTTCTTCACTGGGCAGAGTGGTCAATGCCATTCCGCCTCTTTATGAACGGGTTTCCGGTGCAACGGACCCTGCTGAAATTTGTACGCTTCTTGAAAGCGTCTACCGCAATGACCCGAAGAAAAAAAAACATATCCAGGAGAGCGGGTTTTCCGGAATCAAGGAACTTGCTATCTATCTTTATCGGTCGGCTGCTGTCATTGATACTGCATTCAGTACGACAATTCCCGAAAAAAAGCTTCAATGGTTTGTCAGCAGAAGCGATGAACCAGCATACCCTCAGGGCACAGAGTACAAACCCTCTCAAAGCGAAATACCCGCTTCACTTTCCTTGCGTCTCGTAGGGCTTGATTTTTCATCCTTTAAAAAGCCATCGGTTAACACCAGCTTAGATGTTGCTCAAGAGGTAAAATCAGGGACGAATGGCTATAAGGCGGCAGGAAAAAAGTTCAGTTTTCACGAGGGAGGAAAGCATGGAAACGGCAGCTCAAAAGAGTTTCCATTTTTCAAAGGTCGGGGCCCCGTTGAAGAGACGATGGCCTGTTTTCAGATGTTGGGCAAGCACATGAACATTCCGGTCAAAAAAGATTTGGTCCATAGTGTTATAGAAAACCAGTACAACCGTAACGGGCATATTTCGCTCCAGGATTGCGGCGGTATCGGGGTTGTGCTTGGATTAACGGCTCAGGTCGTGCGTTTTGGTCAGGAAGCTTTAAGGAGGCTCAAGGTTCCTGCTCTTATTCGATGGAACGAGAGCTTTGCAGTGCTTTACAAGGCTTCATCCACAGAGGTTACTGTGGCAGTTCCCTCTTCATCCGGGCTCAAGGTGTTTGCTGAAGCAGAATTCTGGGAAAAGTGGGAGCATCACGGAGAAGCACTTGTGCTTGATTCGAGGGAAGATACTCCTGAAAAAAAATTCGGGTTTGACTGGTTTGCACCCTCAATCAAAAAGTATCGCAATGTCCTTGCAGAGGTTATGATCGCTTCGTTTTTTACCCAGATCATGACGCTGGTCACTCCCCTTTTGTTTATGATCATTATCGATCAGGTCATTGTCAGAAACAGCTACTCAACGCTGCATGTTCTTGGCTTCTTTATGCTGACCATTGCTGTACTGCAGGCGGTACTCAACAGTTTAAGAACCTATCTTTTTGTTGATACAACCAACCGTATCGACGTTGCTCTCGGCATTGAGGTGATTGATCATCTCTTGCGTCTGCCCCTTCGTTTTTTTGAAAAAAGGCCTGTTGGAGAACTCAGTTCCCGTATCGGTGAGCTCGAGCGGATTCGTCAGTTTTTAACAGGAACTGCACTTGGTGTCGTTCTCGATGCAATTTTTTCAATGATTTATGTCATTGTACTCTTTGCTTTCAGCTGGAAGCTGGCATTGATGTCCCTATCAGTTGTTCCTCTCATCGGTTTGGTAACCTTTGTTTTGTCGCCGGTTATCAGAAAACAGCTGCGAGAAAAAGCCGTAAAGCACAGCATTACAAATGCCTATTTGATTGAGGTGCTTTCAGGAATTCAGACGGTCAAATCCCAGAATATTGAGTTGCGCGCACGCTGGAACTGGCAGGAAAAATATGCCGGCTATGTCCGGGAGGGCTTCAAGCCAGTCGTGTCAGGCACGCTGGCCAATTCCACCAACTCATTTCTCAGCCAGGCCTCAGGGCTAATTGTTATCTGGGCAGGTGCCTGGCTTGTCCTCAATCACGAAATGACTCTCGGTGAGCTCATCGCATTCCGGATTATTGCCGGCTATATAACAAGTCCCGTCATGAGGCTTGCCCAGCTTTGGCAGGAATTTCAGGAAACCGGAATGTCGCTTGAAAGGCTTGCCGACATTGTCGATACTCCGCAGGAAGGAGGCAAGGAGCAGCTGTCGCAAATTCCTCTGCCTCCTGTCAAGGGCGAGATTCTCTGCGAAAATCTTTCTTTCCGATTCAGGGACAATACTCCCATGGTGCTGAAAAATGTAAGCATTGCAATACCTGCAGGGACTTTTGTCGGAATTGTCGGAGAGAGCGGATCAGGCAAAAGTACCTTTGCCAAACTTGTCCAGAGGCTCTATACGCTCGAAGAAGGTCGGATTTTTATCGACCATTACGATATCGGGAAAGTTGAGCTTAACTCCCTTCGAAGCCAGATTGGTATTGTGCCGCAGGATCCTATGCTGTTTAATGTGTCAGTCAAGGAAAACATCGCTCTGACCAATCCAGAGGCAACAGATGCCGACATTATCCGTGCAGCAAAGATTGCCGAAGCCCACGACTTTATTATGGCTCTTCCAACCGGGTACAATACACCCGTTGGTGAAAAGGGCTCTTCAATCTCAGGCGGTCAGCGCCAGAGGATTGCCATAGCCAGAACAATTCTGCAGAACCCCGGCATTATCATTCTCGATGAAGCAACAAGTGCTCTTGATTCCGAGACCGAAAGCCGGTTAACGGCCAATATGATCTCTGCTTTCAGAGGCAAAACAGTGTTATTCATTACCCACAGGCTTAATTCAGTCAAAGGAGCATCCATGATTCTCTGCTTCCATGACGGATGTATCGATGAAGCCGGCCCTCATGATGACCTTATGGAAAGACAAGGCCGTTATTATTCATTGTTTAACAAACAGTCTTTTTCAATTCCTGTTATGGAGGGCAGCCTCTCATGAAAAATCCATTTCGCGATGATCTGATAGGTCAGGGAGAGGTGTTCACGCAGTCTGTAGCAGTTCCAAGAGCCATATTGTGGGTTTTTGTGCTTGCCTTTTTCGGTTTCATCGTCTGGGCCGCTATTGCCAAAATAGATGTATCCATACCTGCAATGGGAAAACTCGAACCGACCGGCGAAGTAAAAAAAGTGCAGGCTGCCATTGAAGGCGAAGTCAGTTCCCTGCGTGTTGAGGACGGGCAGCGGGTTAAAAAGGGCGAAGTGCTTCTTGCACTCGAACCTGTGTTGTCTGTCGGCGAGGAGTCAAAGCTCAAGTCACTGAAAATCAATCTCGAAAATGCCAGCAAGCAGTACGCCACTGAATCCGTACTCCTCAAAAAGTTGCGTTCTCTCTTGAGTACTTCCGCTGTTTCAGAATTCGAGGTTGAACAGAAAAAACTTGATGTTTTAAAACTGCAGGCACAGGTTGCCGACCTCTCTGAACAGATCAACAAACAGCAGTACATGGCCGGCCAGGCAACAGGGTACGAATCCATAACAGCCCCGGTTGACGGCACAATTTTTGACCTTCAGGTCAAACCCGGTACTGTTGTCAAATCTGGCGAGGTAATCCTTAAAGTCGTCCCTGACGACAATCTGACTGCAAGGGCATTTATTTCAAATCAGGATATCGGTTTTGTGTTTGAAGGGCTTCCAGTCGATGTCAAGTTTGATGCCTTTCCCTTCGCGGAATTCGGTGACATCAAGGGAAAAGTAGTACAGGTAGGTTCCGATGTTCTTGCCCCCGACGATATCATCAAATACTACCATTTCCCAATTAAGGTACGTCTCGATCACCAGTACCTGCAGGCCCAAGGAAAAAAAATCTATCTGCAGTCAGGCATGTCGGTCACCATGGATATCAAGGTAAGAAAGCGCACCATCATGAGCATTTTCACCGATCTCTTCTCAAAACAGGGTGATGCCTTAAGTCATATCAGGAAGTAATTTTTCCGTTCTCTCTTTATTTATCCCCCCCCGAAAGAGTCAGACGGAGCCCGGTTCAAAAAAATCACTGATTGTCTCATAAATAATGTCTTTTTGAGACAATCACTGATTAATCAAACGGTTATCGGTTTTATACACTTTAATGACGTTCTGACTTAATGTTGTATGGCATGGTAATTGTAAGAGGTTTTTATATCTGCAAATTGATGGCGGTCTGCAGACGATCTGAGATCGAAGATACCCTGCCGTATGAGGAATAAATATTTATAGTCAAAGCTCATAAACCAATAATAACTATTGCTATGGCACTCAGTACTCCTACAATTGCGTCGATTACAGACAATTTCCTACCTGTTACCGGAGTAGTGGCCTCTGGAGGCAGCACGAACGATACTTCTCCGACAATTAGGGTTAGTTTTTCAGGTGCATCACTTAATTATAGGATCTATTTGTATAATGATAGTACGCAGATAGGTTCATATTACACACTTTCCTCTGCTGATATTGCAAATGGATACATAGATATTACACTTTCAGGTCTCGCGAATGGTACTACATTCAATTTTAATGCTATACTGACTAACAATTCTGGATTGAATTCTTCTTCGCATTCTAGTAATTATACAATTATTATTGATACGACAGCCCCGTCAGCACCGACCTTGGTATTGACCGTTGATAACGGCACCAGCTCGACTGACGGCATAACGAGTAACGGCAGTGTGACGGTGAGCGGCCTGGAGACAGGCTCGACCTGGCAGTACAGCACGAACAGCGGCTCGACATGGTCGACAGGCACGGGCTCGAGCTTTACGTTAGCAGCAGGCACCTATGCCATTGGGGCAGTAGAGGTCAAGCAGACCGATCTGGCAGGCAATGTCAGCAGTGCGGGCAGTAACGAGTCAGCGATAACTATTGATACGACAGCGCCGTCAGCACCGACCTTGGCATTGACCGTTGATAGCGGCACCAGCTCGACTGACGGCATAACGAGTAACGGCAGTGTGACGGTGAGCGGC
>JBAWYL010000041.1:0-15050 GCA_037143555.1 Chlorobiaceae bacterium
GTGTTTGATGAGGAGTTTTGCCGGATTGCTGTCGAAGTGCTGAGTAATGAGGTCTGAGGGGGGGGACTGAGGTGACGGCCTCCTGATAAAAATGGTATCTGAGGGTAACTTATGAAAAGACTGGAGCACGGGGCTGTTGCTTTGGGCGGGGTGAATCTGATTGAGGCGAGTGCCGGGACGGGGAAGACTTATGCTATTGCTTCGCTGTATCTGCGGCTGCTTGTGGAGTTGGAGCTGGCGGTGGAGGAGATTCTTGTTGTGACTTATACCGAGGCTGCGACGAAGGAGCTTCGTGGCAAAATACGGGGCCGGATCAGGGAGGCTATAGAGGTGCTGGAGGGGGCGGATACGGAGGATGGTTTTTTGCGTTCGTTTTTTGAGGCGTCAAGCAGAAGAGGGTTAACGGCAGTCAAGGAGATTCTTGAGCGGGCGCTTGGTGATTTTGATACGGCTTCAATTTATACGATTCATGGGTTTTGCCTGAGAGCGCTGCAGGATAATGTTTTTGAGAGCGGTTCTCTCTACGATACGGAGCTGATTACGGATCAGAGGGAGCTGATGCAGGAGCTTCTGGATGATTTCTGGCGGATACATTTTTTCGGTGAGTCTGCTCCTCTCTTGGGTTATGCTCTTCAACACAGGGCTTCGGAGGTGTTCAAGGAGCTTTTGTACAGCCTTCATGGGGGGGCGGGGGCAAGGGTTATTCCTGAATTCAGTCGTGATGATATTGCTGCGCTGGATGCGTCGTGCCATAAGGCTTTTAAGGAGGTCGGGCAGATGTGGCGGGCAGAAAGGGAGTTTATAGAGGAGGTGATGAGATGCGACAAAGGGTTGGGCAGGGCGGCAGAATCGTACCGGATTGACCTGATTGAGCCGCTTTTTGCCTGCATGGATGCTTTTGTCGGGCAAGGCAATCCTTTCGATCTTTTTAACGGGTTTATCAAGTTCACCCGATCAGGCATTACAAAAGGCACAAAGCCAAAAAGCCTGCCTCCCGTTCATTCTTTTTTTGATTGCTGTGAAGGGTTGCTTGGGGGGGTACAAGAGCGATTTCTTGCCTTGCAGGCAGAGCTGGCAGATTTTTACAGGAGAAGTCTGCCGCTTCGCAAGCAGGCCGGAAATGTCCGGTTTTTTGATGATTTACTTGAAGATCTTTATCAGGCGCTTGTTTCGGAAAGGGGGGGGGCGGCGCTTGCGGAGCTTCTTCGTCAAAAGTATGGTGCGGCGCTTATTGACGAGTTTCAGGATACCGATCCGGTACAGTATGCCATTTTCAGGGCGATTTATGCCGGTACGGATGCGCCGCTTTTTTTGATTGGCGATCCGAAGCAGGCTATCTACAGTTTCCGCGGGGCTGATATTTTTGCCTATATGCAGGCGGCTCGTGATGTGGGTGACGAGAAGCGATTTACGTTGACTGAAAACTGGCGTTCCACTCCCGGGCTGCTTAAGGCGTTCAACAGTGTTTTTGATCAGAAGAGGAACCCTTTTATTTTTGAGGGTATTCTTTACCATCCGCTGGATGCAGGAGGTGCTCAAGAGCTTGCCGCTGCCGGAGCGGAAGATATGGCACCGCTGCAGCTCTGGCTTATGGATTCACCGGATGTGACGCGCGGGATACTGACGGTCGATGATGCCGGCATATTTGCTTCAGATGCCGTTGCCGGCGAGATTGAGCGTCTTTTGATGGAGGATAGAGAGGTCAGTGCGGGGGATATTGCTGTTATTGTGCGTACTCACCGGCAGGCCGGAATTGTTTTGAATGCTCTCAGGGCAAGGGGGATTGCCGGGGTGATGAGAAGCGATATGACAATTTTTGCTTCAACGGAGGCTCAAGAGGTGAGTGTTTTGCTGTCGGCGTTGTGTGACGCAGGAAATGAAAGGAAAATACGGTCGGCACTGGTGACTGATATTTTTGGCAGAACAGGCGACGATATTGCCCGTTTGATTGATGATGAGGAGGCGTGGACGAGGTGCATCGGGGATTTTCATCATTATCATCACCGGTGGCTTGAACGTGGATTTATGGTGATGATCAGGGAGCTGATGGCTAAGGAGGGTGTGCGGGGACGTTTTCTTGGCGCACCAGATGCATCGGGTGAGCGGAGGCTTACGAACCTGCTGCAGTGTTTTGAGCTGCTGCACCGCCAGGAGCATGAGAGGCGGCCCGGCATGGAGGGGCTGGCAACATGGTTCAGTGAGCGACTGGGGGCTGCTGATGAGGCGGAGGAGTATCAGATACGCCTTGAGAGGGATGAAGCAGCAGTCAAGATTGTTACTGTTCATATCAGCAAGGGACTGGAGTATCCGATTGTGTTCTGCCCGTTTCTCTGGGGTGAGGTGAGCAGCAAGGGTAATGTGCTGATGTTTCATGATGACGAGGGGCAGCTGGTCAAGGATTTCGGGTCCAGAGAGTATGCTCTTCACCGATTGAGAGCTGTGAATGAGTCGCTTGCTGAAAGCCTCAGGCTGCTCTATGTGGCCATGACCAGAGCGAAAAAGCGTTGCTATCTGCTGACGGCAAAAACCCGGGCGGAAGTTTCAGCGGTGAACTATCTTCTGTTTGCCTCCGATGAGGCAAGACGTGCTGAAAATCAGGCCACGGCTCTCCGGGCAGAGTCAAAAACCTTAACCGTAGAGAAGATGGCCGTACAGATGGAGGCGGTGGCGAATGGTTCGGAGGGTTCAATCGCGTTCACCAGACCCGGTCGTGAGGTTGGTGATGGCGCAACAACATACTTCAGGAAAAAAGCGACACCAGAGGGCAATCACCTTTTCCGGCATACTTTTTCAGGAACGGTTGATACGAGCTGGAGGGTGTCAAGCTTTACCTCTTTCAGCCGCCATGAGCAACGTCCTGCTGAGCTTCCTGACCGGGACGATGCGTTGGCCGGTGGCATGGAGTACGCGGCCGGTGGCGGCGAAAAGAGCATTTTCAGCTTTCCCCGTGGAGCACAGGCGGGCATATTCATGCACTGGATTTTTGAAAAGCTTGATTTTGCCTCTCCCACACCGGAGAGAGTCCGTGATCTTGTTGAAAAAGGGCTTGAACGGTACAGCTACTCTTTTGACTGGCTGCCGCACATCAGCGGCATGGTTCAGAATGTCCTGAGGTCATCAACCGGGACATTCAAGCTTGGAAGGCTGCGGGCGGGATGCTGGATAACCGAGCTGGAGTTTTTCTTTCCGCTCAAGTTTATTACTTCATCCCGACTTGCTGAATCCCTTGCACGCCATGGAGTGACCTTTGGCGGCGCAGAGGGCGGTGCACTTGCAGAGGCATTGCAGTTCAGGCCGGTCAAGGGGATGCTTATGGGATTTATTGATATGGTGCTGGAAGAGGGTGGGCGATACTACCTTCTTGACTGGAAATCTAACCATCTGGGTAACGGGTATCAGGATTACGGAGAGGAGTCGATGCGCGATGCGATGGCAAAAAACATGTATACCCTTCAGTATCTTCTCTATACCGTTGCTCTCAACCGATATCTTTCGCTGAGGGTTAAAAATTACAGCTATTCGACCCATTTCGGAGGGGTGATTTATGTTTTTCTTCGGGGGGTAAGCGGTGAAGAGGGGGAGACTACCGGTTTTTATCGGGATTGTCCAGACGAAGAGCTTATTCGGGAACTGACTCAACTGTTGATAGAGGGGGGGGAGTAAGAGATGGGCATTTTGTTTCAGGAGCGAGCCATTGACCGGCAGTTTGCGTCGTTTATCTGCAAGGAGAGCGATGATGTTTTCCGCCTTTTGGTTTCCATGGCAAGCGGTGCGCCTGGAAAGGGGAATATCTGCCTCAATCTTGCTGATTGCGCCGATCAAAGGGTATCTGTTGATGGAAAAGAGATTGTGCTGCCTGATGCTGATGCCCTTGTGGAGCTGCTGAGGAGTAAGCCGACGATTGGCCTGCCCGGTGAACACCGACCGCTGGTGCTTGACAGGTCTGGTCGTCTTTATCTTTATCGGTACTGGCGTTATGAGCAGGATCTTGCCGGGTGCATTAGGAAAAAAGCGTCAGCGGAGGTGGAGGATATTGATGAGACAATGCTGCGCGCGGGACTTGCTCGACTGTTTGCGGGAAGTGAGGGTCGCCAGGAGGAGGCTGCCGTGGCTGCGCTGCATAAGCAGTTCTGTGTGATTTCCGGGGGACCCGGTACCGGCAAGACCTCAACGGTTGTTAAAATTCTTGCACTGCTGCTTGAGCAGAAGAGCGGCAGAAAAGAAAGGATCGCCATGGCCACTCCAACTGGGAAGGCGGCTACACGGCTGAAGGCTGCCGTAAACAGTATCAGGCCAACCCTTGCTTGTTCTGATGAGGTGAAACTTGCCATACCAGATGAAGTTGTCACGATTCAGCGGCTTCTCGGGAGTGTGGCGGGGTCGTCGCGTTTCCGGTATTCGGCGGCAAATCCTCTTCCTTTTGACAGTGTTATTGTTGATGAGGCGTCAATGATTGCTCTGCCTCTGATGACAGCTCTTGTTACGGCTCTCAGGCCGAGTGCCCGTCTTATTCTTTTGGGGGACAGGGATCAGCTTGCTTCTGTTGAAGCCGGGGCCGTTTTTGGTGATATCTGCAGTGCGGGGGAGAAGGGTGGCCAGAGTTCGCCTTTGGCCGGATCGCTGGTGAAGCTTGAAAAGAACTACAGGTTTGAGGCCGGCAGCGGCATTGCGGAGATCAGCCGGGCGGTGAATGCGGGGCTGGGGAGCGAAGCTCTGGCACTTCTTAAAAGCGTGACACTGAGTGGTGCCGCCTGGAAGGAGCTGCCTGCACGGGAGGAGCTGCAGAGGGCTCTGGGAAAGAGAGTGAAGGAGGGATATCACTACTATCTTGCGGCGGAGTCAGCGGCTGAGGCTCTGGAAAGGTTTGACAGTTTCCGTGTGCTCTGTGCATTGCGCGATGGCCCTTACGGAGTGAGCGGTCTTAACAGTACGGTTGAACATATTCTGGGGAGTGAGGGTCTGATAAGAGCGGGGAGCAGGGGGTACAAAGGGAGGCCGATCCTTGTTACCGTCAATGACTATTCAATGCGGCTCTTTAATGGAGACACAGGGATACTTTTTCCGGACCCGGAGAATAATGGAGAGATCAGGGCTTTTTTTCCCGATCCGGAGGGCGGTGTGCGCAGTATCATGCAGGAGCGTCTGCCTTTGCATGATACAGCTTTTGCCATGACCATTCACAAAAGCCAGGGGTCGGAATTTGAGAGGGTTCTTATGATTCTGCCTCCGGTTGAGAGTGAGATTGTTACCAGAGAATTGATTTATACCGGTATAACAAGGGCTAAAGGCAGCGTTGAGATCTGGGCAAGTGAAGGGGTGTTTTGTGGAGGGGTCGGAAAAAAGGTGGTGCGGCATTCCGGCTTGAACGATGCGCTGGAGTGCAGGGGTGCATGATGAACTTGTGTGCGGTTATTTCAAGGTGACTGTCATAAAATCAACGGCGTTGGATACTTCTTCATCGGTCAGTGCGGGATTGCCTCCTTTCGGGGGCATCACTCCGGTCTTTCCCTCATAGCCTTCAATGGATTTTTTTGCCAGCTGGGCTACGCCGGCAGCAATACGCTCACGCCATGCGGCCTTGTCGCCGGGTTTCGGGGCTCCAGAGACGGAGGTTTCATGACAACCGGCACAATTCGATTCATAAATTTTTTTGCCTTCCGCAATTTTCTTTTCAGCTAACGCCTCGGCCTTTGATTCCAGTACCTCATCGGAGACCGGAAGATTTTCAGGATTACAGGCGCCGAGAGAAAAAAGGGTGACGATAAACATCGCAGGAAAAAATACTTTACTTGTCATCGTCATGATGCAGACTTAAGTGAGTGGATGCGGTCGTTGAATTATTGCTTTGGTTCCCAGTAACAGCGCTTTGGAGAAACAATCAGCCCTTCATCTTTAAGTGATTTCATAGCCTTGTCGACCTCTTTGCGGTCCAGACCGGTGATTTCTGTAATCCGGCCAGCATTGAGGGGAGTGCCCTCTTTTTTCATCACGTCAAGAACGGTATCTTTTGCGCTCATTTTTTTCTGTTTCTGGGTTAAGACATGGTATTTCAAGATCAATCTGGTCAATCTACGGATTTTTGAATAATTTATACAGGTTGATTGTGTAAGTTTTTTTTAAACGGTATGATCAGTCAAAACAGCTCACATCATGTGCGGTCGATTCGGATTCTTTGAAATGCGATCGTGCACAAATTTCATTTCGCGGTTGGCATCTGTTGCAATAATAGTGCACGACACGATCGGTGCTGCACTGGTGTCTGCCTTCCAGATATCCCATAATCCGGCAAAAGCCATGGCTTTGCCATCTGAGCGGCTTGCTTCCATTCATAGAAGCCGCTTGCCGGGATGATAATATCGGTCTCGGGCGCAATACTGTAGTTTGCTGAAAAGTCTATCTCCTACCTCAAGGGAGCGGAGCGTGTTCAGGTCGGCCTCAATACGCTGACTTGCCGCGTTGATCGTGATGGCCCCGTTTTACTCTCTTTTTTTGGAGGTCTTGGCCTTGGACAGGCAGCGCCACGTGAGCAGGCAGAGGGACGCTTTCTTTTTGTCGCATCATTGCTTGATATTGCAGGAACAAAAGTTGCTGTTGTGCAAAAACGGGCTGAGGTAAAAGATTACCTTGATATTGACGCGCTGTTGCAACATGGCGTGGGTTTACCGACCGCCTTAGCTTCTGGCATTGTCGTTTATGGGCGCAGCTTTAATCCCATGATTACGTTGAAGGCGCTTTCCTTTTTTGATGATCTTCCAACATTGCCCGCAGAGGTGCGAAAGCGTTTGACTGTCGCCGTTGATTCCGTTGATCCAGCAAGTCTTCCTATTCTAACTCCCTACGTCACACGTAAGGATGAGTACGGACACACACCATGAAACCTTTGCCTATTACTCCCGACATTTTGAATGTTGCCCGCCGTGTTGTCTGGTTCAAAACACCAGAGGAAGAACTTACTGATCCAGTGCATTTTCTGGCGCATGTTATGACTTTTGGTACGGTTGAAGACTTAAAGGCGCTACAAGGCATCGTGGGCAAAGACGAATTCCGCGAGGTTTTGGAGAAAGCTCCGCCCGGCGTTTTTGACGTTCGCTCGTGGGCATACTGGAACCTGAAATGTGGACGGCAGCCAACCCCACCTTTGCCGACCCGTACCGGTCTTTTGCCTGTATGTCCAAGTCTTTGATCCTTTCACCAAGAACATTAAGCATTTTTTTCTGCCGAGGTTGACTGGTTCTTTGATGCCACCAAGGAGGCCGCAACGCAGTGCGTGATGCACCATCAATACACGCGCTGAAACGCTTGCTCTGAAGCCGTATTTCCGCCACATGCTGAGCTGTATCATACCTGCGAGCGGTTTTTATGAGACCTATCTACTTCCTTTGCAGTAAATCAATTTAAGTAAAAAAATTATGGGAATACCAGTACGCATAGATGACCATTTGTAGGGACAAGCAAAAGCTCAGGCTAAGGCAGAGCATCGTACAGTTGCCGGGCAGATTGAGTTTTTTGCGATGATTTGAACAGGCTTCAGGATTTTGGTCTTCCGCCAGCCTTTGCTGGGTGCTCAACTGTACGATATGAATGTCGTCCCCTATTTGACACAACTGTACGATATGAATGTCGTCCCCTATTTGACAGGCTTCAGGATTTTGGGCCCTGCCAGCCTTTGCTGGGTGCGCAACTGTACGATATGAATGTCGTCCCCTAGTTGTATCCTGGTGGGGTTAGCAGATGGGGTGGTGGCCTTGGGAGAGGTGGTGGGTGAAGGTGGGGAGGTTGGTCAGGTCGGTGTTGATGATGTCGGTGATTTGGGGTTGGAGGTCTATGATCGGGAGGCCGGGGGCTGTGGTTATCCGGGCTGTGGCGGTCAGGGGCTGGTCGAGGGGTTGGCCGATCTGGCTGCAGAGGAAGAGTGTGACTTCCTGGATGCCTTTGACTTCTCTGTATATGCGGGCGGCGGCTTGTTGTGCGAGGAGGTTGTAGATTTTGCCGACGTGGTTGACGGGGTTTTTGCCTGCGGCGGCTTCGAGGCTGAGGGGACGTCCGAATGATATGAGTCCGTTAACCCTGTTGCCTCTTCCGACTTCGCCTCCGTCTGCGCCATCGGCTGAGGTGCCGAGCACGGTGAGGTATATGCCTCTCTCACCTCGGGCGGGGTCGTCGAGGGTGTTGAGTTCTATTGCTATTTTTTCGAATGTCTGGTTTTTTGCTGCTATAAATGTGTGCAGTGCATGGAGTACGGCTTCCTTGCGCTGAAAATAGGCGGTTGTGTCGGGGATATAGCGGTCTACAAATGCCATGGCGATGGTGAGGGTCAGTGTGCCGGCGTCACGGTATGCCATGACTTTTACATCTTCGCCTGTTTCGGGAAATGCCTGTTTGAAACCGGGGGAGTTCAAGTAGTGTTCGGTTTCGAGGACGAGGGATTCAGCGGTGCTGAGTGGTGCATAGCCTACACCGACTGAGGTATCGTTGGCTCCGATAACAGTGCGTGAAAAGAGATCGGTGAGTTCCAGTGAACCGGGTCTGATTTCATTCTGGTAGATGACATGCGCGCGTGGGTCGATAAAGCGCATGTTTTGTGCAAACCATTCTTTGGCCGCCTCTTCGGCAATTTCTGCGACCGGTATGCGGATTCCTTTGTAGTTGTAGGTTGCCCTGTCGCCGAAAATGATTTTTATGGGCTCCAGCAGGGTGCCTCCTCCGGGTTTGACGGCGCTTATGCCGGCAATGAGCAATCCTTTGTCGATGTTGTGATGCAGAATGCGCCCTGTAAGCGCCAGATACTCGCGGCACAGACTGAGAGAGACTGCCTCCATGATTGAGTCGCAGATGGTGTCGGGATGCCCTTTGCCTTTGCGCTCAATCAGCTCAATCCTCTGCATGCATGATGGAGTGGTGCCTGCATGTTCGATGACAATGTTTCTTGCAACGTCCATTTGTCTGTATGAAACTATCCTATGCTTAAAACCAAGAGCGGCTTATTAGAGATTACATAAATATTGTATATTTAAAATACATATTATGACCATAATACGCCATATAACTTGAATATCAATGAGCGGAAAGGCGTATAATATATTATTTGTATAAACTTATTTTCACTGATTACTGTTTATTAAGACAACTATCACGATGTTGATGTCATGAAAAATAAAACGAAACCACTAGAGGGTCTTAAGCCAAAGGAGTCTCTCACTAAAGAGCTTACGGATGTAAAAAAAGGCATGGAGAAAGCTTTTCCCATTATCGGTATAGGTGCTTCAGCCGGCGGGCTTGAGGCATTGGAACTGTTTTTACAGCATGTTCCCCATTTATCGGGCATGTCATTTATCATTGTCCAGCATCTTGACCCGACGCATAAGGGTATTATGGCTGAGCTGCTCCAACGATCGACATCAATGCAGGTCTGTCAGATCGCGGATGGCATGTCTGTCGAAAAAAATCGAGTGTATGTCATCCCGCCCAATAAAGATCTCTCTTTGTTTCACGGTGTGTTGCGTCTGCTTGACCCTTTCAAGCCAAGAGGGCTGCGCCTGCCGATTGATTTTTTTTTCCGTTCGCTTGCCGAGGACCTCTCGGAACTCAGTGTCGGGGTGATCCTTTCGGGTATGGGTTCAGATGGGATGCTGGGCTTAAGAGCTATCAAGGAGGCAGGGGGTGGATCGTTCGTTCAGGATCCAATGACCAGCAAGTTTGACGGCATGCCGAGGAGTTCCATTAATGCAGGACTGGCCGATGTGGTTGCCAGCGCAGAGGAACTGCCTGTAAAAATCATTGACTTTTTTCAACATCGACCTCACCTTGGCAGCTATTCCGAGATATCCCTGGAGGATAAGGCTCAAAGTGCTTTTGACAAGATCATGCTCATTCTGCGACGCCAGACAGGCAACGACTTCTCTCTTTACAAAAAAAGCACTATGTATCGCCGTATTGAACGACGAATGGGTATTCATAATATTGAGAGAATCAATGACTATGTCCGGTTTCTGCAGGACAACGATGCCGAGTCGAATTTGCTGTTTAATGAGCTGCTTATCGGGGTAACCAGTTTTTTTCGTGACCCTTCTGCATGGGATAAGATAAAGTTAACAATCTTACCCAGACTTTTCGAATCACACCCTGAAGGCGGAGTGTTGCGGGCATGGTCAGTCGGGTGTTCTACGGGTGAGGAAGCCTATTCGCTTGCCATTATATTCAAGGAGGCGATCGAGGCGTTAAAGCTTCACAACAATTATACGCTCCAGATCTTTGGAACTGATATTGACAAACATGCCATCGATATAGCCCGTGAAGGGTATTACCCTCAGAATATTGCAGCTGACCTTTCTGAAGAGCGGCTGGAACGTTTTTTTTCAAAGGATACTGACGGGGGGTTTCGGGTCAACAAGAATATCAGGGAACAGATCGTTTTTGCACCTCAAAACATTATCAAGGATCCTCCGTTTACTAAAATAGATATCCTTATCTGCCGTAATTTACTCATCTACATGGAAGCGGAACTTCAAAAAAGGATCGTTCCATTATTTTATTACAGTTTGAATCCTCAAGGGTTTCTCTTTCTTGGCAGTGCGGAAAATATTTACGGCAACTCTGATTATTTCAATCAGATAGAAGGAACAGCACATATTTTTCAACGTTCTCCCCGCCTCATAGAGACCAAAATTGAGGATTTTGCCGACGTCTTTTCAGGTATTTTTCAAGGCATCTATCCAAAAAAAATTGCCGAGAGTCTCAAAACATCTCCTGAAAGCATATCGACCCTTACTGACCGCCTGATTCTGAAGGGCTATGCCCCTGTATCTGTGCTCACAACCCGCCAGGGTGACATTGTTTATATCAACGGCCATACAGGAAAGTTTCTGGAGCCTATATCAGGCAAGGCAAACTGGAATATTTTTGTCATGGCTCGTGAAAGACTCAGATACCCTTTGAGCCACACGTTCGAGCGTGCAGTGCGAACAAAAAAAAAATCTGTTGTAAAGGATATTCAGCTCAATGACAATGGCGTATCTTCGCTGGTCGATATCGTAATAGAACCTCTCACAAAACCGGATCAGCTTTCAGGCATGTTTCTTTTTGTGTTTACAGAAAAAGATGTGGAGAAAAAGAGAGCAAATTCGGGAGAAAAAAATGCAGAGGAAACCTTCTCTCCGGACAAACTTCAGCTTATTGAGGATCTTAAGGCAGTCCGCTCAGAGCTGATGGCCACTCATGAAGATATGCAGACCTCACAGGAGGAGCTCAAGAGTATGAATGAAGAGCTCCTGAGTTCCAATGAGGAGCTGCAAAGCACCAATGAAGAGCTTTCAACAGCCAAAGAGGAGATGCAATCGCTCAATGAGGAGCTGCAAACGGTGAATCAGGAGCTGCAGGGCAAGCTTGATGAGCTTGGAAGGACAAGCGACGATATGAAAAACCTCCTGAACAGTACGGAAATTGCAACTCTCTTTCTCGATGAAAAGCTTAACGTCCGGAGCTTTACCAAAGCAATGGCGAGCATCAGCAAGCTTATTGCGCTCGATAAAGGGCGCTCTTTTACCGATATAGCCTCGACACTGAACTATCCCGAACTGCGCGAAGATGCCATTGCGGTACTGGAGACGCTTATTTTCAGGGAAAAGCAGATCAGCACTACTGACGGGCGGTGGTTTCTGGTTCGTATCATGCCGTACTGTACCCAGGAAAACCATATCAACGGCCTGGTGATCACGTTTATTGATATCACCCCCAGCAAGACGCTTGAGAGTAAGCTGCTTGATATGGAAAATCGATTTATGGCTGTTTTTAAACAGAAAAGCAAAGGGTGCTTTTTTTTGGATAAAAAGGGCAGAATCAGCATGACAAATCCAGCGGCTGAACGTTTTTTCAAATTGACCAGGCATGAGATGACGGGCAAGAGTTTTGATGAGCTGCATTTGAAGATGCTCAAGGAAGACGGCTCGGTATTTACACCCGACAACGACCCGTTTACTCTTGCCCTGAGGAGTGGAGAGCCGGTTAACGGTTTCGTCATAGGCTTTACTTTTCCTTCTGATCAACTCAATCACTGGATAGTGAGTGACGCCCTGCCACAATATTATCAAGATAACAAGGATCCGTATCTGCTTTATGTGGAGTTTGAGGAGACAACGGAGCATGGGAAAGAAGGGGTGAGGGGAAAGTAGACTGTGGGCGTTTTATTTACTGCACTGTGTTCAGGGGGGAATAATCAGTTTTAAACAGAGGGTGGAATGATGGGCAGGAAGGATAAGGGGAAGGAGGGTCCGGAAGAGGCGGGTGATGTCGGGAAATTGAGTGAGAAGAGGTGGGAGGAGTATGGCAGGGTTCCGTTTGAAATACCTGATAATCTTCCGGAGATGCGGCTTGAGATGCAGCGAATTATGCATAAGCTGAAGGTACATCAGCTTGAGCTTGAGATGCAGCAGGAGGAGCTGAATCAGGCCAATATAAAGCTTGAGAAAAACCGGGAGCATTATAATGACCTGTACGATTTTTCTCCCATTGGACTGCTGTCGCTTACAGAGGACGGGACAATAGAGGAAATCAACCTGACCTGCACGAAGATTTTCGGCATTAACCGCTCCAACCTTCTTGGAGCAAGATTCGGGCAGTTTATTGCGATAAATGACAGAATTATTTTCAAGAATTTTCTCAACCACATCTTTGTTGAGAAAACAGCGTGTTTTTGTGAAATAGAGATCATTAATCTGGCAACTCCCAGGTTTTTTCGCATTGACGCAGTATTGCACAAGAACAGGAGGGAGTGTCAGGCTACGCTTATCGACATTACTGATCAAAAGAACTCTGTTCTGGAAAAAAAAAGATTAGAGGTCATGCTTTCTGTTTTTCGAAAAGTGGAATTTATGAAGCGGGCGTCGGGGCATGTGGTCGATGATTTTTATAACGCAATGCAGGAGATAATCAAGAAAACAGATCTTCTTTTACAATCCGACGTTCTTGACAGCGCCAGTCGGGAGCATTTGCACAGCATCAGAAAAGATTCAGAGCGATCACTTGAGATTACCGGGTTTCTTTCGGCTTTAGGCCGCAAGGCGCTTATAGCTCCTGAAAAAGTGGATGTCAATGCAGTGCTTTCTGAGAAGCTTGATTTGCTGAAGGAGTTTCTCGGCGAAAAGATCACCGTCAGTTTCAATCAAAGCATCAATCCTGCTGTTGTCTTTATCGATCGAGGACACCTTGATGACATTATAACCTGTCTTGTTGAAAATGCACAAGAGGCCATGACGAATGGCGGAATGTTAAGCCTGAAGATAGAACATAAACATCTGCAGAAAAATGAAATTTTTCCGGATGCCTCTGCCTTACTGAAAGAGTATATCTGTCTTGAAGTACGTGATACAGGTCAAGGAATGACTCATGAGGTGGTCAATCATCTCTTTGAGCCGTTTTTTTCCACAAAGAGTAACGGTACCGGCCTTGGAATTCCAATAGTGCAAAGCATTCTCAAACTGTACATGGGGTTTCTTACTTTTGATTCAAAATATGGAGAGGGCACTTCCATCGGGGTTTTTCTGCCCTGCTATGGGTTATAACGCTTAAAGAGCAAGGTTCATCATGAATGCAACAGATGAGGGTAAGAAACCGGCCGACGCGACCGTAAAATTATCCGAGTTAAAGTATCGCAGGCTTTTTGAAAGTGCACAGGACGGAATTCTGATTCTTGACTTCAAAAGCGGCAAAATTGATGACGCCAATCCCTATATGGTCAATCTTCTGGGTTTTGCGCTCAATGAAATCATTGGCAAAGAGCTTTGGGAGACCGGATTTATTATAGACAAGGAGCTTGCGAAAAAGGCTTATCAGGAACTGCAGTCAAAAAATTACATCTGTTACGAAGATCTGCCGCTGCGACATAAACAAGGGCAAGTCATTTCCGTTGCGTTTATGAGCAATGTTTATGACGTTGGGCCTGAAAAGGTCATTCAGTGCAACATTCGTGATCTCTCCGATAAAAAATTTTTAACTCAAGCACTTTCAACGTCAGAGTTACGCTACAGGAAGCTTTTTGAGTGTGCGCAAAACGGCATTTTGATTCTTGACTTCAAGAGCGGCAAAATCGTCGCCGCCAATCCATTTGTTATAAATCTGCTGGGTTTTTCTGCTGAAGAACTTCTCGGCAAAGAGCTCTGGGAAATCGGATTCACTCTTGAAAAGGAGATTGCCCTTCATGCTTTTGATGAATTGAAAAAGAAAAATTATCTCTGCTATGACGATCTCCCTCTGCGAAAAAAATACGGACAGGCGATCGATGTTGAATTTATCGGGACTGTCTATGATGCCGGCGGGGAGAAAGTGATTCAATGCGATATTCGTGATATCTCAAGCAAAAGAGAGATAGCGCGATATCAAAATGTGCTTGCGTTAAGTATGGATGATCTTGTCTCAGCGCTGGTTGCCATGGTAGAGACAAGAGATCCCTATACTGCGGGGCATCAGGCGCGGGTTTCGGAGCTCTCGGTTGCTATTGCCAGAGAACTGAATTACCAGCAGATTAATTTAGACGGGTTGCGCATGAGCGCCATGCTGCATGATATAGGCAAGTTTTCCATACCGGCTGAGATTTTGACCAAACCTTCGGCATTGAGTGACATTGAAATAGCGATGTTACGCACGCACGCTCATGAAAGTTTTAAAATCCTCAAGCTTATTCATTTTCCCTGGCCGGTGGCTCAGACTGTTTTGCAGCATCATGAGCGGCTTGATGGCAGCGGTTATCCTAACGGACTTAAAGGGGACAGTATCAGTGACGAGGCAAGGATTATTGCGGTGGCCGATACGGTTGAGGCCCTAACCAGTTCGAGACCTTACCGACCGGCAGTGGGCCTTGATATTGCCCTGGCAAATATTCTCGAGAATAGTGAACGGTTATTTGATTCGAAAGTGGTTGCCGTCTGCATGAGGCTTTTCAAGGAGAAGAACTTCAAGTTTTCGGCCGTGAAAGGGAAGATGACTTATACGGTTGAAAATGTGAGGGGGTCGCTTTGAGAGTTCTGAGTTCTGAGGGGGTGAAATGAAAAGGGGGGGAG
>JBAWYL010000042.1:0-10530 GCA_037143555.1 Chlorobiaceae bacterium
TCAGGCGGACGGACGGGGTCCTGGTGGTGGAGGTGGCGGCCCACATGGGGGAGGCGGTGCATATTGGAGGGGTGGTCCTCACCGTGGAGGCGGTCCATATTGGGTAGGCGGTCCGTACTGGGGTTGGGATGGTCCCTATTGGGGGTGGAATGGCGGGTATTTTGTTATCGATACGCGACCAAGTTTTATTGTTCTGCCGGGTTACGGGTTTTCAGTTTCCGTTGGAACTCCTTATGACATAATCTACTACGACAAAATCTATTACATATGCAATAACAATTACTGGTATTCTTCTCCAGATTACCACGGGCCATGGGTTGTCATTGAGGCGGAGAAACTGCCGGATATCATAAGAAAATACCGCATTGATGATATAAGGAAAGCCCGTGATATTGAATATCAAGACAAAGGCAATAAAGATAGTAATGGGCATCATAACGATATCAATGGAAGCAAACAGATAAACGATAATTATCGTGACACTCACTCAAAATGATAGCGGAAAAAATAAATAACGACTAAACCTGAAAATAATGAGAAAGATAGCTATGACAGTATTGGTTGCTGGCTTTGGCATCTGGGCGGCACCGGTTTTTGCAGAAGATATCGGGGATAGCAGAAGGGCAATCCCGGAATCAGCTATAGAAACTGGTAACGGTGTATGGTCACCATCACCATCACCTTCTCCGTCAGTTGTCTATACTCGTCGAGGCAGTTGGGTAACCCCGGCGGAGTCAACAGCTGGAGCATATGTCAGTGCCAATATTGGTGGAGTAGTAATGAACAACGGTGATTTCGGTAACTACTACTACAATAATAACTCAGGTATCACCGTACTTGGGGCTCTAGGTTATGGGTTTAAAAACAACTGTAGAATTGAAGGAGAAGTTGGTTATCAGACAAACGATAATAATAATTATTATTATGGTTTAAATGTAAACAGGAATCTTTCCGTGCTCTCATTTCTCGCAAACGGTTACTATGATATACCTGTGTTCGGTGGTACCCAACCCTATATTACTGCCGGTCTGGGCGTAGCTAACGTCAGTACCAACTCTCTCACCTTGCCGAGAGGACTGCCTGACTTACCACCGATCAATAACAGCGCATTTGCATACCAGTTTGGCTTTGGCGTTACAATTCCTCTTAGTAATGCGATAAAGCTTGATGCCCGCTACCGCTACTTTGCAACTAACATTGTTGTAGATAACGTTTTTTCAAGTAATAGCTTATCAAGCAACAGCGTGCTGCTTGGCTTAAAGATTGGTATCTGAAATTTCAAAACGAAGAACCGGAACCCTCTTTGTGTTCCGGTTCTGTCGTTGAATAAGTTCCTTTCCTGTCTGCTCGCAGCAACAAATACTGCCCACTACCGATTTCCCGCTGCCGACTCCTGCAATTGCTTAATGCCTGAGACCTCAGGTTCATTTGTTGATGCTGCGGTTGCACCTGGCTTGTCTATAGCAGCCGGAGCATGAACAACCTTATTGATTTCTGTTTCAATATCACTCTGTGCTTTTTTAAATTCCCTTATACCTTTTCCCATACCCTTCATCAGTTCTGGCAGTTTTGATGGGCCAAAAAGCAACAGCACTACTCCGCCTATAAGTACTAAATCCATCTCTCCAAACATAGCAGTTCCTCATTCAGTTAGTTATTCAATACAATCTAATTCCGGAACAAAGACCAGAATGGCTGCATCTCTTCACCTTCACCCTGCAATAACCGTCTCTGATTTTCTCCTGTCGAATTCATGACAAATAATTTTTTCTTTCCCTGACGTGTAGAAGAAAACACAATCATTCCTCCATCTGGAGACCAGGATGGGTGCTCATTTTCTCCGGAATTTTTTGTCAGTTGCTTAAGATCAGATCCATCAGAATTTATAACAAATAAATCAATCTGACCTTTACTTTCCATTGTTGAGTAAACAATTTTATCCCCTGCAGGTGACCAGGACGGCTGAGTATTATAGCGTCCATTAAAGGTCAGGCGACGAGCCTCTCCAGACTGAAGATTCTGGACAAAGATTTGAGGTGCGCCATTTCTCGAAGAAACAAATGCCATTTTGCTTCCATCCGGAGAAAATGTCGGAGAAACATCTATTCCCCTGCTGTACGTCACTCTTCGGGAAATAGCACCGTCTGGCTTTATAAGATAAATTTCCTGATCACCCTCGAAGGAGAGTGTTGTGGCAACCTCATTGTTATTTCTCCAGCCTGGAGAAATGCTGACACCACTTTTGCTCGCGACGGATGTTTTCTTATCCGCAAGGTTCTTTATATAAAGAGCTGGTCTGCCGGAAGTAAAATCCGTATAGGCAAGATATCTGCCATCCGGAGATAGTGCTGGAGTCAGGGAGATGGAACGGGAATTCGTCAATTGTTCCAGGTCCTGTCCATCAAAGTTACATTCATAGATCTCCTTAAACCCTGTTTTATTTGAAACAAAAACAATTTTACTGCCGAAAACGGACTTTTTACCGGTGAGAAGCTCAATAAGATCCTCACAGAACGCATATCCTATCGAGCGAAGCTTATCTTCTTTGCCGGTATATGTTTTTTTCAAAATAGGTTTTGCACTTGCAATCTCGTATACCTCGACATCAAAATTGACATTACCTGATTTTTTTGAAACTGTCCCTCCTGCATACACTTCAGCGCCGACAGAGTTAAGAGCTCCAAAATTAATAATAACGTTTTTCTTGTCGCTGGCATCCTTTACATTCAGCGGGGGCGGGATTATCGTGCAAATTTTGGTGAACTCAAGGCCGTTACTTATAACAGAATCGAGCGTCTGTGCCCAGTCACCCTCTTTTTTACCTTGTGCATCCGACTTGTTAAGTACTATGGCAATTTTCCCCGATCCTTCTTTGCGGATAGCAATATAGTCTCCGGAATCTGCAGCTTTAAGATGTAGAGGTATAAAAAGCAGAGCACATAAAACAATGATAATGCCGAAAACGGCATGCCTGAAAAATGGTATAGTCATAAGTTAATGGTTTGAGTATGGCAAGAAATATCAAGTGAATATAGCGCATTAAGGGCGGTAATATTATGAAACACATATCTCTGTTAAGGAGAACTGAGATGGCTTCACATACATGTCGGTTCTCGAAAATGTACCTTTTTTTCACGAGATCGAAAAATTATCCCGGAGTAATGGACGTGCTGATCAGTTCCAGAAAAAAAAATGATATTTTTTGAGCAGGATAAAAATAAAAAGATCGTCATAAAAGGTAGCTCATACATCATCTTAGAAAAACAAAGCTTACAATGTACTTGTTTGCCTCACGCCATACACGTATACTGAAAGGCTGCAGTTCGCGTTATAACCTTATGAACGTATCAAATAACAACAACAGGTGATCGCCGGTGTCAGGAATTCTTAAAATAGCATTGAAGCTTCTTGTAAATGACAGAAGCAAGTTTATCGCACTTTTGGTAGGTATTACGTTTGCTGTATTTCTCATGATCATGATGATGTCTATGTTTTCAGGAATATTAGCCCGATCATCATCATCCGTTTACAATATCGGCGCAAAAATATGGGTCATGGATCCCGCGGTGAACAATGCCACAAGCAGTATCCCTATGCCTGATTATGTCCTTTCCACCGCAAGAAGTATCAATGGGGTAAAATATGCAGTTCCCATCTACTTCGGTAATGCGCTGGTCAAACTCAAAAGTGGTGCATATCAGGCAGTATCTGTCGTTGGTCTTGATGATTCGACCTTATATGGCAGACCTGAATTGATCGAAGGAAATATTGAGGATATTTATTCTGAAAACGCATTTTTCGTGGTCAGGGATTCTGAATTCAAAAAGCTTGAAAGTCCCACTGTTGGAACCGAATTTGAAATAAACGATCATAAAGGACTTGTTGTTGGCATCGCAAAAGTTAACGCGTCGGGTCTTTTTGGTATCCCTACGGTTTACACCACCTACAATAGAGCGATTACCTACATTCCATCGATGCGCTTTACCACGTCATACATTTTGATTGAACCAAAACACGACTCTGATATTCCCTATATTCAGCGGCAAATCAAGAATCTTGGATACCAGGCCCTTACCAGAGACCAGTTTGTCCAGAAAATCTCTGATTTTTACACATACCAGACAGGTATGGGTATGAACGTCCTGATGATGACGGCAATCAGTTTTATTGTCGGCCTTTCGATCTCCGGTCAGACCTTTTATACCTTTATTCTCGAAAACATAGAACGGTTTGGCGCATTGAAGGCAATCGGGGCAAAAGGACACGAGTTGATTTCAATGATTCTGTTTCAGGCTTCATTTACGGCGCTTCTGGGTTATGGACTTGGTGTCGGGCTGGCCTCAGGCCTTATGATTCTGGCCAAGCTCCGCTTGCCAAGCTACGCAGCGCAGGTTACCTATTACAATCTCACCTTCGCCTTTGTCATGGTACTTATTATGGCAGGAGTTTCAAGTTATATCGGCGTCCGGAAAGTTCTCCAGATACAGCCGTTTGATATTTTCAGGGGCTGACAATGGGAAATGTAGCTATTAAGGCCAACGCTTTGGTTAAGTGGTTTGGCGAAGGAGAGACTAAAACTACAGCGGTGAAGAGCGCAAGTTTCGAAGCAAACTTTGGAGAGCTGCTCTATATCGTTGGTCCCTCAGGAAGCGGCAAAACAACCTTGCTCAGCATGATTTCAGGCATTCTCAAACCAAACGAGGGTGCTGTTCTCGTTGAGGGCAAAGATCTCTGGAATATGAAAAGTGACGATATCGCTGATCTGCGCTTGAATAAAATTGGCTTTGTATTTCAGGATTACCATCTTTTTCCGCGCTTGACTACGGTTGAAAACGTTGCGATTCCACTGATACTGAAAAAAATGGATTGGAACGAAGCTCTGAAGGTTTCCATGGAATACCTTGAAATCGTAGGGCTTAAGGATCGGGCTCAGTTACAGCCTGTCAAGCTGAGTGGCGGTGAGCAGCAGCGCGTGGCAATTGCACGGGCAATCGCCGGCCATCCTGATATTCTGATTTTTGACGAGCCGACAGCCTCGCTTGACGGTGATACAGGAAGAAAGATCGTGGAGTTTATCAAAACAAAAATCCTTAATCAAGACCGCTGTGTCATCATTGTGACGCACGACAGCCGCATCTATGAGTATGCGGATTCAATCATGAAAATGGAAGACGGTAAAATAATTGGCTTCGAAAGAAATACTGTAACGGCTACATGAGAAATAAACTTCTAATTGGATTTGCCATCATTGGCACTCTGCTTGCAATCGGTAGTGCCTACATTTCAGGAATACCGGCCAAACCTCAGCCACCGGCATTCAAACCCGCATCGAATCCCTATGAAAAGGGTATTTATGCCAATGGCATTGTCGAAACGGTCCAGACCAGTGGTGAAAATATCAACGTCTATCCTGAAGTTTCGGGTACTGTTGTAAAAATATTGGTTGCCGAAGGCCAGCATGTACCTGCAGGAACCCCATTGTTGATTATGGATGATTCCGTACAGCGTGCTACGACTGAATCGGCCAAAGCCCAGATTGAAGTTGCAAAAGCAACATATAAGACCCTGAGCGATCAGTACGGTAAGCTGAAAGCTTCATGGCTGCTCGACCCGCGCTCAGTCAGCAAAGATGTTCTTGATACATCCGAAAATGCAGTCAAAGGAGCAAAAGCAAATCTGGAACTCACTCAAAAGCAGTATCAGGCGGCAAAAGCTCTTTTAGCGAAGTATGTTATCAACTCGCTATCGGATGGTAAGGTTCTGTCCATTAACACAGCAGTCGGAAGTTATATTTCCAGTCTTGGTGTCTATAGTACCTATACAGGAGTGCTTCAGCCTGTTATTGTGCTTGGAAATATGCAGAATGATCTTGCAGTGCGCTGTTACATTGATGAGATTCTGATTCACAGGATTCCCGATCCTGCAGATATCCGTGCAAGAATGTTTATTCGTGGAACCGATATTAATGTTCCTTTGAAATTTTTGAGAATTCAGCCGAAAGTGTCACCAAAAATCGAACTCTCAAGCGAGAGAACAGAGCGGGTTGATGTGAGGGTACTGCCGGTTATTTTCAGTTTTGAAAAACAGAAGGGCATTTCTATATATCCAGGCCAACTTGTTGATGTTTACATTGGTGAAAAAAACACTACTCAAAAAAAATAGCGAACTAAAGACGGGTTATAGCAGGGGCGGCGCTCTTCTCGTTTCATTCGGGGTATCCCTCCTTCTCTTGTCGGGATGTGCTGCAGGCCCCGACTTTGTCCGTCCAGAAGCGACGAAAGCACCTGGTTACAATTATGGTGGCGATCCAAAAGAGACCGCTTCGGGTGATGGTCTTTCACAGCGCTTTGATGATGGCGTAGCCCCCGTAGCCAACTGGTGGCATATGTTCAGTTCAAAGCAGCTGGATGCCGCTGTTACTGAAGGGCTTGCCTGTAATCCGGGGCTACAGGCAGCTCAAGCCAGTCTCAGAAAGAGTCAGGAAAATTTACGTGCCGGTTCCGGAATATTTTATCCGCAAGTCAGTGCTGCATTCGGCCAGACCCGTCAACAAAATTCACTGGCAGCCCTCGGCAGTTCTTTGCCGGGAAGTATTTTCAATTTGACAACCCTTTCCGCATCGGCAAGCTATGCACTTGATGTTTTTGGCGGACAACGGAGAGCTGTTGAAGGCCTGTCCGCCCAGGTTGACCAGCAGAGGGCTTTAACCCTTGGCACCTATATGATGCTGACAGGAAACATTGTGAACACCTCTATTGCCATTGCGGCATATCATGCAGAACTTGATGAGAGTGAAGAGTTGATTGCTCTGGAAAAAGATCAGATAAGTATTGCTGAAAAACAATATCAGGCAGGCTTAACAAACTATGGAGCGGTACTTTCATTACGCATCCAGTTGAAAGCACTTGAAGCGACACTTCCCCCGCTCCGCCAGAAGTTAAGCCAGGCTGAACATCTGCTTGCAACGCTTGAGGGCAAGACACCAGCTGAATTTAAGCCTCCGCTGGTTAGGTTTGCTGATATTTCACTGCCACGCCGGTTACCCTTATCCCTCCCGTCAGAGCTGGTTCGTCAACGACCCGATATTTTGGCTGCTGAAGCTCAGTTGCATGCAGCCAGTGCAGCGATCGGTGTTGCAACAGCAGCATTGTTCCCGAGTATTACCTTAAACGGAAATTACGGACAGACCAGTCAGACGATGAATAACCTCTTTAACAGCAGCAGTAATGTATGGGGTGTCGGGGCGAATGTGACCGCTCCGATATTTAACGGAGGCACACTTTTGGCAGAACGCCGGGCGGCAATTGATACCTACCAGCAGAGTTTTGCCAGCTATCGGCAAACCGTTCTTGCTGCATTTGCCCAGGTGGCTGATAATGTGCGTGCTTTGCAGCACGATGCAGAACTGACTCAAACAGAAGCTCAGGCTGTTAAGGACGCAAGGCTTGCAATGGATCTTCTTAATGCTAATTACCGGGCTGGAACGGCAAACTATCTGCAGGTAATCGTCACTGACATCCAGTACCGCCAGGCTAAAATAAATTACTTGCAGGCCCAGGCCCAGCAGCTGCAGGATACGACAGCGCTGTTCGTTGCCCTGGGTGGAGGTTGGTCGCATGACCTTAAAGCGAAAGAAGCGGTTTACCAGAGCGATAACAAATGATTATGTTACGCTTTTAAACTTCATATTTATACTATGGCCGGCCGGAACGCTAGAGAGCACCAATATGCCGTTGAAACCATTTTCCCAGGGGTTGGCAGGGTGCGCACAACTCAGGATATTTTATCTATACTGGCATGAAACATCAGGAGAAATAATACAAGCTGACTTCTTGTTGTGATGGAAAATAAAAGTAAACTTGATCTCTGGCTTCTGCTCCCGATGGCAGGGGTTATTATTATCGGATTGATGGCGGTTTATAGTGCAACCCACGGAACCGGTGATGCAACCCTGTTTTACCGTCAGTTCTCCTGGGGTATGATCGGTATAGTTGTTATGTCATTCATTTACACCCATGATGTTCGTGTTATCAGAGATAATGCATATATGTTTTATGCCATCGGTATTCTGCTTCTGGTAGCGGTACTGCTTTTCGGTAAAAAAGTCGGAGGCCATGCAAGCTGGATTAAAATCGGCTTTTTCAGCTTTCAGCCCTCCGAAATAGCCAAGATGTCTACCATTCTTGCGCTTGGACGGTTTCTTTCTGACGACAAAACAGACATCCGCTCACTACCTCATTTTTTTGTTGCTCTCGGAATTGCTTTTTTCCCGGCCCTGCTGATTATCCTTCAGCTTGATATGGGAACCACGATTACCTGTCTCTCATTTATTGCTCCCATGCTTGTTATATCAGGTTTCGATATCTATATACTTGCGTTGGTTGCATTCCCGCTCATTCTTATGATCAGTGGCTTTTTCAACGTTTATTTTATCGTTGCATTTGCTGTAGTTCTGTTTATCATATTGGTCTTTCTTCGTAAGAAATTTCAAATCCATCAGTTATTAGTTATTGGTTGCGGACTTGCAGCCAGCCTTTTTACTCACCGGTTTGCCGCCAACATCCTCAAGCCGCATCAGATAGACAGGATTCAGACATTTCTTGATCCCATGAACGATCCCCAGGGGGCCGGATATAATGTTCTTCAGGCAAAAATAGCAATAAGTTCAGGGGGATTGTTGGGTAAGGGGTTTCTTCAGGGAACACAGACACAACTGCGATTTATTCCGGCACAGTGGACCGATTTTATTTTTTGTGTAATTGGTGAAGAGCTTGGTTTCATAGGAGCTGCACTGTTGCTTTCGCTCTATCTCACGCTGATACTCAGGTTAATTTGGGCAATATTCTCAATTAAAAACAAGTTTGTGGAACTGACACTTACAGGATATGTATCGTTGTTATTTATACATATTGTTATCAATACCGGTATGACGATCGGTCTTATTCCTGTAATCGGCGTTCCTCTGCCCTTTGTTTCCTACGGAGGCTCTTCTTTGATTGGAAATATGATTATGGTAGGACTGGCAATGAATTTTTCCCGTAACAAGAGAAGTTTGGGGTATTAGGGGGTATAAAAAAAGCTGAAACCGAAGCTGTAAGCCGAATTCTGTGGATTACCCTGCAAAACAGGGTAAAACTGCAGCCATTTATCTAATGCGGCTTACCCGAAAACTCTTCTTGCGAAATTGAGCGGGCCGCTCTTCTCTCCCGGAGGAGAAAGTTTTCCTATTTAGCCTTGCTTCGGGGAGGTTTGCCAAGCACATTACATTACTGTAATGTCTGGTGGTCTCTTACACCGCCATTTCACCCTTACTCCGGTTTCCCGGAGCGGTTTGTTTTCTGTTGCACTATCTGTGATAACCGGCTTGCGCCGTCATCCCCGGGCTTGAGTCCCGCGACTCTCGACCGGCACCCTGCCCTGTGAAGTTCGGACTTTCCTCTGCGTAGCCTGAAGCTACACGGCGACTGCACACTTCTGGTTTCAGCTTGTCAAAGAACTCGGTTTCACTGAAAGCTTCAGCCTTCAGCTTCTTCAAAGAGACGTTCATGAACAACAATTCTACCACATGATTCACAAAGATAAAACCCCCCCTGAACAATCATGGTATGACGATTAGTCGGAACCCTTGTGTTACACCCGGAACAGGCATTACGGTTCAAGCGTACCACTGCGTTTTGCAAAGTGCCGCTTCTGAGGTGATCATACTTGTCAAGCAGCCTTATTGCTTCAGCTTTAAGAATATTGCGCTGTTCCTTGACCTTCTTTTTAAGGGAATCAACATCCTCTGCTGTTTCAATAACAATGCTGTCAAGTTCCTCTTTTTTAAGAGCAAGCTGTTTTGTCAAGTCTTCAAGCTGCTGAAGCAGTACATCATCAGGCATCATCTCTTCAGTAATTTCATCATAGCGGTTTTCGGTGATCAGCTGACGACCTTTTTTCTGGATTTCCTGTGCCCGCTGTTCAGTATGAACAATATCCTGAAGCTGAATTTCTGCTTGAGCTATTTCTTTCTCTTCATATTCAATCTGCTTTGAAAGAGCGTCATATTCCTTATTGTTGCGGGCAAGTGTCTGTTTTTCCTTGAAGTTCAGGATTTTATTTTTACACTCATGAATAGATTCATGCAGACGCTGTCTCAGCTTTAAATGATCATCAGCTATTTTTTTTCGTGATTCGATCTGACGGTTTGTAAATGTCAGGTCTTCATCCAGAGCAATAATTTCCTCTGGCAGTCCTTTCTGTAAGCTGACAATGCTTTCTATCTGATTGTCAAGGTGCTGAAGCTTGACAAGAAGGTTTATTTTTGTATGATCCACGACTGCTGATGTTTTGGATTATTAAAACATAAAAAAAAAGCACCTTCTCAGGAAAAGGTGCATACCTGGGTGTTGTGTGTGAAAAGTCTGACCGAACTGAAAAGACTGTTGAGCCTGTAGCTATGTATCTTCACGTGCATATCGCAGAGTAGATTGTTGGTGCCCGAAAGGAGACTCGAACTCCTACACCTTGCGGCGCGCGTCCCTGAAACGC
>JBAWYL010000043.1:0-9529 GCA_037143555.1 Chlorobiaceae bacterium
CGAGTTTTTATACACGAAAAAGCCCACCCCTCAACAAGGTGGGCTTTCTCGTTTCCTGTCTGCCGCTTCTTACCCTATTTGTCTCCCATAACTCCTATTTTTAAAGAGCTCAGGGTCAATTTCACCGTTATACAGAACGCAATTAAACACCCTCTGCGGAGCTTCATCTGAGAATGACGAGGGAGCTGGAATTGCATTCATTCGATAACCAGTTATTATTTAACGCATTCCAATTGTGCCTCTATCATTTTCCGCACCACTCCCGGCATATCGATGGTGGCCTTCCAGCCGGTCAGGCGTAAAGCTTTTTCAGCATTGCCGCAGCTGTATGGAATATCTGTTGGTCGAAATATTGAAGGGTCAATATCGGTATACTCATGCCAGTCGATTCCAAAATGTCGAAAAGCAAGTTCGGCAAAATCGCCCAGTGAATGGCTTTTGCCTGTTGCAATCACCAGATCATCAGCACGATCTCTTTGCAGCATAAGCCACATTGCCTCAACATACTCCGGAGCCCATCCCCAGTCGCGCTGAATTGTTGTGTTGCCCAATCGCAACCGCTCTTTGCTTCCCCTGGCGATTCGGCAGGCGGCAGCAACTATTTTCCGGGTAACAAACCGTTCCGGACGCAACGGTGATTCATGGTTAAACAAAATCCCGGTAGAGGCAAATAGTCCGTATGCCTCACGGTAATTGGCCACCTGCCAGAACGCAGCAGCTTTTGCCACGGCATAGGGGCTTCGGGGACGAAATGGCGCCTCTTCATGGGCCGCCTCTTTCAACGTATCGCCAAAGCACTCGCCTGAACCGGCGTTATAGAGGCGTATGGGGCGGTCCAGAAAGCGGATCGCTTCCATCAGATTGATGGTTGCAGACAAGATGCTTTCAAGTGTTTCCACGGGCTGCTCAAACGAAAGCGCAACCGAACTCTGCCCTGCAAGGTTATAAATTTCATCAGGCTGCGTACGGCTCACAATCTGCAGCACACTTCGAAAATCATTAAGCGCCATGGATTCAAGGCGCACCTTATCGCGTATACCCAGTTGCACAAGATTACTGAAACTGCTTATCTGGGCATCCCGTGAACTTCCAATAACTTCGTACCCTTTTTCAAGCAGCAGTTGCGCGAGGTATGCGCCGTCCTGCCCTGAAATTCCACAGATTAATGCTCTCATTACTATTATTTTCAATGCGTTGAGCGGAGGAGTCAGATACAGGCATGTTGAAGGAAATCCCTGTATGCCTTTGTAATGCCATCCTGCAGAGTTGTTTGTGACTGCCATCCAAGTGCCTTCATGCTGCTGACATCGAGCAGTTTTCGCGGTGTTCCGTCAGGTCGTGAAGTATCAAAAGTAAGGGTACCCTTAAAGCCCACAACATTCATAACCGTTTCTGCCAGTTCGTGAATTGTTACATCACAACCTGTGCCTATGTTAAATAACCCCTCCTTCACTCCAGATTCCATTAAAAAAATGCAGGCCTCAGCCATATCGTCAACGTAGAGAAATTCGCGCTTAGGCGTTCCCGTTCCCCACACCGTAAGGCTTTTTTCGCCTCTAAGTTTTGCTTCATGAGCTTTACGGATAAGGGCCGGCAACACATGGCTGCCCTGCAGATCATAAGTATCGTTCGGCCCGTAAAGATTGGTTGGCATGACTGATACATAGCTCGTCCCATACTGCCTGTTATAGCTCTCACATAGTTTCAGGCCAGCAATTTTTGCCAAAGCATACGGCTCGTTAGTCTGCTCCAGCGGGCCGCTGAGCAGGTACTCTTCCTTTATAGGTTGAGGGCAATCGCGCGGATAAATACAGCTTGACCCCAGAAAGAGCAACCTTGCAACACCCGCTTTCCATGCGGCATGAACAATATTGGTTTCAATCACTAAATTCTCGTAGATAAAATCAGCCCTTAAGGTATTGTTGGCCTGAATACCTCCAACTTTAGCGGCGGCAAGAAAAATATAGTCAGGCTTTTCCTCAACGAGAAAGTTGTTGACATCGCTCTGGTTTGTAAGGTCAAGTTCTTCGCGTGTTCTCACAAGAAGGTTATGATAGTCTTTGTTCTGTAAAAGCCGCACAAGAGCTGAACCAACCATACCCTTATGCCCGGCAATATATATTTTATCCTTTTTCTGCATTAAAAGTTATATAAAGTTCAGAGTGCTGAGCACCAAGCGCCATCTCACTTATCCTCTGTAAACTGTACGATATGAATGTCGTCCCCTATTTTTTTTACTCATTGTAATCACAAACGCTATAGCCGTTCTTCTTAACCAGGTCATCCCGTTTTGCGATCTTCAAATCTTCGCGCATCATTTCTGCAACCAGTTCCTTGAAGCTTGTTTTTGGGGACCAGCCTAGTTTTTTTCTGGCGTTGGAGGGATCTCCGAGCAGGGTATCGACTTCTGCAGGACGGAAATAGCGGTGGTCAACCGCCACTATGCATTTGCCATTGCTATCAAAGCCTTTTTCATCGATGCCCTCACCCTGCCATTGTATGGCAATGCCGGCCTCATCAGCCGCCGCTTCAACAAAATCACGCACGCTGTGCTGTACGCCGGAAGCAATAACAAAATCCTCCGGTTTCTCCTGCTGCAGCATAAGCCACTGCATTTCAACATAATCTCTTGCATGGCCCCAGTCGCGCAGGGCATCGAGATTGCCGAGGTAGAGGCAATCCTGCAGGCCGAGTTTTATACGGGCGATGGCACGGGTAATCTTTCGGGTAACAAAGGTTTCGCCTCTCAGCGGGCTTTCGTGGTTGAAAAGAATGCCGTTGCAGGCATAAATCCCATAAGACTCGCGATAGTTGACCGTAATCCAGTAGGCATAGAGTTTGGCAACTCCGTATGGGCTGCGCGGGTAAAAGGGCGTACTCTCCTTTTGCGGAACCTCCTGCACAAGCCCGTAGAGTTCAGAGGAGCTTGCCTGATAAAACCGGGTTTTTTTTGTGAGTCCCAGAATACGGATTGCCTCCAGAATACGCAATGCTCCGAGTCCATCGACATCGGCCGTATATTCTGGTTCCTCAAAAGATACTGCTACATGGCTCTGGGCTCCGAGATTGTAAATTTCATCAGGCTGCACCTGCTGGATAATGCGGGTAAGGTTCGATGAATCGGCCAAATCTCCAAAGTGAAGCACAAATTGGAGGTGTTTGACATGTGGATCCTGATAGAGGTGATCAATCCTGTCTGTGTTGAACAGCGAAGAGCGGCGTTTGATGCCATGCACTTCATATCCTTTTTCAAGCAGAAATTCTGCAAGATAGGCTCCATCCTGACCGGTAACCCCGGTAATTAAAGCTTTTTTCATATTACAGCAGTCTTAATATATATTGTGTCTGAAAATTTACGCATTTCACAAGCCGGTTTCAAAATGAAACCTTCAATCCGCCAAATACGTTGTCGGGATTCTTGAGCCTCAGGTATTATAATAAAGATTACATTTTTTTCCACCGCAATTTGGCGAATAAATAGCGCAAATCGAACTCCAGCTGCGACGGTAACCGGCCTTCAAACCTGTTGTGCATGGTAATATGGGCATAATTATATAACCATTGCTTCGGTACCCTCCCAAGAGCGCGCTTGAACATGTCGTTGATTTCACGGTGCACCTTCACTTTAGCACTTAAGGTTTTGTTTTCGGCGTACAGCCTTGACCCGGCCAGTTTTTCTTCCAGATAGGCAAACCGGACCCCTGATCGTGCAAGTCGCAGCCAGTACTCGTAATCCATACAGTAATGCAGCGATGGATCCAGCAGCCCAAATTGATTGATCACCCGTCTGCGGAAAAAGAGTGCCGGTTGGCAGATAAAGCAGGTCTCGTAAAGCCGTTTAAGATTCCACGGTTCAGTAGGGTACTCTTCGAAAGCCCGGTCGAGAACATCAATGTGGTCAGCCTTGCCGTACGCAACATCAACATCCGGATGCTCCTCAAAAAAGGCTCTGACACGGGCTAACGCATCCGGGTAGTAGATATCGTCCGAATTCAGCCACCCGATAATGTCACCATCCGTTGCCAGAATTCCCTTATTGACCGCATTCGCCTGTCCGTTATCTTTTTTTGAAACCCACCGGACCAAAGAGCCAAACTCCCGAAGAATTTCAACCGTGTTATCGCTGCTTCCTCCATCAATAACAACATGATCAAGCGCAACCCCCTGCTGCCGAATAACACTCAGCACCGTGCGCCGAATAAACTCCCCCTGGTTAAACGATGGGGTTACAATGCTGAACTTCAGCCGTGCATCGGGAGCAGCATAAGGCCCTTTCTCTTCATCCATTCCAGTCCACGCTCCACCCAACGTTCCTTCACGCGGGCTCATTGCCTGTTCAAAAAGAGCCCAATACTCACGAGCCATTCGTTTCTGATCCGAAAACTCCCGAGCCCGTTCCTTTCCAGCCTGAACCAGTCGCTCCCGCAACGCCTCATCCCTCGCCAGCAGCACCATCGACCACGCAATCTCTTCATGTGACATCGGGTCAAAAAACAGCGCCGCATCCCCGGCTACTTCAGGCAGCGACTGTGTATTGCTGCATGCCACCGGCACCCCTGACTCCATAGCCTCAATCACCGGCAACCCGAACCCTTCATAGAGCGAAGGAAAAATCAAGCCCGCAGCGTTCGACAGAATCAGGCCAAGCTCATTATTGGGCAGGTATCCGGGAAAAACTACCCTATCAGCGAGCCCCATTGTTTGCGCAACCTCAATTATTTTGCGCTGCCGCTCCGAGGGCGCACCAGTGCATACCAGCTTCATGTCTGCCGCCAGTCCCTCACGGCACGCCAGTTCAAAAGCCTTCAACAGCACTTCATGGTTTTTGTGCATCCAGAAATTTGCCGTATATATGAAATAACGCCGGGGCTGAATTCCAAGCTGACTGAGCAGTGCAGTACTCTCGTCATGGTGCATCGAAATACGGCGAGCCATACGAAGGTAGACAGTGCGAATGCGCGATGGGTCCAACGCTCCATGAGTAATGGCCGACTGGCGCGAATACTCCGAAATTGCTGTCAGTACCGTGGCCTTCTCCACGGCACTCCTGAACACCCAGTCACGATGCGCAACATCCGCCGGGTCAAAAAACTCTGGATAGGTTTTATATTGCAGGTCATAAATGGTCGACACCACCGGAATCCCCGGTTCAGCATAGTGCGGCGAGGTAAACGGGCAGAACAGCAGGTCAACACCAAGGTCACGCAGCATCCTGCTCTCCGCTGGCTTCCCCTTGTTCCAGCGTTTTTTAAAGCTTCTCTTCCATCCATTGACCGTTTTATCTATCCATCCCGAAAGCCCGGTGAGCGAAGGTGTTGAAGCAGCCTCTTCTTTCAGCACCATCAATCGCTGCATATTCGGCCGCTCAAGAAATCCGAGCTCCTCATGAGCGCTCTGTCGGGTCAGCAAAAGAAAGGTTGTTTCAGGCTTCATTTCAGCCAGCATCCGCAGCAGCTCAAGCACAAACACCTTGGCGCCCCCGTTCTCACCGCCAGGCAGAACCGGAGTTATATCAACAGCAACCCTTTTCAAAACCTCTTTCACTGCCACTGTCCCGGTTGATGCCTCGTTTTTTTCCAGCCGGTACATCCAGTTACGGTCCTGGCTGTCTGTCAAAAGGCCGACAAGGCTTGCTGAACTCTCTTTCCAGGTCATCCACGGCATTCCTGTCGACTGGCGTGCCGTGCCCTTTTTGAGTTGACCGATCCACGACCTCAAAACCCTTGCAAGCTGCAGCGCCGAAGTGCCGGAAAACCACGTCGCATGTTCACCGGCAACCTCCCTGAACACCGGCAGGTCACGAACAAGCATAGGCCGCCCATGCTGTGCCGCTTCAATAAGAGGCAGTCCGAATCCCTCTCCAACTGAGGCCATAATCACCCCGTCAGCAGCCGCATAAAGCTTCTGCAGCGCCTCGTCACTTACTCCTTTATACCAGAAAAGCTGTCCGTTCAATGCTGTTTTATCAAGGCGACGGGCAAGTTTTTTCACCATCCATCCGTTTTTGCCCACAATCACCAGATTCACCTTCATTCCTGCAGCCCAAAGCAGCCTGCACGCACTCAGTACCTGTCTGTACCCCTTGCGCGGCTCCACCGTGCCCACCATCAACATGGTCGGCGAAGCGGTCAGTTTCTCCAGATCCCTCTCAAACCCATCAGGCACTCCTGTCGTCGGGATGCTTTGTTCAATATCGGCGCCCAGATGGAACCACCCTATGCTGAAAGGCCTCTTTCGTACCGGTCGAACCCGGTCAAACCAACTCTTCACATCGTCAGCCACCGCACGCGAAATACAGACCACACCATCACCCTCAGCCACAACACTCATCCACTCGCTATGATGCCGATCAATATCAGGGGGAAAAAAGTGAGGGAAAAGAAGCGGCAGCAGATCATACACCACAAAATAAACCTTGCAGCCTGAACGCCTGAACTCCTCAAAACACTCCCTGCCGAAGCGCACATTATGGCATAGATCAAGACCAAGAAATATATCTCCCGCACTGACCTTAACCGGCTCATCACTGAACCCGTTGTTTCCGGAAAGCGAAGCAGAGGCAAATGCCCCTGAGTACCGGTAAAAAATGCCGAACTCATCCTTCTCCATAACCACCGGCTCCACCCTGAACCCGGCGGGGGGATGTTCCAGCATCTCCATAACCACACTGCGCACCACCCGCTGAATGCCGGTTTTCAAATCATTGCCAACAAGCGCCGACACATCCAGCAAAATTTGCTGCTGCTGCACGGGCTTTATGGTGCAGCTCCACTCTTTTGCGGTACTGTCCGTCAACATGTTCACCATCTTTCCCGCGCTCTCTTTCCATGTCAACCATGGTATACGGGACGAACAGGGCAGAGAATCGCTCCCGAAAGCTGCAATCCACGGCTTCAGCACCTCAGCAAGAAGCAACGCAGAGCTCCCTCCAAAATAGCTTGCATGCTCTCCGGCAATGTCGCGCAACTCCGCTGTGTCGCGGATAAGAAGAGGGCATCCGTGCCGGGCAGCCTCAAGAAGCGGTACACTGAACCCCTCTCCGGCCGAAGCTACCACCATTCCGTCAATCACGCTATAAAGTTTCTGTAGCGCTTCATTATTGAGCTCACTATACCAGAAAAGCCGGTGGTTAAGCTCTTTATGGCGCAGAATTCTCTCATCAATGTGTTCACTCACCCCTGCGTTCTTACCAACAAACACCAAATTCACCACCATCCCCTCCATCCAGAGCAATTCAAAGGCTTTCAACACCTGTGCTTGCCCCATCGATGGTTCGAGACTCCCAACCATCACCATGGAAGGAGCCTGTGCAAATTTCCACAGGTCGATGTCAAAGCCGCCAGGAAAACCTTTGGAGCCATGCTCCTGTTCTTCAAGAAGGCCGGGAGAGACCCAGCCAATTGCAAGAGGCTGGTACCGCTTTGGCCGCGCCCACTCTACCCACCTCTTGACATCATCAGCCACGGCCTGCGACATGCATATCACACCGTCACCCAAGGTCGCGACGTGCATCCATTCGCTATGCATCTTTTCAATACCCGGCAAACAGTAATGGGGGGAGTGGAGAGGAAGCAGATTGTAGACCATAAAAAACACCAGGCCCCCGGCAGCTTTAAACTCCTCAACAAAGTTCTGTCCATGCCGGAGACTGTAGCATAGGTCAAGCCCGAAAAATATATCCCCGGCATGCACCCTTATCGGCTCATCGTTCAGCTGTGAGCACGATTGAGGGTCACCGCCAAGCATGCTAACGGTAAACTGCCTGGCATAGCGGTAGCCGACCCCATGCTCACTGTGTATCATAAAGACCGGTTCCACCCTGAACCCAGCAGGTGAATCACTCAGCAGCTCCATAACCACACATCGCACAACTTCCTGGATAGCGGTTTTTTTATCCTCGCTCACCAAGGTCGAAACGTCAACAAACAGCTGTGGTCGAGAGCATTGGGAAGGAGATGTTCTTTCAATCGCTTGCACCATCGAAAATCGCTCAATCGCTTCAGCGTAGCGCTCGGCAATACGTGCCGGGGAGCGCTCAGTATTAATATAGGTCTTCGCTTTCTGGCCCAGCCGGCTCCGGAGTGCTTCATCAGCCCGCAAGGTTTCAAGAGCCGCTCTCAGTTCATCCACAGTAACCTCGTCAGGGAGCATCACCATGCACTCCCCGGGCAGTTCCGCCATACTGCCATTGGCATTCACAATGGTAGCAATGCCATAATTCATGCAGTCCAGCGCTGACGCTGAACTTTCACCGCGCGACATGGCGCGCAGCTGCACCCCGATATCGGCTGCAGCAAGGTAGCGGCGGTAAACCTCCAGAGGCACCCATCCGGTCATCTCGATGCGGTCTCCACTCTGGTCGATTGCAGCACTGAATCGTCTACAGTACTCATTATCAAGCACCTCGCCCACAAACAACAGTCTGCACCGGCTGTCATCCATAAGGCTCGAGGCTTTCCAGGCCTCAAGCACCAGATGGCTCAACTTGTGAGCGTCCGGCAGTCCGAAGCTGCACACCACCACCTCATCATCCTCAAAACCCAGGATCCTGCGAGCCTCCATCCTGTCAACGGGTTGTGCCGGTGAGCGCAAGAGAGGCAAAAGAGCCAGCCGATCTTTATGGTGCCGGTCATACCAGCGTGCCGCAAGCGAAGCCGCATATTCAGAATGGAGAATCACTCCGGCCGAACGCTCCAGCACAAGAAAGTTACACGGACAGGCGCCAACAACATCACTCCACCCACCCTTAGCCTTAAACAGCCGCTGCAGGGCAGCATAACCGTGCGACCGGTACACTTCCAGAGGAAAGCTCCCTGGCGCAATTCCCGAACGGTCACGATGTTCAAAAATATCAGAAAGAAAAAAATCGTGCAGCACCACCACACCTGGCACCGGCACATCCGCAAGCAACTCAAACGTAGAGAGGTGAAAAGGGGAGTTCCCTATATGATAAAGCACCCGGTCATAGCTCCCCGCATGTTTTCTGAACCAGTTAACACTCCGCACAGGGCAGTTTGCCACAACCCAGGGGTCCGAAACCACCGCCTGATCAACCACAACCTCAATCTCATAAAACCGCGCCAACTCAGGCAAAAGCTCAGCACTATAATCACTAATTCCCGAATGCTCCGGAGGCAGCGGCGAAACATAAGCCAACCTGAACCTCCGCCCAGGCATCGACCCGCCGATTGCCGACTGCCGACTGCCCACTTCCCACTTCCCACTTCCCACTGTTAAATCAATTCCCATCAAACACAATGATATATATAATAATGGAGGCCACAACACTCTAGTGCGTCTGCTAACCCTCTATAGTGAGCGCACTAATCAGCAGAGCTGTCAATAAAAGCAAAATCCCGCAATAGAGCAACCCTCCCCCCTTGCTGCGTAAGAAAATGAGAGATGTCCGCATTAAAATATCTGTGGCTGATTGACGCACAAAAGAAAAAAAAGATTATTGAGGTATTTCTTTTAATGGCATTTCGCGGAAGTTAATGGAAATTAAATTTCATTTTACTGCACTATCTAA
>JBAWYL010000044.1:0-5945 GCA_037143555.1 Chlorobiaceae bacterium
AGGTTATATGGTGTTGTATTTTTGTTTTTTTTGAGGGATTTTTTATTGGTGTTTACTGTTATTGTGTCTATTGTTGTTGGCGTTTTTTAGTGTTTTGTGGTGGTGTGTTATATGGTCCGATTATGAGTGTATGATTGTCCGTATTTATTCGCTTTAATCTGCACTCTTATGCTCCTTAAAAAGCTTCAGGCAATTTGCGGCGAAGGGGTTTGCGGCGGAAAGAATGATGTTAATTCTTGTGATTTTGATCTTTGATCGGTAAACTGTGTTTTGGAAATCAAGCGCAAGCACTCTCTTATCCTGTAAATAATTCACCAGTTATGTCTCGTATCCTTACCATAGTAATAATGCTTGTTGTGCTTGTGTTCGGTATTTTTCTTGGTACCAGGCTTAATGGGGGCAGGAATACCCAGATGGATCAGCAGAAAAAAATGATCGAAGCCTACGGCATGATGAAAGACTTCTATGTTGATAAGGTCGACAGTGACAGTCTTGCCGGTGCAGGTATTGAAGGAATGGCTGAGTACCTTGACCCTCACACGGTGTATCTGGAACCGGAAAAGGTCTCTTATTCCCAGGCGGAATTCGATGGAAATTTTGATGGTATAGGTATAGAGTTTGATGTTATCCGTGACACACTTCTTGTTATAACTCCTCTTTCCGGAGGTCCGAGCGCCGCTGTTGGAATTGCACCCGGAGATCGTATTGTTGCAATTGATTCAGCCTCGGCTCTTGGTATCAAACAGCAGGAGGTGCTTAGAAAGCTGAGAGGTAGACGAGGAACAAAAGTGCGCCTGAAAGTATTCCGTCCTCTCAGTGGCAAACTCTTGGATTTCACAGTTACCAGAGGAAAAATATCCACATCCAGTATCGATGCAGCGTTTATGATTAACGACAAGGTCGGTTATATAAGATTGAGCCGATTCATTGCGACAACAGCCGAGGAGTTCAGAGTGGCACTTGCCGGCTTGAAAAAACAGGGTATGGTAAAAATCGTTCTTGATCTCAGAGGAAATCCGGGAGGCTTTCTTGAGCAGGCCGTGGCGGTAGCCGATGAATTCCTGACCAAAGGCCAGTTAATCGTTTATACAAAAAGCCGGGCAGGTGGTTCAGACGATGAGCGTTATATCGCAAAGTCCATTGATGAGGGTTTTAGAAAAGGTGAAGTGATTGTTCTTGTCGACAAAGGAAGCGCTTCAGCCTCAGAAATTCTCGCAGGAGCCCTGCAGGACAACCAAAGAGCTGTTGTTTTAGGTGAGCTGACATTCGGAAAAGGGCTGGTGCAGCGCCAGCTCCCGTTTGCTGATGGCTCAGCAATCCGCCTGACCGTTTCACGATATTATACCCCGTCAGGCCGACAGATACAGAGAGTCTATCATAAGGGGGTTGCAGGCCGTGAGCTCTACTATAAAGATTCGATGGAAAATATTCTTCCTCAGAAACTCTTTACTGATCCCGACAGTTTATTGTACCTGAAAACCAGTGAAGTTTCTGTCTATAAGACCTCATCGCTTCCTGCTTTGATATTGTCGCTCAAAGGTAAAGACACAAAGGCGCAAGGCAAGCTCGCTGCGTTAAGGGATGCTGGTGGTATTATACCTGACTTCTGGGTCACAGGAATCACCTATTCCGATTTTTATCAGAAGCTCTACCAGTCGGGCTCAATTGATGAAATGGCGCTTAAGCTTCTTGATGATTCCCATAGCTCAGTGCAGGCTTATCGTTCCACATTGGACCGCTTTATTGCCGATTACTCTGAAGAGAAAGGTTTTGAGGCACTTGTTATAAAAACCTGTAAGGCAAAAAACATCGTCTTTGATAGAAATGCATTTGTCAAGGACCGAAAAAACATTGCCCGGGCAGTAAAATCGAAAATTGCACATCAGCTCTTTGGTGCTCAAGGTCAGATAAAGTTTTTTGTACGAAGTGCCGACCCGGTTATCAAAATTGCTGAAACGTTACCGGGAACTAGACCATGAATGAGTTGTGCCAGATACCTGATACTTCTTCTTATTTATTAACGATTTAAATGAGGTGATTATGTCATTGCTTGAAAAAATCAAAAGTGAATCGTGTACGTTACGCCTGAAGAATGACTGGCTGAAAATATTCACCTGTCCTGTTCCAACCTCCGATTTTCTTTCGTTTGTCGGTATTGCCACCATCGACGCTCCGCAACATGCCGTGCTGAGTCTTTTATATGATATTGACGCTGCAACAGAATGGGTATGGAAAACCAAAGAAATGAAGGTGCTGAAGGAGCTTTCCGAAAACGAGGGCCGAATTGTCTATCAGCATGTTACAGCCCCCTGGCCGGTTTCAGACCGCGAAATCATAACCCGCTCACAAGGCTACCTTGATCCGGAAACATCCGAGGTTTATATTAAACTCGAATGCATGGCAGATTATCTCCCTTTAAACGATAAGTATGTCCGTGTTCCACAGCTTGAGGGTGCTTGGAACATTATTCCCCTGTCGGCTAATCAGTGCAGGGTGGTTTTTCGCCTTCACATCGAACCCGGAGGCGAAATTCCGTCCTGGCTCGCCAACATTGCCGTTATTGATACCCCCTACCATACCTTGACTAATTTAAAGGAGATGGTCAAAAAGGAAAAATATCTTGTGCCGCTTGACGTCCCCTTTCAGAAATCCGCCAAAGACGTCATTCAGAACTATGAGCAATTTATAACCGGGTGATGAGTTTTTTTACAGTCTTGATAAACACACGCTAACTGAACAGTATGGATGTTGAGTTAATTCTACAGGGAAACTGGCAATTTCGGGTTGAACACAAAGGGATAAAAATTTTCTCCTCAAAAGTTGAAGGTTCCGATATTCATGGGTTTAAGGGCGAAGCTGAGATGCAGGTGCCTCTGAAAAAGCTGATCAGCCTTTTTCACGACATGCCAAGCTACAATCGCTGGGTTCATCAGCTTGAAGACATGCACATCCTTCACAAAGCTGGTGCCTTAGAGTATGTTGTCCGTCAAATAATCAAAACCCCGTGGCCTCTCCAGCAGAGAGAGGTAATTATGCGCACAGGACTCGTATCGGCAGAGGGGAATTCCGTGGCAATTGTCATGAAAGGCGAACCCGATTACCTGCCCGACAATCCACAGTATCACAGGGTTCGTCACGCAGTCGGAATGTGGGTTTTTAACCCCGTAAGTCATGGAAAAGTACTTGTTACCTTTGTCATGCATCTCGACCCGGGCAAAGATGTTCCCTCTGCACTCAGTAATGCCGGAATGTTTGACGTTCCATTCTATTCAATGAACAATCTGAAAATGCTCCTGATGGATAGCACCTATAACCCGCCGTATCCTGAAGAAATAGAGCGCCATATCTCCATCATTGAAGATATTCCTGATAAGCCCTGATCAGTTTTTCCGTTTTTACGGGCACGGCACCTACCTCCTGACAGACCGTTCCTGCGGCAAGATTAGCTATAGTTGCATTCGTTACTATATCAATACCCGCAGCGGCGCCAAGCGCCAGAACCCCGATAACAGTATCTCCGGCGCCGGAAACATCGGCAACTTCGAGCGAAGTTGCCGGAATATGGGTAAATCCTCCATTATAGATAGTCATACCCTTGTCGCTTCTTGTAACGATAATGGTTTCAGTCTGAAGTTTTTCCTGAAGCAGACGGCATGCCTCCTCAATCTCAGGTTCATTGTTGTGCAAAACAATGCCTAATGACGACGCCATTTCTGAAAGGTTAGGCTTAAAAACAGAACACTGTTTAAAGGCAAAGAAATTCTTGAGTTTCGGGTCCACAAGTACCGGGACACGATGTTCCTTTGCCGTTGTAATGACATGCTCAATGACCTTTGCGCTGAGAACCCCCTTGTTGTAATCTTCCAGGACTACCGCATCTATTGAACCGATAACAGAGTTAAAAGACTCGATAACTGCATGTTCAATGGTTGTTTCAACCTCTTTTCTGCTTTCGAAGTCAACCCTCGTAATATGATGGTTTTGCGAAAGTATTCTTGTCTTGCATGTTGTCGGCCTCGAGGGATCATTGATCAGGCCTTCAGTGGCAAGCCCATGGTTACGAAACAGTTCAAGCAGTATCTCCCTGTTGTTATCCGCCCCGGTAACGCCGATCAGTATGGTTTTTGCCCCGAGCGACTGTGTATTGAGGGCAACATTAGCCGCACCTCCAAGCCTGTAGTCCTCATGGGTGACATCTACAACCGGTACCGGGTATTCCGGCGAAATACGGGAAACATGGCCGAAAATATATTTGTCAAGCATGATATCGCCGATAACGGCAATTCGCTTGCTGCGAAAAGAGTTCAGGATGGTTTCAATGGTGCTTGCAGTCATAACCTCTTGTTTCATTAGGTGTTCTGAGATTCAGGATATAAAAAATAGCAGGAAAAACCGTTTAAACAATGAATGATATACTTCTATCATTGTATTTTTTGCTATTTTTTGTTATAATTAAAGCTAAGCATTTTTAAGCTTTATCTGACAAAAGCAGGAACCAATGTTCGACAGTCTAAGTGATAAATTAGAGGCCACCTTTAAAAAACTCGCAGGTCAGGCTACCATTAATGAGATCAATATTGGTCTCGCCATGCGGGATATCAAAAGAGCTCTTCTTGGTGCCGATGTTAACTATAAGGTAGCAAAGAAATTAATTGAAGATATAAGAGAAAAGTCTCTTGGCGAACAGGTCATCAAAAGCGTATCACCTGCGCAGATGATCGTCAAAATCGTCTACGATGAACTGACTGAACTGATGGGTGGCGAACAGAAACCCCTCAACCTTTCACCAAAAAAACTACCTGCAATAATAATGGTTGCCGGTCTGCAGGGATCGGGAAAAACAACATTCTGCGCAAAACTTGCTCTGCGCCTGAAAAAGAACGGAAAAAATCCGCTGCTTGTTGCCGCTGACGTTTATCGCCCGGCAGCAATAGACCAGCTGAAAGCCCTTGGTCTGCAGGTGGATGTTCCCGTTTTTGCCATAGAAGAGCAGGACGCCCTGAAGGCGGCCCTTAAAGGTCTTGATGAGGCACGCTCGTCTGCAAAGGATGTTTTGATCATTGATACTGCCGGTCGTCTGCAGATTGATCAGCACATGATGGCTGAAGCAGAGGCATTGAAGAATTCGCTCAATCCTGATGAACTGCTCTTTGTTGTCGACTCCATGATGGGTCAGGAAGCCGTCAATACCGCAAAGGTTTTCAATGATCGCCTTGACTTTGACGGTGTTGTGCTTACTAAGCTTGACGGCGATTCAAGAGGTGGTGCCGCGCTTTCGATTCGACAGGTTGTTGAAAAACCGATTAAATTTATCAGTATCGGTGAAAAGGTCGACGACCTTGACTTGTTCTATCCTGACCGTATGGCTCAGAGGATTCTTGGTATGGGCGATATTGTCAGTTTTGTTGAAAAAGCCCAGGAAAATCTTGATCTTGAAAAAACGCTCGAGATGCAGAAAAAGCTCATGAAAAATGAGTTTGATCTCAACGACTTTTTTGATCAGTTGCAGCAGCTTAAAAAAATGGGCTCCATTCAGGGGCTGATTGAAATGGTGCCGGGTCTTAACAAGATGGTTCCGAAGCAGGATCTTGAGAATCTCGATTTCAAGCCCATTGAGGCCATGATCAACTCAATGACCAAACAGGAAAAAAGCAATCCTGATATCATCAATGGCAGTCGCCGTCAGCGCATTGCCAAAGGCAGCGGAACGAAAGTGCAGGAGGTTAACCTTCTGCTCAAGCAGTTTGGAGAGATGAAAAAAATGATGCGTTCAGTATCAAAGCTCTCCCAGTCGGGCAGAAAAATTACATCGCAGAATCTTGCCCTCGATAAGTTTTTAAAACGATAGAGTACACACACTGTTAACAGTAAACATTAACTAAAATATATTAGCCTTGGTAAAGATCAGACTGAAAAGAGCAGGAAGAAAAAAATTGCCGGTATAC
>JBAWYL010000045.1:0-4336 GCA_037143555.1 Chlorobiaceae bacterium
ATTCCACTCCTCGGTGGTCATGGCTGAGTTTTCTTTCTGCTCTTTGGTTGGTTTTTGAGCTTCTCCCTGTTTTTTGAAGATAAGAATGAAAATTCTTCCCGAGCCGTTTTCCTGACCGGCAAAAAAAAAGCTCCGTAGCAGAACAACTGTTACGGAGCTTGAGGTCACGGGCAAAACCGCAACCCTTTTACTCTGGTATCTTCCGAAAAAGAATCCTCAGGCTTCTGAACCTTCGGCCTCAACTTCGAAGTGAACCTTTACGGTGATATCCATAAAGATTTTTGCGTCAGCCTCATACTTGCCGAGAGTCTTGATCGGAGCCTCAATGGTGATTTTCCTGCGGTCAATTTCAATACCCTGAGCTTTAAGGGCATCAGCAATATCAGCCGCGGTCACTGTTCCGAACAGTTTACCCGATTCGCCTGCCTTGGCATAAACCTTCAATGACATCTGCTCGATTTTCTGAGCATGTTCACGTGCGCTTTTGCGCTGTAGCTCGACCTTTTTAGCCTGCTGTTTTTTCTCTGTTTCAAGAGCTTTGAGCGTTCCCTCGGTAGCTCTTATAGCTATACCCTGCGGAATCAGGAAATTGTTTGCATAACCGTTCTTTACGGCAACAACTTCACCTGCATCGCCAAGGGTAGCCACATCTTTTCTTAAAATGACTTTCACTGCTTAGCTTCCTCGTTCAATAGATTGCGAAATTGGTTATTTGTATTCGTCGACAACATACGGAATTACTGCCAGGAACCGTGCCCATTTGACTGAATGGGTCAGAAGGTTCTGCTCTTTGGCAGATAGTCCGGTGATGCGGCGAGGAATAATTTTTCCCTGATCGTTGATAAATCTTTTCAGCTTGCGTTCGTCACGGTAGTCGAAAAATACAACCTGATTTTTCGATACTTTTTTCTTTGACGCCAGCGCGTTGCTTAATGATTTGTTGCCCTGCGATTTGTGGCCTTGTGATTGTGTAAATTTTTGTCTCATAAGTTCATTACAAAATTTAGCTTACCCTGTCCTCTCAATCGGAAGAAAGGTATTTGTATTCGTAAATATGACCGGGATCTTCCTCATGAATTTCTTCATGATGGAGATCGTGACAGTCATCCTCAATAAAGCCCTCTTCATCCTCCTCGCCGTTCTTCTTTCTCTTGTTGAGGAACTGGATTCTTCTGGCTTTTATTTCGACAACGGTCCTTGATGATCCATCCTGCGCTTTCCATGTCCGGCTCTGTAATTCACCGTCCACGAGTACTGCTGAACTTTTCTTCAGGTTGTCACGGCAACTTTCGGCAAGCTTGTTCCAGGCAACAATACCAACATAGCAGACATCTTCCTGCCACTGATGATTACTGTCCCGGAATCTTCTGTTACATGCAATTGAAAAATTAACGACAGGCGTTCCGCCTGAATTAGTTTGCCTAAAAACAGGGTCCTTTGTAAGATTCCCAGCAACAATAACGCTGTTAATCTCAGGCATTTTTAATTCAGCCATAGCATCTTCTCCGTTTTATTCTCAATAAGGGATCACTTCTCAGCTTGCTTTCAAACTAACCCTGACGATCATTTTCCAACTGAATCGGAAGCAGCAGCCTCTGCGGCGGCAGCATCTTCCGGGCTACCTATGACTACACTGTATTTCTCAACTCTCTTACGCATTTCAAGGAAAGCGCTGGTGAGATGAATAATCAGGTAACGTAAAAGTTCTTCCTCATAACGGAATACTTTTTCAATCTCTGCAATAACGTTTGTTGCAGCGGTAAATTCGATATGTGCGTAATATCCAATGGTTTTTTTCTTGATCGGATACGCCGTCTTGCGCCGGCCGATTTCAAGAACATTGCTGATAGTGCCGCCTTTTTCGGTAATAACCCGCTGAACCAGTTCCATTGCGGCTAAAATAGCTTCGTCCTGAAGCCCGCCGTCAATGATCACTGTACATTCATAAAGTTTGTTTGTTTCCATAGCGCAAATAGCTGATAATCATTATTACTCCTCAGTTGCTTGCATGACGGCGAGGGTCTGGTATTGCGCAGACCAGCCCCACGGCTTCAGAGGTTTCCCTGTGAACACCATCTGCAAATTTGAACCTTAAAGGTAAACTATTTGCATCATTTTTCCAACCTCAGGGAAAAAACCTTCAAGCTTGATTTACCGGCAAGGCCGAAAAGCTTTATATAATTATTTCACATAGACTTAGTAACGAAATAAAGTACGTTTCAAAGCCTCTCATCGAGGTAATCTATGATCTTTCGTGCGATCAGGGTTTCCGAGAGGTCGTTCATACACCGAAAATGACCTTTTGGACAGCGATCCCGACCAATATGCGAACATGGCCGACAACGAAGTCCTGTAACTTCAAAGAGTTCGAACGGATTATGGTAGGGAAGAAAGCCAAAAACGGCTGCTGATGAACCAAACAGTACAAAAAGCTTTTTCCCGAAGGCTGATGCCATATGCATAAGTCCTGTGTCATTACAGAGCACTGCATCGCAACGTTCAAGAATTGCTGCTGTCTGCATGAGTGTACACCTTCCCGCAAGATTGACAACCTTAGAACTGTATTCTGACTGCAAGGTTTTAAGGATTTCTGAAGCCTGAGCGACATCATCTTTTCCTCCGAGAAGAACCACCTTTAACGGCCCGTTTGCTTCCATAAACAATAGGGAGAGTAAAGCAGTAAAGTGCTGAGGAGGATAGCGCTTGGTAAAGTGATTAGCTCCAAAACAAAGGGCAAGAGTTTTTGTGCCGCCCTCAAAGTATGGCTCGGTAAAAGCTATGTCTGCGGGTGATGGATACAACTCGCATCCCCCGAGATCGTCAGGAACACCAAGCTCATTAAGGGCGTCGTGATAACGCTCTACCACACTGCGAAGGGATGGATACAGATTGATTTTAAACTGCACCATCAGCCATTTTTTCCAGTTTTCTTTTCGATACGAAACCGTCTTTGCCGCATGAAGAGAGCGAACAATAGCCCTTGATCGATGATTGTTTTGCAAATCTACAACCAGATCAAAAGGCTCTGTCGGAAGCTGTCCGGGTGTATACACCGTTGAAAGACGTGGATTTGAAGCAAGAAGCGCGACAAAGGGCTGTTTGGTACAATAGTCGATACGGACATCAGGATATGCAGCGTACAGATGCCTGAGAAGCGGTGTGGTAAGAATAATGTCGCCAATGGAGCTTAGCCTGATTACCAGTATCTTTTTGATGGAAGGCATGCTGATTACGACCAGAACTCCCACCAGGCTTTGTAGCCGGTAGGTTTTTTGACAGGCATTACCAGACTAAGGCTTGAAATATGCTGTTCATTTATACGGAGCAGATCCTCCCTGTCGGGCATTTCAGCTTTCCGTTCTGCAATCATTTCGCTGGACATTTTGTAAGCCTTCAGCGCCTCATCGGAACGGCCAGTCCCTTCAAGAGCTGCTGCACGGCAACGCACAGCATTGATCCAATGCTTACCTTCATCCTGATTGAGTTCGCCCCTGCGATTAAAATAGTATAGCGCTATATCAGCTGAAGCAAGCGCCTCCTTAAAATGCCCAAGATTTACCATGGCTTCAGAAAGACCGGTATGGCATAGGGCATCAAATCCCTGATGATCATAAGCTTCGTCCTCGGGTATTGTCCGGGAAACAGTCATTGCTCGGTTGTAGCTTGATGCAGCTTCCTCAAAAAGGCCGAGGCGAAGTTTTTCCTCTCCTTCACTCAAAGCCATATATGCCTGTCCGACCTGTACCAAAGGTTTCATGGTGCTCGTTTTTTTTATATCAAATATTGGTTAACGCTCAGACAACGGTCGCCTTTAACAGAGCTGCAAATGCTTCCGGTATTTCAGGACGGCCGCGTTTATTAATAGCGGTTCCAATAATTTTTGCCTTAAGAACCGGTTTAAGATCAGGCAAACGGAAAATATCCTGATAAAAAGCAAATTTGAGAACTGATTCCCGACGCATGTTTAGACCGACCAAAAAGGAATCGCCAGAAGAAAGAGAATATTTGTAATCGAGCTCCGCACGCACAACAACAAGGTTAATGCCCTGACGGGCATATTCGCTGAATTCGATCCCGACTTGTTTTAAATATTCATGCCGGACATGTTCTATGTAGTTCTGGTAGACACTGTTGTTGACAATCCCCTGCATATCACACTCGTAATCGCGTACGCTCATTTCATAGGTAAATGCATAAGAGTCTCTGTCCATTGCTTGCTTAGTGCTGAGTTCGAAGTGCTGCGAGTGCTGCGAGTCGGACTTGAATATAGATAAAGAGGTAGAAACGAGAAAGCCCACCTTGTTGAGGGGTGGGCTTTTTCGTGTATAAAAACTCG
>JBAWYL010000046.1:0-3991 GCA_037143555.1 Chlorobiaceae bacterium
TCGATCATTCTTCAGTGGGCTCCTAATGTATCACCCTATCCTGTCACTTCCAAATGCTTTCTTTCATTTATTCTTAAATAATTGGAGAACAGTCATTATAAAAAAAGCTAATACACGCAGCTTTCACTCTGTTGCACCAAACAACCTTATCTTTAGCAATATCAGCAGCAACAATAAAATGACTTTCTGAGCCGCGGATATCAGTTTCTTACTGCAGAAGTGCTTTACGTTGTTCATGTTCTGACAGTATAGGATCTTTCTTATTTGACACAACCGGGTAGATGGTTTTATAATCTACTGAATATGCGGACAGCGGTTTTAGGGCTTACCGGATGTGCGTAGGCGCGATAAATTTTATAGTTAGGCGACATATAGATGTCGTCGATATTTTTGGGAACATCTTGGAAAAAGGGCAGATACTCATTCAACACAAAAAATGCATTGACTCCCGAATGTGCATTGCAGCATACAAGCGTATAGCCGTAAAGGGCAAACAGGTCAACAAATGATTGCAGGCTTGCACCCGAATAATCGGTAAAATCCCATTTGTGTGCGTCGTCGAGCGCGATGCTCCATTTGATGGGCGGTATAAAGCGGGCATTGTATTCAACAATGAAAAGCTTCGGTTTAACATTGTTCTGCAGGAGAATCTCCACAAACCAGAGATCGTTCCCATCAAGATCAAAGCTCAGAACGTCTATCTGATCGCGACCAAGGTTTCGAAGACCCTCCTGATAGAGGGCAAAAACATTTTGTGAAGTGACCCACTCCTGGATGTATGAGAACTTGCTTTTGTTGATGTCCGTCAATGAAAAGGCGAGCTCTTCCCCGCCAATCCAGAACCCTTTCCACTGCATCGAAGCAAGCATCAGGGTATTACATTCAAGGCCATTCCCTACACCGAATTCGCAATAGCTGCCATTCTGCACTCCAAGTCGCCGGCTGATCTCAAGCGTAATGCCATCCTCATCAGATTGACTGAATACCTTTCGACCAAATTTGTTGAGGGGATTTTTCGATTCAGAGACTCTACGGTGCACCAGACCTTCAATTAAAAGATCAACGACAAGCGGAATGTTAGCAAGATGATCGAGCAGAGGGGAGGGGTTATTCGCTTGTAGAGAAGTATGTGATGCTGATAATCCACGGAATTCATCAGAGTTGACAATGATCTCAACAAGGTCAGCTCTGCTTTTTACTGATGTCAGGTAAGCGTCAACAATTTCCTGACTTTCCGGTGATCTATGAAGCAGCCACCTGTAAAGATACTCAACATCTGATTGCGTAAGGCCCTTAGGTAAGTCAACGCCTGTTGTTGGAATAGAGGATTCTCTCATTTTTTTATTCCGCTTAGTTTATTTTCTCCAACATATTTTTTCTTTTTCTTATTCCCACAAAAATCTCCTTAAAGCGATAACACTTTTTTTCCCGCATTAGGGGGACCGCATTAGGGGGACGACATTCATATCGTACAGTTGGCACTAATTCTATAACAATTGCGGCAGAATGATACTCCATACTCTATTTACAAAGGGAGTCGCGACTTCTTTTCTCAAGTGTGACAAAGCCGGTTGATGATCTCCTCATTGCAAGAAGTTCTATCGAAATCTACCCTACTCTACGATAGAGTTGCGCCCCCTGATTGTATTGGATATTCAGGTTCAGTTCTTTTCCATCGATTATGGAGCCAGAGCCACTCGTCGGGATAGCGATAAATGTATCGTTCGATTGCTTTTGTATAGCGTTGGGCAAGTTCTTCGGCATCAGTTTTCGCCGTACCGAGGCCGGTAAGGTCGATTTCCTCAATATCGACAGTATAATGGCCACCATCAGTACGGCGGCACATAGCCACAAAGAGAGGTACTCCTGCTTTGAGAGCAAGATATGCCGGCCCAAGGAAAACCGTGGTTCTGCGTCCCAGAAACTCCGTAAAAAACGAGCCGTTTATATCTGACTGATCGCCAAGTACCGTTAACAACTCACCACTGCGAAGAAGTCTCAGTCCTTCGCGCAGCGCCTTCCAATCGTAGACAATCTTGTTGCCGCGCATTGTCCTCCAGGCATTGATCTGCCGATCGATGGCACGATTTTTCAGCTCCTTAACGACAATCGTAAAAGGAAAAGCCAGCATTCCGCTGCAAAAAGCCAGCAGCTCCCAGTTGCCAAAATGCGCAGAAACCAGCACCCCACCCTTTTTCCTGTCAAGGGTTTTAGACAAAATAGTGCGGGCATCAATATCAAGCAAGCGGGCGGCATCTTCGGACGTCTTGATCTTGGGAAGTCGCAATACCTCAATCATGTTCTCCGCCTGGTTCCGGTATACCCGGCGGGCTATGGCATTGATTTCTGACGGTGTTTTTTCCGGGAAAGTGAGCGCAAGGTTCTTTTCAACAAGCTCTCGCCTGGTTTTAGGAATTTTATAAATAAAATCCCCAATAAAATGAGCTATTGCAGTTGATCTCTTGCGGCTTACGCTTCTAACGAGCAGGCCGAGCATGGTAATGAGGCTGTAGAGTGCCTTATCAGCAAAATTATCATCATCTTCCCAGCTGCGCTTCATAAAAAATTGCGTCGATCCCCCAGTTCTCGAAAATTATTCAATAATATATCCTTAATTATAACTGATTTCAATCTTAGGGGACGACATTCATATCGTACAGTTCAGGAAAATGAACGGACAATTTCGGCAACTCCTGAGGTTGATATTCCAAGCAGTCTTGCCGTTTCTGCTAAAGATAATCCATATTTGTTTAGCAAGATAGGCGCTACTTCTTTTCTTAAACGTGAATACTCCGGCTGACGGGAGCCTGATTGCAAAAGATTGATCGAAACCCCCCTTGCATCGCTTTGTTTCTGTACTTCCTCAAGAGCAAACAGCTTTCTCTCCAATGTGCTTAACTGTTTTTTAGCGTTATCTTCTGCCTGATCAAGAATTTCTTTAACAAAGTCACCATCACCAAGGATTCGCGCATCGCCAAGCTGTTGTTCGCCACGTTTTCTCAAGGCTTTTACTTCTGACCATCCGCCCAGTGAGCGAATCAAACCCCCGCCTGTCAATTCTGACTGTTTACCAATACGACTCTCTCGCTCAACAAATAAACGATAAGCATTTCTGGCATGACCTTCTGTCTGGCCAAAATACTGCAATACATAGTCACGATCCAGCCAATCGTTGTCACCCTGGTTCATGATAACAGAATGGCCACTCCATGGATAATCGTCCAGCTCTTTCATTGAGCGTACAAGCCCTGCTCTGTATGGATTAAGATGTATATAGCTGACAAGCTGCTGAAAGTAATGGTCCTCCTGGCAAACAATTGATTTATAACGATTCTGGAAAAGATAACCGTGCCGACGATACTTTAGATTGTACCTGATGGCATATCCGGTAAGCAGTTTGCGCATAAAGCTGCTCATCCCTTCTCTGCCGCTTTTTAGCAGAATATGAGCGTGATTGGTCATGAGAGCCCAGGCATAAACAACCGTCCCGGTATCTTTCGACAGGCGACCCATTTGAAACACAAAATCCTGCCGGTCAAGATCGTCTTTAACAATCGGACCTTTTTCTATTCCCCTGACCATAACATGATGCAGGGTGCCGGGCGTATCAAGTCTCGGACCTCGTGGCATATAATTATCAATTAAATAATAATACTTATCACATTTTTTTTACTTCAATATAATAAATTATGCTGACCGTATTATAATAAGCAAGTGTCCATAGCTTATTTTATTCCGATAATTACTATTAAACTGTACGATATGAATGTCGTCCTCTTTGAAGATGGGGGACGACATTCATGAAGATGGGGGACGACATTCATATCGTACAGTTTATAGAGAATGTTAGTGGCACATGGAACTCATCGGCACCGCCAACTGACAAATGCTGCTGGTTGGCTTTAGTTTGCTGGGAAACTGTACGATATGAATGTCGTCCCCTATTTATGCATGAGGGGGGGGGAACAAAATTTATGGGAGGGGATATGGG
>JBAWYL010000047.1:0-3871 GCA_037143555.1 Chlorobiaceae bacterium
GTGAAGGTGTCACCATTGATCTTATTGTCCGTGGAATTTGCTGCCTGAAGCCTGGCATTGCCGGCATAAGCGACAATATCCGTGTCATCAGCATCATAGGCCGTTTTCTTGAACACAGCCGGGCATACTACTTTCATAATGGGGGAAAGGATGAGCTTTATCTCGGCAGTGCCGACATCATGCCGAGAAACCTCGATGACCGGGTAGAAACCCTTTTTCCGGTGTTCGACAAATCGCTCATAAAGGCAGTCAAGACCGATCTTGATCTCATGCTGAGCGATAATGTCAAGGCATGGCAGATGAACCCCGACGGCCTCTACTCCCGCATTAACACTGAAGCGCCGAAAGTTAACAGTCAGGCGTTCTTTTTATCACAAGCTGTCTTTAAAAAAAAATACTTAAATTTAAAGTAAAAGAGTTATGAAAATTGCAGTCGGGAGTGATCATGCAGGTGTTGAATTAAAGAAAACCGTTGTTGCCTGGTTGGATGGCAATGGTTATGAATGTAACGACATGGGGCCCTATACTGAAGAATCGGTTGATTATCCCGATTATGCCCGCAAAGTAGCCAAAGCTGTCGCTGAAGGGTACTATGATCAAGGAATCCTCTTGTGCGGTACCGGTATAGGAGTTTCAATTGCAGCAAACAAAGTTAAAGGTATACGTGCGGCGCTTTGCTGCAATCCCGAATTTGCAACACTTGCCCGGCAGCATAATAATGCCAATATTATCTGTCTGTCTGCACGCTATACTGATAAGGAAACGGTTGAAAAAACGCTTCAGAATTGGTTTGCAACTGCTTTTGAAGGAGGACGGCATGAACGAAGAGTTGAAAAAATCGAACCATGTTCTTGAATGAATGCATAGAGAGTTGTCTTGATGCCAATTATCCGTTTTTTTCGGATGATGCAGGTGTTGAAGGGGTAATCGCCTTTATGCAGGAAAAACGTCTTGTTTGCGTTCCTGTCCTGCACGAGGGGAAGATCATGTCAATGCTTACCCTTTTGGATCTTATGCCCATACTGCACAGGAGAAAAATTAATAAACAGTGTTTGAGCGATCTTAAACTTGAGCCAGCTGAAAGCATCACTCGTCATGAGCATCTTTTTGATGTTTTCACTCGAATTCGCTCGTTTTCAGGACCGCTCATCCCTGTTGCAGAAAAGGACGGCAGCTATATAGGAATTATAGAAAAAGTGCTCCTTCTTGAACAGATTGCCCGGGTTTTCCACTTGAGCGAAGAAGGAATGACCCTTGAACTCGATATACCGGCATTTGAACTGAAGCTCTCTGAAGTTATTGCAACACTTGAAAAAAACGATGCCACGGTATTGAGTTTTGGCATGTACCATGCGACTGCCGAAGAAGACGTCATGGTTGTTACCTTCAGGGTTCAGACGCATGACCTCTTTCGCCTTGTTAAAAATATGGAAAAATACGGCTATTTGATTCGCTACACATCACCATTCTTCACTGAGAGAGATGATGAACTCAGAGAAAAGGCTCTCGAATTTATTCATTTTATGGATATGTAGTTACCCGAATGCCAGCCTGAACCGCGACATTTCCTTAATACGTAGAATCCAATGTCAACAGAACACTTTGCCGAGCTTGCCGCACGGATTCGTGAACGTGCATCAGAGATATTTTCTGAAGTTCTTGCCTTGCGCAGGGATATACATCTTCACCCTGAACTCTCTTATCAAGAGGTAAGAACGACAGCGCTGATCACTGATTATCTTCTTGCTCTCGGCATCACGCCTGAGCCCCCTCTGCTTGAAACCGGAGTGGTTGCTCTTATCAAGGGGGGCAATGCCTCAGGGTCGCCTGAAGTTATTGCCCTGCGGGCAGATATTGATGCCTTGCCTCTTCATGAAGAAAATCAGCACGTTTTCTGTTCGCTTGAAACCGGAAAAATGCATGCATGCGGTCATGATATGCATACGGCAATGCTTCTTGGAGCCGCAAAAATCCTGGCAGGAATGAAAGAGAGTCTGAAAGGTGATGTGCTGCTTGTTTTTCAGCCGGCCGAAGAAAAGGCGCCTGGCGGAGCAAAACCACTGCTTGATGCAGGCCTGTTCAAACGCTTCAATCCATCTCTCATTATAGGGCAGCACTGTTTTCCGAATGTGGAAAGCGGAAAAGTGGCCTTGTGCAAAGGCAGTTTTATGGCCGCTGCTGATGAATTGTACTTTACCGTTACAGGCCAGGGGGGGCATGCTTCCGCTCCCCATAAAGCGGCCGATCCCGTTCTTGCCGCCGCACATATTATAACAGCCGCTCAGCAGCTTGTCAGCAGGGTAGCTCCACCCCATGAACCTGCTGTAGTGTCGATAGCCTCAATACATGGAGGCAATGCACCGAATGTCATTCCGCGACAGGTCACCATGTCGGGTACGATGAGAACCATGAACGAGGAGTTGCGATCTCTGCTGCAGGAGAAGTTACGCCAGACCGTTACACATATCGCTGAAGGATTTGGTGTCAAGGGTGAGGTCGAAATCCGGACAGGTTATCCGGTTCTCTGCAATGACCCTGCAGTAACCGATCTGGCCAGCTCCATCTGCTGCGAGTATCTTGGCAGCGAAAACGTACTCAAGAGTGAACCGATCATGACAGCCGAGGATTTTGCCTACTATCTTCAGGAATGTCCAGGCACCTTCTGGCAGATTGGTACAGGAACACCACATCATGAAAAATCCAATACTCTGCACTCACCGACCTTCAATCCCGACGAACATGCCCTTGAAATCGGCAGTGGACTCCTGGCATATACAGCCTTGCGGTTTCTCGGCTCATGACAACGTTCATAAAAAAAGCGCCTGAAGGCGCTTTTTTTATGAACGAATTCTTTCTTGGTCTTACGCTTTATCGTTGGAACCAAGAACATTGATGATCTTGTGGATATAAAGCTTTTTGAGAGCTTCACGGGCAGGGCCGAGATATTTTCTTGGATCAAACTCTTCCGGTTTTTCATCAAACACTTTGCGGATAGCAGCAGTCATGGCAAGACGGCCGTCAGAATCGATATTGATTTTACAGACAGCTGATTTGGCTGCAAGGCGAAGTTGATCTTCGCTGATACCGATAGCATCCTTGAGTTTTCCGCCATGCTCGTTGATGATCTTTACCAGCTCCTGCGGAACGGAAGAAGCACCATGAAGAACGATAGGGAAGCCCGGAATACGCTGTTCAATTTCAGAAAGGATATCGAGGCGGATTTTCGGATCTTCGCCCGGCTTGAATTTGAAAGCTCCATGTGATGTGCCGATGGAAATTGCAAGACTGTCGACACCGGTTTTTGCTACAAAGTCCTCAACCTCTTCAGGCTGGGTATAGGTATGATGTGCAGCAGAAACCTCATCTTCAATACCTGCAAGCACGCCAAGTTCTCCCTCGACAGTGACATCAAATTGATGTGCATAAGCAACAACTTTTTTGGTCACTTCGATGTTCTCTTCATAAGAGAGATGTGATCCATCAATCATGACAGAGGAGAATCCGGAATCGATACAATCTTTACAGAGTTCAAAGCTGTCGCCATGATCAAGATGAAGAACAATCGGCACAGGCTTTCCGAGTTCAGCAGCGTAGGCCACAGCTCCCTGGGCAAGATAGCGAAGAAGGGTTTCATTCGCATAGCTTCGGGCCCCTTTCGAAACCTGAAGAATAACGGGAGAGTTGGTTTCAGCACATGCAAGAATGATTGCCTGCATCTGTTCCAGATTATTGAAGTTATATGCTGGAATAGCATAACCGCCTGTCACAGCTTTTTTAAAAAGTTCCCTGCTGTTGCAGAGGCCAAGTTCTTTGTAACTGATATTTTTCTTTTCCATTGAAAAGCTCTCCTTTTATTATTATAATGTGCCGT
>JBAWYL010000048.1:0-3710 GCA_037143555.1 Chlorobiaceae bacterium
ATTGTTCACTGCGTGTCGGGATGATAAGGAGAGTGAGTACGCGTGGGGGTAGCGAAAAGTGGCTCGCCAGGGCTTATGGCTTCGGCAGAAATACCTGACCATCTTGTTATTTTGCTGCGATAACCGCTCACTACACTTTAAAACCGCTATAAATTGCAGTGAACGGTTTGATTTTCGAGCACCGCCCAACACAGTAATCGGGTTTCGGAACAGATAAATAGAGCGGCTCAGATGTTTTATGCAAGCAGTGTCAGTTTATTGAAAACCTTCTCGGCAATATGACCATCTACAGCTTTTTGATAGGCTTTGAAACCCTCTGTGGTCATATGCTTTTCCAGCAATGCCTGGCTTTCCCATACTTCATAAAAGATAAAAACCGCGGGGTCGTTGTTATCCTCGTGACATAAGTACTTTTTGCACCCCTCATCTGCTCGGGCAAAAGCAACAAGTTTGAGTAATTCACGCTTGACCAGTTCAACTGACTCTTTTTTTGCTACAACTTTTGCAACCAAAATCAATTCTGACATTGTTCTCCCTCTTTGTTTAAATTTGTTCATTCTCCCGTTTCCAATAAAAAACCTGTTCGAAAATGGCTGAAAATAAAACGTTTATCAAGAATATTCTGATTTGGAACAGATAAAAATTAACGTGCTTCGGATGTGCCACCGTTTATAAGACCACTTTTTCATGGCAAAATCCGTTTGATGAACCAGTAAATTCTTCCGGTTCTCCTGGCAAAAGAGCTTTTTTATAAAAATTCACTATATTCTGTCTAGAATAGCCAGAATATAAAAGAACTACATCCGGGAGAAAGGAAAATGAAAACATGGCAACTTCAAGAAGCAAAAAATCATTTGAGCGAAGTAGTCAGGAAGGCTATCAGTGATGGACCCCAAAACATTACTTTGCACGGTAAACCTGCTGCGGTAGTAGTTTCCTATGCTGCTTACTTAAAAACAACGGCTAGAACAGGTCGAAAAAAGTCACTTTCAAAGTTTTTTGAAAGTTCGCCACTGAGGGATATTGAAATCGATCTTGTGCGAGTGAAAGATCAGGGAAGAGAAGAGGTGAAACTGTGATGCTTAAGCACGGGTTTCTTCTGGATACCTGTGTTATTTCAGAGCTTATTAAGCCTTCACCATCATCGAATGTAGTACGTTGGGTCGACGATCAAGATGAAGAGGGTTGTTATATCAGTGTTATCACTGTTGGAGAGATAGAAAAAGGTATTTCGAAGCTACCGGAAGGGAAGAATAAAGAACGATTGCAAGCGTGGCTATACAGTGAGTTGACCGATCGATTTAATGATCGTATTCTGGATGTTTCTGTTGACGTTGCCCATACTTGGGGTAGAATTCTTGGTGAAGCTGATAAGAATGGCCGTTCACTACCGGTTATTGATGCTCTTATTGCTGCAACTGCAATAACCAAAGGATTAACCGTGGTCACTCGTAATACAGATGACATGAAAGAGAGCGGCGCAGCACTCCTTGATCCATGGGAGTAAGAGAGTGAGAACCCTTTTGGATAAGGAAAATGGAGTGCGAGCTGAGTTGGACGGTATTGAAGAACATCGTTTTAAGGTAACCCGGCTGCGCCGAGGCGTGCCGGGTTGACTTGTGACTTTAAAAAAGCTTACGCTTTTTCTACGATCTTGCGCTCTTTGACTTTCAATGCAGCCTTGCCGGTACGTTTGCGGAGGTAGAAGAGTTTTGCTCTTCTTGCCTTGCCGTGCTTGAGTACTGTAACGCTCTCAATGTTTGGCGAGTTGACAGGGATGATTCGTTCAACACCAACACCGTGAGAAATCTTTCTGACTGTGATTGTTTTGTTACCGCCGGCTCCCCTGTCGCTGATAACAATACCTTCGAAGGCCTGAAGTCTTTCTTTTTCGCCTTCAATAACCTTCAACTGAATCTTGACGGTATCACCCGGGTTGATTTCCGGAAAATCGGTAACGGCCTGGGTGGCTTCTACTAACTTGATTAACTGATCCATGACGACAACTATTTACGTTATTTTTTCTTTAATTCTTCTAAAACTATATTACTCGAGAAGATCGGGCCGACGCTGCCTTGTTCTTTCAAGAGCATTTTCACTGCGCCAGTGTTCGATGTTACGGTGATGACCTTGCAATAAAACTTCAGGAACCTTCATACCACGGAATTCTGAAGGCCTTGTGTAATATGCACAATCAAGCTGCCCTGTCTGAAATGAGTCGGTCAGGGCTGACTCACTGTCACCAAGAACACCGGGTATAACCCTGACGACAGCATCCATAAGAAGCAGTGCCGGTATTTCACCGCCTGAAACAACAACATCACCAATGGATATCTCCATGGTAATCAAATTCTGACGGATTCTTTCATCGATGGCTTTGTAATGACCACAGAGAATAATCACGTTGTGCAACCTTGAAAGCCTGTTTGCCATTGACTGGTCAAACAACTTTCCATCGGGTGTAAGAAAGATGACTTCATCATACTCTCTTTCTGCCTTCAGAGCTTCGATACAAGCAAAAACCGGTTCCGGGCGGAGCACCATCCCTGAACCACCGCCAAATGGTGAGTCGTCAACCTGTTTGTAGCGACCCAGTCCATAGTCATGCAAGTTATGGATATGAATGTCCGCATGATTTTTTTTCCTGGCGATACTTAACAATCCGTTGTCAAGCGTCGAGTCAAAAAAACCTGGAATGACAGAGAGAACATCAATCCTTATTGCATTCATTGGATGTGCACCAGTTTCATCATACTTTTCACCTGGTTCAACCATTTACAGAAATTCGCTGAATCTTGGTATCACCATGTACTTTTCACTAAGATTGAACTCTTCTACAAACTCGTCTATTGCCGGTAACAGAATTTTATTATCGCCGACCTGAACCTCATAGACTTCACTGGCAGGCATCCTGATAACGTTGGTAACAATACCGACTTCAGTGCGATTGCGGTCGAGAACTTTCATGCCTATAATTTCATGAACATAGGCGCGGTTTTCCGGCTGAGGCAATAGCTGATCGTCTGTAACAAACAATTTCCAGCCTGTTAATGCTTCGGCTTTTTCCATAGTATCAATTCCTTCAAAGAACAACCATGCAAACCCGGCTGAAAGAGCGGCTTTTTTTACCTTTAACCGCTCAACAGTATCAACGGATTTGCCCGCGTAATATTCACGTCGCGAAAGAAAACTTTCTGGAAAGTCGGTAACAAGCTCGACTTTCACTTCACCCTTCAATCCTTTCGGTTTGAGAATGACACCCGTTATATAGAGTTCCATTCCGACCTCACCTTATACGTATGATCAGGCTTCAGTGCCTGCTGCTGCTTTCGCTTCTGCATCTTTTTTGGCTGCGCGACGATGAGATTTCAATGCAAGGCGTTTCTGACGTCTGACGTTCTGATGCTCCTGCCACTTTTCCATCTCGGCGGTAATTTCAGCCTCGCTGCGACCCATGCTTTTCAGTCTGAGTTCATAGAGCAATCCGGTTGTACGGATAAGACTGTGAACTGTTGCTGTGGGCTGTGCACCCGTCTGCATCCAGTATGCAATACGGTCTTTGTTAATGGTTACAGCGTGCGGTTTGGCGGTAGGCTGATAATGGCCTACAACTTCAAGAAATTTGCCATCCCGTGGTGAGCGTGCATCGGCAACTACAATCTGGTATACCGGCAATTTTTTTCTTCCTGCTCTTTTCAGTCTGATCTTTA
>JBAWYL010000049.1:0-3640 GCA_037143555.1 Chlorobiaceae bacterium
AATACTTCAGTCTACGATTTTATCCCCTCATTCCATTAACTTCCGCGAAGAGCCCGACATAAAATAACGAATATATTACTTCAATAAAAAAAACAGCCAGAAGAGACTCTATCCAGTGCATCCCCATCCATCCTCAACCTTTTAATTTATAGCTCCCCAATTTCACTCTTTATGCTTATTTTGTTATTCAGGAGCCAGTTATCACAACACGCCAACATTATGCAATCCTACTTTAACTTTGAAAAACACGGCACCAGTTTTAGGCAGGAAACATTGGCCGGCATAACGACGTTCTTCACTCTTTCATATATCATTATTGTTAATCCTGCCATTCTGGCTGCGGCTGGTATTCCCAAAGATGCCTCAATGACGGCGACCATTCTAACGGCGATCTTCGGATCTCTGTTAATGGGGGTTTATGCAAAACGACCTTTTGCTGTTGCTCCATACATGGGCGAAAATGCATTTATTGCTTATACGGTTGTTCATACGCTCGGCTATTCATGGCAGACTGCCATGGCTGCCATTTTTATCAGCGGCGTTCTTTTCACCCTTATCACTCTTGGCGGAGTGCGTCAATGGCTTGCCAAAGCCATTCCGGGAACGCTTAAACACAGCTTTTCAGTCGGCATCGGGCTTTTTCTGGCTTTTCTCGGGCTCAACGATATGGGACTTATCACTATCGGCGTTCCCGGTGCACCTGTTCAATTGGCCAATATTGCAAAACTTCCGGTTCTTATGAGCCTCGGCGGACTTCTCATCACCGCGATTCTTCTGATTCAAGGAGTTACTGGAGCCATTCTTGCAGGGATGGCCGTCACCACTACAGCTTTTCTTCTGACCGGCCTCGTTCCACTTCCTGCAACCGTGTTCAGTATGCCTCCGTCTATTGAGCCGATCTTTATGAAAATCAATGTTCAGGGAGCACTGACATGGGGATTTGCCGGCGTCATAACCAGTGTTCTTGTAATGGATTTTGTTGATACCATGGGAACTCTTTATGGTTTGTCATCACGGGCAAATCTTCTCGATGAAGAGGATAACCTGCCCGAGATGGAAAAACCGATGCTGGTCGATGCGCTTACAACCATTGCGGCATCGCTTTTCGGAACTACAACAGCCGGCGTCTATATTGAGTCTGCAGCCGGTATTGAACAAGGCGGTAAAACCGGATTTACCGCACTTGTCATTGCGGCTCTTTTTGCTCTGGCACTCTTTCTTGCACCCATTCTCACGATTGTTCCTCCCTACGCCTACGGCCCTGCATTGGTTGTTGTGGGCATGTTTATGATGCAGTCTGTAACGAAATTCAATTTTGATGACTACAGTGAACTTCTACCTGCGTTTCTTACTATTGTTCTCATGATATTCACCTTCAATATCGGTGTCGGAATAACTGCAGGATTTATTGCCTATGTTATCCTGAAGCTTTTTACAGGAAAAGCGAGCGAGGTACGCTCAGGAATGTGGATTCTGGCACTCCTTTCATTTACCTTTTATTTTTTCTACCCTTATCATTAAACAGGATAAAAGATGCTGACCGCAAAACTGCGAATAGCTCAGATCGATTGCACACTTGCCAATTTCGATGAAAATCTTGCACAGCATTGCTCCCTTATCGAACAGGCTGTCAGGGAGGGGGCTGATGCTATTGCTTTCCCTGAACTCTCTCTGACAGGATACAATGTTCAGGATGCAGCGCAGGATATAGCCATGCATATCGAAGACGCAAGGCTTAGTCCCCTTCGCGAGCTCAGCCGGAAAATCTGCATTATCTGTGGCGGCATAGAATTGAGCGATGATTACGGAGTGTATAATGCTGCATTTATGTTTGAAGAGGGAATTGGCCGCAGTATCCATCGTAAAATCTACCTGCCGACCTATGGCATGTTTGAAGAGCTGCGTTACTTTTCTGCGGGTCAGGAGATCAAGGCTGTAAATTCAAAAAAGCTTGGCAGAATCGGCGTGGCCATCTGTGAGGATTTCTGGCATGTATCTGTGCCTTATCTTCTTGCCCACCAGGGCGCAAAGCTCCTCTTCGCACTCATGTCCAGCCCTCTTCGTATGTCGCCAGGAAGCGGCAACCCGGCAATTGTAACCCAGTGGCAAACAATTGCTACAACGTATGCATTTTTATTCAGCAGTTATGTCGCCTGTGTGAACCGGGTGGGTAATGAAGACAGTTTTACCTACTGGGGCAATTCATCACTTACCGGGCCTGATGGCACCCTTCTTTGCGCTGCCCCCCTGTTCAAGCCGCACATCATGGATTCCGTAATCGATGTTGCAGATGTCAAACGTTCCAGACTTCAATCCTCCCATTTTCTTGATGAAGATCTCCGTCTTATAGGTGCAGAACTAAACAATATCATCTCACAATTGCGACAATCCTGACCATTAAATGCTACTGTTCCATCGAAAAGCCCGGAGGTGTCAGACTCATTCGGAAGGCTTCCGGCAGCAGCTTCATAGCAGCTAACGCCTCACCCTCCCTTTCGAACAATCCGAAAACGGCAGAGCCACTTCCAGAAAGAGATGCAAATACAGACCCTGCATTGAGGAGGGCTGACTTGACAAGTCGCACAGCAGGAAAATGATCAAAAACAGCAGCCTCAAAGTCATTTTCAAAAACCGGCAAAACTTCTTTTTTTCCGGAAAGACATAACTCTGTCGCACATTTTTTCAGATCAGGAAGCTCACGATCAAAACGTGGATAGAAATTTTTGTAGGCCCATACTGTTGAAATATGTTCTTCCGGAAAAACTGTTACCACATAATATGGAAGAGTAAAACCAAGATCATTGAGATCATCTCCAATACCTCTGGCATAAGCAAGCCCTTTTATTTCAAGAAAATAAGGCACATCTGCGCCAAGAGCTACAGCAATTGCATGCAAATCGCCTGAAGAGGCCTTTACTTGCCAGATATCGTTGAGAACCCTGAGTACCGTTGCTGCATCGCTGCTTCCGCCACCAAGCCCTGCGCCAAAAGGTACCTGTTTATTGAGCTTCATAGTCACCCCATGACTGATCCCGGCAAACTGCTTCAGGGATTTTGCCGCCCTGATGCAGAGATTATTGTCATCAACCGGCAGGGTTACATTGGAACAGCTCATCAATACAGCCTCAGATTCTGAGAATTCGATTACATCATACCAGTTGATTGGAGCAAAAATAGTCTCAAGAGTATGGTACCCATCAGCCCGTTTTCCGGTGATGAGAAGTCCAAGATTGATTTTTGCGAAGGATTTAACCGAAAAAGGAAGCATAGAATGCAATTAATTTAATAGAGAAATATTTGGGATACTGACTGCTAACCAGAAATAAAACGCAAAGTTTAATCGCTAACCATTGTCTAAAAAACAAACTATGAACATGAGATCAAGAACTGAAGATACGACTTTACATCTGATTTTCAGGGAGTGACTCAATTGCCCTGAGTATTATCAAGCTGAGGCAGAAAGAAAAATTCAGAGTGACGGAGTCATCAGAACAGATTGTTTAAATGACCAGAAAGCGCTGGTCGAGCAGATGAAGAAAAAAAGTTGGGGACACCAAGCTTTCTTCTAATAGAAAATTGCTTGATGTGGACGTGCCCCCGTCTATAAGACCACTTCTGCTTGGTATAAATTCTTTTGCTG